>JAGQTU010000024.1 GCA_020438865.1 Mycobacterium sp.
ACGCCGTGCTCGAGCACCTCGCGGTCGCTGCGCTGCAGGGCCACCGCCCAGCGGTAGGCGATGAAGTAGACCAGCGGGGGCAGCACCAGCATGCCGATGCGGCCGATCCAGGTCGTCGCGTTCAGCGAGATGTGGAACTTGTAGGCGATGATGTCGTTCATCGCGCTGTAGGTCAGCACCATGTAGAACGCGATCGCCATCGCGCCGATGCCGGTGCGCACCGGAACGTCACGCGGGCGCTGCAGCAGGTTGTGGTGCGCGTCATCGCCGGTGAACCGCTTCTCGATCCACGGATACACCAGTAACAGCAGGAAGATCACACCCATGATGACGGCGACGGCCACCGCGGCGGGAACCGTGTAGCGGCCGATGTAGAGCTCCCATGCCGGCCACAACCGGATCAGCCCGTCGGTCCACATCAGATAGAAGTCCGGCTGGCTGCCCGCCGACACCTGCGACGGCTTGTAGGGGCCGAGTTGCCAGATCGGGTTGATCTGCAGCAGGCCGCCCATCAGGCCGAGGATGCCGACCACCATCGCGAAGAAGGCGCCGGACTTGATCGCGAACACCGGCATGACCCGTACGCCGACGACGTTGCGCTCCGTCGCACCGGGGCCGGGGAACTGGGTGTGCTTCTGGAACCACACCATCGCCAGGTGAATGCCGATGAGTGCCAGCATGATTCCCGGGAAGATCAGGATGTGCACCGCGTACAGCCGCGGGATCAGGATCGTCCCCGGGAAGTCGCCGCCGAACAGCGCCCAGTGCAGCCACGTTCCGATGACCGGCAGGCCCAGCGTGATCGAGGACAGCGCGGCCCGGATCCCGGTGCCCGACAACAGGTCGTCGGGCAGCGAGTAGCCGAAGAAGCCTTCGAACATGGCCAGGATCAGCAGCAGCACGCCGATCACCCAGTTGGCCTCGCGGGGCCGCCGGAAGGCGCCGGTGAAGAACACCCGGGCGAGGTGCACCATGATCGCGGCGGCGAACAGCAGGGCCGCCCAGTGGTGCACCTGGCGCACGAACATGCCGCCACGCACCTCGAAGCTGATGTCCAGCGCGGAGGCGTACGCCCGCGACATCTCGACGCCGCGCAGCGGCTGGTAGACGCCGTTGTAGGTGACCTCAGCCATCGACGGGTCGAAGAACAGGGTGAGATACACGCCGGTCAGCAGCAGCACGATGAAGCTGTACAGCGCGACCTCGCCGAGCAGGAACGACCAGTGGGTCGGGAACACCTTGTTGAGTTGTCGCCGCAGCGCGGCCGACGGGTGGTATCGGGAATCGATGGCATCGCCCTGTGCGGCGCCGATCGCGGACAGTGTCTTCATGCGCTGGCTCCAGAAGCTACGCGGGACAGGTCAGTGGTGCACCCGTACTTCGGAGCGGCGCGGCCGGCGGATGGCTGAGGTGTCGGCCGGTCACATTTGCGTAAGGGATGAAATCAGCAGATGGATCAATAGTGATAGGTGTCCGACGGCGCGGGCACGTGCACGGCCTGGTCGTCGTCGAACGCCGACACCTCGATGCCGTAGGCCCGGGCGAGGTCGAGGATCTTGTTGGCCCGCGCGATCCGCGGCAGATCGGAGCCGTTGCGGATCTCGCCGCCGTCGCGCTCGAACTCGGCGAAGAACTCCTTGGCCCAGGCGATCTCGTCCTGCGACGGGGAGAGCCCCTCGTTCACCGGCGCGCACTGGTCCGGGGTCAGGCAGATCTTGCCGGTCATCCCGAACTCGGCCGACACCGCCGTGGCCTCGCTGAGCTTCAGCGCGCTGGAACCCACCGTGGGACCGTCGATGGGGCCGGGGAGGTGAGCGGCCTTCGCGGCGATGGTGAAGCGGGCGCGGGTGTATGCCAGGGTGGCGGGGTTCTCCCCGAAGCCGGTGTCGCGGCGGAAGTCGCCGATGCCGAACGCCAACCGGAAGGTGCCCTTGGTGGCGGCGATCTCGGTGATGCGCTCGAGTCCGCGGGCGGTCTCCACAAGGGCGACGATCGGAACGTTGGGCAGCCGCTTGGCCGTCTCGGTGACGTGGTCGACGGACTCGACCATCGCCAGCATCACTCCCCCGACGGACAGGTTGGCCAGCATCGCGAGATCGTCGGCCCACCAGGGCGTCCCGAAACCGTTGATCCGCACCCAGTCGGTGTTGCCCGCGGTCAGCCAGCGCACCACGTTGTCGCGGGCCGCCGCCTTGTCCTTCGGCGCGACGGCGTCCTCGATGTCGAGCACCACGATGTCGGCGCGGGAGCGGGCCGCGGCGGCGAACCGGTCGTACTGGGCGCCGTTGACCAGCAGCCAACTCCGCGCCAGTACCGGGTCGATGCGGTACCCGGCGTCGTCGTGGGATTCCCAGCCGCTGGTCTGGTCGTACATCGTGTCGCCCCGGTGCCTTCCGTACCGCAAATGTGCAGCTACATAGTGGCAGCACCGGCCGTCGACACCGAAATCAGGCTGGTCATCGGCGCAAAGGGCAGGGGCGAGCTACGTTGATCTGCGGCCCGAGGACGAGGAGTAGCTGTGGACGGCGTGGGTATGACGGAGGCGCAACCGGAGCCATCCCGATTCTCGATGCGGCGCATCCCGCTGGAGGTCCGCAAGGCGGCCGCCGTGGTGGGAATCGCAGTGCTGATGGCGTCGTCCTTCGTGGCCGCCTACACGACCGCGCTCGGGCAACCCCTCCCGCGGGACATGCCGGTCGGGGTGGCCGGCGCGGCGGCCGACACCGCGCCACTGGTCGCCGCGCTGCACCGCAGGCCGAGTGAGTTCGACGTGCACGAGTATCCGACCCGGGACGCAGCGATCGCCGCGATCAACGACCAGCGCATCACCGCCGCCATCGACGCGACCGCGAGTCCGCCCCAGTTGCTGCTCGCCAGCGCCAGCGACCCATCCGGCACCCGCGTGCTCACCCAGATGGACCAGACCCAGCCGGGCCAGTTCAAGCTGCCCATCGTCGACCTCTATCCGCTGCCGCCATCGGATCCGGCCGGCCTGGCCACGTTCTATCTCGTCATCGCCGCCACCCTCCTGGGTTTCACCACGATGTTTCAGCTGCGCGCCAACGTCAAGACGCTCTCGCTGCCCCGCTGGCTGGGCTGCGTGGCGGTGCTGGCCGTAATCGGCGGTGCCGCATTGGCTTTCGTGATCGGTCCGGCGCTGCACGCCCTGACCGCACCGTTTCCCGAGCTGTGGTTGCTGGTCTCGCTGCAGATCGGGATCGCCGCGACGTTCAACTCGGCCATGCTGGTGCTGATGCACCGGTGGGCGATCATTCCCACCTGGATCGTGTTCATCCTGCTCGGCAACACCTCCTCGGGTGGGGCGGTGTCGGCCTCCCTGCTGCCGCAGCCGTTCGCCTTCCTCAACCACGCGCTGCCCAGCGGCTCGACCGTGTCGGCGATCCACACCGCGGCCTACTTCCCGCACAACCAGCGTGCGCTGCCCTTCATCGTGCTCGGCCTCTGGCTGGTCGCGACGCTGACGGCCTTGATCGTTTCCGCGCGCAAACTCGGTCGCTCGCCCGCGGCGTGACGTCATAGGCTGGCGGCATGATCGAAGCCGGCCGCATCGTGTCGGTCTGGCGGTATCCGGTGAAGTCGATGGCGGGTGAGCGGGTGGCGTCCGCCGACCTCACGAGCCTCGGCGTGCACGCGGACCGGACCTGGGCCGTGCGCGACGTCGAACACGCCACGACGACCGGCGCCAAGAAACTGCCCGGGCTGCTGTGGTGTACCGCGCGCTACCCGCACACCCCGCCCGCCGATGCCGGCCCCGGACATGCGCCCGAAGTGATCATCGGCTTCCCGGACGGCCGGGAGATCTCCAGCTCCGATCCCGGCGTGCACCGCGCGCTGTCGGAGTACGTCGGCCGGGAGGTTGAACTTCGGGCGCTGCCGCCGATGACCGACCGCCGCCAGTACCGCACCCCGATGGCCACCAAGGCCGACCTGCGCACCATCTTCGGCCTGGAGCCGGACGAGGCGCTGCCGGACCTGTCGATGTTCCCGGTGCGCAAGTTCGCCGAGATCACCCGCTACGCCACCCCGATCGGCAGCTATGTCGACGCGTATCCGGTGCACATCCTGACCACCCAGAGCCTGGCCACCATGGCCGCCCTGGCGCCGGGCTCCGAGTTCGACGTGCGCCGGTTCCGGCCGACGATCCTCATCGACGCCGACGGCGGCTCCGAGCACCCGGAGTGGGACTGGTGCGGCGGCGTGCTGCACGGCCCGCACGCCGCGCTGCAACCGCTGATCCCCACCATCCGCTGTGTGATGCCGTCCCACGAGCAGCCCGAGCTCAAGCGGGATCGTGAGATCACCCGCACCATCGCAGCCCACTCGCGGCGCTGCCTCGGTGCCTACGGCAACGTGGTCACGCCCGGCCGGATCGCCGAGGGTGAGGTCCTTCGGCTCGAAGCACCGGCCCGGCCGGCCGGTGGCTCGGCGACCGACAAGGTCAAGCGGTCGCTGATGCGTGCGGTGGCCGCGGTCATCCCCAACGGAAGGAACTGAGGAATGCGCACCGCACTCGGCATCGCCGGCGTCATCGTGGCGCTGTTCGGCCTGCTGTTCACCCTGCAGGGCTTCGGCGCCGTGCAAGGCAGCCCGATGAGCAACACCACGACGTGGTCGGTGCTCGGCCCGATCATCGCGCTCATCGGGGTCGGGGTGGCGATCACCGCCTGGCTGCGCCGCTGAACCGGCTAGACCGAATAGATCCAGTAGAAGGTCAGGATCACCGCTGCGATGACGTAGACCGACCACAACACGATGATGGTCGTCCTGCGCGACTCGAACGGCGACATCGACTCCGGCTGCACCTGGGCGTCAACTGCTGGTTCGGAAGTCATCGGCGCGCTTGTACCCACCGGGGATGCCGCGCAAACGCTCAAATCAGATCCTGAACGGACCGGAGCCGCTCGCGCCACCGGCCGACCCGCGCGTCGTCGCGCACCGCGAAAGCGGCGAGCTGATCGCGGTCCGGCCCGGGCGGCATCGGGGCGACCGGCAGGTGCCCGTCGACCGGGATCAACGACCGCCACGGCGACACCAGGTCGCCGACGAGGACCGCGGCGGTGCCGAGCCCGCACGCCCCGGCGAGTTCGGGCAGCGCGCCCGCCAGCGCCAGCCCGCCGGCAAGCCCGACGCTGCTGTCCGGCTCCGCGGAGACCACGCATGGCAGGCCGCAGTTCTCGGCCATCCGCAGCGCGCGGCGCACCCCGCCGAGCGCGTTGACAGTCAGCACGGCGATGTCGGCCGCCTTGGCCAGGGCCAGGCCGAATGGGTCGGGCGCGTCCCGGATCGACTCGTCGACGGCGATCCGCACGTTCACCCGGCGGCGGACCTCGGCCAGCTCGGGGAGGGTGGCGCAGGGCTGCTCGACGAAATCCAGTCCGGCGGCGGCTCGGTCCAAGGCGGCGATCGCCGCGACGGCGGTGTCGACGTCCCACGCTCCCCCGGCGTCGCACCGGATGACGGCGTCCGGGCCCAGTGCCGCGCGGACCGCCGCGACCCGCGCGATGTCGTCCTCGAGGGAGCCTGGGCCGCTGGCGACGCGCACGTCGGCGGTGTCGCAGCCACCGGTGACGGCGATGGCCGCGGCCGGCTCGGGCTCGACCGCGGGCACTGCGACGGCCACCGGTACCCGCCCGCGCACCGGGTCCGGCCATCCCACGGTGCCGGCCTCGATGGCGGCGGTGAGGTAGCGCGCGGCCCGCACACCGGCGACCGCCGTCGGTGGGCTGAACTCACCCCAGCCCTGCGGGCCCTCCAGCAGCATCCCCTCACAACCGGTGAAACCGTGCCAGCCGTCCCGGGCCGGGATCGCGAAGACCGGCCCGTTGTCGAAGTCGATGTAGGCGTGCACGGCGCGCCGTCAGGAGCCTGCGCCCGGCGGTGTCGAATTGCCGGGGTCGCCCGGCGGTGTCGAATTGCCGGGGTCGCCCGGCGGTGACCAGTAGGCCAGCATCGCGGCGAACGTCTCGAACGCCGCCGCGGACACCCCGTAGGTGGCCTCGAAGTGGATGCTCAGCGGGAAGCCCAGCTCGGCGACGCCGTCGATCACCCGCTTGTACAGGTCGACCATCAGCATCCGCTTGCGGGCCGGGTCACTGGCCGCGAGCTGGGCGACCAGGGCCTGCTCCTCGGCGACGGCGGCGTTGCCCGGGTCCTGGATCAGCCAGTTGATCAGGCCCACGCGGCCCTCGACCTTCGGCACGAAACCGAAGGACAGCAGGATCTCGGGCCGGTGCTCGTTGTTCCGGGCGAACGCGGCGAGGAAGTCGACGATGGCGTCGGAGTACAGCAGTTGCGTCATGCCGTACGTCGCACCCCGGTTGCACTTGAAGGCGAACCGGTCGGCCTCGGCATCCCGGGTCGGGATCAGGATCACCCCGCGATTGGGCACCAGGTCCTGATAGATCGCCAGGGCGTCGGTCGGGGCGACTCCCGACCCCTCGCCGTCGCTCATGGTTCGCGGCACGCCGACGAAGACGATGCCCTCCATACCGGCGGCGAGCAGATCCCGCAGCCGCGCCCGCAGGGCGGGCTCGTCGGAGAACGCGGTGACCTGGGTGCACAACCCCTTCATGCCGGGCAGTTCCGGTGCGATCAGCGACCAGTAGTCCAGGACGTCGAGCTTCGGCTTCATCTCGACCGGCCGATCGTCGTCCTCGGCGATCATGCCGGGGATCATCACGTGCCGGATCCGGCCCCCGATACCGGTCTGCGCCCCGAGTTCGCGGACCTTGTGGGCTTCGTCGAGCAGTTGCTCGGGACTGCGCTCCCGGTTGGGCGGCACGAGTTCGAGCGCAATGGTGTTGAGGGGCACGAAACTGCTCCTGATGGGACGGGCGGCTGGCTCGCCGGTGCCGGGCCGGGCTGGCCGTGAGGGCGCGAGCCGCAAGAGCATCACCATACCGATGGCACACCGATGGCCGGGCCCGGACCATTGCGGCGGGCGCGCCGCCCGGAGTAGCTTGACCTGTCCGGTCCACTGGCACGGGAGGCTAGATGAATCCTCGGCTTCGACGGCCACGTCGGCCCCGCCGGGCGGTGGCGGGTGCCGCCGCCGTGCTGGGAGTCGTGCTGCTGAGTGCCTGCGGGGGTGCCGGGGACAGCGAGAAATCGCCGCCCACGACGCCGGGTAGCTCCGCGGTGCCCACCCCCACCAACAAGGGCAAGCCGGGTGGTCCGAACAACTTCAGCCCGACCCCGATCGCGCCGTTGACTCCGACGGGTGGCCAGGCGCCGAACGGGACCGCCCAGCACTAGTGAACCCGCTGGTTCGGCGCGTCCGGCGAAGAACTCTTGACTGATTCCAGAAAAGGGACGACTATCTCACCCGTGGGCTCGATGGCGGACTACCCGGAACGGCTGCGGATGGCCGACATGCGCGTCACCCGGCCCCGCGTCGCGGTCCTCGAGGCGGTGCACGCCAATCCGCACGCCGACACCGACACCATCTTCGGCGCGGTGCGCGATTCCCTGCCCGAGGTATCCCGGCAGGCCGTCTACGACGTGCTGGCCGCCCTGACCGCCGCCGGCCTGGTGCGGCGCATCCAGCCCTCCGGGCTGGTCGCCCGCTACGAGTCGCGGGTGGGCGACAACCACCACCACGTCGTCTGCCGCGTCTGCGGGGTGATCGGCGACGTCGACTGCGCCGCGGGCGAGGTGCCCTGCCTGACCCCCGCCGATGACGGCGGCTCGCTGGACGGCTTCGCCGTCGACGAGGCCGAGGTCATCTACTGGGGCCTGTGCCCCGAGTGCTCGGCCCCCCAAGCTTCGGGATCACAACCGTGATCCCGGTTGGATTCACCCAGATCCACACCCGGAAGGAATGAAGCGTGGCTCAAGAACACCCCCCCATCGGCGAGGCGCAGACAGAACCCGCCGAGAGCGGCTGTCCGATGCGGATCAGGCCCCCGGTCGAGGGCGGTAGCAACCGCGACTGGTGGCCGAACGCCGTCAATCTCAAGATTCTGCAGAAGAATCCACCCGCCATCGACCCGACCGACCAGGGCTACGACTACCGAGAGGCCGTCAAGACCCTCGACTTCGAGGCGTTCGAGCGTGATTTCGACGCCCTGCTGACCGATTCGCAGGACTGGTGGCCGGCCGACTTCGGGCATTACGGCCCGCTGTTCGTCCGGATGGCGTGGCACGCTGCCGGCACCTACCGGGTGCAGGATGGCCGTGGTGGCGGCGGGCGCGGAATGCAGCGTTTCGCGCCCCTGAACAGCTGGCCGGACAATGTCAGCCTGGACAAGGCCCGTCGCCTGCTCTGGCCGCTGAAGAAGAAGTACGGCAAGAACATCTCGTGGTCCGACCTCATCGTCTATGCGGGTAACCGCGCGATGGAGCACATGGGCTTCACGACCGCGGGCTTCGCCTTCGGCCGCCCGGACTTCTGGGAGCCCGAGGAGGACATCTACTGGGGCGCCGAGGCCGAGTGGCTGGGCTCGCAGGACCGTTACGCCGGCAGTGACCGGACCAAGCTGGAGAACCCGCTGGCCGCCAGCCACATGGGTCTGATCTATGTCAACCCCGAAGGCCCCGAAGGGGTTCCGGACCCGGTCGCTGCGGCGATCGACATCCGCGAGACGTTCGGCCGGATGGCGATGAACGATGTGGAGACCGCCGCACTGATCGTCGGCGGCCACACCTTCGGCAAGGCCCACGGCGCCACCGACATCGTCAACGGCGTCGAGCCCGAGGCCGCCCCGCTGGAGGAGATGGGCTTCGGCTGGGCCAACCCGGGCGTCGGCAATGACACCGTCAGCAGCGGTCTCGAGGTGACCTGGACCCACACGCCGACCAAGTGGGACAACTCGTTCCTGGAGATCCTCTACGGCAACGAGTGGGAGCTCACCAAGAGCCCCCAGGGTGCCAACCAGTGGAAGCCCAAGGACAACGGCTGGGCCAACTCGGTGCCGATGGCTCAGGGCAGCGGCAAGACCCACCCCTCGATGTTGACCACCGACCTGTCCATGCGGATGGACCCGATCTACGGCAAGATCACCCGCCGCTGGCTGGACCATCCGGAGGAACTTGCCGAGGAGTACGCCAAGGCGTGGTTCAAGCTGCTGCACCGCGACATGGGTCCGGTGGTGCGGTACCTCGGCCCGCTGGTGCCCAAGCAGACCTGGCTGTGGCAGGACGTCGTTCCCGCGGGCAAGAGCCTGTCGGCCGATCAGGTCGCCACGCTCAAGGGTGCGATCGCCGACTCGGGTCTTACTGTGCCGCAGCTGGTTTCGACGGCGTGGAAGGCCGCCTCCTCATACCGCAGCAGCGATATGCGTGGTGGCGCAAACGGCGGCCGCATCCGGTTGCAGCCGCAGCTGGGCTGGGAGGTCAACGAACCCGACGAGCTGGCCCAGGTGATCCGCACCCTGGAGGGTATCCAGAGTGCCGCCGGGTTCGACGTGTCGTTCGCCGACCTGGTGGTCCTGGCCGGCAACGTGGGTGTCGAAAAGGCCGCCAAGGCGGCGGGGTTCGATGTCGAGGTGCCGTTCACCTCGGGCCGTGGCGATGCCACCCAGGAGCAGACCGACGTCGAGTCGTTCGCCTACCTGGAGCCCAAGGCAGACGGTTTCCGCAACTACGCGGGCAAGGGCTTGTCCCTGCCCGCCGAGTACCAGCTGATCGACCGGGCCAACCTGCTGGGTCTGTCCGGTCCCGAGATGACGGTGCTCGTTGGTGGTTTGCGGGTGCTGGACACCAACTTCGGCGGGACCAAACTCGGTGTGCTCACCGGCAATCCGGGTGCGCTGACGACGGACTTCTTCGTCAACCTGCTCGACATGGGCACGAAGTGGGCGCCTTCCCCCGCCGACGACGGCAGCTACGTCGGTAAGGACCGCACCACCGGCGCGGACAAGTACACCGCCAGCAGGGTCGATCTGCTGTTCGGCTCGAACTCGCAACTGCGCGCTCTGGCCGAGGTCTACGCCGAGGACGACGCCAAGGAGAAGTTCGTCAAGGACTTCGTCGCGGCCTGGGTCAAGGTGATGAACAACGACCGGTTCGATCTGGACTGACCGGACCGGAGACGAACAACGCCCCGCGGGCTCGGCCCGCGGGGCGTTGTTCGTCAGGGGCCTAGCTGCAGGTGTTGGCGCTGACCCAACGGCCGTTCCAGCCGACGCAGCCGCTGACTCCCGGGTTGTTGAAGTCCTCGGGCATCGGCGCGTAGTAGCCCGGCGGCGGCACGTAGGGCGCCATCACGTCGCCGAGGTTGGCGCAGCCGCTCACCGAGATGCGGCGGCCGGCGCTGGCACACACGTCCGCGCTTGCGGTCCCGCTGGGCGCGATCGTGGCGATCGCGGCGGGGATGCCGCTGAGGGCCAGAACCGCCGCGGCGGCGCCGCCCACGGTACGTAGCGAATACTTCATCGTCGTCCAATCTCCTTGTCGGCGGGGCCGGTTCGAAGGCGTGCTGCGGAGTATATAGGCGGTTGCTACCGAGTCTGGGTATCCTGACGTTTTCCCAGGTGTAGCGCTTGTTCACGGCGGCACGGTTCGTCGCCGTCGGCGCACCCACAGGGCAGCGCCCAGCACCGTGAGCAGGCCGGCGGCCAGCAGCCAGGGCCACGCGCCGTGCTGATACACCCAGCCCGCAAGCGCCCGCTGCATGCGGCCGGCGCCGCCGATCACCGGGTCCTGCGCGCTGCCGCCGCCGTTGAACAGCCGGATCTCGTAGAGGCCGTAGTAGCCGACGTACAGGCCGACCACGATCAGCACAGCCCCGCTGATCCGGTTGAGGTACGGCAGCACCCTGCGGATCCGGTCGATCAGCGCGGAGTTGGCGAGTGCGACCGCCACCGCCAGCAGCCCCACCACCATGGTGATACCGGCCGCGTAGGCCACGTAGACCAGCACGCCGTCCAGCAGCGAACCGGTACGCAGGCTGCTGCCAGTGACAGCCAGAAACGGGCCGACGGTGCACGACAGCGAGGCGATCGCATAGCCGACGCCGTAGCCGAACATCGATCCCAGCCGCGCCGTGGGTGTCCACCGGCTGCCCAGCCGGGCCGAGTTCCAGCTCAGCGCGGTCAGCTCCCGACCGGACAGCAGCCAAAGGCCAAGGGCGACAAGAACAACGCCGACGACCACCGTCAGGTACGGCGCGTACTGCTGCACCGTCGAGGCGACCGACACGGTCAGCAGCCCGAACAACCCGAACACGGTCAGGAAGCCCACCGCCATGGCGGCGGTGGCGGTCAGCGCCCGGCCCACCGCCCGGTGGCGGCTGGTCTGTTCGCCGTTGACGACCAGCGCCAGATAGGCGGGCAGCATCGCGAAGCCGCACGGGTTGAGCGCGGCGATCATCCCGGCGGCGAACGCCAGGCCGGCGAGGCCCTGATCCACGGGCGGCTCAGGAGGTCAGGGCGCGAACCCGGTCGCTGAGTTCCTGCTGCGACATCGCCGAGGTCGGGTTGTTGACGAAGGTCGACGTCCCGTCCGGCCGCAGGAACACATACGCGGGCTGCCACGGCACGTTGAACTTCGCCCAGATCGAGCCGTCGGCGTCGTTGAGGTTGGTGAAGTTCAGGTTGTACTTCGACACGAAGCTCTGCATCTGGGCGACATCGGAGCGCGCCGCGACACCGACGAAGGTGACCTTCGGGTTGGCGGCGGCCACCGCGCTGACGTTCGGCGCCTCTTGGTTGCAGAACGGGCACCACGGCGTCCAGAACCACAGCACCGCCGGCTTGCCCTGCAGGCTGGCACCGTTGAAGCTCGCCCCGCTCAGGGTGGTCCCGGTGAAGTTGAGGTCGTCGGCCCGCGCGGCCGGCGTCGTGCTGAGTCCCGCGGTCAGGGCCGCGGCCGCCAGCACCAGGGCCAGTGACCTGATCATGCTGTGCATCCGAATCTTCATGGGTGACCTCCAACTCGACGGCCCGTAGTGGCACGGTGTTGACCGTTGTCTGGTTCACGTTATGGGCCCGGCGAAAACCCGGCCACGTCCCGACGCCAGCGGTCAGACTTGCGTCATCGGACGCCGGCGGGTCATTGACAAATTACGTGACACTATGGAACATAATTACCGTGACTGCAGCGGCGCCCGACGGCTCGGGGCAGGCGCGCGGCCGTCCGCGTGATCCGCGCACCGATGCCGCGATCATGGCCGCGGCCCGCCGGCTGCTCATCGAGGTCGGCTACGACCAGGTGTCGATGGAGTCGATCGCGCGCGCGGCGGGCGTCAGCCGCCCCACTGTCTACCGGCGGTGGCCGTCCAAGGCGCATGTGGTGTTCGAGGCGGCATTCGGCACCGCGGGCAGTACCGCGCTGGCGGCGTCGACCGGCGACTTCGAGGCGGACCTGCGGAAGTTCGCCCGCGGGGCGGTGCAGTTCTGGCGCGAGCCGGTGGTGGCGGCCGCTGCGATGGGCATTCTCGCCGAGCGCCGCCGCGACCCCGCGCTGCAGATCCGCACCCAGCAGCTGCTCGATGACAAGATCCGCGCCGAGTTGGCCGCGTTGATTCGCGCGGGGGTTGCCCTCGGTGTGGTGCGCCCCGACATCGACACCGACCTGCTGTTCGACACGCTGGTCGGCACCGCGTTCTACGGCGCGCTGGTGGACGGGCGCAACGCCGACCAAATCGCCGACAAACTCTGCTCCCTGGTGCTCCAGGGAGTCCGCTCACGACAAGACAGGGAGCCACGATGAGCCAGCAGGAATCGGACGAACTCTCGGCGGCCTTTCATGACCTGCTCGACGAGGTCGCGGGCATCGAGCGCAAGATCCTCGGCGCCGATCCCCCACTCGACGAACCCGATGTCATCGACGGGTATCGGTTGACGTTCAGCCTGCTGCGGGTCGCCGTGGACGCCTACGTGTGGGGTGACAGGGACAACCCGCGCTTCGTCGACGTCATCGGCCCGTATCAGCGCTGGGGCGGGGACAACTCCGACGCCTACTACCAACTCGCGCCGGTCGACCCCAACCGCACCTACCGGGTCACCGGCAACCGTGGCGACTCGGTGTACCTGTCGATCACCGTCTACGGCGGTCCCGACGACGGGCACTACAGCAACCGGATCGTCGGCACCCTGAACGACCGGTCGTTGGAGTTCGACACCGACGGCAACTTCGAATTCACCATCAGCCCCGACCCCCAGCCGGGCGCGTGGCTGAAACTCGAACCGGATGCGGTGGTCGCGCTGACCAGGGATTACCTGGAGAACCCGGAGACCGACCGCCGGGTGCAGTGGAAGATCCAGGCCGTCGACCGCCCGGCGCGCCACGTCGAGACCCGCGCCGACCTGACCCGCCGGATGCGGGCCGCGAAAAACTTTCTGGCCGATCAGGTCTCGTTCATCCCTACCAAGGTCGAACCGCCCAACGAGATCGCCGAACCGTACCCGGTGCCGGAGCAGACTTTCGGGTGGGCGGCCGGTGACGCCGCCTACGCGATGGGTGCCTACGAACTGCGACCCGATCAGGCGCTCATCATCGAGGGCACCTCACCGCCGTGCGTGTTCTGGAACCTGTGCTTGTGGAACCCGTGGCTGCACACCTACGACTACACCTACGAAGGGGTCACCATCAACGGGGCGCACATCACCTACGAGCCCGACGGGTCCTGGCGGATCGTGGTCAGCGACACCGACCCCGGCCACCCCAACTGGGTGTCCACCGCGGGACGGCGCAAGGGGCTGATCTGGCTGCGCTGGTTCCTGCCCGAACACACCCCGAAGCGACCGGCCTGCCGGGTGGTCGACATCAACGAGGTATCGGCATGACCACCGGCGTGCGACGGCCCGAGCCGATCCGGTTCACCGATCTCGCCGACCCGGTCTTCCCGGCGGCGGCGAGGCCGATCCGGGAAGGGCTGGCCGGCTACGGCGCCACGCTCGAATTGACCCCGCAGGCAATGCTTTCCGCCGCCGCCGAGCGCACCGGTCTCGACGACTTCGGCGATCCCGCGTTCCGCGAGCGTCTCGACGTGCTGTGCACCTCGCTGTGCGAGGAGGCCGGGCTGTCCGACGCCGGTGTCGCGGTGGCCTTCGAGCAACTGGTCGGCAACCTGGTCAATCGCCTGCGGCTCGAGGCGCTGATCGCCCGGCACCCGGAGATCGAGGACGTCGCGATCGAGCGGCCGATCATCATCTGCGGCCTGCCCCGCACCGGCACCACCCACCTGCACAACCTGATGGCCGCCGACCCCAACCTGCGGCACCTGCCGTACTGGGAGAGCCTCGAGCCCTTCCCGGCGCCCGAGGAGGCGGCCGACGAGACGCCGCGGCGGGACCGATGTGCGGCCGGCGTGGATCTGATCAACACGGTGATGCCGGAGTTCAAGCGCATGCACGACATGACCGTGGAGCATGCGCACGAAGAGATCCAGCTGCTGGCCAACGACTTCTCCACCATGCTCTTCGAGACCACGTACTACCTGCCGTCGTTCGCCGCCTACTACAAGTCGCACGACCAGGGCCCGTCCTACGCCTATCTCAAGCGCAGCCTGCAGGCCCTGCAGTTCCTGCGCGGTCCGGACCGGTGGGTGCTGAAGTCGCCCCAGCACCTCGAGCAGTTCGGAACCCTGTACGCCACCTTCCCCGACGCGACATTCGTTGTCACCCATCGTGATCCGGTCGACGTGACCCGGTCGATGGCCACCATGGTGGCCTACGCGTCCCGGATGGGTGCGGCCCATCCCGATCCGGTGCGGACCGGCCGGTACTGGTTGGACCGGGCCGAGGACCTGTTCACCGGTTGCGTGCGGGACCGCGACGTGCTGCCCGCGGCGCAGTCGATCGACGTGCGGTTCGCCGATTTCATGGCCGACGAGGAGGGCACGCTGGCAACGGTTTACGAGCTGGCCGACCAACCCTACGATGACACCGTCCGGGCGGCCATGCGACGGTTCATCGCCGATCACCCCCGCGGGCGGCACGGCGAGGTGAGCTACGACCTGGCCGACGTGGGCCTCGACGCCGACGAGGTGGCGCGGCGGCTGCGGCCGTACCGCGATCGGTTCCTGGGCGGGTCCTAGCCCCCCGAACACCTGACGGGCACCGGCCCGGCTAGCGTCCGGCGCGGGCCAACCGGGCCAACCTGGTGCGGTCGACGAGCACGCAGTCGTGCACCTCGGCCAGTTGTCCGGCCGCGCGGGTGTAGCGGTGGTTCGACACCACCATGGTCATGCTGCAGTCGTGCACGGCGGCGCCGGCCACAACCTGCTGGATGGCGGCACCGTTGACGGCGCGGGCGGCCCGCTTGCACTGTACCGCGGTGCGCACGCCGTCCCGGGTCGCGATCAGGTCGACGCCGAAATCTCCGGTGGCCCTAGTGAATTCGATGGCATACCCGCGCCCGCGCAGCACCGCCGCGACATAGTGTTCGAACTCGACACCGCCCATCGCATCGACGGCGGCCTGTCCGCTGGCCCGGTAAAGCGCGTCGAGGCGGGCATCCCGGCGCTGGTCCAGCCAGGCCAGCCAGGTCCGCCAGGCGCACACCAGTGACGCCGCCGCGCACGCCGCGGCCAACACCCACACCGCGCGGTTGAGCAGGCCCGCCAACGTCAGCAACACGGTCGCGGCCGCCCACACGCCGAGCCACTGCAGCGCCGTCGACACCCCGGTCGTTCGCACCGCGCCACCGTAGCGGCGTCCCCCGACAATCCGGTGTCCGACGAGCCGAGCCGTGCCGAATCGTGACAACCGGTGCGTCGTCTTCCGGCGGCGCCGCCGGGCTGGCAGCATCGGTGGCCGTGGCGCTCGCTGTGCTCCGGTTCAACTTCGCCTCCCCCGGCGGCGATCCCCGCCGGCAGGGCGCCCTGCTCTCGGCGGCGCTGGAACTGGCGCAGTGGGGCGACGCCCACGGGGTGGCGGCGGTCAGCGTCGACGAACACCACGTCACCGGCCACGGCTGGAGTTGCAACCCGATCATGGTCGCCGGGATGTTCCTGGCCCGCACCGCCACGATGTTCGCCAGCGTGGACTGCGCGCTCGGACCGCTGTGGAACCCGGTGCGCCTGGCCGAGGACATCGCCATGGTCGACGCGATGAGCAAGGGCCGGTTGCACACCACGGTGGGGCTGGGCTACCGGGAAGTCGAATACCGGGCCCTCGGCGTGGACTTCGGTCGACGCGGCGAACTGATGGATCAGGCGCTGGCCGCGATGATCGAGGCCTGGTCGGGTGAATCCGGGGTGGTGTCGGGCACCCGGACCAAGCCGCACCCGCCGCTGTACGTCGGCGGCGGGGTGCGGGCCACCGCGCGCCGGGCGGTGCGGTTCCGGCTTCCGCTGAGCCTGCCCGACCACCGCCCCGACCTCGCCGAGTACTACACCGACCTTTGCCTGGCCGCCGACCTGCAGCCGTTCGTGCTGATGCCGCCGGCCGTGAACCGCGGCATGATCTACCTGCACGAGGACCCGGAACGGGGCTGGGCCGAACTCGGCGAGTACATCCTCTGGGAGGCGGTCACCTACGGTCGGTGGTCCGACGACCCGTCCCGGTCATCCATGCATCTTCCCGGTGTGCAGACCCTTGAGCAGGTCAGGGAGTCGGGCCGGTACCGATTCCTGACCCCCGATGAGTTGGTCGACGAGGTCCGCGGCTGCCCGGACTACGGCCCGATCGTGTTGCATCCGCTTGTCGGCGGGTTGCCCGTCGAGGAGGCGTGGAAGTCGGTGCGGCTGTTGACCGACGCGGTTCTGCCCGCCCTCGGCTAGTGTTTGCTGGCCCCGAAAACGCGAAAGTTGGTTCTTAGCAGAGATTTAGGTGCCGCTGCCGGTGACCTTAGATTTCGCTCATAGCGTTCTAGTCAAGATCAGTTGGCCGTCAGGCGAACACACACCGAGGACCGGAACGAGGCCGCGCCCATGACGAGTTTCATCTCGCGCTACGGCAACCCCGCCGTCGACTACGACGACGCTCACGTCCGGCCCCACTTCCGCCACGGCGCCACGGTGGTATCGGTCAGTGGCCGCATCGACGCGTCGAACGTCGACCGGGTCAGCGACCACGCCAAGCGCTTCGTGATGGCCGACAAGCCGTTCGTGCTCGACCTCAGTGGCGTGACCTCCTTTTCCCCCCAGGCCTTCCGGCTGCTGTCGGCCGTCGACGACGAGTGCCTGGCCGTGGGGGTCGAGTGGGCGATGGTCGCCGGTGACGCGGTCACCCGCCAGTTGCGCGCGCGCAGCGACGAGGCGCTCTTCCCCGTCGTCGGCTCGGTGGCCGAGGCGGAGCGCGAGTTCGACGGTGCCATCATGCGCCGCCGCCGCATGGTGCTGCCACTGCTGGGCAACACCGCCTGAGCTTCCCACGCTTCAGCGGGGGTACCGCGTGGCGCTCGCGCAGATCGGCCATCATTCGGGCGAACACCTCAGGCGGTCGGCCTCCGGATGGTTCAGCCGGGTCTCGATCCCGCCGCCGGCGAGCACCGGGCCGCCGGCCGCAACGGCCCCGAGGAGATCTGAGACGCCATCCGGCATGCTTCGACGCGAGTCGCCGGCCGGCGGCCCCGGGGGTATCGGTTGCTGGGCCCATCGAGATCACCCGGTCCGGCGGTCGAACTCGCCGGACCGCGTACGCTTGTCCTCGTGAATCGGAACTCGACCGTGCTCGCCGCCGCGGCGCTGGCCCTCTCGGCCGGCTTGCTGGGCGTCGACCGTGCCGCCGCCGATCCGGCCACTCCGGCCCCCACCCCGGCCAACGAGGCAGCCGGGCCCACCGGGACCGGGCCCGCGCCCGGACCCACCGGAACCGGGCCCGCGCCAGGGCCCAGCCCGACTCCGCTGACGGTGCCGGCCAACGGGCCACTGACCGCCATCGACAAGGACGGCCTGTACGCGGTCGGCTCCGGGGTCGTGCCCGGTACCTACGCCTCGGCCGGGCCGGTCGAGGGCACCAAGTGCTACTGGAAGCGCACCGGCGCCGACGGCGCCATCATCGACAACGCCCTGAGCGGCAAGCCGCAGGTGGTGACGATCGAGGCGACCGACGCCACCTTCAAGACCAGCGGCTGCCAGCCCTGGCAGCTGACCGACCAGGCGCCGCCGCCCGAGAACTCACCGCAGATGTCGCAGTGGCAGCTGCGGCAGTACCTGAACAATCTCAACAGCCTGGCCGGTCAGTCCGGCAACGGCCAGCTCCCCCCGTTCTGATCCGCGTCGCGACCCTTCACTTCGCCGTCGACGGCGTCGGCGGGAGCGGCGCCGGGCACGACTCGTGATCCTGGAGTGCCTCGCCGCCCGCGAAATCGCCGGTTTCACCGTCGGCGCGGTCGGCCAGCACGATGAATCCCGGTCCGCCCCGCACCTCGGTCGCACCCACGACCACCAAAGTGTTGATCCCCATGTCCGCGCGGGCACCCGGCATGCCGTCGGCGAGCAGGACGAACGGGTTGACGGCGAGGTCCTCGCCCGCGACGGCGATCGCGGCGTAGGTGTGACCGGCCAGCGGCGCCGGGAACGGCGCCCAGGTGTCACCGACCGCCGCGGCGTACCGGCTCAGCGCCTCGTGCACGTCGGTGCTCAGGCAGTCGATGTGGATGTGCAACTGGTTCTGTGAGCGCGAGACGGCGGAGTTGACCGCCAGGCTGATCCAGTCCCGCGGCAGTGTCCCGCCCGCCCTCGCCTCGCTGAAGGAGCGGGCCCGCCAGGCCGCCGCGAAGTAGTTCGTCGCGCCGGGTGCCAGCAGCGCCGGGCTCTCGATTCCGGTGATCCGGGCGGTGGGCATCAGCAGGTACTGCCGCGCCCCGGTGATGTCCTTGTAGACGACGTAACCGTTGTCCTGACCCGCGTCGAGGTCGACCACCGAGCACGGCGCGGGGTCGCGGTTGCGCAGCTGGTCGGGCACGCACTGCTCACTCACGATCCGCCACAACGCATCCGGGTCGGCTGCCGCGGGCCCGGCGCCGCAGAAACCGGAAAGCACGACGAGCGCCGCCGCGGCGCAGCGCGCCGCGAAGTGCCCGACCCGACCCGGTCTCACCGCAACACCCTACGGCCGCCGGCGAGCGTGGCAGGCTCATCGGGTGGACGTGCCGCAGCCGGATCCGCAGAGCCCGCACCTGGCCGACGTGGTGCCCTCGGTGCTCGCGGCGATGGGGGTGGCCGGCTTCACCGGACCCATCCCGCTGCCCGAACCCATCTGCGGCGCCTGCGTCCTGCTCGTCGACGGGCTCGGCGCGGAGTTGCTCGACACCTACGCCGGCGACGCGCCGGTGCTGGCCGGGCTGCGCGGACCAACCCTGGACGTCGGCTTCCCGTCGACCACGGCGGCCGGCCTGGCCGCGGTGGGCACCGGCAGCAGGTCCGGGTGCCACGGCCTGGTCGGCATGTCGTTTCGGCTGCCCGGCGCCGGCGTCGTCAACGCGCTGCGCTGGCGGCCACACCCGTGGGGTGAGGACCTGCGGGACAGCGTGGTGCCGGAGGAGGTTCAGCCGATGCCGACCACCTTCGAGCGGGCGGCCGCGGCGGGGATGGCGGTCAGCGTGGTCTCGGCGGCGATGTTCACCGGTTCCGGGCTGACCCGGGCGGTGCTGCGGGGTGGCCGCTACATCGGCGTGCACGCCCTGGGCGATCTCGCCGCGGCGGTCACCTCGGCCGTTGCCGACGGCGGCTTCTGCTACGGCTACCACGCCGACCTCGACCTGCTCGGTCACCTGCACGGGCCGGGGTCGGCGCCGTGGCGCATGCAGCTGCGGCAGGTCGACCGGCTGGTGGAGTCCGTCGTCGACGTCCTGCCCGCCGGTGGGCTGCTGGCGGTGGTCGCCGACCACGGCATGATCGCGGTGCGCGACGCCGACGTGTTGGACATCGATGCCCGGCCGGAGCTGCTGACCGGTGTGGCGGCGGTCGGGGGTGAGGCCCGGGCCCGGCACGTGTACGCGGTTCCCGGTGCGGTGGACGACGTGCTGGCCGGCTGGCGCGACACCCTCGGCGCGCTGGCCTGGGTGGTCCCCCGTGAGGAGGCGATCGCGTCGGGCTGGTTCGGCGAGGTGGTGACCGACGCGGTCCGGCCGCGGATCGGTGACGTCGTGGCGGCCGCCCGCGGCCGCGCCGCCATGGTGCGGCGCACGATCGAACCCGGCGAGTCCGCTCTGATCGGCCAGCATGGCTCGCTGACCGACGCGGAGCGGCGGGTGCCGCTGCTACTGGTCCACGGGTGAGTCGGGCAGCGCCGCCAGCAGCTCGTCGGCCGAGGCGTCCCAGTGGTTCAGGTTCACCGCCGTCGTGAGCGGACGTCGCCGCACTGGACCGTGGCGGCCCTTCGGCCAGCCGACGACGACATGCCCGGCGATCAGCCAGTCCGCCGGCACCCCGACCGCATCCCGCAGCAGCTGTTCGCCGCCATAGGAGGCCCAGCCGGTCGGGCACGCGCCGAGTCCCTGAGCTCGCGCGGCCAACAGGAAGTTCTGCATCGCCGGGAAGATCGAGCCGCCGAGCAGCAGTTCCGATGCTGTCGGATAGTGCTTCTGCGCGAACAGCACCGAGGTGAATTCCCCCGCGCGGTCGTGCAATTCGTAGGTGGCCCGGTTGTTGCGGGCCTGCCTGCCGACGTCGTCGGCGGCCGGGCGCGCCATTCCGTAGACCGGTTCGATGACGGCCAGCGCGCGGGCCGCGGCCTCGGCGACGACGGCCCGCTGTTCGGGTGAGCGCAGCACGATGAACCGCCACCCCTGTGCGTTGGCGCCGGACGGCGCCCAGGCCGCGGCCTGCAGACACCGGCTCAGCGTCAGGTCGTCGACCGGTTCGTCGGTGAAGCGCCGAATGGTGCGGGCGGTGGACAGCACGTCCCAGAGGTCGTTGCTCGGTGCCCTCATCCGACCGGTGTATCAGACCCATCGACATCGGTGCGCAACCGGGCCTTGTGGCGGTACATGTTCGCATCGGCCCGGCGTACCAGCTCGTCGACGTCGTCGCGCCCACAGGTCCAGCCCACCGACGCGGTCAGCCGAACCGGTGCGCCGCCGGCGTCGTAGTCGCCGGTCAGTCCGGTGCAGATATCGTGCGCCACGCCCTCGACGTGGGACTCCTGTGCGTCTGGCACCAGTATCACGAATTCGTCGCCGCCCAATCGGTACACCGAGTTCGGTTCGGCCACAGCGCTTTTCAGGCGGCCGGCGACCTGGGTCAGCACCGCGTCGCCGACGGCGTGCCCGTGGGCGTCGTTGACCTGCTTGAACCCGTCCATGTCCAAGAAGACCACCCCGACCGGGGCGCCGGCCCGGGTGGCGCGATGTGCCTCGATGCGGGTGATCAGCTCGTTGCGGTTGTTCAGACCGGTCAGCGGATCGGTGACCGCGCGGCGCGCGAGTTCGGCCTCGGCCTTGCGGCGCGCGGTCACGTCCTGGAACTGGGCGACCACCATGTCCTCGGTGTCGTGGGTCCCGCGGACCAGCACCGCGCTGATCTGCATCCAGATCGTCGACCCGTCCCGGCGGAGGTAGCGCCGCTCGGCGCAGAACTGCGGGACCCTGCCCTCCACCAGCGCGCGGTAGTCGACCGCGCTGGCGCCGAGGTCGTCGGGATGCAGGTGGTCGCGGTAGTTGACGCCGCTGAGCTCTTCCTGGGTGTAGCCGATCAGTTCGCACAGCGCCGGGTTGACGTACAGGGCGCGGCCCGCCGGGGTCAGGGTCGCCATCCCGAACGGGGCGTTGGCCATGCTGATCTCGAACAGCCGCACCGCCTCGTCGCGGGCCCGCTCGGCCTGGACTCGCCCGGTCACATCGGTGACCTGGACGTAGAAGCCCCGAACGCGTCCGTCGACGATGTCGGGAACATAGGACGTCTGGGTGAATCGGGTGCGGCCGTGGACGTCGACGAGGGTGCGTTCGAACAACTGCTCCTCGCCGGCCAGGGCGCCTTCGACGTAGGGCCGGGTCAGTTCGTATGACTCGGCCCCCAGCAGGTCGCGCAGGTGCCGGCCGCGGATCTCGGCCGGGCCGAGCCCGAAGTACTCCCGGTGGGCCTCGTTGGCGATGACGTTGTGCAGATCGGCGTCCCAGTAGGCGATCAGCGCGGGCAGCCGGTCGATGAGCAGGCGCAGCCGGCGAGTCTCCTCACCGTCGTCGGGTCTCTCGTCGAGCACTGTCGAATCCCCCGGATCGCCGAAGTGATCACCGCGGCTCAATTTAACACCGCGGTCAGTACCGGGGCGGAGCGGCTAGATTCTCGTCGTGATCGTGCTGCTTCCACCGTCGGAGACCAAACGCCCCGGCGGCGACGGGCCGCCCCTGCGGCTGGCCGACCTGTCCACGCCGGCCCTGCGGCCGCTGCGCGCCGAGCTCGTCGACGAACTCGTCGCGCTGGCCGCTGACCGCGAGGCCAGCAGGCGGGCCCTGGGTCTCTCACCGTCGCAGGACGCCGAGATCGAACGCAACGCCGCGCTGTGCAGCGCCCCCACCCTGCCCGCGCTGCACCGCTACACCGGGGTGCTGTTCGACGCCCTGGACGCGGGCTCGCTGCGCGGCACCGCGGCCGCCCGTGCCCGGGCTCGGCTGGCCATCGGGTCGGCGCTGTTCGGCCTGCTGCGCGCCGACGACCCGGTGCCGGCCTACCGGCTCTCGGCGACGTCGAAACTTCCCGGCCGCCCCACGCTGGCCAGCCGGTGGCGGCCGCTGCTGGAACCCGTGCTCGCCGAGTTGGCGGCGGCCGAACTCGTCGTCGACCTGCGGTCGGGATCGTATGCGGCGCTGGGCCGGGTTCCCGGCGCGGTCGGGGTCGACGTGATCGCGGAACGCCCCGACGGACGGCGCAGCGTGGTCACCCACTTCAACAAGGCGCACAAGGGCCGGCTGGCCCGGGCGCTGGCAAGCACCCGATCCGAACCCGGCGACGCGGCCGCGGTGGCGGCGGTGGCCCGCCGGGCCGGGATGCGGGTGGAGCGCGACGGCGACGAGCTGACCGTCATCGTCACCGGGTGACGACGTGATGCTCGTCGTGCCGGCGTGCGGCGGCTTTGACAGGATGGTCCGCGTGACCAACCGCTGGCAGCGTTCCGACGCGCCGCGCGGCGACGACTACGACGCGCGGTGGCGGTCACTGGCGGCCGCCGGTCAGAACGTCCACGGCGAGGCCGATCTGGTCGAGGCGCTGCTGCGCGAGTCCGGCGGCGCCTCGGTGCTCGACGCCGGCTGTGGAACCGGCCGGGTGGCAATCGAACTGGCCGACCGCGGGTTGGCCGTCACGGGTGTGGACGCCGACCTGGGGATGCTGGGTGCGGCGCGCGCGAAGGCGCCCCGGCTCCGCTGGATCGAAGCCGACCTCGCCGACCTCGGGGCGACGCTGCCCCAGCGTTTCGACCTGATCCTGTTGGCCGGCAACGTGATGATCTTCCTCGAACCGGGATCCGAGGCGCGGGTGCTCAGCGCGCTCGCCGGCCGGCTGACCCCGGACGGGCTGCTGGTCGCCGGTTTCGCCATCCGGACCCGCCGGCTGTCCCTGGAGCGGTACGACGAACTGGCCGCCGGGGCCGGTCTGGCGCCGGTCGCGCGGTGGGCGACCTGGGACCGCGAGCCCTTCGCCGGCGGCGACTACGCGGTCTCGGTGCACCGCCTGGCCCGGTGACGAAAATGACGTGGCCGCAATTTTCTGTCCGGGGGGCGCTGGTGGGGGGCGTAGCCGTTCGCTAGGCTCGTTACCCAGGCGCAACGCTGAGGGGAATCGTCGATGAGGGTGCGTTCGGGAGGCCGTCGCCCCGACCAGTACTACGCGCTGACCTCGTTGCTCACCGCCCGCGACGGACAGGCGTTCGCCTCCCGCGTCATCGCCGCGGTGATCTTCTTTCTCGGCCTGGCCCCCGTGCTGGCGATCAGGGCCGTCGCCCCGCGGTGGGCGGGCGCCCAGTACGTGTTCGCCGGCGCGTTCGCCTGCTGCGCCGTGATGGCGCTGCTCTGGTTCCGGCATCGGTGGCCGACCAGAACCGAGTCGGCCGTCCTGGTCGGCGTCGGCACGCTCGCGATCGCCGCGTGCAGTGTGGTGCCGGCCAACCCCGTCTTCGGCGTGCTCGGCGCGATGACGTTCAGCCTGATCACCGGCTACACCGCGATGTTCCACACCCTGCGACTGCTGGCGCTGACGTCGACCGTGGTCGCCGCGACGACGGCGTACCTCGCGGTCCGCGTGGCCGCCCAGAGTGTCGGCCTGGCGTTGGCCGTCGTCATCCTGATCACCCTGGTCAACATCTTCGCCGCATTCACCGCCCGGCTGGTGGTCCTGCTCAGTGGCTCGCAGGACGGCGCGGGGGCGGTGGAACCGCTGACCGGCCTGCTCAACCGGGAGGCGTTCTACGACCAGACGGCGACACTGCTCGCCTCGCGCAGCCGTGAAGACGACCGCTATCTCGTCATCGTGGTGGTGAGCATCGACAGCTTCGCCGCGATGGTCAGCATGGTCGGCGCCAAGGGTGGCGCCCGTGCCAAGTTGGCCGCCGGCCGGGCCCTGCGGGAGACGGTGCGCCGCGACGCGGTCGTCGGGCACATCGGCGAGGCGGAGTACGTGATCGCCGACTCGTTCACGACGGCGGACGCATCCCCGCTGGTCGAGCGGGTGCGCGGCGCGATCGCGGCGGCCCCGGCCGGGATGACGGCGAGCATCGGTGTGGTGAGCACCCCGCTGAGTCCGCTGGTCGCCCGGCCGCCCCAGGATCTGCTGGACAAGATCGTCGGGATCGCGACCGCGGCGATGCGGGAGGCCCGCCTCGCGGGCGGCAATCAGGCCAGGTATGTCCGCGACCTCGATCTCCAGCTCGCCGACGAGCCCGACCCGAACGCCGACCCCGAACCCGACTCGGCGATTTGAGCGGTCTCAGGCCCCGCGTCGGCCGGCGTCTGGGGGTGCGCCCGCCGACTCCGGATCGACCTCGATGCCGTATGAGGTGATCGAGGCGATCGCCGAGCCGGCGAACTCGAGGATGTGGCAGCTGGCGACGGCGGTGACACCGTCGGGCCCGGTGTAGCGGCCCAGCACCTCGACCACCACGGTGTCGCCCTGGCTCACCGTGCGGCAGTGCTCCCAATGCGCCGTGGTACCGGCCAGGCTGCCCGCGGTGTCACGGCAGGTGCGTGCGACCGCGTCGTCGCCCTCGAGCACCAGGTATCCCAGAATCGTCCACCGCACATCCCGCGCCAGGTGCGGAATCGCCTGGTCAAAGCGGTGCTGAGCGAACGCGCGCGCCACCTCGGTCCGGTCGGCGGGAGCGCTCACCGTGCCACTCTAACGGTGGGTCGGCGCGCGGAGTCAGGAAGCGCAGCTGACCTTCACCGACAGATGCTGGCCGATCGCGTACGCGGTGGGCCAGTCGCCGGCATCCACGGCGCGCTCGAGCTGTTCGACCAGGGGGCTGTGTACCCCCAGCTCGGCCAGCCACCCGGCCACGGTGCTGGCAATCTCGCGGGCCGGCACGTTGACCGCCCGGCCGTCATGCAGGACGTCGGTCACCCGGTACAGCGGAAGGGCCGCCGCGGGGCGCCCCGACCTGGCCGCCCGGGTCACCCCGAAAAGTTTGCGGGAGAAACTGATTGGCTGCACCGCGGGCAAGGCGCCGGCCTCTGCGCGTCTGAAGAACATGCGGCTCACCTCTCCCCGGTCCCCGCCCGATTTACAGGTGCGTTAGTACACTATTGCACCATCCCAGCAAATTAGCCAAGGGTAATAGGTCACACTTTCGGCAGGGCCAAACGGCACCCCTCCACTCGACGGCCCAGTTGACGGTGAAGGGTGCCGACCAGCGCACTCGGGCTCCGATCCCCGGGATGGCCGAGATGTCGCACCGACCGCCGACCGCTACGGCGCGGTTCGGCATGTTTGCCAGTCCGCTACGCCGCCGGTCGTCAACGGGTGTGCAGTCCCGTCATCGGTGATCTCCACCAGCAGTTCGTCGCCGGCGCCGACCTCGATGGTCAGCGTTCGCGCCCCGGAGTGTTGCGCGGTGTTGCTGATGGCTCCGGTGATGGCCGTCTGCGGTCCCACGAACGCCGATTTGCGCACCGGCCATGCGCGCGCGTGGGCCGGTGTGGAAGGCGCTGGCCGGCAGCCCGTCCTGCCCTCGCCGGCCGGTGCGCGCCGGTAGTGTCTGCCGGATGAGTTCCGGCCACGAGCACAAGCCCGACCGTGATCTGCCGCCCGGCATGGCCGAGCAGCTCGATCTGCCCTACGCGGGCGTCGCCTCGTTCGGTCACCGGCCGTTTCTGACCGAGCCCGAGCAGCTCGACGCGTGGCGGCCGGACGTCGCGATCGTCGGTGCGCCGTTCGACGTCGGCACCACCAACCGGCCCGGTGCGCGGTTCGGTCCGCGGGCGATCCGGGCGACGGCCTATGAACCGGGTACCTACCACATGGATTTGGGCCTGGAGATCTTCGACTGGCTGGAGGTCGTCGACTTCGGTGACGCGTACTGCCCGCACGGTCAGACCGAGGTGTCCCACGCCAACATCAAGGAGCGAGTGCACACGATCGCCAGCCGCGGCATCGTGCCGGTGATCCTGGGCGGCGACCACTCCATCACCTGGCCGGCCGCCACCGCGGTCGCCGACTTCCACGGCTACGGGAACGTCGGCATCGTGCACTTCGACGCCCACGCCGACACCGCGGACGAGATCGAGGGCAATCTGGCCAGCCACGGCACCCCGATGCGCAGGCTGATCGAATCCGGGGCCGTGCCGGGCAGCCACTTCGTGCAGGTCGGGTTGCGCGGATACTGGCCACCCCAGGACACCTTCGAGTGGATGCTCGAGCAGAAGATGACCTGGCACACCATGCAGGAGATCTGGGAGCGCGGCTTCAAGGCGGTGATGGACCAGGCCGTCAGTGAGGCGCTGGCCAAGGCCGACAAGCTCTACGTCTCGGTGGACATCGACGTGCTGGACCCCGCGCACGCGCCCGGCACCGGCACGCCCGAGCCGGGCGGCATCACCAGCGCCGACCTGCTCCGGATGGTCCGCCAGCTGTGCTACGAGCACGACGTCGCCGGGGTGGACGTCGTCGAGGTGGCGCCGGCCTACGACCACGCCGAACTCACCGTCAACGCCGCGCACCGGGTGGTGTTCGAGGCGCTGGCCGGGATGGCGGCACGCCGCCGCGACGCGGCAGATGCCGAGCCGGGACCGCCGTCGCCGCTGCATCGGCGTCGGTAGCCGTCAGTAGTCGGACTCTGCGGCCAGGATTTCGGCGAGGAAGGCGTCCGGATGCGGGTCGGCCAGTCGCCGCCGCGCGAACCGCCGCACCCGGTCGCGGGCTTCGGGACCCTCGTCGACCTGCGCGCCCACCGTCACGGTGGCGTTCGACCAGTCGGTGTCCCACACGACCCGCGCCGCGGCGGGCTGGTCGTCCGCGCCCAGGATCGCCAGCGTGGCGCGACCGGATCCATCCAGGATGCCGGCTGCCCGAAATGCGTTGTGCTGCAGCGTTACCGGAATGCCGATCGGTGATCCGGGGCCGACGACGTCAGCGCGAACGAGGGCTACCGGGGCGCTGTCGGCCACGGCGATGATCCAGTCGACGGTGTTCTCGGCGGCGTCGAACACCGCGCCGGGCACCGCGCCCCAGGCCATCGAGGTCGCGCCGCGCTCGATGACCGCGGCGGGCTCCGGTCCCCCGCCCCGGCCGGCCGCCAGCGCGTAGTCGTCGCAGCTCGCGGCCGCCGGGGTGACCGCTGTGCCGGCCCCCGTGTCGGCCAGGGCGTCGGCCAGCTCCGCCCAGCCCGGGCCCTCGACACCGAACTCGTCGGCCAACTCGGCGCACCGGCGCACCAGTTCGGCCACCCGCGGGTCGCCCAGCAGCAGCTGGGTCCGCAACTCCCCGGCATGCGGGGCCAGCAACGCCGCGATGTCGGAGTCCAGGGTGTCGTCGCCGAAGAACTCATCGGCGCCGGCCGTCGCCACCGCGATCTCGGCGTCCAGCACCGCCGGGTTGAGTCCGGCGACGCCGTCCCGGATGCTGGCCGGCCACCACCGGCGCAACCAGTGCCCGAGCGCCAGCCTGCGCAGCGGAACCAGCGACCCGGTGCGCAGTTCGACTCCGGATAGCTCGACCTCCCCCTCCGCTGCGGCGGTGGTGGCCGCGGCCAGCACTCGATGGCCGTCCTCGCCGACCACGCGCCACAGCCAGTCCGCGCGCGCCGGGTCGGTGAAGGTGATCTGCGGGGGTGCGTCCGCGGCCTCGTCGACCGTCCAGGCCAGCACCGCGCCGTCCAGCTCGAGGGCCGCGGCCAGCGGGATCGGCGCGACGCTCGGCCCGGTCAGCCACAGGCCGGATTCGCTGACCAGTCTCATTGCGCCACCTGCACTTCCAGCATTGCCTTGATCCGCTGCCGATGGTCCAGGCTCACCGAGCGCGCCACCCCCTCCAGCAGGGCCCGCACGTCGTCGACGTCGGAGCAGGGCTCCTGCCACACGTCGCGGCCGTGCAGCCGGGCCCACAGCCGGCTCAGGTACGGCCGGGCGAACGCGGCGAGGTCCTGCACTACCTGCTGCTGACGGGGGTGGATCGGCTCGGCACCGGCCAGCGCGCGGCGGGCGTGCAGCACGTAGGCCTCCTTGCGCAGCCGCGCCTGGATGATGCCGGCCAGTTGATACCGGGCGACGGCGCGCTCGTCGAGGGGCGCCAATTCCCGGGCCACCTCGATGCCCGCCAGCAGCGTGGCCTGTTTGTCCTCGCCGAGGAAACCCCATGGCGCGCTGGCCCGGTCGACCTCCTCGGCGCACAGCAGTGGTACGTCGGGCAACTCGTCGCGGTCCAGGGCACGGCGCAGCGTGGCCCGAACCCGTTCGACGACGCTGCGATCCAGCGGCCGGTCGCCGCCGGCCGCACCTGAGACCGGCGGCGGCCGCAGCGGAAGGGTGTCGGCCAGCCCCAGGTCGACCACCGACCAGGGCAGCGGCGGGCCGCCGGCCGTCCGGGCCAGCGCGCCGAGGTTGTACGGGGCGGCGTCGGCGACGAGCGCGGTCCAGACCCGCTGGCGGGCAACGCTTTCCCGGTGGCCGTCAGCCGGGCCGAGCACCGTTGTCAGACCGGCGAAGAACGGGCCGGTGATCTCCGTGCCCGCTCGCACGTCGGCCCAGCTGCCCTGCAGCTGGCGCGACAGCCTGGCCAGCACCTGCGGGTCGGCCAGGTAGTGGTTGAGCGCCTCGATGGTGGTGCGGCCACGATCGTGGTGCACGTCGTGCAGCACGGCGGCCGCTGTCGCAGGACCACCCTGATCGGGAGCGCCCTTGGTGACGGCCAGTTCGAAACACACCGGGAAGTAGAGGTCCTGGGCGTTACCGGTGGTGACGCGCTGCCTGCGCCGTTCCAGCTTCATGAGCCCGAACCACGCTGCAGTGCAACGCAATTGCTCGGCACTGTCCACGATCACCCCGAACATCTCAGTGGCGACCTCGGCGCTGACGAACGGCGCGGAGTAGGCGGGGTTGGCCCGCAACCGCAGCACCAACGGGTCGATGATCCGCTTCACCGTCCGGCGCAGCGGTCCGCCGTCGTCACCGCTGAGCACCTCCACGCCGGGACCGATGGCCCGCCAGGCGCGGTCGATCACCGCCCGACGGGGTTGGCCGCTCATCCGGACAGGATAAGCGGGCGCCGACCGCGGGAGCGGCGAAGTTGGGTTCGGTAGCGCCGGGCGCGGCGCAGGCTGCCCGTCATGTCTGATGTCTACCTGGGCGCCATCGCCGCCGTCTCCGTCCTCGCCCTCGCCGCGATCGTCGTCGCAGCCGGCCTTGGCGGCCAACCCGCACACCGGCGCCGGGGACCGTCGGCCTGCCGGTCGGTGGCGGTCGGCACCGTTCAGGCGGTCGCCGACTCGGAGAACCCGCTGGTGGTGGTCGAGGTGGAAAGCGTCGACGGCCAGCGGTTCACCGGGCGGTTGTGCCATCGCATGGGCGACCCGGCGGTGACGGCGCTGCGGCCCGGGCTGATCCTGCTGGTCTCGTTCGACCCGCAGGACCGCGACCGGCTTTCGCTGGCCGACGATGTGGTGGCCGTCCGCGCGGCCGTCGGGCAGACCCTGGTCCGCCAGGGCGTGCTGACCGATGCGGAACTGGACCTGGTCCGGCACGGTACCCGCTCTTCGGGGGTGGTCACCGGCATGCGGGCGGGCGGCTACGCGGGTGCGGACCTGCGCGAGGTCGAACTCGACGTGATGGTCAGCAGGCGCGGCGGCGGTCAGTTCCCGGCCCATCAGACCACGGTGGTCCCGGTCGCCGAACTGCCGCGGATGGCGCCCGGCAGTGTCATCGACGCCTACTACCGCCCGGATGACGAGTCGACGGTCGCGGTGTGTGTACCGCCGGCATGATGCGTTCACCGGGCACCGTCCACGCTGAACGTCGCCAGCGCCGCCCAGTACAGCGGGCTGGCGCCGGTGTCGCCGGCCCGCCAGCGGCGCATCTGGGCGCGCTGCCACCGGTTGACCGCGAGCGCGGCGTCGTCGGCCTGGTGCGCGTCGTCGACGGCGATGACCACATCTGCCATCGGGTCGCCGATCGATGAGGTGAACCGGCGATACCCGGCCGTGGTGGGCAGCGGCCACAGCGTCGCGGTGACCAGTTGGCTGCCGCACAGCACCATCGCCGCCACCAGACCGGTGGCCTCGTCGAACTGGTAGTCACCGCCCGAGCCGCACGCGAGCAGCGCGACCCGCGGCGGCATCGGCAGCTGCGCGGACATCAGGTCGGCGGCCAGCAGCGGCCGATGATCGCCAACCGGCTCGGCGCCGCCGGGCAGCGCGGAGGTGCAGGCGAGGTGGATCGCGGCCCGGTCGGCGTAACCGTGGGCACGGTCGGCGGCGCTGGCGTGCCCGACGTAGAGCAGCCGGCTCGGGGCCCGCTTCAGGAGGGCGGCCAGCCAGGTGCGGTCGGCATCGGCGCGCCGGAACAGGTCCACCGCCGAGTCGACCTCCGGCAGCACCGGGTGCCGTGCCAGCACCGTGGCGAAGTGCCCGGACAGCCGGGTCTCGGCCGACGGGCGGCCCAGCACCGAACCCAGCGGCGAATCCGGGCGTTGCCCGGGAACCCTCGGGTCGAGCACCAGAAGCGGTGCGGCACTTCGCCGCTCGGACCAAACGGCCGGATCCCTCGGGGCATGCGCGATGTTGGGTGGCACCGCCATCAGCACGTCGGCCAACTCCATCAGCCGGTGGCCCTCGGTCAGGGCGGCGATGTCGGCGAGCTGCCACGGGATCCGGGCGGCCGTGGTGCCCCTGGTGGTGATCGCCGCCGCCCGGGCGGCGATCAACTCCTCGCGGCTGGGGCCGGCCAGGGGCACCGCCAGCAGGCCCCATGGGATGCGGGCCAGCCGGGCGCTCGGCGAGATGTACAGCAGCGGGCGGGGATCGGAGACACACTCGCCCAGCAGTTGCCAGGCGGGCGCGGAGATCAGCAGCACCCCGAGGATGTAGGCCAGCGTCAACTCGCGTTCGGGGGTGGCGAACGGCCCGGTGGTCAGCGCCCGGTTCAGCGCGTCGGCCAGTGTCTCGGTGCCCTCGGGGTCGGGCAGCGCGCCCTGCAGTTCTTCGATGGCGGCCAGCAGGATCGGCTCCTCGACCACCCAGGTGACCGTGCGGGCGGGTTCGCCGACCACCCGCAGGCTGCCGTAGGTCGCGACGCCGAGGTCGGCGAACCGCAGCACCAGCGTGGTGGACGACGGTGCGGTCATGGCCATGTCGACCAGGCCGGGTCGTCGGAGGTCACGGCCTGGCCGTAGCGGCTCTGCGCGAGCCGGCGGTAGTGCTCGAGGATCGGCGCGCGGGTCGGGTCCATCTGCAACGGCGGAAGTGGGCCCAGGGTGGTCAGGGTGAGACCGTCCACCGACTCCCCGCCTGCCGCGAGCGCCTCCTCGGCCACCGTGTCGGCCACCACCGTGGTGCCGACTCCCCCATCCCAGGTCGACGCCTCGTCGAGCGGTTCATGGGCGAAAGTGCCTCGGGCGCTGTGATATTCGATGAGCTCGCTGAGTAGCTCGGTGTTCTCCCACTCCCAGGCCACCGAGAAGGCGCCGGCCAGCATCCGGCCCGACACGTGCGCGGCCCACCGCCAGCGGGAGTCGGCGTCGAGCATCGAGTAGCGGACCGAGTCGATGGCCAGGGCGGCCGGGATCTTCAGCTCTGCGGCCCGCTCCAGCTTCGCCATCGCGCTGCGGTGTTGCTCGCTGCCGGGTTCGACATGCATCACACCCAGCGCTGCCGCCTGCCGGGCCTCGGTGGCCTGGAAGTCGTCGGTCGGTTCGCTGATCCCGTCGAAACCCATGTCCGCCAGGGCGTCTGCGCGCCAGACGTTGCCGAGGTGATCGTCGAGCCGGGCATATTGCAGCCAGCTCGAGCGCGGCCACTGGTCCAACAGTTCGCGGGCCTGGGCCACCTGCTCGACCGCCTCGGCGAAGCGGCCGCGGAACACCGATATCCAGCTGCGCTGCAGCAGGATCCGATGAATGTGCAGCGGCTTGCCCAGCTCACGCCAGTGTCGTTCGGCATGCGACCAGGATTCGTCGGCGGCCTCGAGCATGCCGACGCCCAGCCGGGTGAGCCCGAAGTAGAGCCAGGAGCGCGAGACGTCATGGGCGCGGTTGCCCTCCGCGATCACCGGGTACGCGCCGCCGACGAGTCGTTCGGTGGTCTGGTGGTCGCCCCGGATCCAGCTCGCCGCCGCGGTCTCGAGTTCGGCTCGCGCACAATACAGTTTCCAGTCGCGGCGCTGCGCCCGCGCGGCCGCGCGCTGCAGCCACTGCTCCCCCTCGGCCAGCCGGCCGGTCTCGACACAGAACCGGCCATAGGCCAACCCGCCTGCGACCAGCAACTGGTCGGTGGAATCCGAGGTGTCGGTCAGGTGATCGATGACCGGAATGATGGTGCGCCACAGCGCCGCCGCGCGGGCGTGCAGATCGTCGTCGCACAGCGCCGTCGCGCACAGCACACCGGCCAGCGCCGCAAGATGCTGTTGGTCGGCAACGAGATCTGGAAATCGCCGGGCGGATTCGTCGTCCTGCAGGTCGGCCAGCTCGGCCGCGGCCGCTTCGTGCTCGCCCCGCGCCGCGGCCAGGCCGACCCGCAGGAACCGGGCCCGCAGCCGGTACCGGGACGTCATGTGGTCGGCCTCGGATCCGGGCAGGGCGTCCGCGTACGCGGCGAGGCAATCGTCGATGCGGCGCACGCACTCCTCGGTGCCGTCGTAGGCGGTGCGGTTGAGGTAGAGCTCACCGAGCAGGGCGAAGACCTCCAGGGCGAGATCGTCCCGGTCCTCCCGTTCGACCTCGGGCAGGACGGACAACAGGATGTCCTTGGCCGCCTCTTCCTTGGCGGCCAGGATGAGCTGGCGAGCGCGCTCCAACTCGCCGGGGATCGACACGGCTGAATCATAAGGCGGGCACCTCGGCGGTCTTCGGAACCGGTGGGACGGCGGACGTGTTCGACACGTCCGCCGTCCGTCACCCATGTCGGTCAATTCACTTGCAGGTGACCGTGATCTCGAACTTCTTCGTGATCATCCCGGCCATCGGGTTCTTCAGGTCCGCGCCGGCCGCCTCGCCGGTGATGGTGTACGTACTACCGTCCACCTTCACGTCGGCAGATCCGGTCTTCATTCCCATGCTGTCGCTCACCGCCAGTGCGTTGCCATCCACGACCATGGCCAGGGAGGTCACCTTCGGCGTCGACTCGTCGGTCATGACCACACCGAGGCCCTGCTGACCACCGATCGCCCCACTGGCGATGTTGATGTTGCCGCCCTGCTTCACGCACGTCACCGTGCTGGTGTCCAGGCCGGGCAGGTCGTTTCCCTCGACCTTCACCGAGGTCGTTCCCCCGCTTGCCACCGTGGCACTGGCGGACGAGGATCCGGTCGCCGATGCGGCGCCCTTGCCGCTGCTGTTGTTGTCGGAACAGCCCATCAGCAGCATGCTGCAGCCGACCACGCCGACACCGACCGCGAGAACTCGCTTCACCTGTATTCCCTTCGCTGTAGTCCGTCGCCTTGTGGCGCCGTCGCAGCCAAGTACAGGCGGTGCCGCCGGCTACCGATCCCAACTTCCGGGGTGGCGCGCGACTCGACTTCGGCAATGTTCGCGGAGACGCGGTACGCGCGAAACGGTGAGTTGTACGTCGCCTATCGAAACGTCCGCCGAAGGTTCTTGCGACATCGTGGTCGTCCCCAATTGGTTCACCTGCTGCGAGGTGCTTCCGGAGCCGCCGTCCCTGCGGGCGTGGGTCGAGGCCATGACCTCACTGGGTCGACTCATCTTCTTCGACCAGCCGGGCACCGGGGCCTCAGATCCCGTCTCGCCGGGCGCACTGCCGACCTTGGAACAGTGGACCGACAGCATCGCTGCCGTGCTCGATGATCTCGGGACGCGCGACGCGGTTCTCCCGGGCTCTGGAGAACTCCAACATGTCTCTGGAGAACTCCAACATGTGGTGAATCCCGACATGCCCTGGAACGAAGAGATCCGGGCGACTTGGGCGTGCATGGAGCGTCTGGCGGCAAGCCCGAGGGCTGTCGCTCTTTTGACACGCGCCGGGCGGCTGAGGTGGCGACCGTGACCGGCGTGCCTTGCTCGATACGCACGATGCCGTCGTTCGCTCGCAGCTCGCCCGGTTTCGCGGCCGCGAGTGCGAGATACGCGGGGATGACATCGCGGGGCTCGCCGTGCACATCGGCGCGCGCGTGAGCGCCCGGGCGGGGCCCAACGACGCGGCGCGCACCAACTCAAGGGCGTGCCGGGTGAGTGGCGTCTATTCGCCGTCGCCTCTTAGAAGGGTGGTGGGTCGGCGTCGTTGTCTGGTGGTGGCGGAGCGGGGCCGACGAGGTTGTAGGCGTGGGTGATCGGGCGTAGGGCTCGGTTGTGGGCGCGTTCGGCGGTGATCCGGGCAGCCCGGTTCTGTTCGCGGGTGCGTCTGCGGGTGGGCATCATCGCGGTGCGCTCCCCGCGGTGGTCGTCCGCTGGGGTCGGCCGTCCCGCGATCTCACCGGTGGGTAGGCAGAGTCGGGGAAACAACAGCGCGCTGCCCGGCGTGGTGACATGACGATGTCCGCCGGGCAATGTCCAGATCACCGTCCCGTTCGGCATTTGCGTGTCCCGCCAGCCCCAGAACGTCTTCAACAAATGGTGGACGCGGCACAGGGCTTTGATGTTGGAGGCATGCGTGGGCCCGGCGGGCCACGGAATCGTATGGTCGAGATCGCAGTGGGTGGCCGGCCGATCACACCCGGGCGCCCGGCACGTCAGGTCCCGGGCCCGCACGAATTCGGCCAGCGCCGTCGAGGGCCGATACCCCGACTCGGGGCACGCCTGGGCGGGGTTCATCAGCGGGCGTACCCGCGCGCCCTTGGCCAACTCGGCGACCAACTCCGCGGAGACCAAGGTGTTGGGTCCCAGCAGGTAGGCCGGCGCCTCGGAGCGGCCCGCCACGCTGGACTGTTCGGCCACCAGGTGGATGACCACCCCCGGGCTCGCCGGGCGCTGCCCGGCTGGGCACTGCGTGCTGTCACAGCGGCACGCCAACCGGTCCATCCCGACTGCCAGCGCTCCGAGCGCATCGGCGCGACGCTGCTCGAGGGTGCGCGGGTCATCCGGGCACACCGTCGCAGCCAGGGCGTCCAGTCTGGCGTCGAGTGCGGCGGCGTCGGTGCTCATGACCAACCCGGCCAGCTCGGTGGTGCCGTTGCCCTGATCCCACAAGCTCACCCGGCGATCCAGGGTCTTCTCCTTCGCCTGGCGCACGGCATCGCGGTCGTGGCGGGCGACGAGCTCATCGATCTTGGTGGCCAGCCGGCCCCGCGTCATCGACGGCCAGTGGCCCACCCGCTCTGCGAGCTCGTGATCCACCGTGGCCATGACCTCGGCGTCGGTGATCAACTCGGTGCGGTAGTAGATCGTCTGGAACACACCCATGTCGATATCGCCGGCCAAGAACACCGCGGCCACGGCCGGCCGGGTCAGCATCGCCAGCGCGTAGGTCAGGTAGCTGCCGGCCTTGGCCAGGCTGATCTGCAACGCCGCGGCGACCTCGGCACCGACCGCGGCCCAGGTATCCACCGCCCAGTCCGCACGCTCGCCACGCTCACCGCGCCGCAACTCGAACAACTCGCCGATCACCTTCAGCCGAAGTGCGGCCGCCCTATTCTCCGCCCGCGACGCCAAACCCAGCTGCCCGATCAGACCACGGGACTGCGCCGTGTCCGACGGCAGGAAATAGTCGTGATACGGACTCCGTGCGAACATGTGTTCGATCATGCCAGAGCACCCCGACAATGCTCACCGCAGGACCGCGCCGCCGTCGATGTTGATCACCTGACCGTTGACCCAGGCGCCGTCGTCGGACATCAGGAACGTGACCAGTGCGGCGATGTCGGCGGGGTGGCCGACCCGGGTCGAGCGCGTGCCCTGTAGTGCGGCCGCCTCCAGGTCCGGCCACTGCGGCGCGGCGCGCATCAGGTCCGTGCCGGTGAAGCCCGGGGCCACCGCGTTGCAGCGGATTCCCTCCCGGCCCCAGCGCGAGGCGACGTGCCGGGTCAGCGCCCCGATGCCCGCCTTCGCCGTCGCGTAGGCCGGCCGGGTGGGCTCGCCGATGAAGGCCGCCGCGGACGACATGTTCACGATGGCACCGCCGCCGCGGGAAAGCATCAGCGGCAGGGCGTATTTCATGCTGGCCAGGTAGCCGCGCAGGGTCACCGTCATGGTGCGGTCCCAGACGTCGAATTCGATCTCCATCACATCGGTGTCGGAGCGCAGCAGGCTCATGTCCGAGCCGACGTTGAACAACAGATCCACCGCGCCGAAGCCGGCCACCGCGGAATCGATCAGGGCCCGAACGGATTCCGGGTCGGCCAGGTCGAATGCATGCGCGATCGCGGTGCCACCGGCAGCGCGAATGGCTTCAGCGGTTGCCTCCGCCGCATCTTCGGCGATGTCGCCGACCACGACCCGGGCGCCCTCGCTGCCAAGCCGCGCCGCCGTCGCCGCACCAATCCCCGTGGCTCCCCCGGCGATGACCGCGACCTTGCCGGCCAGCCCCCGCGGATCGCGCGAAGTCACGCCTTGGCCAGCTGCTTCTCCGCGTACCGCGCCGCCCACTCCTTGCGCGAGCGGATCGAGACGTCGACGTCGGTGGCCTTGGCGCGCAAGGCGCCGACGTTGGCCTGTGCCCTGGGGGTGCGCGCGAACGGATCCCAGCTGAAGAACCGGCAGGCGTTGGCCCAGGTGATCTTGTCGATGTCGCTGTCGTCGGCCCCGGCGGCGTCGAGTTCGGCGAGTACCTTCTCGGGCGCGTCGGGCCAGAAGCAGTCCGAGTGCGGGTAGTCGCACTCCCAGGCGATGATGTCGATCCCGATCTCGTGGCGCAGTTTCAGCGATGTCTTATCGGTGACGTAGCAGGCCAGGGAGTGCTCACGGAAGACCTCGCTGGGCAGTTTGCCGCCGAAGTCCCGGCGCAGCCACTTCTGGTTGGTGTAGTGCCGGTCGCAGCGGTCGAGGTAGAACGGGATCCAGCCGATGCCGCCCTCGGAGAACGCGAACTTCAGGTTCGGATAGGTCCGCATCGCCGGGCCCCACAACAGATCCTGGGCGCACATCGCCGAGATCTGGGTGGCCAGCACGATCAGATTGTCGATCGGTGCGTCCGGCGCCATGCTGATCGCCCCGAAGCCGGTTCCGATGTGCAGACACATCACCACGTCCTCGTCGGAGAGCGTCTGGAACACCGGGCCCCAGTAGTCCAGATCGTGGTAGCTGGGCAGCCCCTCCAGGTGCGGCAGCTCGGGCATGGTGACCGCGCGGCAGCCCTTGGCCGCGACGCGCCGGATCTCGGCACACATGCCCTCGGGTGTCCAGGTCGGCAGGATCGCGATCGGGATGAACCGGTCCGGGTAGGCACCCGCCCACTCATCGATGTGCCAGTCGTTGTAGGCCGACACCATCACCAGGGTGACGTCCTCGCGGGTCATGTTCAGGTGCCGGGCGGAGAAACCCGTGAAGGTCGGGAAGCACATCGAGGCGAGGATGCCGTTGCGGTTCATGTCCCGCACCCGTTCGTGCACGTCGTAGACACCCGGCCGCATCTCGGCGAAGCCTGCCGGGTCGCGCCCCCACTCCTCGGCCGGCCACGACACCACCGCATTGAGCCCGCTGACCCCCTGCGGCCTGCCCTGATACATCCACTGGTCGACACCCTTGTCGTCGGTGACGACGACCGGCGCCTGGTCGCGGTACTTGGCCGGCACGTGCCGCAGGAACATGTCGGGCGGCTCGACGACGTGGTCGTCGATGCTCACCAGGATCAGGTCGTCGACATTCATGGCTCAGTTGTACCCTGCATACTCATGACCGTCTCCGCGCATTCGGCCAGAGATTTGGCCGAAACGGCCAAAAGCTGGCCGGGCGCCGAAACGGCCAACGTGATCCGGGAGATCGACCTGCGCCGGGGCGGGACGGTGCTGGCCGGCAGCTACCTCTACGAGGGCGACCGGTTGGTCACCGGCTGGCACTACCACGACGTGCACCAGATCGAGTACGCGATCGGTGGCGTGGTCGACGTGGAGACCGCCTCGGCGCACTACCTGTTGCCGCCGCAGCAGGCGGCGTGGATCCCGGTCGGACTGCACCACCAGGCGACGATGAATCCCGCGGTCAAGACGCTGGCGGTGATGTTCCATCCAGACCTCATCCCCGACGGCGGCGACCGCGCCCGGATCCTGGCCGTGTCACCGGTGATCCGCGAGATGATGCTGTACGCGTTGCGCTGGCCCATCGGCAGGGCACAGAGCGACCCGGTCGCGGACAGATTCTTCCGCACTCTGGCCGACCTGGTGATCGATGCGCTGGATCATGAAGCGCCCCTTAGTCTTCCGACCTCCGAGGACCCGGTGGTCGCCGCCGCCATGGCCTACACCAAGGAGCACCTGCAGTCGGTGAGCCTCGAGGAGGTCTGCGCGGCGGTGGCGGTCTCCGAACGCACGCTGCGGCGGTTGTTCCAGAGCGAGGCCGGCCTGTCGTGGCGTACCTATCTGTTGCACGCCCGGATGCTGCGCGCGATGGCCCTGCTGGCCGCGCCCGCGCAGACGGTGCAGAAGACGGCCACCGCAGTGGGTTTCGACAGTGTGGGCTCGTTCACCCGGGCGTTCGCGCAATTCTGCGGCGAGACGCCGTCAACCTACCGTCGTCGGGTCAACGCGACGACCGGCTGAGCGCTCCCGCCGGCGGTCATGCCAGCGCAGGCGGAGCAGCAACAGCCCACGATGGGCCTCGAATGACAGCGACAGCGGGTCACGCCACGAACGTGATCCGGCCGGCCTGGTTGATGCCATGTCTCCACTGTGCCAGCCGCGGGCCCTCGCGAGCCCGCACCCGCCGCCCGGTGTGCTGATCGTCACTTGCTGTTCGGCTGCCAGCAAGCATCGAGGTTGCGCCCAGGGAATCTTTAGACCGGCGCTCTAACCTGTGGATTCGCGCAGCGTGGGAGGACGATCGCAAGTGACGAAGCGCATCCGCTCAGCAGCGGGCGTTACCGGGCTCGCCGCCATGTTCCTGGCGTTTTTCGGCAGCGGAATCGCCGCCGCCGACGACTACGCGGGACAGACCTACTCCGACGCGTCCGGGGCGATCGGCAAGGCCGGCCAGACGGCGGTCATCGCGGGGACCGTGGGCGGCCTGCTCTCGCAGGGCGACTGCATCGTGACGCGGTCGCAGCAGGCGGACTGGCTGAAGGGCAACAACTTCTCGCCGGTCACCGACACCGTGCTCCTCTGGCTCAACTGCAACGCCAAATTGGCCACGGCGGGCACCCCGGGCAACTCGCTGGCCAGTCCGGAGGGCCGCGCGGAGAAGGCCGCCGAGGATCAGAAGGCGGCCCGGGCCGCCCAGCAGTCGACCGCGCCCAGCGGCTAGCGCGTCTGACCGCCGCCTACCGCGTGCGAGACTGTACCGATGGTTGTCCCCATCGCACGCCCCAAGCTGGAGGGCAACATCGCCGTCGGTGAGGGCCGGCAGCTCGGTTTCGCCGAGTTCGGCGACCCGCAGGGCCGAGCCGTGTTCTGGCTGCACGGCACCCCGGGCGCCCGTCGGCAGATCCCGGTGGAAGCCCGGGTGTTCGCCGAGCAGCAGGGCATCCGGCTGATCGGCGTGGACCGGCCGGGCATCGGATCCTCCACCCCCTACCAGTACGAGAACGTGCTTGCGTTCGCCGCCGACCTGCAGACCATGGCCGACGTCCTGGGCGTCGGCAAGATGGCCGTCGTGGGGTTGTCCGGCGGCGGTCCCTACGCGCTGGCGTGCGCGGCCGCGATGCCGGACCGCGTGATCGCCGCCGGTGTGCTCGGCGGGGTGGCACCGACCGTCGGACCCGATGCGATCGGCGGTGGGCTGGTCGCGCTCGGTGCGATGGCCGCGCCGTTCATCCAGATCGCCGGGGCGCCACTGCAACTGGCGGCGGTCACCCTGGTCCGGATGATCAAACCGGTCGCCGACTCCGCGGTCTACCTGTATGCCCGGGTGTCCCCGGCCGGCGACCGCGAGCTGCTGCTGCGGCCCGAGTTCAAGGCGATGTTCCTCGACGACCTCATCAACGGCAGCCGCAAGCAGATGTCCGCGCCGTTCGCCGACATCGTGACGTTCTCCCGGGACTGGGGCTTCCGCCTCGACGAGGTGAAGGTGCCGGTGCGCTGGTGGCACGGCGACCGCGACCACATCGTGCCGTTCGCCCACGGCCGCCACGTGGTGGCGGCCCTGCCCGACGCCGAGCTCTACCAGCTGCCGGGCGAAAGCCACCTGGCCGGCCTCGGCCGCGCCGAGGAGATTCTGCGCGGCATGCTCGAGCTCTGGCAGCGTGACGGCAATCAGTAACTGGTTGGCCCGGTTCGCCCGGCTGGGCGGCACCCTGGCCATCCTGACCGCGGCGGCAATGGCCGCCAGCGGGCCGGTCGCCGCCGGACCCGACCCGGTGGCCCCGGCCGACTTCGTGGCGCTGAGCGAGGTCGACCCGACGATCCTGCAGGAGATGCGGTATTTCACCGCGCACAACTTCACCGGGGATCCGGTCGACGGCTACCTCACCCCGACCTGCATCCTCACCCGCGCCGCCGCCGAGGGCCTCAAGCGCGCCCAAGAGCGGTTCGGCGAGCGCGGCTACACGCTCAAGGTGTACGACTGCTACCGCCCGCAACGCGCCGTCGACGACTTCGTCGGTTGGGCCGAGGATATCCCCGACCAGCGGATGAAGGCGGAGTTCTATCCCCGGGTCGACAAGTCGGTGCTGTTCGCCGACGGCTACATCGCCGAGCGGTCCGGGCACAGCCGCGGCAGCACCATGGACCTGACCCTGGTGCGCACGCCCGCCGCGGCCACCCCGCCCTACGTCATGGGCCAGCCGCTGGTCGACTGCACCGCACCGCAGGATCGGCGGTTCGCGGACAACTCGATCGACATGGGCACCGGGTTCGATTGCTTCGACACCCTGGCCCACACCCTGGACCCGCGCATTCAGGGCACCGAGTTGAAGAACCGGTTGCTCCTCAAGGAGGGCTTGGAGGCCCAGGGTTTCGTGAACTACGACAAGGAATGGTGGCATTTCACCTATCAGCCGGAGCCCTACCCGGACACCTACTTCGATTTCCCCGTGAACCCCGCCGTTCTGACGGCCCCGAAATAACTTCCGGCCGCATTCTCGGCAATTCTCGCGTACCCAGCGACAGGCGCCGCACCTGCGAAAACCCCATTTTTCGGACCAAATGCCCAATTCGTGTCTGCGTCAAATAATAGGCATCGGCGTCAAAAAGCGAACAAAAGTCCAATGTCCTCGCCAGAGGGTGCCACAAGTCCCTGTCGCAGCGGGACCGCCCGGGGGTAAACCTGGTGTGCTGTCTGCAATGAACCGTTGACCTCAACGCCGCATCGCCAACAGGAAAGGCCGTCCATATGAGCAACTTCCTCGACGAGCGGCGCTACGCCTGGCGGATGATCCGCGCGGCGCGGCAGGTCCAGGCCACCGCGACGAGCATCGACGGCATCGCGACGAGCCGCGAGGAGATCATCGCCCTGCTCGACGAGGCCCTCGACGCCGGCCTGGACCGCTCCGAGTTGATCGTCGAGCTGGCGAACCTGGGGGCCCGCTTCTTCACGATCTGCGATCCCGACACCGCCACGAAATACGAACTGACCGCCTGAGCGGCACCATGTCCGCCCGACTAAAGCCGCTCGGATCAGGTTGTGAGGGAGCCGAATTCGTCCAGCAGGGTGCGCCGTAACAGGTGCATGGCCACGGTCGTGGACCGCTCCCGGACGTCTGGGCGCGCGCCGGGCAACTGCAGCGAGCGGATCACCGTGACGCCCTCGGCCAGCCGCACGCAGAACCAGACGGTGCCAACCGGTTTTTCGGCCGTCCCGCCGTCGGGGCCCGCCACCCCGGTGATCGCCACCGCGGTGTCGGTTCCGAACCGCTCGATCGCGCCGAGCGCCATCGCCTCGGCGACCTCCTGCGACACCGCGCCGTGCGCCGCGATGAGGGCCGGATCGACGCCGAGTAGGTCGATCTTGGCCTGGTTCGCATAGGCGACCACTCCACCGGCCACGTACGCCGACGACCCCGGCCGATCGGTGAGCCGCGCCGCGAGCAGGCCGGCGGTGCAGGACTCCGCCGTCGCGATCCGCCGGCCCTCGAGCAGCCGGGCCACCTGATCGTCGACCAGCGAGCCGTCCTCGGAGAAGATCATCGACCCGTGTCGCTCACGCATCAGGTCCATCAGCCGCCGGTAAGCCTCCGCGCTGTGCGGCTCGTAGCGGGTCACCATCTCCACCTCGCCGCGGCGCAGGCAGGTGGTGATCTCCAGATCGGCGAAGCCCGCAACGACGCTCTCGGCCTCGCGCAGCGTCTCGGCCAGGCCCGACTCGGGCAGGCCGAAGATCCGCACCGTCTCCTGGTGATAGACCGTGCGCCCGGCGATCGCGTGCTGTACCACGGCACTGGCCATCGCGGCCGGCCACATGGCCTGCAACTCCCGCGGCGGCCCGGGCAGCACCAGCACCGTCGGCGTGCCGGGCACCACCACCCCGGGCGCGGTGCCGACCGGGTCCAGCACGTCGGCGCCGAGGGGAACCATCGCCTGCTTGCGGTTGGCGGCCAGCACCGCCTCGAAGTCCACCCCGGTGAACCGGGCCATCAACGACTTGAGGATGGCCGCGATCCTGGCCTCCAGGTCCGCGTCGAGCACCAGCTCCCGACCGGCGAAGTCGGCCACCGTCTGCACCGTCATGTCGTCGGCCGTCGGCCCCAGCCCCCCGGTGGTGACGATGAGCTCGACGCCCTCGGCGGCCAGGAAGCGCAGCTGGGCTTCGATGTCGGCGGCCCGGTCACCGCAGATGGTGATGTGGGCCAGTTCCACGCCGAGTTCCAGCAGCCGGTCGGCCACCCACGGTCCGTTGAGGTCCGCGACCCGCCCGGTCAGCACCTCGGTACCGGTGACCACGATCCCCGCCCGCACGCTCATGCGGTCGCCGATCCGGTGGCCTGCCCGAGCGCGGCCAGCCACGGGTCCAAGTCGGGGACGAAGAAGCCGATGTCACCGGTGGCGGTGCGCACCACCAGATGCGTCCAGCCGCCGACGACTCCGCCCTTGAACACCTTCGCCTGCCCGAGGCCGGTGATGTGCTCCAGCGGGATGGTGATCGTTGTGCCGGTGAGCGTGACGAAGACCAGGCGCCGCCGGGTCAGGGCGATCCGACCGTTGTTGCGCACGGCCGGGTAGCCCGGTGCGGTCGCGCCCCGGTACACACCCTTCTCCCACGGGCGCAGCACCGACTCGGCCTCGATCTCGGCGGACAGCGTCTCCATGGCGGCGCGATACCGGCGGCGATACACCCCGAAGACCACCAGGCCGAGCAGCGCCAGCACCGCGAGGATCGCCACGACGAGGACGACCACGAAGGACACGACGCTCACCTCGCGCCGCCCGGGATCAACGGGCGCCGGGGGCGCGGACCACCAGCGGTACGGCGGGGAAGCAGGCCGCCATCTCCGAGCGCGACTTGCGCAACGCGGAGGTGCCGTAGCCCTTCTTGCGATGCTCGGGGTGAATCCAGATGCGGAGGTTCACCTCGCCGTTGATCAGCTCACCGAACACCATGCCGACCTTCTCGTCGCCATCGATGGCCACGAACCAGGCAGCCTCCTCGGCGCGCAATCGCTCGCGGGCGGAACGGATCTCGTCGTCGAGTTCGCCGGCCGGCGACCCCGAGCCGTCGCCCGCGGCGCCGATCTCCTCGGTGCGGGTGGCGAAGATGTCGCGGTCCGCCTCGTGCGAGAACGGGCGCAGCTGCAGGCTCTCGTCGGAGCTGGCCGGCCGCTCCTTGAGGGTGAAGCTCAGCTGGCTGTTCAGATCGTCGAGTTCCTTGGCGATGCGGCGGCGCGAGTCCTTGGTCAGCCGGTCGAACGACATGCCCATCACGGCCTCGCTGCCGATGCTGGAGGTGCCGAGCAACTCGGTGATGGCGTCGACGGCCGACTGCCGGTCGGCGGACTCAACGATTACATCGAGCACTTCGTGGCGGCGTTCCAGCGCGGTCAGCAGGGCGTCGGCGATCTCACGGCGGGCGGCGGCACGGTCTTGGTCGGTCATGGCGTAAAGAGTAGAACGGCTCGCTGTGCCCAGCGGCGTTGCCGCCAACTCCGGCCAAACCCGTTCCGCGACCGGCGCCGGCGACGGCCCTGCGGCGACTGGTGCGAAGATGATCCCGCAGCCCGGCGGGCCGCGCTCACCGTGAGGAGTCCTGGGTACCGTGGCGAAGACCCTGCTGAAGATCTTCAGCGTGGTGCTGCTGCTGGTATGCGCCGCTGACCTGCGGGTGGTGCTCAACCCCGCCCCGGCCACCGCCGGGGACATCGAGCTGGCCGACGGTTGGAGACTCGCCTCGGCCACCGGCCTGGCCGCCGACGGCAAGGTGCTGTCCACCCCGGGTTTCGACGACTCCACCTGGCACCCGGTGCGCCGGATGCCGGCCACCGTGCTGCAGATCCTGCAGGACGATGGTGTCTACCCGAACCTCTACTACGGCAAGAACCTGCTCACCGAGGTGCCGCAGGACCTCTACAAGCAGGACTGGTGGTACCGCACCACGTTCGCCGCGCCTCCCGACCGGCAGACCTACCGGCTGGACTTCCCCGGCATCAACTACCGCGCCGACATCTGGCTGAACGGCCACCGTGTCGCCGACGACCGACAGATCGTCGGCATGTACAACGGCCACGACCTCGACGTCAGCCGGTGGATCCAGCCCGGCAGGCCCAACACCCTGGCGGTGAAGGTCATCCCGGAGCGGGCCATCCAGGACGTCGACGGCGTCGAGTTGGCGGACAGCTGGTACGACTGGATCAACTGGCGTTACCTGGGCTACCAGGGCCCCAACAAGAACCCGGCCAACGGCAACTCGTTCGTGCCCGACCGCAACGCCGGCATCTGGAAGCCGGTGTACCTCAAGACATCCGGTGTGGTGTCGATCGGCGCGGCCACGGTCAACTCCGAGCTGCCGCTGCCTGAAACCGACAGCGCCCGGCTGACCGTCTACGCCACGCTGCACAACCATTCCCCCGTCCGGGTGCGCGGTGTGCTGCGGGCGACGATCACCCGCGACGGTACGACGCCCATCCACGTCGACGAGCCGGTCGCGCTGGCGCCCGGCGAGGACCGTGAACTGAGCCTGGGCCCCGACGAGTTCGCCCAGCTGCGGGTCGGCCACCCGGACCTGTGGTGGCCCTACACCATGGGCCGCCCCGACCTGTACGACCTGCACCTGGAGTTCGTGCAGAACGGCGCGGTCACCGCGGCCGACTCGTTGCGCTTCGGCATCCGCTCGATCACCCAGGGCCGCGACGGCGAGGACACCATGGCCGGCCCGGACGCCGGCGGCAGCTTCTATTTGAAAGTCAACGGCAAGGACTTCCTGGTGCGCGGGGCCACCTACACCCCGGACCTGCTCTACAAATACGACCCGGACCGCGACGCGGCGATCCTGCGCTACGCCAAAGACCTCGGTGTGAACATGCTGCGGCTGGAGTCGAAGATCTCCTCCGCACGGTTCGTCGAAATGGCCGACGAGATGGGCATCCCGCTGATGTACGGCTGGATGTGCTGCAACCAGTGGGAGAAATGGCAGCAGTGGGATGACGAGGACCGCCGGGTGGCCCAGGAGAGCATGCGGTCCCAGATCGCCATGCTGCGCTCGCACGCCTCGGTGTTCGTCTGGGCCAACGGCAGCGACGGCAGGCCGCCCGCCGAGGTGCTGGCGAACTATCACCGCATCCTGGCCGACCTGCACTGGCAGAACGCCACCGTGGACACCGTGTCGTCGCTGAACCGGGACGCCACCGGCAGGCCGCTGTGGGACGGCATCCAGATGGCGGGTCCGTACAGCTGGCGGCCGCCGTCTTACTGGTTCTCCAACCAATACTCGGCGGCGCGCGGCTCCTCGGCCGAGCAGGGCGACAACGAACACATCCCGCCGTACGCCAGCCTGCGCCGGTTCATCCCGCCCGACCGGCTCTGGCCGATCAACGACACCTGGTTCTTCCACGCCGGCTCGGGCCCGCAGAACTCGCAGCTGGTCAACGTGCGACGGGTCATCGACCGGCGCTACGGCCCGTCGGTGAACGCCGAGATGTTCGCCGACAAGGCCCAACTCGCCCACTACGAGGCCACCCGCGCCCAGTTCGAGTCGTTCGCCGCCAACGGCTGGGACGGCCACAAGATGACGATCTACTGGATGCTCAACAGCCACTGGCCGTCGTTCTTCGGCAACATCTTCGACTACTACCTGCGCCCCGGCGGTGCCTACTACGGCGCCAAGAAGGGTCTGCGGCCGCTGTCGGTGGTGTTCGACTCCTACGCCACCGGCAATCACCGGCAGGGCAAGGTCAGCGTCGTCAACCAGTCGCCCGATGAACACCACGGCCTGCGGGTTCGGGTTCGCACCTACGACCTGCGCGGCCGGGTGCGCGACGACCGCGCCGCCGACGACATCGCGGTGGACTCCGGCGCCGCGGTGCAGGCGATGACGCTTCCCCCCGGACCACCCGATTCCCCGGTGTTCTTCGTGCGCTGCGAACTTCTCGACGCCGACGGCCACGTCGTCACCGACAACCTCTACTGGCAGTCCCAGCGGGCCGACGACGTCGGGCCGCCCACCAACGACGCGGCCTTCGACTCCAAACAGGTCAGCTGGGCGGACATGACCGCGCTGAACTACCTGCCCAAGACGGCGCTGGACATCACCGCCCGGTACGACGCCGGCGCCACCGACAAGGTCACGATCCGCCTGCACAACCCGAACCGCGGGATCGCCTTCTTCGAACGGGCCGAGCTGCTGGCCAGCCCACTCGCCGACGAGATCCTGCCCATCGAGTACGACGACAACTACGTGACGGTGTTCCCCGGTGAGACCGTCGAGATCCACGGCCACGTGCCCACCGCCGGAACAACCCCGCGCTGGGTGCGGGTGAGCGGGTACAACAGCGTGCCGACGGTCGTCGCGGTGCACTGAGGCCCGTACATTCGGAACTGCGGTCACATCGCGGTCAACCAGTCGGCCGGATCGGAAGGACGGACATTGCTCGAGCACGCCCTGGTCGTGGCCGCTGCTCTGGCCGGCGCCGTGTTCACCGCCATCGGCATCGTGGTGCGCCAGCGCGCCACCATGGACGTCCCCCACGACCAGGGCGTCAGCACCGTCATGGTGGCCACGCTGCTGCGCCGCCGGCTGTGGTGGGTGGGCACCGGTGCCGCCGTCACCGGCTACGCGTTCCAGGCGGTGGCCCTGGCGTACGGCTCGCTGATCCTGGTCGCCCCGCTGCTGGTGTCGGCGCTGCTGTTCGCCCTGCCGCTGAGCGCCCGGCTGGCGCAGCGGCGCGTCACCCGCGCCGAGTGGGGCTTGG
>JAGQTU010000246.1 GCA_020438865.1 Mycobacterium sp.
ACTTATACGCCTGAATTCACCGCCGAGGTGATGGCTGGTCTTGGGATTGAGGGGATTTATTTCTTTTATGGCTTGTCCGAGGCATCACCGATCGTCAGCGCCACTGAGATTTCGGCGCAGATGATTGCCAAGCCTAACACGATGGGTTTTCCGGTGTGGTATGTAGATGTCGAGATTTTCGACGATAATGATCAACCCTTGCCGAGAGGTGAGATTGGCGAAATCGTCGTTCGCGGACCAAATGTCTTTTCCGGCTATTATAAGCGTCCCGAGGCCAATGCGGAGGTTCTGCGCGGCGGATGGCTGCACACCGGCGATATAGGCTATCTTGACGACGACAATTTCATATTCTTTGTCGATCGCAAGAAAGACATGATCAAATCCGGTGGCATGAACGTTTATTCGCTCGAGGTCGAACAAGGCCTCGCCAAAGCAGTGCCGGAGATTTCCGAAGTTGCGGTTGTCGGTCTGCCTGATGATGCCTGGGGTGAGGCCGTTATCGCTTTTGTAGTGCTCAAAGCAGGTGCCGAACTGACCGAGGCCGATATCATTGCAGCGGCGCGCGCGCACCTTGGGGGCTACAAACTGCCCAAGAAGATCGTGTTTCGCACCGAGTTGCCCAAGAAC
>JAGQTU010000247.1 GCA_020438865.1 Mycobacterium sp.
CGGGACCGGACTGGTGCCGGGGACCGGCGTGGGCTGCCGGCGGCGCACCTCGAATCCGTTGGCGCGCTGGGCGGGAGTTTGTGCGATCCAGTGGCGGCTGTGTCGCCACGGGGTGGTCGGGATATCGGGATGCGGCTCGGGCGGGTGCTCACCCGTGGGCGGGGACACGGTGCAGGTGGCGTTGAGGTTGGTGTGGAACGCGACGGTGTCGTGAGTGTCACGTTGCAGGGTTCCGAGACTTTGGGAGCTGCCCAGGTCGAAGAACTCCAGCGTCTCGGAGACCGCCCTGGTGAGCACGGGGTGCGGGCTGATCTCGATGAAGGTTCCATGCTCGGCGCCCGCGGCCGCGACGGCCTGGCTGAACCGTACCGGGTTGCGCACATTGGCGACCCAGTAGTCCGCATCGAAACGCCTTGCCGCATCGGCGTTCTCGACGGTGCTGAACACCGGGATCCGGGGCGCCCGCGGGCTCAGCCCGGCCAGCGCGGTGCGCAGTTCCCCGAGGATCGGATCCATCAGAGCGGTGTGGGAGGCCACCTCCATGTTGACCCTGCGGGCGAAGATGTTCTGCTCACGGGCCGCGGCGATGAGCGCATCGACCGATCCGGCGGGACCGGCGACCACGGT
>JAGQTU010000248.1 GCA_020438865.1 Mycobacterium sp.
CCTGCGACTGCCCGGCGCGCGGGCGTGTGGCGTGTTCCCCGATGCGCCGACGGATCCGGTGCCGGTGTCGGAGACCGTCGCCTGGATCCTGCGCGATCTCGGGGTCTACACGGTCAGACTTGACGACGACGCACCGGAAGTCGGCCTACTGATGTTCGGGGCGATCCGCGAGCACGGATTGGGTGTCGAATCGCACGCGGCGATGTGGTCGGCGGCCGGATGAGAAGCGCTCCAACGCATGGGAATGCGAGGTAGCAGGATGGCTCACCCAGACCTGGCGGGCAAGGCCGCGATCGTCACCGGTGCAGGCGCCGGAATCGGCCTGGCCATCGCGCAGCGACTGGCCGCCGAAGGTGCCCGGGTGCTGTGCGCGGATATCAACGCCGAGGCCGCGCGGGCGGCGGCCTCGGCGATCGGCGGTGGCGCGATTGCCCACCGCGTCGACGTGAGCGACGAAGACCAGGTGATCGCGATGGTGCAGGCCTGCGTCACCGCGTTCGGTGGGGTGGACAAACTGGTCGCCAACGCCGGTGTGGTCCACTTCGCGCCACTGCTGGAGACGACCGTCGAGGACTTCGACCGGATAATGCGGGTCAACCTTCGGGGTGCCTGGTTGTGTACCAAGC
>JAGQTU010000249.1 GCA_020438865.1 Mycobacterium sp.
CCCATCGCGTTGATCGCGCTGCTGGCGGTCGGCGCCGACTACAACCTGTTGCTGACACTGCGGCTGCGCGAGGAGACCTTCGTCCGCGCGGCCGGCCCCAGAACGGGGCTGATCCGGGCGTTCGGTGCCACCGGCGCGACGGTGACGGCCGCGGGAGTGGTGTTCGGCGTGACGATGGCGGCGCTGGCCGGAAGCACGGTGCTCAGCGTCGCCCAGATCGGGACCACCATCGGTATCGGTCTGATGATCGACACGCTGGTGATCCGCGCGTTCGTGGTGCCCAGCGTTGCGGTGCTGCTGGGCCGGTGGTTCTGGTGGCCAATACCGCCTGTGAGTCCGATGAGGGTGGCGACACGCCGCCCCGGGTCGAACATGTTGCGGTGACCTGACCTTAACGTTGAGAACGTGCTGGATTTGGAACCGCGCGGGCCGTTATCGCCCGAGATCTACCGCCGCCGCCGGGCGCTGGCCATCGGCGTCGCCGGCCTCGTGGCGGCCATCGTCATCGGAACCTTGTTCATGGTCTTCGGTGGTGGGAGCCCCGGCACCCCGAAGAAGGCCGCCGAACCCAACACGTCGCAGGGGCCGCTGGGCCAGGCGCCGGACCCCGGCGTGAAGACCCCCGT
>JAGQTU010000250.1 GCA_020438865.1 Mycobacterium sp.
ACCGTCGCAGTGGCCAGATCCTGGATCGCTTTGGCGTCAAGTGGATCTCGGAATTTTACGACGTGATGTATGCGCCCGCACAAGATCAACCTGTGGACACACTCGCACCGGATCACAGCGCGACCTCCAACGCGTGTTCGAGGCCGGCCGCCGATACTCTGCCAAGACAGTCACGCGGCTATGGAGGCCGGTCGTCCTCAAATGGCTATGGATGTTCGGGCGACCGCTCATCGCGATAAGGGTACGTGGTCCTGATATCTCAACTTGCGTCAGACCTTCCGCCAAGCCTGACAATGGTGGGTATAGAACGCACGGTCGCTCGCCTTGACGGTAACTTCCTGTGGGCCTGCGCTCATACCGTTTGCGATGGCGTCGTTTTCATTGAGGCTGTTCAGCCTCGCCCAAAAGCAGTCGGCCGTGTCCTCGCTTTTGCCGCCTGAACGGTAAGTGCCGGGTTCGATATCGATTCCCACGCGATACATTCCGTCGGTTTCCATGATCGTCTTGGGTGCCGTCGCCGGTGGGGTGGCTGTCGCGGTGACCGTTCTCGTGATTTGCACCGTGGATGTGACCGTCGATGCCGGGGTCTGACTTGACCCGCCACATCCGGCCAGGACGACAACC
>JAGQTU010000251.1 GCA_020438865.1 Mycobacterium sp.
CAAGACGATGGCCGAGAACCTGGCCGAGATCGACCCGCCGGCACCCGACGGTGTGGTGGTCCACCCGCTGGACAAGCCGATCCACTCCGAGGGCGGCATCCTCGTGCTCACCGGGTCGCTGGCCCCCAAGGGTGCGGTCGTGAAGGTGGCCGGGCTCAGCGCCGACCAGAAGGAGTTCCTCGGCACGGCCCGTGTGTTCGACGGCGAGGACGGGGCGATGGAGGCCATCCTTTCGGGTTCCATCGAGCCGGGCACCGTGCTCGTCATCCGCTACGAGGGCCCGAAGGGCGGCCCGGGCATGCGCGAGATGCTGGCCATCACCGGCGCGCTGAAGGGCGCCGGGCGCGGCTCGGACTGCGCGCTCATCACCGACGGCCGCTTCTCCGGCGGCACCTGGGGCTTCTGCATCGGCCATGTCGCGCCGGAGGCCGTGGACGGCGGCCCGATCGCCTTCGTGCGTGACGGCGACCAGATCCGCATCAGCGTCGGCGAGCTCAGCCTGGACCTGCTGGTGGACGACAGCGAGATCGCCAAGCGCCGTGCAAGCTGGGCGCCGAACCCGCCCCGGTACACCACGGGTGTGCTGGGCAAGTACGCCCGCCTGGTGCAGGGAAAGAGTGTA
>JAGQTU010000252.1 GCA_020438865.1 Mycobacterium sp.
CTGGACGGGATCGACCCGGCCGACGTCGCAGCCGCCGGCCCGGTTCGGCGGCTCGCCGACGGCAACGAGGCCTCGGTCGGCGAGCTGATCATCACCCGCGAGAACGACCGCCGGCTGCGTACCTCGGCCACCGACTGGGTGAAGAACGGCGACCGCTGGACCGTCCTGGAGATCCACGACGGCGGCGACCTGACCGTCCAGCACACCCAGCACGGCCGCACCGTGCGACTGCCGAGCGATTACGTCGGCAAGGCCACCGAGCTCGGCTACGCGTGTACCGTGCACACCGCCCAGGGCGTCACCGCCGACACGATGCACGGCTTGGCCACCGGCACCGAGTCGCGCCAGCAGCTCTACACGATGATGACCCGCGGCGCGCACGCCAACCACGTCTACCTCGAGGTCGTCGGCGACGGCGACCCGCATTCGGTGATCCACCCGACCCTGGTCCGGCCGCTCACCCCCACCGACATCCTCGGGTCGATGCTGGCCCGCGACGACGCGCAGCGGTCCGCGACCAGCCTGGTCCGCGAGCATGCCGACCCGGCTACCCGGCTCGGCGAGGCCTCCCAGCGCTACCTCGACAGCCTCTACGTCGCCGCGGAGGACCTCCTGCGCCATG
>JAGQTU010000253.1 GCA_020438865.1 Mycobacterium sp.
GCGGGCCGGTCGACAACACGATCAATCTCCTGGCTTTTGCCGGTTTCTCCATGCCGTCCTTCTGGCTCGGCCTCCTGCTCATCATCCTCTTCTCGGTGCAGCTCGGCTGGCTGCCGGCCGGCGGCAGCGCCTCGATCGGCGAGAGCGGGCTCGTCGACCGGCTGCGCTATCTGATCCTGCCGGTGCTGACGCTGACGCTGTTGACCGCCGGCACGTTCATCCGTTTCGTCCGGGCGGCCATGCTGGAGGCGCTGCGCGAGGACTTCATCCGCACCGCCCGGGTCAAGGGCCTCTCGACCAAGGCCGTCGTCATCCGCCACGCTCTGCCGCACACCGCCCTCGCGATGATCACCATCACCGCCCTGCATGTCGGCTCGCTCTTCTCGGGTGCGCTCGTGGTCGAGACGATCTTCGCCTATCTCGGCATGGGCAAGCTCATCTATGACGCCATCCTGGGCAACGACTACAATCTGGCGCTGGTCGCCCTGCTGCTCGCCACGCTGGTGACGCTGCTGGCCAATTTCCTCGCCGATCTCGCCTATGGCTGGCTCGACCCGCGGATCGACTATGGCGGCTGAGCGCCTTGCGGTCGGGCGAAGACGGCGCCTCTGGCGGCGCTTT
>JAGQTU010000254.1 GCA_020438865.1 Mycobacterium sp.
GAGGGGCGCCGGCAGGAGTTCGTGGACGCGGTGGCGCCGATGATCGCCAGCGGCGAGATGGTGGTTCCCGAGGATGTGGTGGAGGGGCTGGCCGCTGCCCCGGCCCATTTCTGCCGCCTGATGCGCGGCGAGAATCACGGCAAGGCCGTGGTAAAAATAAAGTAACAGGAGTAATTGGAATGAGTAACGCCGCGAGGCCACTGGACGGAATCAGGGTAATTGAGATGGGGCAGCTACTCGCTGGCCCCTTTACCGGCACGATTCTGGCCTACTTCGGTGCCGAGGTGATCAAGATCGAGCCGCCCACGGGAGACCCGGTTCGCGGTTGGCGCCTGCTGGATGAGAACGGCATGGCTTTCTGGTGGCGCAGCCTGGGTCGCAACAAGAAAAGTGTGACCCTGGACCTCAAGTCCGAGCGCGGCCAGCAACTGGCCAAGGAATTGATCAAAACCGCTGACGTGGTGGTGGAGAACTTCCGGCCGGGGATGATGGAGAAGTGGGGCATTGGCCCCGATGTGATGAAGGCCGAGAACCCCGGCCTGGTCTATGCGCGGATTTCCGGCTACGGCCAGGACGGCCCGTTCGCCAACAAGCCGGGCTACGCCTCGGTGACTGAAGGG
>JAGQTU010000255.1 GCA_020438865.1 Mycobacterium sp.
GGAGTCGTCCATGTAGTGCCCCGAGAACCATTCCATGTGCTGCTTCGTGAGGAACGGCCCCTCGGCGTTCTCCTCGATCGACGGGAAGCTCGCCGTCATGTCGACCGCCGGGTAGATGAGGAGCTGGCCGGCGAGGCGACCGCCGAAGTGCTGGGCGACGACGGCCGAGAGGTTGCCGCCCGCCGAGTCGCCGCCCACCGCGACACGGGTCGGGTCGCCACCGATCTCGGCCGCGTGGTCGAGCACCCAGGCCGTCGCCGCGATCGAGTCGACGGCGGCTGCGGGCGCCTTGTGCTCGGGCGCCAGCCGGTAGTCGATCGAGACGACCACGCACCCGGCGCCGGCGGCCAGGTCCTGACACACGGGGTGGTAGTGCTGCGGTCCGTTGATCACCCAGCCGCCACCGTGGATGAACACGAACACGGGGAACGGCCCCTCGCCCTCGGGCGTGTAGACGACCGACGGCACCCCGCCGATCTCGCGCTCGACCTGCGACGCGATCGGCGCGCCCTCACCGGCGAGCGGGATCAGCAGGTCGGACACGCCACGGGCGTCGGCGACCGGCAGCTCGTACAGCTCCGGTGCGCCGGCCGCGGCCATCTGGTCGAGGAGTCCCATG
>JAGQTU010000025.1 GCA_020438865.1 Mycobacterium sp.
GTTCGCCGGCGGCCCACAACTGGTCCATCACCGCGCGTTCCAATTCGCCGAGCCGATTCACCGCCCGATCACCTCTGCCACTTTCCGTCCGGTCCGATCAGCAATAAATCCAGCGTACTCCGCCTTACTACCGGGCGTCGTAACCAAAATCCCCAGGCGCACCGCCGCGCTTGACAAAACCGCAGGATCGTCGGATTTCCTGCATTTCCCTGTGACAGCAGTCACAAAACCTCCGCTATTCCCGATCGCTCAATATGTGGTTAGGCTAACCTAAACTATCAAGGAGGAATGTCGGTGGCCACTGCCGTCGAGGATCCGCTGATCGCCCGGATGGCGATCGGCCGCCCACTGCCGATCCACGAGTCGAGCCGGCGGCTGCGCAGGCTGACCCCGGACTCGCCGCGGGTGCAGGGGGTGGCGGTGCTGGCCGACGTCTCCCGGCGGCGGTGGTGGCCGCTGGACTCCGCGGTGACCGACGGCCGGTTGCGGGCGATGTTCGAGGCCTCGGCCGCCGAACTGGGCAACCGCCGCAGCGCGGGTCAACAGCTGGCGGCCGCGCTGGTCCACGCCGTGGCCGGCCGGGTGGTGACGCTGCTGGCGCTCGAGGGCCGGGCCTGGGACGCCGGGCCCGGCAACCTGTGGCTGCACAACGACTCCGAGGGGGCCGTCGACTGGGCTGGGGTGGTGGACCCGACGCTGCGGGTACTGCCCGGCGACGCGGCCACCGATGACGTCGTCCGACTGCCAGGCGAGGCGGCGCTGGCCACCTGGACCGCGCACCGCTGCCATCTCTCGCTGGCGCCGCTGTTCACCGAACTGTGCGACCTGACCGGCGGTGCGCTGAGCACCGCGGCCATGTGGCGGCTGGTCGGGACCTGTGTGGTAGTCACCGCCACCGAAATCCCGCTGCGCACCGGGGCCGGCGAACTGACCTGCATGCGGCGTGGTCAGGCGGTGCTGGATGCGCTGACGACGTTCGGCCTGCCGGTGCGCGCCCTGCCCCGCACCGGCGCATAACCCCAGACCAGGACCTTGCCGGAGAGCTGAGGGCTGCAGCGACTCCCGGGTCCTTCCCGAGGACGGACCCCGCGTCGCGCACGCGGGGTCCGTCCCTGTAGACACAGATGCGTGCAACCAGAGCAGTCGCTGACCGACAAGATCGCCTTCGACGCACCTTTCGACAACCAGATCGGGCTGGTGTTCACCGAACTGACCCCCGACGGCGCCACCGCGTACCTCGAGGTCCAGCCCAAGCTGCTGCAGCCGATGGGCATCGTCCACGGGGGCGTGTACTGCTCGATCATCGAGTCGATGGCCAGCACGTCGGCCTACGTCTGGCTGTCGGCCAACGGCGGCGGCAACGTGGTGGGCGTCAACAACAACACCGACTTCCTGCGCGCCATCGGCTCCGGGAAGGTGTTCGCGGTCTCCGAGCCCGTCCACCGGGGCCGCCGGCAGCAGCTGTGGCTGGTCACCATCCGCGACGAGCAGGACCGCGTCGTCGCCCGTGGCCAGGTGCGGCTGCAGAACCTCGAGGCCGATCCGCCGCAGTAGCGCTACTGCGCGGTGGCGGCCGCCTGTCGGGCGGGCACGGCGCCCGGCTCCATCCGCGACGTCGCGGCCAGCCGCAGCACCAGCCGGGCGCCGCCCAGCGGACTGGTACTCAAATGTGCTGTGCCGCCGTGTAATTCGGCTTGCTGAGCCACCAGGGCCAGCCCTAGCCCGGAGCCGGAGCGCGACGCCGTCGAGCCGCGGGAAAACCGCTCGAAGACCGCGGTGCGCTCCTCCTCCGGAACCCCGCTGCCGTTGTCGTCGACGGTGATCTCGACCCCCTCGGCGGAACTGACCACGCTGAGCCGAACCTCGGTGGCACCCCCGTGCTTGACGGCGTTGGCGATGGCGTTGTCGATGACCAACCGCAGTCCGACCGGCAGGCCCACCATCAGCACCACCGGCGACGGCACCAGCGCCACCCGCAGGTCGGGATAGGTGCGCTCGGCGTCGTGGGCGGCACGGTCGAGCAGTTCGGTGACGTCGAAGGGGACGAAGTCGTCGGCCGTGGTCAATTCGCCCTGGGCCAGGCGCTCCAGCGCGGTCAGCGTCGCCTCGATCCGGCTCTGGGTGCGGATGACGTCGCCGATCACCTCGTTGCGCTGCTCGGCCTCCAGATCCAGGGTGGCGAGCACCTCTAGGTTGGTGCGCATCGCGGTCAGCGGGGTGCGCAGTTCATGGGAGGCCACCGCGGCGAAGTCCCGCGCGGACTCCAGCGCGGCCTTGGTGCGGGCCTGCTCGCTGCCGATCCGGGCCAGCATGCCCTCGACCGCCTCGGCGATCTCCACCGCCTCCCGCACGCCGCGCACCTGCACCTCGTCCGGGTTGGACTGGGCGCTGATGGCGCGGGCCTGCTGGGCCAGCAGCCGAAACGGGTCGATCATGATCAGGGAGATCAGCCAGCCGACGACCACGGTTCCGATGATCACGCCGGCGCAGATCAGCAGCACCCGCCAGTGCAGTTCGCTGATCCGGTGCTGGGTCTCGGCCAGCGGAGCGCCCAGCGAGATCGACGCCCCGCCCACCGAGAAGGTGCGGACCCGGTACTCCACGCCGCCGATGGTGGTGTTGGCGTAGCCGTTGCCCAACTCGGGCAGCACCACGTCGGGCGGCACCGACATCGCCATGGTGCCGATCCGCACGGTGCGCACCAGGTTGCCGTCGGGGGTGGGGGCACCATCCGGAGCGGGCCGGGTGCTGGACAGCAGGGTGCTGACGTCGCCGAGGCTGCTCACCGAGTCCAGCCGCCGGTCCAGCTGGCTGTACTGGTCGTGGGTGACGCCGACCCACACCCAGGTGCCGAGTGTGAGCACGAGGATGACCACCGCGAGCATGGAGACGATCACGATGGTCCGCAGCGAGAGCATCCGGGTGGGCAGCCGCTGCAACACCCGGTAGACCAGCTCGTCGGGCTTCACTACCACGACGCGGCGCCCGATCGGTTCGCGCCCGGCGGGCGCGCAGACCCGAGGATCAGCTCAGCCCTGGCACCAGGCCGCGCTGCCCGATGCCGCACCGCGCCCGGAAATCGGTCGAGGGCTGCCGGATGCTCTGGATGTCGGCGCGGACCTGCGGGTTGTTGTCCAGGTAGGTCTGTGTCGCGGCGGCGATCTGGGCCTTGGACTGGCCCTGCAGACCGGTGAAGAACGCGTTGACGTCCGGATGGGTGAACAGATAGGCCGACATCGCCGCCGACACCCCCGACATCACGCCGGTCATGTCGGCCGTCGTGCAGTTCGGCGGCGGGTCGGCGGCGGCGGGGCCCGCGGTGCCCACCAGGCCCGCCAGCACCGCCCCGGCACCCAGCAGGGCACCGGCCGCGCGACGCAGAGGTGGTGCAAATGACATACGGCCCCCTCGGTTTCGGGTGTTCGTCCATGTTAGGCCACCGCGTGTAATCCGGCCGGTTACGTCGAGGCCCGGCCGGGCGCACCGGTCAGGAAGCCGCCTTCTCGGTGTCATCCACGGTCGCGGCGATCTCCTCGAGCTGTTCGATGCGGGTGCGGGCGTAGGCCTGCTGCTCGGTGATGGCGAGCTGGCCGCGGTGGCTACCGATGAACGTGCCGATCCAGGACAGGGCCGTGGTGAGCCTGGCCTTGAACCCCACCAGGTAGATCAGGTGCAGGAACAGCCACGCCAGCCAGGCGATGAACCCGCCGAACTCCAGCGGGCCGATCTTGGCCACCGCGGAATACCGCGACACCGTCGCCATCGAGCCCTTGTCGAAGTACTGGAACGGCTCCCGGGCCGCCGGATCGGCACCCTTGAGCTCGGCCTTGATCAGTTTGGCCGCGTAGTTGGCGCCCTGGATGGCGCCCTGGGCCATGCCCGGCACGCCTTCCATGGCCGCCATGTCACCGATCACGAAGACGTTCGGATGGCCGGGCACCGTCAGGTCGGGCAGCACCTTGACCCGTCCGGCCCGGTCGATCTCGGCGCCGGACTGGTCGGCGATCTGCTTGCCCAGCGGGCTGGCCGAGACCCCGGCCGACCACACCTTGGTGGCGCATTCGATGCGGTCGATGGTGCCGTCACCGTGCTTGACGGTGATGCCGTTGCGGTCGACGTCGGTGACCATCGCCCCGAGTTGGATCTCCACGCCGAGCTTCTCCAGCCGGGCCGCGGCCTTCTGGCCCAGCTTCTCGCCCATCGGCGGCAATACGGCGGGAGCGGCGTCGAGCAGGATCACCCGGGCCTTGGTGGAGTCGATGTGGCGGAACGCGCCCTTGAGGGTGTGGTCGGCGAGTTCGGCGATCTGGCCGGCCATCTCCACGCCGGTCGGGCCGGCCCCGACCACGACGAAGGTCAGCAGCTTCTCCCGCCGCACCGGGTCGCTGGATCGCTCGGCCTGCTCGAACGCGCCCAGGATTCGTCCGCGCAGTTCGAGCGCGTCGTCGATGGTCTTCATGCCGGGCGCCCACTCGGCGAAGTGGTCGTTGCCGAAGTAGGACTGCCCGGCACCGGCCGCCACGATCAGGGTGTCGTACGGCGTGCGGTAGGTGTGGCCGAGCAGCAGCGAGTCGACGGTCTTGTTCTTCAGGTCGACATGGGTGACCTCACCGAGCAGCACCTGGCAGTTCTTGTTGTTGCGCAGCACCACGCGGGTCAGCGGGGCGATCTCGCCCTCGGAGATGATCCCGGTCGCCACCTGGTACAGCAGCGGCTGGAACAGATGGTGGGTGGTCTTGGCGATCAGCTTGATGTCGACGTCGGCCCGCTTCAGCTTCTTGGCGGCGGTCAGGCCGCCGAAGCCGGAGCCGATGATGACGACCTTGTGCTTATCCGACGGAGTTGCACCGGGATGGGTCATGTCTGCTCCTCGACGACGTGCACAGGACCTTCTTCACGGTAGTCGCTCGGCTCCCAGGTTTCCCGCTCGGTCCCTGTTCGGGCGGCGTGATGTGGGCCACCCGCGATCACGCCAGCATCGGACCCAGCGCCTCGCCGACCTTGGTGATCGCGCCCGGGACGTAGCCGGGCATGTTGATGATCACGCCGTCGACGCCGGCGTCGAACACCTGGGTCTTGAGCTGCTCGGCGACCTGGTCGGCGGTCCCGGCGACCATCCGGCCCGCCATCGCCGGCGGGATCACGTCCTCGGTGATGCCCTCACCGGCCACAACGCTTACCAGCACGCTGGTCTCCAGCGTCGCCGGGTCGCGATCCACCTCCTCGCAGCGCCGCGCCAGCGCGGCGAGCTTGCCGGGCAGCTCGGGAAAGCCCGCGATGATGTTGAGGTGGTCGAAGTGCCGGGCCGCCAGCCCGAAGGTCTTCTTCTCGCCCCGGCCGCCGATCATCAGCGGGATGTGGTCGCGCAAGCGGGGATTGGCGAAGGCGTCCTTGGTGCGGTAGTAGGTGCCGTCCACCGTCACGCGCTCACCGGCGATCATCGGCAGGATGATCAGCAGCGCCTCCTCGAGCTTGTTGAACCGGTCGGTGAAGGTGCCGAACTCGAAACCGAGCTGCTCGTGCTCCAGTTCGAACCAGCCGGTGCCGATGCCCAGGATGGCGCGGCCGCCGCTGACCACGTCCAGGGTGGTGATGGCTTTGGCCAACAGCGTCGGGTTGCGGTACGTGTTGCCGGTGACGAGTGTGCCCAACTGCACCTTCTCGGTGGCGGTGGCCAGCGCGCCGAGCGCGGTGTAGGCCTCCAGCATCGGCTGGTCGGGGGTTCCGAGCATGGGCAGTTGGTAGAAGTGGTCCATCACGAAGACGGAGTCGAAACCGGCCGCCTCGGCCTCCCGGGCCTGCGCGATGACGGTGGGGAACAGCTCGGCGACGCCGGTGCCGTAGGAGAAGTTGGGGATCTGGAATCCGAGTCGAATCGTCACCGGCTCGACAGTAATCACCCGATGCGAACGGCGGGTGAAGCTTTCAGCCGAAGTTGGCCAGGGCTCCGCGACCGACGTGCAGGGTCTGCCCGGTGATGTGGCGGGCGGCGGGGGTCGTCAGGAACAGCGCCAGCCGCGCCAGCTCGGCGGCCACCGACGGCGGCGTGCTGCTCAGCCCGTCGTAGCTCGGGTCGGCGCTGCGGCCGCAGGCGACGGTGTTGACGGTGATGCCGCGGGTGCCGAAGTAGTCGGCCTGCCCGGCCGTCCAGTTCGACAGCGCGGCCTTGACGGCGGCGTCGGCGCTGCCCTCGCGGGGGTTTTCCGCCACCACGGTCACGACGGACCCGCCGGAGCGCAGGTGGTCGCCGATGTTCTGCAGGGTCAGCACCGCGGAGACGACGGTGGCGTCCAGGGCCGAGCGCCACGCGGCGGCGGTGTCGGCGGTCGAATAGGTGCGGGGGTCGCCGCCGGCCCAGCGGGGGGCGGGGACGTGGACGATGGTGTCGAGGTGGTGGGGGAACTGGGCGCGGGCTTCGGCCAGGCTGGCCGGGTCGGTCGCATCGCAGACGATGGCGTCGACGTCGAGCTCCTTGGCCGCGACCTCCAGGTCGTCGCGGCGGGCGCCGCTGATCACCACGTTGTGCCCGGCATCGCGGAAACCCTCCGCGATCGTCCGGCCGACTTCGGTGTCACCGCCGGTGACCAGCACTTCCATCGCCAAGGACCTCCTCGTGTTCAACGCCGAACCGCGCGTGACGGCGCCGATCGCAGGAAATGTTACCCGGCGGTAGCTACCGGACGCCAATGCGACTCGGCCCGAACGGCGCTTTCGTCCGACCGGCGCCGCGCGCGGGCGGCGCAGCGCCGGCTGTGGATGCCCTGTGAAACTGCGTCGCGCCGTTCGGCGGCCGGACCGGCGGGCAACGTGCGCGGATACCGGCGGTACCGGCGGTGAACTGCGCCGACGGCGAGGGTTGTGGGTTCACCACAGCGTCGTGGCACACCACATAGTGAGCAGGCCACACTTGCGTCACGGCTGTAACACGGTAGGTTCATCGCCATGACTCCGCCGGACTCGACCAGCCGCCGCCCGGGCATGTGGGCGACGCTTGCCGTCACCGCCGTGATCGCGGCCAGCGCGGCGACCATCGCCCTGCCGTCGCCCTCGGCGATGGCCGATCCCGTCCCCGCACCGCCCGGAACGACGACCGCCGCTCCCGCGCCCGCCGACTCCAACGCCCCGGTCGCACCGGCCCCGGCTCCCGCGCCCGCTGACCCCAACGCCCCGGTCGCACCGGCCCCACCCGCCGACCCGAACGCCCCGGTCGTCCCGGGTGCGCCGGTGCCGCCCGCGGATCCGAACGCGCCGCCTGCCGACCCCAACGCCCCGGTGCCCCCTCCGGCGCCGGAAGCCGGCCGGGTGAACAACGCCCTCGGCGGCTTCAGCTACGTGGTGCCCGGCGGCTGGGTGGTCGCCGACGCCTCGCGGTTGAACTACGGCCAGGCCCTGCTGAGCAAGGAGATCGCGCCGTCGCAGAACGGTCAGCCGGCCACCACCGCCAACGACACCAGCGTGCTGCTCGGCCGGCTGGACCTGAAGCTGTTCGCCGGCGCCGAGCAGGACAACAGCAAGGCCGCGGTCCGGCTGGCCTCGGATATGGGCGAGTTCTTCATGCCCTTCCCGGGCACCCGGATCAACCAGCAGAACGGCACTCTGCAGGCCGGTGACATGTCGGGCGCCTTCTCCTCCTACGAGGTGAAGTTCACCGATACCACCAAGCCGAACGGGCAGATCTGGGCTGGCGTGATCGGCGCCCCGACGCAGCCCAACGCTCCGCGCGATCAGCGCAACCAGCGCTGGTTCGTGGTGTGGCTGGGGACCGCGAAGGATCCCGTCGACCCGAACGCCGCCAAGGCGCTGGCCCAGTCGATCCGGCCGTACGTCGCGCCGCCACCGCCGGCTCCGGACCCGAACGCCCCGGCGGCCCCGGAACCCGTGCCGGGTGGCCGGGCGCCGGTCGGTGTCCCGGTGCCCGTCGAGACGCCGGTTCCCGAGATGGCGCCGCAGCCGGCGGGCTGAATCCCCGCACCGTCTGCCATGTGACGATCGTGGCCGTTTCGGCGCGCCAATCGTTATCCCCGCGCGGTATACCGGTGGGATGGCGGCCCAGCAGCCAAGCGGGCCGGCGATAGCGAGGAGATCCTCATGGGCACCCTGATCGTTCCCCAGGCGGCGACCGAGATCCTGGCCCGGTCGTCCACCCTGACCAGCGTCGGCTGGATCGGCTACATCATCATCGGCGCGATCGCCGGCTGGATCGCGGGCAAGATCGTCAAGGGTGGTGGCTCGGGCATCCTGATGAACATCGTCATCGGTGTCGTGGGCGCGCTCATCGGCGGCTTCCTGCTGAGCTTCTTCCTCAACACCGCGGGAGGCGGCTGGTGGTTCACCCTGTTCACCGCGATCCTGGGTTCGGTGATCCTGCTCTGGGCGCTCGGCAAGGTGCGAAAGTCCTGATTCCCGGAAAAGCCCTGATTCCCGGAAAAGCGTAGTGCCGCACTAGTCCTGGGTCTGCAGGGCCGAGCCGTCCAGCCGGACGACGACCTCCGACAGCGGGCGGCGCGGCGTCGCGGGTAGCGGGTCGGCGTTGAGCGCCGCCCACCCGATGCGCAGCAGCATCTGTGGGAAACCGTCGCCGTCGAGCAGTTTGGTGCGCACCTCGTCGCGGGTGTCGGCCAGTTCCAGCGGTTCGGTGAGCGGGCAGCTGGCCAGCCCCAGCGCCGTGGCGGTGAGCAGCACCGCGCCGGTGGCCTCCCCGGCCGCCAGCAGCGCGGGCGGGTCATCGGTGGCGGTGGCCAGCACCAGCACCACCCCGGCATCGTCACGGGCCTCGACGCCGGCCGGCTGATCGAGCACCGGGTTGGCGAAGACCCGGGCCGGGAACCTGCCCTGTTGCTCCGCCGACGGGGTGTTGCGGGCCGGGACGCCGGCCGGGCTGCCGTGCCGCCCGCTCCACATCGCGAGCTCGGCCAGGTACTCCGGATCGCTGATGTGTTCGCGCACCGCGCGCGCCACCACGGCGGCCAGGTCACCCTCGTCCTCGACGCGGCGCAGCAACACCCCCGAGTGCGCCGCCCGCGCGGCCATCACCGCGATGTCCCCGCCGGGCACCGGCCAGGACGAGAACCAGCGCCGGTCGGTGCGCCGTCGCGGGATGGCCGCGGCCAGCGCGATGGCCTGCTCGTCGACGGTGCTGTCGAGGATCTCGATGCTGGCCAGGTGGTCCGGGTCGGCCGGGTTGGGGAAGCGGTGCACCGTGGACTGCCAGCCCAGCGCCGAGAGCGCCACGGTGAAATGTTGCAGCGCCACACCGCAACTGAGCATCAGATCACGCCGGGCCGGGTCGATGCGGTGCAGCTGCCGGTTCGGGTCGGCGTACAGATGCACGCTCTCATCGCCGACGCGCCAGCGCCAGGGCTGCGAATTGTGCACCGACGGCGCCCGGACCGCGAGTGCCAGCGCGGCCTCCACGCTCGCCGCGTCGGGCAGTTCCCGGCCCATCCCCACGTCCATCGCACGTCCATCCCACTCGTTGCCGCACATCGGTTGTCACCTCCACCGTCACACCGGAACGGCCGGTCGCACAGTCCCCGAAAGGCCCTGATCCGGGGCCATTGGTCCCTTGCCGACCGGCGGCCGCGCCGCGGCCCGCGGGAGGGGGCACGATGGTGGGATGGCAGGCGGCACAACGGGCGTCCCGGCGACGATGCGCGCGTGGCGGGTGCGCAGGCCCGGCCCGATGCGCAGCGGCCCATTGGAGTTCGACAGCGCGGCCGCGGTCCCGCAGCCCGGTCCGGGCGATCTGCTGGTGGCGGTGCGGGCCTGCGGGGTGTGCCGCACCGACCTGCACGTCACCGAGGGTGACCTGCCGGTGCACCGGCCGGGGGTGACGCCGGGACACGAGGTCGTCGGCGAGGTGGCGGCACTCGGTGCCGAGGTGGACGGCTTCGCGGTGGGGGATCGGGTCGGCATCGCCTGGCTGCGGCATACCTGCGGGGTGTGCGAGTACTGCCGGCGCGGCAGCGAGAACCTGTGCCCGAATTCGCGCTACACCGGCTGGGATGCCGATGGGGGATACGCCGACTTCGCCACCGTGCCAGCGGATTTCGCGCACCGGCTGCCGGCCGGCTACTCCGACAGCGAGCTGGCGCCGCTGCTGTGTGCGGGCATCATCGGCTACCGGTCACTGCTGCGCGCGGAGCTACCGCCCGGCGGCCGGCTGGGTCTGTACGGGTTCGGCGGCAGCGCCCACATCACCGCGCAGGTCGCCATCGCGCAGGGGGCGGAGGTGCACGTGATGACCCGTGGGGCCGAGGCGCGCGACCTCGCCCTGGGCCTCGGCGCGGCGTCGGCGCAGGGCGCGGCCGACTCGCCGCCGGTCAAGCTGGACGCCGCGATCCTGTTCGCCCCGGTGGGCGATCTGGTGCCGCCCGCGCTGGAGGCCCTCGATCGCGGCGGCACCCTGGCGATCGCCGGCATCCACCTGTCCGACATTCCGGCGCTGAACTATCAGCGACATCTGTTCCAGGAGCGCCAGGTTCGCTCGGTCAGCTCCAACACCCGCGTCGACGCCCGCGACTTCCTGGAGTTCGCCGGCCGGCACCGCATCGAGGTGACCACACCGGAGTATCCGTTGGCCCGGGCCGACCAGGCGCTGACCGATCTGGTCGAGGGCCGCATCGCCGGGGCGGCGGTGCTGCTGCCCGGGTAGCTCACAGCGCCGCGAGCACACCCCGGAGCCCGGCGGGCAGGCTGCCGCGGCCCTCCTGGTACAGCGGTCCGGTCCCGTCCGACAGCAGGATTCGCAGCCGCGCCACCCCGCGGGGCCGCACCGGCCGGGGGGAGTGCAGCCGCAACGTGATGTCATCGACCACATCGCGGCACGGGATCATCGACTCCCAGTTGACCGGGATGCGCAGCGGCACGCCGGCGGCGGCATGATGTGCCTCGGCCATCGCGTGGCGCAGGGCCCGGGCCAGCGCTTCCCGCTCGTCGACCGTGGTCAGCCGTGCCACGTGGGCGGCCAGGGCACTGCCGGGCATCGGGACGGCCCCGGCGTCGAGTTCGCGGTCCAGCCGGCCGGCGAACAGCCGGGCCCGGAGCCGCACCATCGCAGAGGTGCCGGCCACGTCCTCGGGGCAATCCGGCCACGGCGAACCGTCGGATTGCTGAATGTCTTGATCGAAATCGTTATGCCCCACGGCTTTTCCTTCTCCCCGGCCGACTCCACCGCCGGTCCTACAGTGACCTTCTAGAACGCTATACCGGTCATGCATGACCAGTCAAGTTGATTCACCGGTCATTTCCCTTTATTCTCGACCTCATGTCGGAGCCCGCCGTCGGATGGCTCGGCGATGCCGAGGCCAAACCCGCACCCGAACCGCTTACCCGCATCCAGGCCCTGATCAACACGGTCGACCTGGAGTCGGGTGCCGACCGGCTGGCCGACGCCGCTGCCGCCCGGCCCTGGCTGGTCGCCCACGGCCTGCTGGCCGCGGACCGGACGCCCAGCGCCGACGACCTTGCGACCGTCCGCGCCGTCCGGGAGGCGCTGCGGGCCATGGTGGTCCACAACGCCGGCGGCCCGCTCCCCAGCGCGGCGGACCTGGCGCCGCTGCGCCGGATCGCCGACACGGCCACCGCGCGGGCCCGCCTCGACGACGACGGCACCGTGCGGGTGGACCCGGTCGCCGACGCGCAGGCGGGCCGCCTGCTGGCCCTGCTGCTGGTGGTGGCCGAGGCCCAGCGCGACGGCACGTGGCAGCACCTCAAGGCGTGCGGCAACGAGGACTGCCGGTGGGCGTTCTACGATCGCTCGCGCAACCACGGCGGCACCTGGTGTGACATGGCGACGTGCGGCAACAAGCTCAAGAACCGGGAGTTCCGGGCGCGGCGCAACCGCGTAGCGCGCTGAGGCCCGCAGTCAGGTCATCGACAGGTGCCACACCAAGGCGGCGGCCAGCGCGCCCATCCCGTTGAGCGCCCAGTGCAGCGCGATCGGGGCGATCAGGCTGCCGCTGCGGCGGCGCAACCAGGTGAACACGAACCCGGCGGCGGCGGTGGCCACCACCGCCATCGCAACGCCGGCCAGCATCCCCGGCACGCCGCCGCCGAGAATCCGGGTGAAGCCGACGTTGTTGCTGGTCAAACCCAGCGAGCTGGCGATGTGCCACAACCCGAACAGCAGCGAGCCGGCGGCGGCCACGCCCCGGAAGCCCCAGGCCCGGTCCAGGGCGCCGTGCAGCACCCCGCGAAACGCCAACTCCTCGGGGATCACGGTCTGCAGCGGGATGATGATCATCGAGGCCAGCAGCGCTCCCGACAGGGTGGCGTAGTGGTTGTTCAGGAACATCGGCCGGGTCCACGGCAGCAGCGCGCCGACGGCGATCACCGTCAGCACCAGGCCCACCGCGGCCAGCGCATAGCCCAGCCCGGAGCGCCAGTGTTCGCGGCCCAGCCCCAGTTCGGCCCAGCCCAGCCCGCGGGAACGCACCAGCGCGACCAGCGCGACGGCGGCGGCCGGCACCACAGCGATGTTTGCCCACGGCGTGGTGAAGTGGGCGATCAGGTTGGTGATCGCCAGCACCACGACGACCACGCCGATGTCGACATAGGTGCGGAAGTGGTGCAGCGCGGCGAGCTGGGACAGCGCTGGGTGGGGGTGCGCGGCCACGGCGCTGTGCTCGGACATTTGCTGTCGATTGTACCCGCGGTCGAGGACCGCTCAGGCGTGTCGATGGTCACCCGGGTGAACAACCGGTGCAGCCTGTGCGCGGTTCGCCGATCTCACGTTGGATGGGGCGATGAGCACCGTGACAACCAGCTGGCAGACCGCGGACGTGCACCCGATCGGCGCGGACAGACTGGCCCAGCTCGACGGCTGGTGGCGCGCCGCCAACTACCTGTCGGTCGGCCAGATCTACCTGCTGGACAACCCGCTGCTGCACAGGCCGCTGTCGCGCGACGACGTCAAGCCGCGCCTGCTCGGGCACTGGGGCACCACCCCGGGCCTGAACTTCCTCTACGCCCACCTCAACCGGGTGATCGCCGAACGCGGCCAGTCGACGATCTACCTCACCGGCCCCGGCCACGGCGGGCCCGGTCTGGTCGCCAGCGCCTACCTGGACGGCACCTACTCGGAGGTGTACTCCGACATCACCCGGGACACCGAGGGCATCCGGCGGCTGTTCCGCCAGTTCTCCTTCCCGGGCGGCATCCCGTCCCACGTCGCACCGGAGACTCCCGGTTCGATCCACGAGGGCGGCGAGCTGGGATACGTGCTGTCGCACGCCTACGGCGCCGCCTTCGACAACCCCGATCTGCTGGTGGTCTCGGTGGTCGGCGATGGGGAGGCCGAGACCGGCGCGCTGGCCACCAGTTGGCACTCCAACAAGTTCGTCAACGCCGCCAAGGACGGCGTGGTGCTGCCGATCCTGCACCTCAACGGCTACAAGATCGCCAATCCGACGGTGCTGGACCGGATCGGTGCCGACGAACTGCGCAGCTTGATGGTCGGCTACGGCCACAACCCGTACCTGTTCGAGGCCGCGGAGCACGAGGACCACTTCACCGCGCACCGCCGGTTCGCCGCCCTGCTCGACGAGGTGCTCAACGAGATCGCCGGCATCAAGGCCCGCGCCGCCGCCGGCGACGAGCAGCGACCGCTCTGGCCGATGATCATCTTCCGCACCCCGAAGGGCTGGACCGGCCCGGACTACATCGACGGCAAGAAGACCACCGGATCGTGGCGCGCCCACCAGGTGCCGCTGGCCAGCGCCCGCGACACCCCCGAGCACCTGCAGGTGCTGGCCGACTGGTTGGCCTCCTACCGCCCCGGCGAACTCTTCGACGCCGACGGCCGGATCGACGCGGCGATCGCCGCGCTGGCGCCGTCCGGAACGCTGCGGATGAGCGACAACCCGCACGCCAACGGCGGGCTGCTGCTCAAGGATCTGCGGCTGCCGGATTTCCGGGAGTACGCGGTGGACGTGCCCGCGCCCGGCGCGTCGATCGCCGAGTCCACCCGGGTGCTGGGCCGGTGGCTGACCGACGTGGTGCGGCTCAACCCGGACAACTTCCGCATCTTCGGGCCCGACGAGACCGCGTCGAACCGGCTGCAGGCGGTCTTCGACGTGACCGCCAAGCAGTGGAACGCCGAGTTCTTCTCGCCCGAGGTCGACGAGCACCTGGCCCGCGCGGGCCGGGTGGTGGAGATGCTGTCCGAGCACCAGTGCCAGGGCTGGCTCGAGGGCTACCTGCTGACCGGGCGGCACGGGCTGTTCAACTGCTACGAGGCCTTCATCCACATCGTCGACTCGATGGTCAACCAGCACGCCAAGTGGCTCAAGGTCACCAACCACATTCCGTGGCGGCGACCGATCGCCAGCCTCAATTACCTACTGTCCAGCCATGTCTGGCGCCAGGACCACAACGGGTTCAGCCACCAGGATCCGGGCTTCATCGACCACGTCGTGAACAAGCGCGCCGAGGTGGTGCGGGTCTACCTGCCGCCGGACGCCAACACCCTGCTGTCCACCTACAACCACTGCCTGCGCTCCCGTCAGTACGTCAACGTCGTGGTCGCCGGCAAGCAGCCCAGCCCGAACTTCCTCACCATGGAGCAGGCGGTCGCCCACTGCACCCGGGGGCTGGGGATCTGGGAGTGGGCGGGCACCGAGATCCTCGGGCAGGACCCCGACGTCGTCATCGCGACGGCGGGCGATGTGCCGACGTTGGAGGGGCTGGCCGCCGTCGACCTGCTCAAGCGGTATCTGCCGGAGTTGAAGATCCGGTTCGTCAACGTCGTGGACCTGATGCGACTGCAGGACGACACCGAGCATCCGCACGGCCTGTCGCACCGCGCCTTCGACATGATCTTCACCACCGACAAGCCGATCATCTTCGCCTATCACGGCTATCCGTGGCTGATCCACCGGCTGACCTACCGGCGTACCGGCCATCGGAACATCCATGTGCGGGGCTACAAGGAGGAGGGCACCACCACCACGCCGTTCGACATGGTGATGCTCAACGACCTCGACCGCTTCCATCTGGTGATGGACGTGATCGACCGGGTGCCCTCATTGGGGTCGACGTGCGCGACGCTGCGCCAGCAGATGGCCGACCGGCGCCTGGCGGCCCGGGAGTACACCCGCAGCCACGGCGACGACATCCCCGAGGTGCGGGACTGGGTGTGGCCGGCGGCGCACGGCACCTCCTTCGGCGGCGCCCTGGGAGCGACGGTCTCCACCGGTGGTGACAACGAATAGTCGCTCAGGCCGGGTACTACGCTGACCGGCGTGCTGGGATCAGAGCCACTACTGGCGGGCATGCGGGTCCTGGACCTCTCCGACGGCCGGGCCGACGCGGTGACGCGGCTGTTGGCCGATCTGGGCGCCGACGTCCTCAAGCTCGAGCCGCCGGAGGGCAGTCCGGCCCGCAGCGAACGGCCCACCCTGGCCGGGGTGAGCATCCCGTTCGCGCTGCACAACGCCAACAAGCGCAGCACCGTGCTGAATTCGACGAATGCACCGGACCGCCGGCTGTTCTTCGAACTGGCCGCCGAGGCCGACATCATCGTCGACAGCGGGCTCTCCGGCCAGGCGGGGGACTACGGCACCTCGTGCGCGGACCTCGCCGACCGCTACCCGCACCTGGTCACCATGTCGGTCACCGACTTCGGCGCCGGCGGTCCGCGGGCGTCCTGGCAGGCTACCGACCCGGTGCTGTACGCGATGTCCACCGCGCTGTCCCGGTCGGGGCCCACCACCGGCGTTCCGGTGCTGCCGCCCGACGGCATCGCCTCGGCGACCGCGGCAGTCCAGGCGGCGTGGGCCCTGCTGGTGGCCTACTTCAACCGGTTGCGTTGCGGCGCAGGCGATCACATCGACTTCTCCAGGTTCGATGCCACCGTGCTGGCGCTGGACCCGCCGTTCGGAACCCAGGGTCAGGCCGCGACCGCCCGCAACCTGGCCGACCGGTGGCGGGGCCGGCCCCGCAACCAGGACGCCTACCCGATCTTCCGGTGCGGCGACGGTTACGTCCGCATCTGTGTGCTCTCGCCGCGGCAATGGCGCGGGATGCGGGCCTGGCTGGGGGAGCCGGCGCAGTTCCAGGATCCGGCCTTCGACACCATCGCGGCCCGCACGAAGTCCTTCGGCGAGTTGGGGTCAATGATCGCCGAGTTGTTCGCCGGGCAGAGCATGGCGCGGTTGGTCGCCGACGGGCAGGCGCACGGGGTGCCGATCGCCGCGGTGCTGGAGGCGTCGGCGGCGCTGGAATCCGAGCACTTCCGGGCGGTCGGCGCACTCGCCGACGCCGAGTTGGCGCCCGGGGTTCGCACCGCCATCCCGGTCGGCTACTGGGTGGTCGACGGATCGCACGCCGGCTACCGCACCCCGGCCCCGCCGGTCGGCGACAGCGATGTCTGCTGGCCCGCGCCGCCGTTCGCCCCACCGGCCGGCCAACCGGTGGGCGCCCGCCCACTGGAGGGCATCCGGGTGCTCGACCTGGGCGTGATCGTCGCCGGCGGCGAACTGAGCCGGCTGTTCGGTGATCTGGGCGCCCAGGTCATCAAGATCGAGAGCGCCGCCTATCCCGATGGACTGCGGCAGACCCGCGCCGGGCAATCGATCAGCGAGTCCTTCGCCCGCGCGCACCGCAACCACCTGAGCCTGGGCCTGGACATCCGAAGCCCGCAGGGTGCCGCGATCTTCGCCCGCCTGGTCGCCGCCTCCGATGCGGTGTTCGCGAACTTCAAGCCCGGAACCCTTGCCGGCCTTGGCTTTCCCTACGAACGGCTGCATGAGCTCAATCCCGCCATCGTGCTGGCCGAGAGCAGCGCGTTCGGCGACACCGGGCCGTGGAGCGCGCGGATGGGCTACGGACCGCTGGTGCGGGCCACCGTCGGAGTGACCTCGCTGTGGACCTCCGACGAAGCCGCCGACCCCGCGCGCCCGCACGCCTTCTACGACGCCACCACGATCTTTCCCGACCACGTGGTCGGCCGAATCAGCGCGATCGGCGCGCTGGCGGCCCTGATCCGGCGGCAACGCAACGGTCTCGGCGCCCGGCTGCACGTCTCGCAGGCCGAGGCCGCCATCAACCAGCTCGACATCCTCTACACCGCCCGGGCCGCGGCGGCGCACTCCGGCGGTGTCGAACCGGACGGGGTGACCCACGCCGTGCTGCCGTGCGCCGGCGACGACGAATGGTGCGTGGTCTCACTGCGATCCGACGCCGATCGACGGGCCGCCGCCGAACTGACCGGGTCGGATCCGGCCGGGCTGCCGGATGGGCTGGCGCAGTGGGCGTCGGGCCGCACCCCGGCCGAGGCCGCCGAGGCGCTGCAGTCGCGCGGGCTGGCCGCGGGGCCGATGAACCGGGCCGGCGACCTGTTGGCGGATCCGCAGCTGCGCGCCAGGGCGACGCTGGCCGAGATGGCGCACCCGCTGCTGGAGCATCCGCTGCCCACCGAGGCCGGCCCGGCGCCCTACCGGCACATCCCGCCGGCTCCGCAGCGCCCCGCACCGCTGCCCGGCGCAGACACCCGGCAGGTCTGCCGAGAGGTCCTGGCGATGGCCGACAGCGATGTCGACGGTCTGCTTGCCGACGGCGTACTGTTCAGCACCGCAGAGGCGGAGAAGAGGGGAGTCCCGGAATGACTACCGGCGCAAGGGTTTTCATCGACGGCCGGCTGCGGCCGGCCGATCAGGCCGAACCGGTTCTGGAGGCGGCGACCGGCGAGCCGCTCGGTGACGGCGCCAGCGCCACCGCCGCCGAGGTCGACGACGCGGTCGCCGCCGCACGCACCGCGCTGGCGGAGTGGTCGTCGGCGTCCCCGGACCATCGCGCCGAGGTGCTGGGCGGCTTCGCGGCCGCGCTGCAGCGGCGCGCCCGCACCACCGACCGACTCGTGACGCGGGAGAACGGCATGCCGATGTCGTTGTCCCGCGGGGCGAACGGCGCGTTCCCCGCCGCACTGCTGCGCTACTACGCCCAGCTGATCACCGAGACCCCGATCGAGGAGATCCGGCCCAGCGTCATCGGACACACCATCGTGCGCCGGGAACCGGTGGGTGTGGTGGCCGCGGTGGTGCCGTGGAACTACCCGCAGGCGCTGTCGGCGTTCAAGCTGGCGCCCGCCCTGGCCGCCGGCTGCACGGTGGTGCTCAAGGCCGCGCCCGAGACCGCGCTGGACGCCCTGGTGTTCGCCGAGGCGGCGCAGGAGTGCGGGCTGCCGCCCGGCGTGCTCAACATCGTGCCGGGGGCGGTGGAAACCGGCGCGCACCTGGTCTCCCATCCCGGGGTGGACAAGGTCAGCTTCACCGGGTCCACCGCCGCGGGCCGGGCCATCGGCGAGGTCTGCGGTCGGCTGCTGCGCCCGGTGACCCTCGAACTGGGCGGTAAGTCCGCGGCGATCATCCTCGACGACGCCGACCTGGACGTGACCATGAAGGGACTGCAATCGGCCTCGTTCGTGAACAACGGCCAGACCTGTTACCTCAGCTCCCGCATCCTGGCGCCGCGGTCCCGCTACGACGATGTGGTGGCTGCGCTGGTCGCCCTGGTGGACGGCATGAAGGTCGGCGACCCGCTGGACCCGGCCACCGACATCGGCCCGCTGGTCAGCGCCCGCCAGCGCGACCGGGTGCTCGGCTACATCGAAGCCGGGCGTAACAGCGATGCGAAACTCGTTGTGGGCGGCTCGGTCCCGGCCGATCAGCCGCGGGGCTGGTTCGTCGCACCGACGGTCTTCGCCGACGTGCGCAACTCCGATCGCATCGCGCAGGAGGAGATCTTCGGGCCGGTGCTGGCCGTCATTCCCTACAACGGGGACGCCGAGGCGATCGCGTTGGCCAACGACAGCGAGTTCGGCCTGGCCGGCACGGTCTGGTCCAGCGACGACGACCGGGCCACCGAGGTGGCCCGCGAGATCCGCACCGGAACCGTCGGCGTCAACGACTACCAGCTGGACTTCCGGGCGCCGTTCGGCGGTGTGAAGGCCAGCGGCATCGGCCGGGAACTGGGACCGGAGGGCCTGGAGGCGTTCTTCAGCCTCAAGTCCATCTACCGGACGGGGCCGGCCGACTCCTGAGTTCGGTCGGCCCGCGACCGATTACGGCGTGCCGATGCAGCCGACGCCGTTGACGCAGCCACCGCCGCCGCCCGGGCCGCCGCCACCGCTGCCGACGCCGGGAATCGATCCGCTGCCGCCGCCGGGTCCGCCGCTGCCACTCGGCCCGCCGGGAATCTCACCGCCGCCACCGCCGGGTCCGCCGCCACCGGTTGGACCGCCCGGAACCGCGCCACCGCCGCCCGCCGGGCCGCCGCCACCGGTCGCCCCGCCGGGCGTCTCGGTGCCGGTACCGCCGTCGCCCGGGCTGTTGGTGGGCGTCACCACCTCCGATGACGTGGTGGATGTCGTGGTGGACGTCGTCGATGTGCTGCTCTCGGTCGACCCGCTGTTGTTCCCGCAACCGACCGCCAACGCGAGCACCGCGGCGCTCCCGACAATCGTCATCCTCGTTCTGGACGCGGTTCTGGACGCAAATGGCATGCGAACCCTCACTCTCAACTCGGCAACACTTCGCTTTACCCGCAATCCACCCGGAGAAACCGCGGTGTCACCGCGGCGGGGATGAACTAGCGTCGGGTCGTGCGTTTCGCCTGGCTTCCGGTCGCCGTCGGCGTGGGCCTGGTGGCGTGCAGCACCGCCCCGCCGCCGGTCCGGGCCGAACACCTGAGCCGGGCGTCGTTCGGCGGCGCCTGGCCGTTCACGCCGGCCGCCGGAACGCTGACCTGTCACATGTCGAAGGGCGGGTCGATCACCTTCACCCCCGACGGAAGCCGCACCACCTACGCCGTGGACGAGACTGCCGATGAGTGGTCGGCCAAGGAGGGCTGGCACCCGATGACCGAGATAGCGCTCGACGACCCGGGCCTGCCCGGCCTGAAGGTCAGCGAACGCGACGTCGTGCGGCAGGGCAGGCGAATCTGCGAGGCGGCGGGTTAGCCCGCGGCGCCCCGGCCGACCCCGCGGACGAAGATGCCGACCAACTGGGCGACGTAGTCCGGCCGCACCGGTGAGCCGGTGAAGATGGGTCCTGCAGCACCGCGGTCGGCGGCGCGCCGAAACACCACCGCGACGTCGTCAGCTCGTCGAGACCGCGAGCCAGCATCTCCTCGAGAGCCGCCCGCAGAACGACCGCACGGGTACCGGAATCCACCTTCGCCCCCCAGCATTGCCGCTCCGCCCCGGTCAGTCCCGGGCGAACGCCGCCGCCGCCAGCTTCTCCAGGTCCAGGTACTGGTCCTCGCCGATGTCGACCGCGACCCCGATGATCCGCCCACCGGTGAACGGGAAGTTCGGCGGGTAGGACCGGCTCACCGGATCGGCGCTGTCGTAGCCGACGCACAGCCCGTCGCCGCACAGGGTGAACGGCCCGATCTGGGCCCGCATCGGCCCCTCGGCGACCACCTCGTCACCCACGTAGAGCTTCGCGGTTCCCAGCGATTCCATGTGCTCGCCCGCGCCCTCCCGGACGAACTCCACGCCCAGGGTCAGCTGCCCGGGCTGCAACTCCGGGGAGACGAAGACCTGTTCGGGTTTGATGCCCAGGAAGTTGTAGACATAGTGCAGCTTGCGGTCCCTGATGAACAGCGAGTGCCCCCCGAAACGCGACCCGTGCGCGAAGATCACACCCTCGGACTCCGGGGTCACCTCGACGTCGGCCAGGATCTTGTAGGAGCGGCCGCGGATGTTGACCGCGGTGGACTCGGGCACCGGTGAGGTGTCCGGGTAGTAGATGTAGCGCGACCGGGGCGGTTCGCCCTGCGGGCGCTCGTCGGTAATCTGCTCGATGGCCGGCCGGTCATCAAGGGGCAGAACAAAGTTCGCCTCGGCCTCCTCGAACCAGGCGGCGATCAGCTCCTGCAGCTTCTCCGGGTGTTCCTCGGCGAGGTTGCGCGCCTCGGCGCGGTCCTCATCGACGTGGTAGAGCTCCCAGCGGTCCTGGTCGAAATGTCCTTTGCCGCTGATCGGCGCGTGCAGGGCGGCGGCCTTCCAGCCGTCCTGCCAGATGCCGCGGGTGCCCAGCATCGAGAAGTACTGCCGTTTCTTGGTGGTCGGGACGTTGGCGTCGTCGAAGCTGTAGCGCATCGACACCCCGTTGAGCGGGTACTGCTCGACCCCGCGGTACACCGTGGGCATCTCCAGGCCGACGGCCTCCAGGATGGTCGGCACGATGTCGGTGGAGTGGTGGTACTGGTGGCGCATCTCGCCGCGGGCCTTCATCCCCTTGGGCCAGTGGATGACCAGCGGGTCGCAGGTGCCGCCGGCGTACTGCGAGTAGCGCTTGAACATCTGGAACGGCGTGGAGAAGGCGACCGCCCAGCCGGTCGGGTAGTGGTTGTAGGTCTCCGGGCCGCCCAGCTCGTCGAAGTAGGACAGGTTCTCCTCGAGGCTGTCCGGGAAGCCGTTGAAGAACTTGTTCTCGTTCACCGATCCGTTCGGGGTGCCCTCGCCGGAGGCGCCGTTGTCGGCGCAGTAGAAGATGATCGTGTTGTCCAGCTGGCCGGTGCGCTCGAGGAAGTCGACGATGCGGCCCACCTGGGCGTCGGTGTACTCCGAGAAGCCGGCGAAGACCTCGGCCATCCGGCAGAACAGCCGCTTCTCGTCCTCGTTGAGCTCGGCCCACGGCCGCACGTAGTCGGCCTCGTTGGCGACGTCGTCGGGCATCGGGTTCAGCGGCGTCAGCTCGGTGCCGGCCGGCACCACGCCGCGCTCGATCATCCGGGCCAGCACCCACTCCCGGTAGGCCTCGTAACCGTCGTCGAACACGCCCTTGTACTTGTCGATGTACTCCTGCGGGCTGTGGTGCGGGGCGTGGTTGGCCCCCGGGCAGAACCACATGAACCACGGCTTCGACGGGCCCGAGGACCGCAGGTCCTGCAGCATCTTGATGGCCTGATCGGCGAGGTCCTTGGACAGGTGGTAGCCCTCTTCGGGGGTGTAGGGCGGTTCGATGGCGTGGTTGTCCTCGATCAGGTCGGGATACCACTGGTTGGTCTCGCCGCCCAGGAAGCCGTAGAACCGGTCGAAGCCCTTGGACAGCGGCCACTCCGAGCGGCTGCCCGCCGGGGAGAGGTCCTCGACCGGGACGTTGTGGTTCTTGCCCAGCCACATGGTCGCGTAGCCGTTGTCCTGCAGCACCTGGCCGATGGTCGCGCACTCGGCGGGCAGTCGGCCGGCCGCGCCGGGGAAGCCCATCGAGCCCTCGGTGATCGACGCGCACCGGTTGACGTGGTGGTTGCGGCCGGTGAGGAAGGTCGAGCGGGTAGGCGAGCACAGTGCGGTGGTGTGCCACTGGGTGTAGGTGATGCCGTTGTCGGCCAACCGGTCCATCGTGGGCATGTTGATCCGCCCGCCGTAGGGCGACCAGGCCGCCAGACCGGTGTCGTCGTAGAGCACGATCAGGACGTTGGGCGCGCCCTCCGGCGGCTTCTTCAGTTCGAACGGCTTCCAGTCCGGGACCGAATCGCGAATGTCGAGCTTGATGACCCCGTTGAATTCCTCGGTCACGTTGGTCCTTTCCGACCGTTCGGCTACTGATCGAGGCCAATACTGGCATCGGCGGACAGGTGGTGGGGGCCGACCCGCCAAATAGAAGGCAACGTCATTTAGACGTCAGCTTCGACTGGCCGAGCGAGTCGCAAAAGCCACGCGGACCCGCCGCGGTGGCACGGCCGCGGTCTCGGCGGTCCCACACCCGATGCTAGGTTTTGACGGGCGTCAACCGGAAGGAAGCATCGATGGGACTGGACCCGCGCACGCCGGTCATCGTCGGAGCCGGGCAGGTCAACGAACGCCTGGACGACCCCGAACTCGAACCGGTCGACCTGATGGCGATGGCGGCGCGGGAGGCGGCCGACCCGCGGGTGCTGCAGGCCGTCGACGCGATCCGAGTGGTCAACCTGCTGTCCTGGCGCTACCGCGACCCCGGCCTGCTGCTCGCCGCCAAGATCGGCGCGAAGGACCCGGCCACCTCCTACACCGGCGCGGGCGGCAACACCCCACAGTCGCTGGTGAACCAGGCCTGCCTGGACATCCAGCGGGGCCGTGCCGATGTGGTGCTGTTGGCGGGCGCCGAGACCTGGCGCACCCGGAAACGCCTGCAGAACAACGGGATTCGGCCGCACTGGACGCGTCAGGACGAGAGCGTCGCGGTGCCGCCGGGCGCGGAGTCAGAGGTGCCGATGGCGGGCCCGGCCGAGGACCACGTTGGACTGCTGCTGCCCTCGCACGTGTACCCGATGTTCGAGCAGGCCCTGCGGATCGCCAACGGGGAGAGCAGCGACGAGCACCGCCGCCGGATCGGCGAGCTGTGGGCCCGGTTCAGCGCGGTGGCCGCGGCCAATCCGCACGCCTGGAGCCGGGAGCCGATCCCGGCCGAGGAGATCTGGCAGCCCCGCCCGGACAACCGGATGATCAGCTGGCCTTACCCGAAGCTGATGAACTCCAACAACATGGTCAACCAGGGCGCCGTGGTCGTCCTCTGCTCGTCGGAGCGGGCGACGCATCTGCAGATCCCGCAGGACCACTGGGTGTTCCCGTACGCGGGCACCGACTCCCATGACACCTACTCGATCACCGAGCGTGGCGATCTGCATCGCTCGCCGGCCATCCGGATCGCCGGGCGCCGGGCCCTCGAGCTCGCCGGCATCGGCGTCGACGACCTCGATCACGTCGACCTGTATTCGTGCTTCCCGTCCGCAGTGCAGGTCGCCGCCGCCGAACTGGGGCTGGCCCTCGACGACCCGCAGCGCCCACTGACGGTGACCGGCGGGCTGACGTTCGCCGGCGGCCCGTGGAACAACTACGTCATGCACTCGATCGCCACCATGACCGGCCTGCTGCGCGCCGATCCGAAGCGCCGCGGCCTGATCAGCGCCAACGGCGGCTACCTGACCAAGCACAGCTTCGGGGTGTACAGCGCCACACCGCCGCCCACCGCGTTCCGGTGGGAGGACGTCCAGCCCGCGGTGGACCGCGAGCCGACCCGCACCGCGCTGGTGGCGTGGGAGGGGACCGGGACGGTGGAGTCCTGGACCGCACCGTACGGCCGGGACGGCAAGCCCGAGAAGGCGTTCCTGTCGGTGCTGACTCCGGCGGGCGAGCGCACCCTGGGCCTCATCGAGGATCGAGATGCCGCGGCGGTGACGGTCGACACCGACATCGCCGGCGCGCGGGTGCGGGTGGCTTCGGACGGCCGCGCCACCCTCGGCTGATCCGGCCGCCCGGTCGGCGCGGTCGAAAGGGCGAAAATTTAGCCGGGACCTGCCTATCCTCGTCGAAGCGGCGGGGGGAAGTAGGGCCTGGTATGCGGATCTTGCTCACGGAGGTCACCGGCGCGCTGGGGCGCGCGCTGGCCCGTAGCTTGCTGGCATCGGGCCATGACGTAATGGGGATCGCCGAGCGGGGACACCGCGACCTCGATTCCGAGGTGAGTTTCACCCGCGCCGGTCTGGACCACCCGGTCGTGCGCGCCCTGGCCGCCGACGCCGACGTGGTGGTTCCGTTGCCCGGTTCGGGACCGCTGCGCCAGGCCGACGTGGTTCGGGTCGGTGACGCCGCGGCCCGCGCTGGCTCCCGGCTGGTGTTCCCGTCGCTGTCGCTGCTGGCGCCGTCGCCGTGGCGGCAGGCCGAGGAACTCGTGACCAGCGGCTGGGCGCCCAGCCTGGTGGTGCGGATCGCGGCACCGGTGGGCCGGCGGGTAGACGCGCTGGTCGCCCGCACCGTCGCGGGCCTGCTCGATGCCCCGGTGTCCGGGCCGCAGCACGTACTGCACGTCGACGATCTGGTCCGGTTCGTGGTGACGGCCGTCGAGGTCGAGCACACCGGGGCCGTCGACCTCGGCACCGCCGACGTCATCGACGCGGCGGCGGTCCGCCACGTGCTGCTGGGCGCCGAACCCCGGCGAGGCACCCGCGGTATCCGCCCGTGGCCCCGGCCGGCGTCGACACTGGATCTCATTCCGCTGCAACGTGATTGGGGCTTCGAATGCGGTTGGTCGGCGCTCGATGCCGTCGCCGACACCGCCCGCGGGCTGGCCGGGCGCAAACTCGAAGCCGGCGGGGCCGTACCCGTGTCGAACCGCTTCCCGATGCCGGTCGAGGACCCTGGGTCACGCGCAGCCGACCCCGCGGGCGAACGCCTGGCCGGTGCGGCGCCGGAAGGCGCCGAAGGCGAGTTCGACAGCCGGATCGACCCCCGTTTCCCGGTGTTCGTGGCGGCGGGGTTCGGCGACACCAGCCCGCTCACGCCGATGTCGATGGAGGTGCACCTGACCGGGCTGCGGATGGCCGCCCGGGCGGGGTCCCGGCTGCTGAATCTGCCCCCGGCGGTGGGCACCGAGTGGGACACCCGGCTGGTGGCGAGCTTCGGCCACCGGATCTATCTCGGCGCGTCCGTGCTCGCCGCTGCCCAGCCGCGGCTGCCGGACCGGGCCGGTGCCCTGGCCGCATCGTTACGCGCGGCGGCGGGGGACATCGACCCGTTGCCCGCGGGCCGGCCGCAGGCCGGCGGTGCCAACCCGGTGACCGCGGCGCTGACCTCGGCCCGGATCGCCGCCTCCGCCCGGATGTTCCGGCGCCATCTCGCGGCCTACGGCATGGCGGCCGGGGCCGAGCACCTCGATGCGCACTCGCTCTCGGGCCTGAGCGATGCGGCGCTGGGTTCCCGGGTCCGGTTGCTGCGCAACCGTATTCAGCAGGGGTGGGTGCTCTCGGGTCTCGGGGTGTTGTTCGCCGAGGTTGCACCCACCCATGTCGAGGCGGCCACCGCCGACGCCTCCGACGGCGGGGGGACCATCGGCCGGATGCACGCCGAACTCACCTCGCTGGCCAACGTCATCGCGGCCCACCCCTACGCGCGGGCCTCGATCGACGGCGGTGACCTCGACGCCGCCCGCGCCGCCGCACCCATGTTCGCCACCGCGTTCGACGCGGCGGTGGCCCGGATCGGCCACCGCGGGCCGGGGGAAGTCGACCTGGCGGCACGCGTGTTCGCCGACCGGCCCGAGGCCGTGCTCGGCGCCGCCGGCCGGGTCACCCGGGCCCCGCGGGCCGACGCCACCAGAGCCGGCGCGGCCGCCGCCCGCGAACTCGCCTACGACACCACGCTGCGCTTCACACATGAATTGCGTTTGGCGGTAAGGGAACTCGGCGCACGACTGGCGGTGCAGGAGAAGCTCGCCGCGCCCGAGGATATCTTCTACCTGACGACCGAGGAGGCGCTGGTCATGCCGGTCGATGCCCGGTTGCGCGTCAAACGCCGGGCAGCCGAGCGTGAGCGGTTGCAGGCCGTTGCGTTGCCTCAGGTGATCAACGGCCGCTGGGAGCCGCTGACCGCGCACGATCCCGCGGACAACGGTGAAATGTGCGGCCGCGTCGTCTCCCACGGCATCGCCGAAGGCACCGTGCGGGTGCTGCGCTCGGTCGACGACACCGATCTGGCACCGGGCGAGATCGCCGTGCTGGCCGCGGCCGACCTCGACTGCGCGATCCTCGCGGGCACCCCCGCCGCCGTCGTCACCGATGCCGGGCGCAGCGCTGCGGATCCCGCCGTGGTCGCCCGCCACCTCGGGGTGCCGTTCGTGGTCGACGTTCCCGGCGCGACGGCCCGGCTGGTGACGGGGATGCGGGTTCGGGTGGACGGCAACTCCGGAACCGTGACCGTGCTTGGCGCCGCAACCGAGGAAGATGCCACCGCCGTCCCGGGCGCTACCCTGGCGCAGTGATGTGGCGGACCATAGCGGCGCTGTCGGTGCTGTGGTGCGTCCTGGTGGTCGCCCCCGCCATGGGTGTCCCCTGGCTGTTGGCGCAGCCCACCGGGACCGCGGGCCGGGCCTGGGCGCTGGGGGTGTGGGTCGCCGGCTACGTCGCTCAGCTGTTGGTGTTCATGGCGATCGCCCGTCGGGCCAGGCGCGGAACCGGAGTCGGCTGGGTCATCGCCTCGGTCATCCCGTGGGTCGCGGACTGGACCGCCCCCGCCTCGATGTGGGGACCGTTGCTCTGCGCGGCGGTTGTGCTCGGCTACGGTGCCTGGCTGACCAGACAGGTGGCCGAGGTGGACCGGGTGCGGGTGGAGGGTCTGCGCGGCGACGCGGTGATCGTCGATGTCGTCAGGCCGCTGCTGAACGTGGTCGTCGACAAGCTCTACGTTCGCCGAACCCTGCGGGTGCGGGTGCAACCACCCGACGGCACCCCGCCCTACGAGGCCTCGGTGAAGTCGCTGTTCCTGCTCGGTGAGGTGCCGGAGCCGGGCGACCGGCTGGTGGTGCTGGCCCACCCCGAACGCCGCGAGCACATCGAGATCGCCGAGGACGAGCCGATCGTCCGCGCGGCCACCGACGACACCGACCTAGATCCCGAAACCGCCGAGCAGCTGCACCGGCTGGTCACCATGCGCGATCGCGGCGACCTGTCCGACGCCGAGTTCAGCACGGCCAAGCGCCGCCTGCTGGACCGGTGACTATCCGGTCAGCTCTGCCCGCAGGTCCAGCGCGTTGCGCACGGCGTTGCCGTGGCCGTCGTTGTTGAAGTACACCAGCACCCGGCGGTCCTGGGCCCGCCATTCCCGGATGCGGTCAGCCCACCAGCGCAGGTCGTCACCGGTGTAGCTGCCCGCGTACATGGTGTCGGTGTCGGGCCCGTGCATGCGAACGTAGACGAAGTCGGTGGTGGCCCGCAGCACGCAGGGCAGTCGTGGCCCGCTCATCACGACGTAGGCCGCACCGTGGCGCTGCAGCAGGTCGTAGACCGCCGGGTCATCCCAGGACGGATGGCGCATCTCGACGGCGATCCGGATCCAGTCCGGAACCAGGCCGAGAAAGTGTTCCAGCCGGGCATCGTCGCGCTGCATGTCCGGATGCAGTTGCACCAGCACCGCCTCGCGCCGGTCGCCGAGGGCCTGCTGGCAGCGTTCCAGCCGCTCCACCCAGGGTTCCGGGTCAGCCAGCCGGCGGAAGTGGCTCAATCCGCGGTGAACCTTCACCGACATGGTGAAGTCTGCGGGCAAACGGCTGTGCCAGCCCGCGAAGGTGGCGTCGCGCGGCCAACGGTAGAAGCTGGCGTTGAGTTCGACGGTGTCGAACACCTCGACATAGCGGGCCAGCCGCTTCGCGACCGGCAGGCCGGGCCGGTACAGCACGCCGGCCCAGTGGTCGTAGGACCACCCCGACGTGCCGATCCGAATGCCTGTGACCGATGTCATGGTGGCGCCCACTGCGGGAGGTAAGCACCCGAAACCGTCTGAGTGACAACCGGTTTCGATCTGCAGTTGAATCGGTACGCCGCGTGGGCGACGATCGGGATTCGCGGAATCACCGTGCCGGCCGGCGCCGCGCATGCTAGACATTGCTGCATCTTGCGAGGAGGGACCATGACGAACACCCCACCCCCCCGGCGACTCGCCGCACTGGCTGCAGGTTTCGGCGTCGCACTGGCGGCGCCGATGATCGGTTTGTCGTCGATCCTGCCGGCACCCGGGCCGGCGGTGGCCGACTGCACACTGGGCTTCATCGACAACCCGGCTACCCCCGGGCAGTGCGTGCCAATCCCCGGCGAGGGGCAGGAGCGCACTTCGCCGGACCCGACGCCGGCACCAGAGAACCCGGACGGCTCCGACCTCTCGGCGTGCGATCTGAGCCAGCCGTACCAGAACACGCTGTGCCCTGGAGCGCCGGCGGCGCCGGAGCAGACGACCAACGTGGACGAGCCCACCAACGTGACGGCGCCGGGTCCCGGCGACGACACCAGCGGCCCGGACCGGTCGGCCTGCGACCTGGCCCAGCCGTACCAGAACCCGCTGTGCCCGTAGCTACCGGCGCGCCGGACTAGGCCGCGCTGTCGACGGCCTCGGCCAGCGGTTCCAGCGCCTGCACCACGATCTCGGCGACGTCGGTCATCGGCTTGACCTCCAGGGCCTCGAGCACCTCGGCCGGCACGTCATCCAGATCCGGCTCGTTGCGCTGTGGGATGAAAACCGTTGACAGTCCGGCACGTTGGGCGGCCAGCAGCTTCTGCTTGACGCCGCCGATCGGCAGCACCCGGCCGTTGAGGGTGACCTCGCCGGTCATCCCGACGTCCGCGCGGACCTTACGGCCGGTGGCCATCGACACCAGCGCGGTCACCATCGTCACACCGGCCGACGGGCCGTCCTTGGGCACCGCGCCTGCGGGCACGTGGACGTGGATCCGGCGATCCAGCGCGGCCGGGTCGACGCCGAGCCGCTCGGCGTGGGCCCGCACGTAGGACAGCGCGATCTGCGCTGACTCCTTCATCACGTCGCCCAGCTGCCCGGTCAGGTGCAACCCGGGCTCACCGTCGGTCGAACCCGCCTCGATGTACAGCACGTCGCCGCCAAGGCCGGTCACGGCCAGCCCGGTGGCCACGCCGGGCACCGCGGTCCGCTCGGCCGAGTCCGGGGTGAACCGCGGCCGGCCCAGGTACTCGACCAGGTCCGGTTCGTCGATGGTGAGCACCGGAGCCGCCGGGCCGGCCAGCTTGGTGGTCACCTTGCGCAACGCTTTGGCCAGCAGCCGCTCGAACTGCCGCACCCCCGGTTCGCGGGTGTAGTCGGCGGCGATCTTGCGCAGCGCGGCGTCGGTCACGGTGACCTCCTGCGGCGTCAGCGCGGCACGTTCGGCCTGCCGGGGCAGCAGGTAGTCGCGGGCGATGGCCACCTTGTCGTCCTCGGTGTAGCCGTCGATCTGCACCAGTTCCATGCGGTCCAGCAGCGCCGAGGGGATGTTCTCGATCACGTTGGCGGTGGCCAGGAAGACCACGTCGCTCAGGTCCAGATCCAGGTCCAGGTAGTGGTCGCGGAAGGTGTGGTTCTGCGCCGGGTCCAGGACCTCGAGCAGTGCCGCACTCGGGTCGCCGCGGTAGTCGGAACCCACCTTGTCGATCTCGTCGAGCAGCACCACGGGGTTCATCGACCCCGCCTCGCCGATCGCACGCACGATCCGGCCCGGCAGCGCGCCGACGTAGGTGCGCCGGTGGCCACGGATCTCGGCCTCGTCGCGCACGCCGCCGAGGGCGACGCGCACGAACCTGCGGCCCAGCGCCCGGGCGACGGACTCACCCAGCGAGGTCTTGCCGACGCCGGGTGGGCCGGCCAGCACCATCACGGCGCCGGAGCCGCGACCCCCGACGACCTGCAGCCCGCGCTGGGCACGCCGGGCCCGGACGGCCAGGTATTCGACGATGCGGTCCTTGACGTCCCGGAGCCCGTGATGGTCGGCGTCGAGGATCTCGCGGGCCGATTTCAGGTCGGCGGAGTCCTCGGTGGTGACGTTCCACGGCAGGTCCAGGACGGTGTCGAGCCAGGTGCGGATCCAGCCGCCCTCGGGGCTCTGCTCACTGGAGCGTTCGAGCTTGCCCACTTCGCGCAGCGCGGCTTCGCGCACCTTTGCGGGCAGGTCGGCCGCCTCGATGCGGGAGCGGTAGTCGTCGGTGTCTTCCTGGCCGTCGGGTCCCAACTCGCCGAGTTCCTTGCGGATGGCGTTGAGTTGCTGGCGCAGCAGGAACTCCTTCTGCGTCTTCTCCATGCCGGAGCGCACGTCCTCGGCGATCTTGTCGCTGACCTCGACCTCGGCCAGGTGCTCAGCAGTCCAGTCGATCAGCACCCGCAGCCGGGTGTCGACGTTGTCGGTCTCCAGCAGCTCGCGCTTCTGCACATCGGTCAGGTACGAGGCGTACCCGGCGGTGTCGGCCAGCGCGGAGGGGTCGCTCAGCTGGTTGACGGCGTCCACCAGCTGCCAGGCCTCCCGGCGCTGCAGCAGCGCCAGGACCAGCTTCTTGTACTCGGCGGCCAGGGCCTTGGTCTCGTCGGTCAGTTCGGCCTCGGGCAGTTCGTCCACGGCCACCCACAGCGCCGCGCCCGGTCCGGTGGTGCCGGAACCGATGTGGGCGCGCCGTTCACCGCGCACCACCGCGGCGGCGCCGCCGCCCGGGATGCGGCCGACCTGCACGATCGACGCCAACACCCCGTGGGTGGGGTAGCGGTCGTCGAGCCGGGGCGCGATCAGCAGTGTGCCGGTCTCGCCGGCCTGTGCGGCGGCTTGAGCAGCGTCGACAGCGACGCGGGCCGCGTCGTCCAGGGCGATCGGCACCACCATCCCGGGCAGCACGATCGGATCGCTCACGAACAGGACCGGCACAGATGTGGCTTCAGCCATCAATCCTCCAAAGTTCAGTCTGATGCGCTCAACCTCGGTGGTGGCCGAATTGTTCCCCCGGCGTAGCCCTTGTCCACCGCTGGCGGCCAGCCCTACGATCACCGCGGGCAGTCTCTCCGATCAGGGGGCGCATAGCGTGGAAGTGTTCGGTGATTTCGACCAGCCCTTCGACCGGTCCGCGGACCCGCGCCGCGAGCCCGGCCCGATCAATCTGCGCCGCTACAACTTCGTGCCCGCCTATGCCGGGATCGCCACGTTCTGCGGAGTCCCGCTCTGCCTGAACCAGGAGGACCTGCGGGCGGGAAAGGTCGACGTGGCGATCGTCGGTGCGCCGGTGGACACCTCGCTGGGCCACCGGGGTGCGGCATACGGACCGCGTGCGCTGCGCGCGGACGAGCGGTTGCTGCCCAACATGCCCGAGCTGTTGACCAACCCCAGCACCCGGATTCGGCCGTTCGAGCACCTGACCGTGGTGGACTACGGCGACGCGGCGGTCGATCCGCTCAGCATCGAGAACTCGATGCAGCCGATCCGCACCCTGGTCCGGGAGATCGCCGAAGTGGGTGCCGTGCCGATCGTGCTCGGCGGCGACCATTCCATCATGTGGCCGGACGCCGCCGCGATCGCCGACGTGTACGGGGGCGGCAAGGTCGGCGTCATCCATTTCGATGCCCACCCGGACTGCGCCGACACCCTGGTCGGCCATCCGGTCTCGCACGGCACACCGATCCGGCGACTGATCGACGACGAACACGTCCCGGCCCGCAACTTCATCCAGATCGGGCTGCGCAGCGCGGTGTCCCCGGACGAGGCCCTGTTCGACTGGATGAACGAGAACGGGTTGCGGGCCCACTACATGGCGGAGATCGACCGCCGCGGATTCGACGCCGTCCTCGAAGACGCGATCAACGAGGCACTGGATGGCCCGGAGTACCTGTTCCTGTCGCTCGATGTCGACGTGCTGGACCCGGCGTTCGCGCCGGGAACCGGCACCCCGGAGCCGCCCGGCCTGACCAACCGCGAGCTGCTGCCCGCCCTGCGGCGAATCTGCCACGAGACCCCGGTCGTGGGCATCGAGGTGGTCGAGGTCGCACCCCATCTCGATCCCGGCTACTCCACCACGATGAACGCCCGGCGGGCGATTTTCGAATGCCTCAGCGGACTGGCCATGCGCCGCGCCGGCTTCCCCGGACCGGCCTACCTGCACCCCGACGTCGCCGGGCCCACAGACGGCTGAACCGAAGCAGCGAGCCTGCCGCCGGGTGGGCGACAGGCTCGCTGTTCGGGGGGTATTTCAGCCCGCGGAGGGGGTGGCTCCCAGCACGCGCTGCATGTCCGGGATCATCTGCTGCAACTGGGCGCCCCAGTAGCCCCAGCTGTGCGTTCCGTTGGGCGGGAAGTTGAACACGCCGTTCTTCCCGCCGGCTGCGAGGTAGTTCTCCATGAAGGTCTTGTTCGTACGGAGCGTGAAGCCCTCCAGGAACTGCGCCGCCATCAGGTTGCCGCCGCCACCGGAGGTGTCCAGTTCGGACGGGGTGCCGGTGCCGCAGTAGATCCAGATGCGGGTGTTGTTGGCGACCAACTGGTTGATGTTGACCATCGGATCGTTGCGCCGCCAGGCCGGGTCCGACGACGGGCCCCACATGCTCTGGGCGTTGTAGCCGCCCGCATCGTTCATCGCCAGCCCGATCAGCATCGGCCACCAGCCCTCGGACGGGTTGAGGAAGCCCGACAGCGACGAGGCGTAGACGAACTTCTGCGGGTAGTAGATGGAGTACGTCAGCGAGGCGCTGCCCGCCATCGACAGGCCGACCACCGCGTTGCCGTTCGGGTCGACGCCGTAATTGGCCTGCAGGTAGGCCGGCAACTCCTGGGTCATGAACGTTTCCCACTTGTAGGTGTAGTTCTGACCGTTGCCCTGCGACGGCTGGTACCAGTCGGTGTAGAAGCTGGACTGGCCGCCGACCGGCATCACCGTCGACAGGCCCGAGCCGTACAGCCACTCGAACGCCGGTGTGTTGATGTCCCAGCCGTTGTAGTCGTCCTGGGCGCGCAGGCCGTCGAGCAGATAGACCGCGTGCGGCCCACCGCCCTGGAACTGGATCCGGATGTTGCGGCCCATCGCGGCCGACGGCACATCCAGGTAGAGCACCGGCAGGCCGGGCTTGGAGAAGGCGGACGCCGTCGCCGAACCGCCGACGACGCCAATCAGGCCGGGCAGGAAGAGTGCGGCCACGAAGGCTGCGGCCACGCGGCGCAACCAAGTGCCTCGCATCATCTCGACGAATTTCATGGCGACAACCATCACCTTTCGTAACGCGTTCAATGGACGGTCAATTGCTGTGCGCCGGTAGTCAAACACGCGGCGACGCGTGGAATCGGCACGCGATGCGGTGCGCCAAGTCGCGGTTGGCTAACGATCAGGCGACGCGGCGGACTCGGAATCTCTTTACCCGACAGTCATTTTCGGCACCATCAGCAGTTCATCCACGCCTGCGATAACGACTCGGTCACGCTGCGGCCACAACCCGGTCGGCGGTGTGGCACTGTGGAGCGGTGGCCGATCCGTTCCACCTGCAGCGCTTCGTCGACGCCCAGGCCGATGTGTACGACCAGGTGCGCGCCGAGTTGCGGGCCGGCGCCAAGCGGGGTCACTGGATCTGGTTCATCTTTCCGCAGCACAGTGCTCTGGGACGCAGCCGGACCGCGCAGCACTTCGGCATCGGCTCGCTCGACGAGGCCCGGGCGTATCTGGCGCATCCGGTCCTCGGTCCGCGGCTACGGGAGTGCGCACGGCTGGTGTCGGCGGTGCAGGGCCGCACCATCAACGCCATCGTCGGCTCGCCGGACGACCTCAAGGTGCGCTCGTCGATGACACTGTTCGCCGAGGCCACCGACGACGACGACTTCACGGCCGTGCTGGACAAGTACTACGGCGGCGAGCCGGACCCGCGCACCCTGGAGCTGCTGTAGCCGCTCAGACCGGGCGCAGCAGCAACCAGCCCTGGGGCGCCACCACCGCCTCACCGAGCACCTCTTCGGGCGGGGCGGCGGTGCCCGCCACGATCCGGGCTTGCCGACCGGTCAAATCGGCGACGGGCAGCGGCATCGGCGCGTCGTCGATGTTCAGCGCCACCAGCAGCGCTTCGTCACCGGCACGGGTCTCGTAGACGTAACGCCGGTTGTCCAGCAGCACGGCGCGGGTGGTCGCGTCATGGAGCCACGGATGCCTGCGGCGCAAGCCGATCAGATACTGGTGCAGCCGCAGCGCGATGCTGCCGGCCTCGTCGAGATCGGCTGGCGGGGAACCGAACTCGGGGCGCACCGCGTCGTCACCGCCGGCCCGGTCCTCCTTGACACCGCGGTAGCCGTACTCGTCACCGGCGTAGATCGACGGCACGCCGCCGATGGTGAACAGCAGAACCAGGGCGTGCGCCAGGTGTTCGGGGCGATCCAGCCGGCTGGCGATGCGGGTGACGTCGTGGTTGCCGACGAAGGTCAGGGGCGCGAAGCGGTCGAGGAAGTCGTTGTGCCGCTGCAACGCCCAGTCCAGTTCGTGGAAGTTGCCGTCGTTGAGGCCACTCCAGGTCGCCTTCCACAACTCGTACTGGGTCACCGAGTCGACCTTGGCCCCGTCGACGAACGCGCGGTAGTCGCCGTGGATCACCTCGGCGACGAACCAGGCGTCGGGATGCGCCGCGCGCACCCGCGGCAGCACCTGTGCCCAGAACGACTCCGGTACCGCATAGGCCGCGTCCAGCCGCCAGCCGTCCGCGCCGCGGGACAGCCAGTGCGACATGACGTCGACGGTGTAGTCCACAACCTCGGCGTTCCGGTGGTTGAGCGTGATCAGGTCGCCGTGGCCCTCGAAGGTGTGGAAGTGTCCGGGACGTCCGCGAAACCACTTGGCGGACTGCGCATCACCGCGTTCGGTCGCCCGCCGGTAGCGGTCGAAGTCGGTGCCGACGTGGTTGAACACGCCGTCGAGCAGCACCCGAAGGCCGCGCCGGCGTGCCTCGTCGATGAGGCGGTCGAAGTCGGTGTCGTCACCCAGGCGCGGGTCGATCCGGTAGTGGTCGGTGGTGTCGTAGCCGTGGGTACGGGAGGCGAAGACCGGTCCGAGTGCGATTCCGGAGGTGCCCAGTTCGACGGCGTGGTCCATCCAGTCGACGATGCGGCCGAGCCGATGCTCGTCGGGTGGGGGTGGCGGCGCGGCGGGGAAGGCCCCGACGAATCCGAGCGGGTACACGTGCCACCAGATCGCATGGCGCACCCAGTCCGGCCCGGTCGTTGGCACGCCTGGTTACTCTACGCAGCGCGCCCGGAGCGCCGAAGCCTGCGGTACAGCAGCGACGGATCGAGCAGCGGTGCGGCGCGACCACGGCTCAGCGGATACAGCGCGAGGCCGACCAGCAGCGCGCTGAGGTGACCGACCGAGGTGAAGGTGGGGGACATCGCGAGGCCGATCCCGAACCAGGCCAGCGCGGTCAGCAGGTACAGCCACCGCCACGGCCGGGCGATGCGGTAGGTGAGCAGGCCGACGATGCCGGCCACGAAGTAGCTCACCCCGACGTCGCGGGCGTTGAGGTACTTCGGCGACACCGCCGCCTCCTGGATCTGCCAGTACAGGAATCCCTCGCTGAGATAGGTGGCCACGACGTGGGCGGTCAGGCCCGCGACGATGAATCGCCGCGACCCGAGCCAGCGCTCGGCAGGGACCAGGAACAGGCAGAACGCCACGAAGTAGGGCCACCAGCGGTAGCCGTCGATCCAGAGCAGGCTGGTGCCCAGCACCCGGAGCGGGTCGGCGGCCAGGTGGTGCAGGTTCGTCGAGTTCTGATGCAGCACCTCACGCAGGTGCAGTCGCGGCAGCACGTGCTGGATGGCGGTGGTCATGAACAACACCGTCAGCCAGGAGAACGTCACCGGTGCGGTGCCGACCAGGCGGATCAGCGCATGGGGCCAGCCCCGCCTGTTCGCGACCACCGGCGCCGACGGCACCGTCTCGTCCTGCACTCCTTCGACCATACGGTTGCGATCCGAACCGGGCATGCCCGCCGAGTGTGAATCCTCGGCGAGAGATCGGGCCGAGTTGCGCCACGGATTCACACTCGCGGTCAGTCTGCGCAGCAGCTCGGGGGTTGTGTGTCGAGCCGGCAGGCGCAGGACCCGACGATCGGAACGTCGGCGCAGGCCCGGGCCAGGTCCAGTTGGCGGGCGATGATCGTCGCTTCGGCGGTGCGGCCCCGACGCACCAGGCATTCGTGATAGCCGTGCAGGCTCCACACGTTGTTCGGATGGTGGCGCGACCGGCTCAGGATGGGGTCGAGGCCTAGGTCGGCGGCGTAGACGGCGGCCGCCTCCTCGACGCGGCCCTGTTCGAGCAGCAGCGCGCCGTAGGCGTGCCGGGTGGGTTGCATCCAACCCCACGGCTCGTCGTAGGGCAACGCGTCGTCGAGCGCGATGGCGCGGCGCAGGTGGGCGAAGGCCGGCTCGTAATCGGCCTCCCGGTAGGCGATCTCGCCGTCGAGCATGGCCGCGCCGACCGCCAGGATGTCGCGGCTGGTGTTGTTGAACAGGTAGCGCGACTCCGGAATTCGCGCGTAGGCCGCGACGAAGGCCTCGCGCTCCGCGCGGGCCCGCTCGATCTGCCCCTTGGCGGCGTGCGCCACCCCGCGGCCGTAGTGGATCGTCGCCGTTGTGCTGCAATATAACTCGGTATTGCCCGGCAGCGGCTCGGCGATCAGATCGTCCCAACGGCCGAACCGGATCAGCACGTGCACCCGCAGCGGGACGAAGGCCTCGAGCCAGTCCGCCATCGGCGGCGAGGGGATCGACAGCAGTTCCTCGGTGAGTTGACCGGACAGTTCATCGGCGGCCTGCAGCGCGATCTGCGACTGCCCGGCGAACATCGCCGAGTAGACGACGAAGTGCAGGTCATGCGCGCGGTACAGGGAGTAGAAGTTCAGCGGCCCGGCGCGCTGCACGAAACGGCGGTCGGCCCGCACGGCCGCCTGGTTGGCCAGCACCGAGGTGCGGTACTCGCCGCACAGCACGTCGATGTGCGAGGGCATGTGCTGCAGGTGCCCGGCGTCGGGCACCAACCCGCGGAGCAGGTCGGCGGCGGGCAGCGCGTCCTCGGGATGCGCCGACATCTCCATGGCGTGGACGTACAGGTGCAGCACCCCCGGATGGGCCCGGCCCACGTCGGTGCCCAGCGCCCCGTCCAGGTAGGCCTTGGCCGCCAACACCCGCGAATCCCGCGCCGGCGCACCGGTTGCGGTGTCCCACAACGCCCATGCGGTGATGTTCATCGCGGCGTCGGCCGCCAGCGCCAGCACGTCGACGTCGTCGGGATACTCCTGCGCCAGCGCGGCCATCGCGTCGGCGTAGGCGATGTGCCCGGCCGCCAGCGCGTCGGTGTCGACCGGGTCGTCGGTGGGGTACCGGGCGCCCAGCGCCTCGATCAGGCCGCGTTCGACCGCGCCGGCCCGACCCCGAGTGGCGCGGCGCAGTTCCGCGCGGGCCCGCGCCAGCGAGGCCGCCAGGTCGGCGGGGTCGAACGCCTCCCACGCCTTGTTGTAGTTGGGTCCGATCGCGTACGCGATGCCCCACCGCGCGATCGCCAGATCGCCATCCAGCTCGAGCGCCCGCTCGAAGCAGCGGATGGCCTCCTCGTGGTTGAACGCGTACGCCCACACCAGGCCCCGGTCGAACCAGAGCGCGGCCGGCGCCGACGGGGTGTCGACGGCCCGGCGGTAGCCGCCGAGGTCGTAATACGGCTCGGTGTCGGCCAGCGGACCCGCCATGAGGCACAGGGTAGGTCAGCGTCGGCGATCCCGACACCGTTGCAACCGGGGCGAACGAAGGGTGGGACCTCGGGTTAGACAGTCCCGACGCCGCCGTGTACTAGTGCATGGGTGCTGGAATTCACCGTCGAGGACATCTCCGAAGAGGAGATCGCGCGGCTGCGGGCGATCTACGAACCGCTGGCCTGCTCGGTGCGCGACCTCGTCGACGCCACCATCCGCACCCGGGCCGACGCGGAGACCGTCGCCGCGGTCAAGGCCGACATCGACGCGGCGGTGGCGCGGTTGCGCACCACGCAGATCGCCGGGGCGTTCGGGGTCCGCCGCACCACCTCGGGGGAGAGCCTCGGCTGGGGAAATGCCGTCATCGGCATCCGCAACGCGCTGGCCCCGCCGCTGGAGATCCACCACGAGCCCGACGGCAGGCGCTGGACCGATTTTCACCTCGGCGCGGCCTACGAGGGCCCGCCGGGACATGTGCACGGCGGGGTGTCGGCGCTGATCCTGGACCATCTGCTGGGTGAGGCCGCCAGCCCGGACCGCAAGCCGCGGTTCACCGGCAGCATTACCATGCGCTACCTGCGCGCCACGCCATTGGGCCCGCTGCACGCCGAGGCGGCGATCACCCGCACCGACGGGGTGAAGACTTTCTGCGCCGGCCACATCTCCGACGCCGAGGGCATCACCGTTGAGGCCGAGGGCGTGTTCATCACCCCGCGCTGGCTCAGGGATTGATCGGGGCCACCGAGCTACTGCTTGCCCATCGCCAGCTTCAGCCGGTCGTCCGGGGTGATCAGGTGGTCGTGGCTGTCCTCGCCGAGGTCGATCTGCACCCAGTCGATGGTGCCGGTGAACTCGTTGTCGGTCGGCCCGTAGTCCGGTGATGCCGGGGAGCCGGTGTCGCGCCCGACGTCGCAGGCCTCGTCGGCGGAGAAGCCCATCGGGATGGTGATCTCCACCCGGCCCGAGCCGACCGGCTTGCCGTCGTGGTACAGCGTGACGGTGCCGCCCTTGGCCAATCCGCCGCCGTCGTAGGCGAATTCCATCCGGACCTGGTGCTTGCCGGTCGGCAGTGGGGTGTCGGCGGCGATGGTGAAGTGCTGGATGCCGAAGAAGTTGTAGCAGTACTTCAGCCTGCCGTCGTGGACGTAGAGCGACCAGCCGCCCACCTGACCGCCCTGGGTGATGATGACCCCGGCCGCCCCGCCGTCGGGAACGACGATGTCGGCGGTCACCTGGTGCGACTTGTTCTTGATGTTGACCACACAACTCTCGCTGACCCGCATGCCCGAGAACAGCAGTTGACTGTTGCCGCGGATCAGCTGGGGCCGCCCGGCGATGTCGGGGTTGATCCGCTCGAAGGACCGGTCGTCGAGCGGCACCACGTTGTACTTGACCGCCTCGATCAGCCAAAGCCGTTGCAGTTCGGCGAGTTTCTCCGGGTTCTCGGCGACCAGGTTGTGCCGCTGGGTCCAGTCGTCGGGACCGTAGAGCTCCCAGACGTCGGCGTCGAACGCCGGCGGGGCGTCGACCTTCCACGGCGTGCGGTGCTTGGTGCACGCCGTCCAGCCGTTGTGGTAGATGCCGCGGTTGCCCATGATCTCGAAGTACTGCACGAGATGGGAGTCCGAGGCCTCAGCGTCGCGCAGGGTGCCCAACATGCTGACCCCCTCCAGCGGTGCCTGCTGAATTCCGTTGACGTACAACGGCGCCGGGATGCCCGCGGCCTCCAGGATGGTCGGGGCGACGTCGATGACGTGGTGGAACTGGTTGCGGGTGCCCCCCTTGTCGGCCAGCCCCCTCGGCCAGTGCACGACGGTGCCGTTGCGGGTGCCGCCCCAGTGCGAGGCGACCTGCTTGGTCCACTGATACGGCGTGCACAGCGCGTGCGCCCAGCCCACGGCGTAGTGGTTGTAGGCGTCCGGGGTGCCGAAGTCGTCGATCTTGGACAGCAGGAACTCTTCTGTCTCGATGCCAGGCATCCCGTTGAGCACCGCCATCTCGTTGAAGCACCCGTTCGGGGTGCCCTCGGCCGACGCGCCGTTATCGCCGATGATGTAGTACACCAGCGTGTCCTGCAGCACGCCGAGGTCCTCCAGCGCTCCGATCACCCGCCCGATCTCGTGGTCGGTCTGCTCCAGGAACCCGGCGTAGATCTCCATCTGGCGGGCCAGCACCGGTTTGAGGTCGTCGGGCATGTCGTCCCAGGCCGGGATCTCGTCGTGGCGCGGGGTCAGCTCGGCGCTCTCGGGGATCACCCCCAGCTTCTTCTGGCGTTCGAAGATCTTCTCCCGCAACACATCCCAGCCCTCGTCGAACTGTCCGCGGTACTTGTCCGACCATTCCCGCGGCACGTGGTGCGGGGCGTGGGTGGCGCCGGGCGCGAAGTACATGAAGAACGGCTTGTCGGCCATCAGCGCCTTCTGCTGGCGCACCCAGGTGATGGCATGGTCGGCCAGGTCCTCGGTCAGGGTGTAGCCCTCCTCCGGGGTGCGCGGCGGCTCCACCGGGGTGGTGCCCTCGTACAGGCCGGGGTAGTACTGGTTGGCCTCGCCACCGATGAAGCCGTAGAAGTACTCGAACCCGGATCCGGTGGGCCACTGGTGGAACGGGCCGACGGGGGAGACCTCCCACACCGGGACCTCGTGGCACTTGCCGAACTGCGCGGTGGAGTAGCCGTTGAGCCGCAATGTCTCGGCCAGCGGCGCCTTGTCCTTGGGCCGGATGCTGCTGTTGCCCGGCGCCGAGGTGGCCATCTCGGTGATGGCGCCCATGCCGACCGAGTGGTGGTTGCGCCCGGTCAGCAGCGCCTGGCGGGTGGGGGAACACAGCGCTGTGGTGTGAAAGCGGTTGAGCTTCAGGCCTTCCCCGGCCAGCCGCTCGGCGACCGGGGTGTCACACGGGCCGCCGAAGGCCGACGACGCGGCGAAGCCGACATCGTCGATCAGCACGATCAGCACATTGGGCGCGCCCGTGGGCGGCCGCAGCTCCCTGATCGGGGGGTAGCTGGTGTTGGGATCCTTGGCGTCGTAGGTGGTCAGCCCGACGTGCTGCGGGTCGGGGATCGGCAGGACGTCCCGGCGCCAGGTGTCATCGGTCGGCTTGGCTTCGGTCGGCTTGGCGGCCACTGCAACTCCTCGGTGGTCCGTGATGCGGTCTCGTTCCCCCCGAGGCGCAAAGGCTACCGCGACCGGCGGCGGCAAGCGGTAGGTTCTACAACGATGGAGAAGGTGATCGTCACCCTGCGCACCGGCACCGCCGACGACGCCTGGGCCGAGCGGCTGCGCGGCCCGGTCGTCGACGAGTTGCTCGCGCTGGACCCACCCGGCCTGACGGTGCACGTGCGCGACGCCGCCGTCCGCGATGCCCTGATGACGCTGACGACGCTGGACCCGCCGGTGCAGGCGCTGGTCAGCCTGTGGACCCAGCAGTACTACGGCGAGCGGATGACCACCGCGCTGGACATCCTCGGCCGGCACGCCGAACACGTCGCCGCGTATCTGGTCACCGAGTCCGCGCCGATGCCGCCGGCGCCGACACCGCCGGGGGAGCGCTCGCCCGGGCTGGCCAACATGGCGTTGCTGCGCCGCCCCGCCGACCTCGACGAGGCCACCTGGCTGAGCCGGTGGCACGGCAACCACACTCAGGTGGCCATCGACACCCAGTCCACCTTCGGCTATGTGCAGAACTACGTGGTGCGCGCGATCACCCCGGACGCGCCCGGACTGTCCGCGATCGTGGAGGAACAGTTCCCGATCGAGGCGGTCGGCAGCCTGCACGCGTTCTTCGGCGCCGCCGACGACGCCGACCTGTCCGACCGGATGCAGAAGATGGTCGCCAGCACCTCGTCCTTCGGCGCCAGCACGAACATCGACGCGGTGCCGACCAGTCGATACTGCTACCGCAGCCCGTTTCGCGCCGACGGCGCCTCCCGGCCGGCGCAGTGACCACGCTGTCCGACGCCGCGGCGCTGGCCCGCGCCGACCGCGGCCTGGCCGTGGTTTCGACTCTGCGCTCCGATGGCACCATCCAGGCATCGCTGGTCAACGCCGGCGTGCTCGACCACCCGGCCACCGGGCGGCCGGTGCTCGGCTTCGTCACCTATGGCCGGGTGAAGCTGGCCAATCTGCGGGCGCGTCCGCAACTGGCGGTGACGTTCCGCGACGGCTGGCAGTGGGCGACGGTGGAGGGGCGCGCCGAACTCGCCGGCCCCGACGACCCGGCGGACTGGTTGGACGGCCCGGACCGGTTGCGGCTGTTGCTGCGCGAGGTGTTCACCGCCTGCGGCGGCACCCACGACGACTGGGACGCCTATGACCGGACGATGGTCGAGCAGCGCCGCACCGCGGTGCTGGTCGACCCGAGCCGGGTGTACAGCAACGGTTAGGTTCTTGCCATGACGCTGCACATCGCCGAGGAGAACCGGGTCCGCACCCTGACCCTCGATCGCCCCGAGGCCCTCAACGCCTTCAACGAGGCGCTCTACGACGCCACCGCCGATGCGCTGCTGGCCGCCGCGGACGATCCCGAGGTCGCCGTCGTGATCATCACCGGCGTCGGCCGGGCGTTCAGCGCCGGCCAGGATCTCACGGAGATGCAGGAGCGCATCACCAATCCCGACTTCGTGGTCGGCAAGCACGGCTTCCCCGGCCTGATCTCGGCGCTGACGAACTTCCCCAAGCCGCTGATCTGCGCGGTCAACGGCATCGGCCTGGGCATCGGCACCACCATCCTCGGCTATGCCGACCTGGCGTTCATGTCCACCTCCGCGCGACTGAAGTGCCCGTTCACCAGCCTCGGGGTGGCGCCGGAGGCGGCGTCGTCATACCTGTTGCCGCAGTTGATCGGCCGGCAGAACGCCGCCTGGCTGCTGATGTCCTCGGAGTGGGTCAACGCCGAGGAGGCCCACCGGATGGGCCTGGTGTGGAAGGTGTGCGAACCCGACGACCTGCTCACCGACGTCCGCACGCACGCCGAAGTACTTGCCTCCCGGCCGATTTCGAGCCTCATCGCGGTCAAGCAGACCATGGTCGAGCCGATTCGCGGGGAGATCGCCGCCGCGACGACGCGCGAGAACGGGTGGTTCGAGAAGCTGATGGGCGCGGCCCCGAACGCCGAGGCCCTCGCGGAGTTCAGCCGCGGCCGCTCGAGCTGACGACCTCACGCGCCGGGCAGGCCTGCGGCCGTGCGGCGGCGATGATGGCCTGCACGGTGCGGCGGCACCGGCCGCAATCCAGCCCGGCGCCGCAGTGGGCGGCGACCTGGTTACAGGTGGTGGCGCCGTTGGCGACCGCGTCGGCGACCGCCTGGGTGGTGGCGCCGGTGCACAGGCACACATACATCGAAAGCTCTCCTCTCGCACCGGCCAGGTTAGCGCAGACTAACCTAAGTCGGCACGCCCGCCAACGCGCCGGATCAGCCCCTGCCGGTGCGGCCTGCACTACATTGGTTTTTCGGGCCGCCCGCGGCGGTCCCAGCCACCAGCCAAGACCCTCGTTCCCCGCCCGGCAGGAGCCGCCATGCAAGGAGATCCCGAAGTACTGCGCCTGCTCAACGAGCAGCTGACCAGCGAGTTGACCGCCATCAACCAGTACTTCCTGCACTCCAAGATGCAGGACAACTGGGGCTTCACCGAGCTGGCCAAACACACTCGGGCCGAGTCCTTCGACGAGATGGTGCACGCCGAGCGGATCACCGACCGGATCCTGTTGCTCGACGGCCTGCCCAACTACCAGCGCATCGGTTCGCTGCGGGTGGGGCAGAGCCTGCGGGAACAGTTCGAGAGCGATCTGGCGATCGAGTACGAGGTGCTGGCCCGACTCAAGCCGGCCATCATCCTGTGCCGGGAGAAGCAGGACTCAACCACCGCGGTACTGTTCGAGGAGATCGTGGCCGACGAGGAGAAGCACGTCGACTACCTCGAGACGCAACTCGAACTGATGGACAAGCTCGGCGAGGAGCTGTACTCCGCCCAGTGCGTGTCGCGGCCGCCGAGCTGACGGCACCCGCAACCGCCGCTGCGGACCCGGAGACGGGCGGCGTCCGCATCGGCCCCCAACGACGAAACCTGATCTTCGTCGCGGTCCTGCTCGGCATGCTGCTGGCCGCACTGGACCAGACCATCGTGGCCACCGCGCTGCCGACGGTGGTGGCCGACCTGGGCGGGGCCGGCCATCAGTCCTGGGTGGTGACCAGCTATCTGCTGGCGTCCACGATCACCACGGCAATCGTCGGGAAACTCGGTGACCTGTTCGGGCGCAAGGCGATCTTCCAGGCCGCGATCGTGTTCTTCTTCGCCGGCTCGGTGCTGTGCGGCCTGTCGTCGTCGATGACGATGCTGGTGGCGTCGCGGGCGCTGCAGGGCATCGGCGGAGGGGCGATCATGGTCACCTCGATGGCGGTGATCGGCGGGGTCATCCCGTTGCGCGAACGGGGCCGCTACCAGGGCGCGCTGGGGGCCGTGTTCGGGGTGACGACGGTGATCGGCCCACTGCTGGGCGGGTTCTTCACCGACCACCTGTCCTGGCGCTGGGCGTTCTGGATCAACGTGCCCGTCGCGGTGGTGGTGTTCGTGGTCGCGGCGCTGACCATTCCCGCCCTCGGCCGTGTCGGCAGACCGGTGATCGATTACGCCGGAATCCTTTTCGTCGGGCTCGGCGCCTCCGGACTGACGCTGGCCACCAGTTGGGGCGGTAGCACCTATGCGTGGTGGTCGCCGACCATCATCGGGCTGTTCGCCGCCTCGGCGCTGGCCCTGACCGTCTTCGTCAGGGTCGAACTGCGCGCCGCCGAACCGGTGCTGCCGATCCGGTTGTTCAGCGACCCGGTGTTCACGGTCTGCTGCGTGCTGAGCTTCGTGGTCGGTTTCGCCATGCTCGGTGCCTTGACTTTCCTACCGACGTTCATGCAGTTCGTCGATGGCGTCTCGGCCACCGCATCCGGGTTGCGCACCCTGCCGATGGTGGTCGGGCTGCTGATCACCTCGATGGGCAGCGGCCCAGTGCGGGGGCGCGCCGGGCGGGGCAAGAGCGTAGCGGTCGTGGGCACCGCGGTGATGGCCGGCGCGTTCGTGCTGCTGTCGCAGATGGGCGCGGACACCCCGGTGTGGCGCCAGTCGCTGTACCTGTTCACCCTCGGCACCGGCATCGGCCTGTGCATGCAGGTGCTCATCCTCACGGTGCAGAACACCGCGAAGTTCGAGGACCTGGGCGTGGCCACCTCCGGGGTGACGTTCTTCCGCACCATCGGAAGCTCGTTCGGCGCGGCCATCTTCGGCTCGCTGTTCGCCAACTTCCTCGACGACCGCATCGGGCCGGCCCTGGCCGCCTCCGGTGCCCCGGCGGTGGCCGCCCAGTCACCGCAGGCCCTGCACAAGCTGCCCGCCGGGATGGCCGCGCCCATCATCGACGCCTATGCCGACTCGCTCGGCCGGGTGTTCTTGTGCGCAGCCCCGGTCGCGCTGGTCGGGTTCGTGCTCGCGCTGATGCTCAAGGAGGTGCCACTGCGCGAGATGGAGGACGCCATGACGGTGGACCTCGGCGAGGGCTTCGGGATGCCGAGCACCGAGACGCCGGAGCAGATCTTGGAACTCGCGGTCGCCCGGATGATGCGCGACTCACCCGATCTTCGGCTACGCTCGCTGGCGGGCACGCCGGGGTGTGAACTCGACGTCGCCGCGCTGTGGGGGCTGCTCCAGATCTACCGCAACAAGCAGGTTTTCGGCTCCGCGCGGCTCACCGACATCGCCGAGCGGCTGCGGGTTCCGGGCGAGGTGCTGGAACCGACGTTCCGGCGGCTGGCCGACACCGGCTACGCCCTGCGCACCGGCGACGAGTGGTGGCTCACGCAGGCCGGTTCGCGGCAGGTGGACACCGCCTCCGCCGCGATCGCCGGGAAGATCGCGCACCGGCTGGCCCGCTCCACCGACTTCGCGGGGCGGCCGGACCGGGCGCAGGTGGAGGCGGCCCTGGAGCGGATCGCGCACCGGATGCTGGTGCAGCGCGAGTGGAGCCCGGACGAGATACACAGCCCCGCGGCGGCGGGCTAGATACGCGCTACGCGGTCAACCGCTCGAAGATCTCGGGGTAGTGCAGGTGGGCCAGGAAGTGACCGCCCGGGCGGACGTGCAGGGTGGCGCCGGGTATACGCCGGGCGAGTTCGGATTCCCAGCCGACCTTGACCAGTCGGTCGTTCTCGCCGGCCCACACATCGGTGCCGACGCTGATCTGCTCCGGGCCGAACCCCCACGGCCGGGCCCACGCCCGGTAATCCTCGACCACACCTTCGGGTCGGCGCAAGGCCTCGGCCGACATGGCGGCGAACACGGCGTAGCCCTCGTCGCGCAGCACCTGTCCATCGACCGGGCCCAGACCTGCGGCGGCCAGCCGGCCGTAGAGGCGCGGCGCGCGGCTCGCCGCGAAATGCATTGTCCGAAAGCACATCCGATCCAGCCAGGGAGCGGTCCGGGAGAGCCGGGTGTAGGCCCTGTCGAACGCCGGCAGTTGTGCGAACACGCCGGGTTCGGTCAGCGGCAATGCCCCGGCGACGATCGCGAGACGGCGGACGCGTATCGGCATGGCGGCGGCCGCCGCCGCGGCGTACTGGCCGCCCATCGACCAGCCCATGACGGCGAAGGTGTCCACCTCGAGGTGATCCATCAGTTCGCCGACATCGCCGGCCCAATCCAGGATCGTGCGTCCGGGGCTGGGGTCGGATCCTCCGATACCAGGGCGGTCGGGGGAGATCACCCGGACTCCCGCCGCAAGAGCGGGCCCGTCGGCCGCAGCTATGTCGAGTCGGCAGGCCAGACCGCCGTGGGCGTTGACGACGACGGCGCCATCGGGTGCGCCGTACTGCGCGTAGGCCATGGCACGCCCGTCCCGCAGCCGTACCGTGAGGTGTTCGCGATCACCGGGCATGGCATCCGCTTTCCCTGAGCTACCGCCCCGGATCGTACGCCCGGGTCACCCGCAAGACAGCTGTTCCTGACCGAGGTCCGGGCGGCGTAGCATCGCGCCATGAGCCGAATCGGAGAGTTCCCCGACGACGACGTGGCGGGCTGGATCACCCGGTCCCCGGATCTGGGCACGGCGATGGCGGGCTTCAGTTCCGCGGTCTACAGCGACCGCAACCGGCTGCCGATGCGGGTGCGGGAGTTGGCCCGCATCGTGATGGCCTACGACAACGAGTGCACGGTGTGCGTCAACACCCGCGACGCCGACGGGCCGGCCGCCGGCGTCGACGAGGAGCTCTATGAGCATGCGCTGGAATGGCGCACCTGGCCGGGGTTCACCGAGCAGGAGCGCGTCGCCGCCGAGTTCGCCCACCGGTTCGCCACCGAGCACACCAAACTGCGCGAGGACGAGGACTTCTGGGACCGCGCCCACGAACAGTTCTCCGACGAGCTGCTGGCCGACCTGACGCTGTCCTGCGCGATGTGGCTGGGCATGGGCCGGACGCTGCGCACGCTGGACATCGGGCAGGCCTGCAAGCTGACGCTGCCCAGCCGGGCCTGAGCGAAGACCGGCAGCCCGGCCGCGGGGTCGGCACAATGACGGCATGACCACACCGCTCGCCGGCGCCGCATCCGCTCAGTTCGCCATCACGGCGGTCGCCCAACTGGAGGCCGACGGCATCGACACCGTCGTCGGCACCGTCGTCAACCCGGCCGGCCTGACCCACGCCAAGACGGTGCCGATCCGGCGCACCACCGCCTTCGCCGACGCCGGCCTGGGCGCCAGCCCGGTCTGGCACG
>JAGQTU010000256.1 GCA_020438865.1 Mycobacterium sp.
TACGCACCCTTCTTGAACTTGCCGCCCGCGTGCAGCTTGGTGAACGCCACCGTGAGACCCGGCAGGCCCGCCTTCACGTTCATGCCCGTGGGAATGCCACGCCCGTCATCGAGCACGACCACGCCACCGTCAGCCGTGATCCGGACGACGATCAGGCTGCAGTAGCCCGCCATGGCCTCGTCGATCGCGTTATCCACGATCTCGTAGACCAGGTGGTGCATGCCGCGCGACGTCGTGTCGCCGATGTACATGCCCGGGCGCTTGCGAACGGCTTCGAGGCCCTCGAGGACCTGGATGTCGTCAGCGGTGTACGACGAGGCCTGCTCGTCGGGCGGGACGGGGGTGTTCATGCGTCTCCCGGGAAACCGGCCACGTCCTCGAACCTCAGCGCCACGAGGGGCGTGTCGGGAAGGGCCTTCTGGAGCACCCGCAACAGGCGGGGCCCGTGATACGCCACGAGCTCGTGACGCAAGGAAGCCGACGTGACGCCAACGCGCAGCACGCCACCTTCAATGGCAAGTGGACGGGTCGTCGCTCCCCAGGCCGGGTCCGCGGCCATGTCCCACGCCCTGCGCAGGCGCTCGCCGGCTCGCTTGGAAGGAAGCCCGAGGCTCTTCA
>JAGQTU010000257.1 GCA_020438865.1 Mycobacterium sp.
CTTCGACTATGTAAGCTATAACCTCATGGATCCGGCCACCTTCGTGGAGCCTCATCGGCCGGGCGAGGAATATCCGCTGAGGGTCACGACAGCCGGCGTGCCGAAGGTTATCGATACGACAGTTCGGGTGGTCGAATATAACGATCTTGAGGCAGTGGAACGGACACTCGCCAAGGGCGATGTGGCCGCGATACTCCTTGAACCCATCCTGCAGAACATCGGCATTGTGAAGCCGGTACCCGGCTATCTGGAAGGGCTGCGCGCGCTCTGCGACAAATACGGCACCGTGCTGATCTTCGACGAGGTCAAGACCGGCTTCCGCCATGCGCTGGGTGGATACCAGGCAATTTCGGGCGTGACGCCGGATCTTTGCACATTCGGCAAGGCGGTCGCCAACGGCTACCCGATGGGCGTGATCGGTGGGCGCAAGGAGATCATGGGGCTGTGCAGCCATCCCGATCCGTCCAAGCGCGTGGTCGTGGCAGGCACGTATAACGGCCATCCCGTCAACGTTGCGGCGGCAAAGGCCAGTCTGACCCGTCTCAAGACCCGCGAGAAGGAAGTTTATGGCGAACTGGAGCGCCTTGGCGCACGGCTGGAAGCTGGTCTGAAATCG
>JAGQTU010000258.1 GCA_020438865.1 Mycobacterium sp.
GTCTCCAATCTCCTTTTTTAGTCAGCTACAGCCACATTTTCCAGGGACACAAAACGGCCGTATTGATAATAAGCCGCACACGCTCCCTCAGTGGAAACCATCGTGGCCCCCAGCGGATTGCGCGGGGTGCATTCTTTGCCAAAGGCAGCGCACTCGTTGGGTTTAATCATGCCTTGCAGCACCTCGCCACTGCGGCACAGCTCAGATTCACGCGTTTCGATGTGGCCCACGTCAAAGCGAACGGCCGCATCAAAATCGCGGTACGCCTCGCTGAGTTCCCAGCCACTTTGCGGAATCAGGCCAATGCCGCGCCACTGCCGGTCGCTCACGGTGAACACATCAGCCAGCATTTTTTGGGCAGCAACATTGCCCTTTTCGGTGACGGCGCGGGGATAGGCATTTTCTACTTGGGAACGGCCGTTTTCCAACTGCTGTACCGTCCGCCGAATCCCTTCCAGCACGTCCAGCGGCTCAAAACCCGTCACCACAATCGGCACCTGAAATTTTTCCGCAATGGGGCCGTACTGCCAATAACCCATCACGCTGCACACGTGCCCCGCCGCCAAAAACGCCTGCACCCGGTTGCTGGGCGACGACAAAATGGCTTCAATCGCGG
>JAGQTU010000259.1 GCA_020438865.1 Mycobacterium sp.
CGTCACCGCCCGCGACGGCAACGGCGACTGGGGTGGCGGCGTCGCGGCGGTGACCGTCGACGGCGGTACGGGCAAGCGCACCCTGTCCGGCGATGCCGTGCGCTCCCTGTTCGGGCTGCGGTCGACCTACTTCACCTTCCGCATCCGCTGACCGCCGTCTGCGACGCCTCACCGCACCGTCTGCGACGCCTCGGGCTCAACCCAGGACGGCCACCAGGTCGCCGCCCTCCACGGGACGGGTGCCGGTGAAGGCCAGGCGGGTGACGGTGCCGTCCCGGGGGGCGGTGATCGAGGCCTCCATCTTCATCGCCTCGATGGTGGCGATGGTCTCGCCGGCGGCGACCTTCGCGCCCTCGTCGACGACGACGGTGACCGAGCCCTGGAAGGGCGCGCCGACGTGGCCGGGGTCGGACGGGTCGGCCTTCTCGGCGCTGACGACCGCCGAGGCGACGCCGCGGTCGCGCACCGACACCGGCTTGAGCTGGCCGTCGAGGGTGCACAGGACGGTGCGGTAGCCGCGCTCGTCGGGGTCGCTGACGGCCTGCAGCCCGACGAGGGTGCTCTGCCCCTCGGTGAAGTCGACGCGATGCTCCTCGCCCTGCACCAGGCCGTAGAG
>JAGQTU010000260.1 GCA_020438865.1 Mycobacterium sp.
TTCGATCGGGTTGACGCTCGGCGTCATTTCCGCGGTCAAGAAGAACACCATCGTCGATTACATTGTCACCACCCTCGCCTTCCTCGGGAACTCGATGCCGCAGGTGTGGATCGGCTTGATGCTAATCTTCCTCTTTTCTGTACGGTGGGGTGTGCTGCCGGCCGGCGGCATGGTGACCCTCGGACGAGGCGGCGGTGGGTTTGTCGATCGTCTCGAACACCTGATTCTTCCGGCCGCCACCCTGGCCATCACCAACCTGGTCGTTTGGGCCCGCTATCAGCGATCGTCGTTGATCGAATCGTTCCGGCAAGACTATGTGCGCACCGCCCGGGCCAAGGGCCTGAAGGAGCGCACCGTCGTTTTCCGGCACGCGTGGCGTAACTCGCTGATTCCGATCGTGACCCTGCTCGGCAATTCGGCCGTCTTCCTGGTGGAAGGCGCGTTCGTCGTTGAGACGATCTTCAGCTGGCCCGGACTCGGGCGGCTGGGGGTCGACGCGATCCTGAAACGCGACTACCCGCTGGTGATGGGAGTGGTGATTCTTTCGTCCGTGGTGATCATCGTCGGCAATTTGCTGGCCGATCTTGCCTACGGCATCGTCAATCCGCGCCTGCG
>JAGQTU010000261.1 GCA_020438865.1 Mycobacterium sp.
CGCCCGCAGCCGGATCTGGGCGCTCGAGACGTTCTGGCGGTCCCGATCATCGTGGGCNACGTTCCCTGGGGCCTCCTCCTCGTGCTCGCCGACGAGCCGACCACCAGGCGTATCCATAACCCGGTCTCGAGCTTCGCCCAGCTCATCTCGACGTCGCTGTCCGGCGAGGACACCCGGCGCCGCATGGAGGAACTCGCCGAAACGGACCATCTGACCGGGCTGCCGAACCGTCGCGCGTACAAGGAGCGACTTCGCGACGAGATCGAGCGATCGCGGCGCCAGGGCCACGAGTTGTGCCTGGTGCTGATCGACATCGACCACTTCAAGTCGGTCAACGACACACACGGGCACGACATCGGGGACCGCGTCCTCGTGATGCTCGCGAACGCGCTGCGTTCGACCATTCGCACCGGCGAACTCGTCGCGCGACTCGGCGGCGAGGAGTTCGGCTGGATCCTGCCCGAGACCCCGGTCGAGGAGGCGCGGATCGCGGCGGAACGGGCGCGCGCCCTCGTCGCGGATCTGGACATTCCCGGCGCCGGGCCGGTGACCATTTCGCTCGGCGTCTGCGCCCTGTGCGACGCCCCCGACGCCGATGAGCTGTACCGTCGGG
>JAGQTU010000262.1 GCA_020438865.1 Mycobacterium sp.
GTACCGACACGCCGCCCGAGGAGATGGCGGGCTTCCTCGCCCACGCGGAGGCGCGCTTCCTGATCGTGCACGCCGCGCGCCACGTCGAGCGCATGGCCGGGCATGCCCACCAGATGCCCACCGTCACACGCACGTTCACCTTGCTGCCCGACCACGATGCGTCGCTCGATCGCCTCCTCGAGACCGTGACCACCTGGCCGGGCTTCGAGGAGCAAGCAGCGAGCATCGAGCCCGAGCGCTTGGCGACCGTGATCTACACCTCCGGCACCACCGGCCGCCCCAAGGGCGTCATGCTGACGCAGGCCAACTTCGGCCATCAGGTGGCGTGCTGCCCGCGAGCCCTGGCGATCCGTCCCGACGAGCGCTTCCTCAGCATCTTGCCGCCGTGGCACATCTTCGAGCGCACCGTCGAGTACGTCGCGCTCACGTGCGGCTGCCGGCTCATCTACACGGACCGCCGGCGGCTCAAGGAGGACATGGCGCGCCATGCGCCGACGTTCCTGCCGTCCGTTCCCCGCATCTGGGAGACCGTCTACGACGGCATCCGCAAGGCGGTGTCCTCGGCGCCGCCGGTGCGCCGGGCCATCTTCGCTGCCGCCGTTCGTGTCGGCGG
>JAGQTU010000263.1 GCA_020438865.1 Mycobacterium sp.
CGTCGTGACCGGCGGCCGAGACGACGATGTCCTGCAGGTGGCCGGCAGACTCGCGGGTCTACTCAAGGATCGGGGCGGCGCGTCCCACGCGGGCTCAATGAGCATCATCGACGTATTGCGGGCGATGGTCGCCGAGCCGCAGCGCGATGCGCTGGATCGGTTGCTGGTTCTGGGGACTCTGCTGGAAGGGCATGCCGACCACGTCATGGATGCTGTCGGGCCGGGGGTCGTACCCTCGGTGCACCTGATCCGAAGTCGTTTCGACGACCGCCGCCATCGTCCCCAGCCGCCGCTGCAACGGCTGATGCGGGCACTGCTGGGGCTCGACGCCAAGCTCAGCCAGTACACCCGCGGCAAGGCATTCGTTGACGAGGTGGTCAACCGGGCCGGAATGACGGGATTCAACACGGTGTGGTCGGGGCCCGACACCCTTCCCCTGCCCGACGAGATCGAAAACCCCGGGCAGTGGATCGACCGAGTGCTCTGAACCGGCTGCGGGGAGCGGTAGCCGGATTCGCCGAAGCCAGCCTGCCGCAGGAGCGGTCGTGGTGTGTCGCGGTCTCCGGGGGGCCGGATTCCCTGGCGCTCACGGCTGCCGCCGCTGCCTTG
>JAGQTU010000264.1 GCA_020438865.1 Mycobacterium sp.
GTTCTCGCCGTAGCGCAGCACCGCAGCCTTGTCCCAGGTGGCGCCGACCCAGGCAGGGAAGCCCGAGCCGTCCGAGGTGTCGGTGAGCACGTTGCCCATCCAGGACGCGACGTGCACGTCGTACGTCGCCGTGTGGACGAAGGCCTCGGCGGCCAGCGCCTGTCGCTGCGCCAGGGTGAAGCCGCCGGCCGCCACCGCGGCCAGCACGTCGTCGTAGCGTGCCGGCGAGGTCACGATCGCCACCGAGGGATGGTTCTTCGCGGCCGCACGCACCATCGACGGTCCGCCGATGTCGATCTGCTCGACGCACTCGTCGGGGCCGGCGCCGGACCTCACCGTCTGGGTGAAGGGGTAGAGGTTGGACACCACCAGGTCGAACGGCTCCACCCCGAGGTCGGCCAGCTGCTCGACGTGGGAGTCCAGCCGCCGGTCGGCCAGGATGCCCGCGTGCACCCGCGGGTGCAGCGTCTTCACCCGACCGTCCAGGCACTCGGGGAAGCCGGTGAGCTCCTCCACCCGGGTCACCGGCAGGCCGAGCCCCTCGATCAGGGCGGCGGAGCCACCGGTGGAGACCAGGGCGACGCCGGCCTCGTGCAGCCCGCGGACCAG
>JAGQTU010000265.1 GCA_020438865.1 Mycobacterium sp.
CCTCAACGTGTGGGCCGTCGAGGACGCCGTCGCTCCATCGGAACGCGTGAAGGCCACCATCTATCCGACGCACACCTTCTTCACGGTCTACGCCGTGGACATGGCCACCCCGGACTACACGGCCGATCCGGTCTCGCTGCTGACCAAGCACCGCATCTCGGCCTTCGTCCTCGAGCGTGCCCTGGTGACCGTTCGCCTTGCGCCGCAGTTCGACATCGAGGAGGTGTCCCTGCGCTGGGATGAGCTGGACACGCCGCGTTATGGCGTGGCCGCCCTGGTGCACGGCCTGCTCGACGTCGTGGTCGACGGTCACTTCGATGCCGTGCAGGTTCTCGACGACTGCATCGAGGGGCTCGAGGACGAACTGTTCGACCCACCGTCACGGGCCAACGATCAGCGACGGACGTTCCAGCGCCGCAGTTTTCAGTTCCGCAAGGATCTGGTGCAACTGCGCCGGGTCGTGCTGCCCATGCGTGAGGTGGTCAGCGCGATCCAGCACCGCCGTCACGAGAACCACCACTCCCCCGAACTCGACCCGCTCTACATCGATCTCTACGACCACGTGCTGCGGGTGTCGGAATGGACCGAATCGTTGCGGGACATGGTCA
>JAGQTU010000026.1 GCA_020438865.1 Mycobacterium sp.
AACGATCACTACAGAACAAGCAGGAGCGAGACCGAAATGACCGAACAACCGACCTATGACGTCGCGATCGTCGGCTACGGCCCGGTGGGCGCCACCGCGGCCAACCTTCTGGGCCAACAGGGGCTCGACGTGGTGGTCATCGAGCGCGACCCCGACATCTACTTCCGCGCCCGGGCCATCTCCACCGACGAGGAGGTGCTGCGGATCTGGCAGCAGGTCGGACTGGCCGACCGGCTCAACGCCGACATGCAACCCGGGGCCGGCGCCAACTTCGTCGACCCCGACGGCGCCTCGATCATCCGGTTGCTTCCCGTGGACCGCGGCAACGGCCACCCGCCACAGCAGTTCATCTACCAGCCGGCGGTGGACAAGGTCCTGCGCGAGGGGGTCGACCGCTTCGGAAACGTAGCGGTCCTGCTCGAGCACGAATGCCTGCGGCTGGTGCAGCATCCCGACTGCGTCGAACTGATGCTCGCCGACCTGACCCGCGACGAGTTCAAGCGGATCCGCGCCCGCTATGTGATCGCCGCCGACGGCGGCTCGAGCGCGATCCGCGGCCAACTCGGTATCGGCTTCGGCGGACGCACCTTCTCCGAGCGCTGGATCGTGATCGACACCAAGGTGATTCGGGAATGGCCCGGGCACGACCGGCTGCGCTTCCACTGCAACCCGGCGCGGCCGACAGTCGACTGCCCCACCCCGCTGGGGCATCACCGCTGGGAGTTCCCGATGCGCGACGAGGAGGACGACCGGGACCTGCTCAACGAGGACGCCATCTGGAAGGTCCTCAACGGGCAGGGCATCACCACCGACGACGTCGAGATCATCGGGTTCGCCTGCTACAGCCACCATGTCCGGTTCGCCGACCGGTGGCGGGTCGGCCGGGTGTTCCTGGCCGGTGACGCGGCGCATGCGATGCCGCCGTGGATCGGCCAGGGCATGTGCGCCGGCGTGCGGGACGTCGCGAACCTGTGCTGGAAACTGCATGCGGTGCTGTCCGGCTCGCTGCCCGAGGCGGTGCTGGACACCTATCAGGCCGAGCGGCTTCCGCACGTCAAGGAGGTCACCAACCGCGCGGTCAAGGTCGGCAAGGTCATCGTCGACCGGCACCCCGTGCGCGCCGCAGTGCGCAGGCGGGTGTTCCGCACCGCGAACAAGGTGCCGGGCTTCAGCACCTGGCTGCGCAACCACCGGTGGCTGCCACCGGCCCGCTACGGGTCCGGACTGCTGGCGCGCAACGGCAACCCGGCGGTCGGCTGGCTCATCCCCCAGCCCTGGGTGATCGACGCCGACGGCGACCGGGTGCGCTTCGACGATATCGTCGGCGGGCGCTGGACCGTGCTGCACACCGGCACCGAGGCGGCCGCCGCGGCGTGGCGGTCGGCCGGCGTGCCGGTGCTCCGGATCGCCGGCCCGGGCAGCGCCCCCGGGGCCGACCGGATCGTGGACCGCGACGGCACGCTGCTGCGCTGGCTCGAGGACAAGAAGACGTCGGTGATCGCGCTGCGCCCGGACGGATTCGTCTACGCCGGCGGCACACCGCAGCGGCCGCTGCCCCCACCGCCGGCCGGGTTCACCGCGCAGGCCAACCGAGTAAAGGACCACGCATGACCGTCACCGAACTGACCGAGCGCACCGTCACCGTTGCGGGCAAGGACATCTTCGTCGCCGAAAAGGGCGACGGCCCAGCGGTTGTCATGCTGCACGGCGGCGGACCGGGCGCCTCGGGGGTGTCCAACTACTCCCGCAACCTCGACGCCCTGGCCCGCTCCTTCCGCGTCATCGTCCCGGACATGCCCGGCTACGGCCGCTCGGCCAAGCACGTCGACCACAGTGACCCGTTCGGCTACCTCGCCGACGCCATCCGGGGCCTGCTCGACGAATTAGGCATCGGCACAGCACATCTCGTCGGCAACTCCTACGGCGGGGCGGCGGCCCTGCGGCTGGCCCTCGACACACCCCGGCGCGCGGGCAGGCTCGTGCTGATGGGTCCCGGCGGCATCGGAACCACCCGCGGCCTGCCCACCGACGGGCTGAAGAACCTGCTGTCCTATTACGGCGGCGAGGGTCCAACCCGGGAGAAGCTCGCCACCTTCATCCGTACCTACCTGGTGTACGACGGCGCCGCGGTGCCCGACGACCTGATCGACCTGCGCTACCAGGCATCGCTCGACCCGGAGGTCGTCGCCAGCCCGCCACTGCAGCGGCCGTCGGGCCTGCGCACCCTGTGGCGGATGGACCTCACCCGCGACAAGCGGCTGCGGCACCTGCCCAACCCGACCCTGGTGCTGTGGGGCCGCGACGACAAGGTCAATCGGCCGACGGGCGGGCCGCTGCTGCTGAAGACGATGCCCAACGCCGAACTGGTGATGACCTCGCACACCGGCCACTGGATGCAGTGGGAACGCGCGGAGTTGTTCAACCAGCTGGTGGCCGACTTCCTCTCCCCCGAGTCGAGATTGGCGACTTCATGACCGACGTGTTCGGCAAGGTCCACCTCGGCTACCTGGTGATCGAAACCGAGAAGTTCGACGACTGGCGCCGGTTCGGCCGCGACGCCATCGGCATGCACCTCGACGAGACGCTGCCCGAGACGGTGCGGTTCCGCCTCGACGACAACGAGTGCCGATTCCTGCTCCAGCGCGGACCGGCCGAGGACACCATCGCGTTGGGCTGGCAGGTCGACGACCACGGAGCCTTCGAGGTCATCGAGAAGCGCGTCCGCAGCCACGGCGTGCCGGTCACCGCGGGCACGGCCGAAGAGACGGCGCTGCGCGGTGTCGACCGGCTCATTCGCTTCCCGGGGCCGAACGGACTGACCCAGGAGGTGTATGTCGAACCCCGCATCGGCGCGGCGCCCCTCCGGCTCGGCGCCACGGGCGGCTTCGTGACCGGCGCGAGCGGGCTGGGGCACGTGGCCATCGCCACCAAGAAGCCGCATCAGATGCGCGGGTACTACGGCACGGTGTTCGACGCCCGGCTGTCGGACTACATCGACGAGACGATCAGCGGCCTGAAGTTCAAGATCCGGTTCCTGCGGGTCAACGAGCGTCATCACACCGTGGCGATCGCGGCGGTGAACCGGCTGCCGCTCAACCCGATTCGCACCCGGGTACAGCACTGCAACGTCCAGGTCGCCGAGCTGAACGACATGACACTGGCCTATCAGCGGGTCAAGCAACTGGGCTTCGACATGGCGTTGTCGGTCGGCCAGCACACCAACGACAAGGAGCTGTCGTTCTACGCGGTGACGCCGTCCGGCTTCGAATGGGAGCTGGGCTGGAATCCGATCGTGGTCGACGAATCCACCTGGGAACCGACCACCCACCGGGGTATCAGCATCTGGGGCCACACCCCGGAGGGCCAGACCATCGTCGAGGCCTTCGAGCGGTTCAAGAACGGCGTCCAGTCGGTGCTGCACACTGAGGACAGCGTCCCGGCGCTCGCGGGGGCCGGCATCGCCGACGGGTAGGAGGCCGCCGTGGGACGGATTGACACGCACGCCCACCTCATCCCGCCGCAGTACCGCGACGCGCTGCGGAAGGCCGGGATCGACGAGGCCGGCGGGCGGGCACTGCCGCAGTGGAGCCCGGAACCCGCGCTGGCCGCCATGGCCGAACTCGATGTGGCCACCGCGATCCTGTCGGTGTCCACGCCGGGAACGACGTTCCTGCCGCGGGTGGCCGACGCGGCGGCGCTCGCCCGCGACCTCAACGACTACGGCGCGGCGCTGGTCACCGGCGATCCGGACCGGTTCGGGTTCTTCGCCACCGTGCCCATGCCCCATATCGAAGCGGCCACCGCCGAGGCGGTCCGCGCACTCGACGAGTTGCGCGCCGACGGGGTGGTGCTGCTGGCGAACAGCGCAGGCGTCTACCTCGGCCAGGACGGCCAGGAGGAGTTGTTCGCCGCCCTCGACGCGCGCCGCGCGGTGGCGTTCATCCACCCCGCCGACCTGCCCGGCCCGGCGGTGGACGGTGTGCCGCCGTTCGCGGCCGACTTCCTGCTCGACACCACCCGCGCAGCATATCTGCTGGTGCGCAACGGGATTCGGCGAAGATACCCAAACATCAGGTTCATCCTCAGCCACGCCGGCGGGTTCGTGCCGTACGCCTCGCACCGAATGGCGGTGGCGATCATGGGCGAGACCGGCCGCAGCCCGGCCGACAGTCTCGACGACTTCGCGGGCTTCTATTTCGACACCGCACTCTCGTCGAGCGCGGCCGCGCTGCCGACGCTGTTGGCGTTCGCCGAACCCGGCCACATCACCTTCGGCTCGGACTTCCCGTTCGCACCCGTCGCGGCGGGCAGGCTCTTCGCGGCCGGGCTGGAGACCTACGGCCTCGACTCCGCCGACCGGCACGCCATCGAGCGGGAGAATGCGCTGCGGCTCTTCCCGCGGCTGGGCACAGCGGCCGCGCTCCCGGCGCCGCCGTTGGCGCAGCGGCTACGGGTCGCGGCGAGCCGTCAGGTCATGCGCGGTGTCAGCCGCCTGATCAACGCGCGCTAGGAACGGCAGCAGCAGGTCGGCGAATCGCTGCGGGCATTCGACCTGGGGCATGTGCCCGACACCGGAGAGCAGATGCAGCTGCGCGTGCGGGTACACCCGGCGCGCCTCGTGAATGTGGTGCGCGGGCAATACCCGGTCGCGAGTCCCCCACATGATCAGGGTGGGCCGCGGGTTCCGGGCCGCGGCCGTCGCGAGTTCCCGCCGCCACTCGGGCCGCACGCCGCGTCCCGTCGCCAGTTCGACGGCAGTCTCCAGCATCACCGCGCCGCTGTGCGGTTGCCTGCCGATGGCCAGGGCGTGATCGACGCGCTGTCTGGTGGCCAGCGAGCGGTCCGCGTAAATGGTGCGCTCCAGCAGGGCGGCACTGGCCCGGGTGGTCTTGCGCGTGCTGAGCGGTCCGATCACCGGCATCGCGAGCATCCGCAGCAGCAGCGTCACCTCGCTGCCGAATCCCGCGCTGTTGATCAGCGCCAGGCTGGCGACCCGGTCGGGATCCTGGGCCAACAGCTGCTGGCCGATGGCCCCGCCGAGCGAGTTGCCCACCACGTGCACCGGCCGGGGCTCGCCGAGAACGTCCAGGGTGTCGGCGACGCCGCGGGCGAAGACCGGCAGGCTGATCGGCTCGCGCGGGCGGTCGGAGAACCCGAACCCGGGCACGTCGAGGGCGATCACCCGATGGGCGGCGGCCAGCCGCTCGTACTGCGGAGCCCAGTCCTCCAGGCTGCGGCCGATGCCGTGGATCAGCAGCACCGGCGGACTGTCCAGGTCACCGTCGACCCGGACCCGGGTACGCCTGCCGTCGACCTCGACGAAGGTTGCCCGGCTCACGCCCTGGCGAGATCCGACTCGGCGGCCACCGGCTTGACGGTGCCGAACCGCAGCGCGGCGTCCTCCACCGGGCCCTTGCGCAGTCGCGCGTGGTCGGCCCTGAAGTTCATCTCCACCGTCCACGGCCCGCTGGTGCCCTGCTGCGGGAACTCCTCGATCGCGCGCAGGATGTAGCCGGCCGGGAAGTCCAGCATCGGACGCTTCTCAATCATCGGGTTGTCCACGACCGGCACCACGGTGCTGTAGCCGTGCTGGTCCATGTAGGCCAGCAGGCGGCACAGGTGCTCGCACACCAGGTCGACCTTCAGCGTCCACGACGAGTTGGTGTAGCCGAACGCGAACGCCATGTTCGGGATGCCGGAGAGCATGAAGCTCTTGTAGACCAGGCTGTCGTGCGGGTTCTTGACGTCACCGTCGACCGCGACCTGGATGCCGCCGAACGGCAGCAGCTTGAGACCCGTTGCGGTGACGATGATGTCGGCCGGCAGTTCGCGGCCGGACTTCAGCAGGATGCCGGTCTTCGTGAAGCGCTCGATCTGATCGGTCACCACCTCGGCCTTGCCCTGCGAGATGACCTTGAACAGATCCGAGTCCGGCACCGCGCACATCCGCTGATCCCACGGGTTGTACTTGGGATTGAAGTGGGTGTCGACGTCGTAGCCCTCGGGTAGCGCCTTGACGTTCAGCGCGCGGATGATGCGGCGCACCTGCTTGGGGTAGCGCTGGCTGGCGCCGTAGATCAGGCGCTGCCGGCCCTTGTTGATGCTCCGCGTCACGCGGTAGGCCACCGTGTCGGGCAGCACCTTGCGCAGGCCGTTGGCGATCGGGTCCTGCTTGGGCAGCGGCATCACGTAGGACGGCGAACGCTGCAGCATGGTGATGTGCGCGGTGTCGTCGGCCATCGCCGGGATCAGCGTGACCGCGGTCGCGCCCGACCCGATCACCACCACCTGCTTGCCCTGGTAGTCCAGGTCCTCAGGCCAGAACTGCGGGTGCACGATCTGGCCCGCGAAGTCGTCCTGGCCCTCGAAGTGCGGGGCGTGCCCCTGGGCGTAGTCGTAGTAGCCGGTCGCGCCGAACAGGAAGTCACACGTCACGTCGAACTGGTTGCCGTCGTGTTCCAGGGTGGCGGTCCACTGCGCGGTCTGCGAGTCGAAGTCGGCGCGGATCACCTTGTGCTCCAGGTACATCCGGCGGGCGAGGTTGTCCTCGTCGACGACCTCGTAGAGGTAGTCCATGATCTCGTGCGCGTCGGCGATCGCGTTGTCCGACGTCCACGGCTTGAACTCGTAGCCGAAGGTGTGCAGATCGGAGTCCGACCGGATGCCCGGGTACTTGAACAGGTCCCAGGTGCCGCCGATGGTGTCGCGGCCGTCGACGATCGCGAACGTCTTGCCCGGCAGATTGTTCACCAGGTAGTGGCCCATGCCGATGCCGGAGATGCCGGCGCCGACGATCAGCACATCGACGTGGCCGCTCAGCGGCTGCTTCGGACGGGCCTGGTTGAGCGTGGTGACGGTCATCGAGCACTCTCCGGTTCGGGGCTAGAAACTGTAACGCGAATAGTGTTATAGTTTTCCGGACCGCTGTCAAGGGGTCGCAGAAAATTCGGAGAAAGAGGACGCAGATGACCACAGTCGCCATTCCGCGACGGGCACCCGTGCAGGCCCGTAGTCGGCAGACGGTGGCCCGCATCCTCGACGCCGCCGTGACGATCGCCGACGAGGAGGGTGTCGACGCCGTCACCACCCGTGCCATCGCCGATCGCGCCGGGGTGTCCTATCCCTCGCTGTACCGGTTCTTCGCCGACCGCGACGCCATCCTCGACGAACTGATGGAACGGCACTGCGCCGAGATCGACGCGCTGTGCGTGGCGGCCGAGCAGATCTGGGAGATCACCTCGTTCGCCGAGCTGTTCAACAACGAGATCGACCTGCACGTCGCCTACTACCGGGCGCACCCGAGTTCGGCGAGCCTCTGGATGGGCGGGCGCACCTCCCCCACGGTCACCAGGCACGTGCACCTGCGGATGCAGACGCTGGCGAACCGGCTGCACGACATCCTGGTCAAGCGCGAGCTGATCCCGGCCGACACCGACCCGCTCAATATGCTGGTGGCCGTCGAGATGGCCGACCGCGTGCTGGAGTTCTCCTACCGCGACAACAACGACTTCGACGAGGACATCCTCGCGGTCGGCCGCGCCGCGCTGGTTGCGTTCGGCGAGGCGCTCGCCAACCGCCGCGCCGGCTAACTTTCGCCGACTCTGCGTTCGCGGCGCCGACTCTGCGTACAGATCGCGAAATCGGGCGGAATCACGATCTGAGCGCAGAGTCGATGACTACGCCAGATCGGGCGTCGCGTCCACCAGCCGCTCGAACGCGCCGGCGAAGCCATCGACGATGGATTCGTGGTCGGGCACCAGCGTTGTGTCACAGGCGATTCCGACGATCACGGTGCCGTTGTACGACGAGATCGTGAAGCTCATCGGCTGATCCCCGGATACCGGCGCCCAGCCGACGATGCCCTCCACCCGGCTGCCCGCGAGGTACACCGGGATGGGCGGGCCGGGAACGTTGGTCAGCGTGCCGAGGGTGCGGTTGGTGAACAGGTCCACCGACGCCTCGTAGAGTCCGCGGCTCAGGCCGGCGATCGCGCCCTGCAGCGTGAAGGCGACCGCTGCCTCGTGTCCCTGCTTGATCCGGTTCATCCGCCGGTTGGCCGCGGCCAGCACCCGGCGGGCGTCCGGTTCGTCGGTGGGCAGTTCCAGCTGCACCAGCGCGAACTCGTTGCCCAGGGTCTCCGGCAGGGTGAGGTCCAGCGGCTTGAGGTTCACCGGGACCATGAACGTCACCGACGCGCACCGCGCCTCATGCGCGGTCAGATAGTCGTGCAGGGCGCCCGCGACGCTGGCGACCAGCACGTCGTTGACAGTGCAGCCGTTGGCCCTCGCGACGGCCTTCACCTTGGCCAGCGACACCGGCTCGGACCACGCCACGCCCTTGGTGTCGCCCGCCGTGCCGGTCCAGATGGTGGCGTCGTTGCGGGTGCCGATCAACAGCTTGCGGACGGTGTCGACGTCTCCGGGCGCGGCCGAGAACACGTCGACCAGCGCGCCGCCGCCCGGCAGCACCCCGCGCACCGAGGCGGCGACGTCCGCGCCGGTGGCCCACGCGCCCGCGATCACGGTGTGCCCGGCGCCCACCGGGTTGCGCAACGCCAGTTGGCCGATCTCACCGGCGCGCGCCAACATTCGCGGCACATTGGCGACGGCGGCCCGCGCGGTGTCGGCAACCTCGGCCGCGCCGGCCCGGACCCGGCGGGCCAGCGGCTGCCCGGGCGCGTGCGGGTGTGCAGCGTGCTGGGTGACGCCCGGCCCGAGGATCGGGCCGCCCTGCGGGGAGGCGTCGAACAGGCTCATGGCCAGCTGGACCATCCGCATGCCGTCGGCGATGGCATGGTGGGTGCGCAGGATCATGGCGCTGCCCTTGCGGTAGCGCCGCACCCAGATCGCCTGCCACAGCGGCAGGTCGCGGTCGAGCATCTCGGTGCGGTGGGCCGCGACCACGGCCTGCAGCGACCGCGGGTCGCCGGGCTTCTTCAGGTTGACGATCCGGACGTGGTCGTCGAAGTCGAAGTCCGCGAACGGCTCCCAGCACCAGGCACCGTCGTCATCCTTGACCGCCCGGCTGCGAAAGACCGGGTAGCGCTCGATGAGCCGCTCGGTGACGACGGCGCGGACCTTGTCGAAGTCCAGCGGCTCGGCGGTCCACACCACCGAGTCGACGACCATCAGGTTGTTCGGGCGGTCCATCTCCAGCCAGAGCGCATCCTGCACACCGAGCCGCGTCAGTTCCGTCATCACGCACCTCCCTGTTCCACGCTGCCCATCGCGGCGGCGGTGGCCTGCGCGATGAGCTTGACGGCGTCGTTGCGGGTCATCGCGCCCATCACCTGGGCCAGGGCCCGCATCTGGTCGCCGACCAGATGCGTCGGGCCGTTGTTCAGGTTGGCGAACGCCTCGGCGACGACCTCGTCAACCGGCACCGCATCCTTGGCCGGGTGGTCCTCGGACGGGATCTGGCCGCGGCTGTGCTCGAGTTTGCGCAGCGCCGGGGTGTCGGTCTTGCCCAGGATCAGGCCCAGCACGTCGACGCCGCGATCGTGCAGTTCGGTCCACAGCGCCTCGGCGAACACCATGTCGAACGCCTTCGTCGCCCCGTAGGCCACCATGTTCGGCCCACCCGCGAATCCGGCGCCCGAGCCGAAGATCACGATGCCGCCGCGGCCGCGCCGCGCCATCGGCCCGGCGAAGTGGTGACACAACTGCACGGGCGCCACACAGTTGCGCTGGATCATCGACTCCGCGGCGCCGACCGGGCCGGCCAGGAACGGCCTGAAGTCCGGATCGGCGCCCGCGCAGTACACCAGGAAGCCGACGTCGATGTCGCCGGTGGCGGCGATGACGCGCGCCGATGCGTCCGGCTCCGCGAGATCGACTGCGAGCGTTCGGGTTTGCACACCGGTCCGCCGGACGATCTCGGTGGCCAGTTCGTCGAGCACGTGTTGCCGTCGGGCCAGCAGGACCACGTTGAGGCCGCGGTCGGCCAGCTCGCCGGCAAACGCGGCGCCGACACCGTCGGATGCCCCCGCCACCACCGCCCACGGGCCGTACTGCTCCGCGAATGTCGTCACGTTCTCACTCTCCGCCCACTGCCGTCACCCGCACCGGGGTGAACCGCCGGCGGGCGATCCGCCAGCCCCGCGGCGTCCGCACGATCTCGTCGTCGTAGAAGCCGACCGCGTTCACCCCGCTGCGGTTGTCGGCGGCCATGATCAGCCCGTCGACGTAGCTGCGCACCGCGGCCCGGTCGCCGTCGAGATCGATGGCCCGGTTGGTGATCCGGTGCAGGGTGTGGCCGGCCGCGGCGTGGGCAAGTTGCATGAACTCGGTGACGGCGTCCACGCCGCTCCACTGCCCGATCTCGCCGTAGTCCAGTTCGCAGTCGGGGGTGAACACCGTGCGGAACAGCGCCCAGTCGCGCCGGTCGATGCCGGTGGCGTATCGGATCAGCAGTTCGCCGATGTCCTGGCGGTCGTCGCGCTCACTCATGGTGACGGTCTACCAGCGGCGCCCGGCGGGCCAGCAGCCAGGCCTCACCATCGCCCTCCCCGGTGGCGATGACGGTCAGCTTCGCGAACGCCGCCCTCAGCTCGCCGGGCTCGGCGCGGAACGGCCCCGGGGCGGCGCCGACCGCGCTGAGCACGCTGATCGCCAGCAGCCCGCCCGGCGCCAGGCGGTCCGTGATCGCCCGGTCGAGGCGACGGTCCCGGAAGCGGTGACACACGATCACATCGACCGGTGGCCCCGGCGGCAGGCCGTCGTCGAGGTCCACGACCACGAAGTGGCAACGATCCTCGAGGCCGGCGCGGGTGGCCAGGTCGCGGGCCTGCTCGACGGCGACCGGGGACACGTCCAGGCCGCGGACGGTCAGGCCGCGCCGGGCCAGCCACACGGCGGTGGTGCCCGGCCCGCAGGCCAGGTCGAGCACGGTTCCGGCGGCCGGGAACGCGTCGGCGTGCGGGCCGAAGACCGCCGGCGGGCCGATCGCCTCCGGTGCGGGCGCACCCCGGCTCGCATACCGCTCGTCCCAGCGGAGGCGGTCCCGCTCGCTCACCCGCGCCACCCTACTTGCACCAAAGCGGCTCCCCAGCAGATCAGCGTCCCCGATGATCACCCCCGTGACGCATCGATATCTGCGCCGGCTCGTGGCCGTGCTGGCCGCCGGGTTCCTGCTGGCCGTCGCCGCCCCAGCGGCCAACGCCTGCAGCCGGGTGACCTGGCTCGGCCCGGACGGCATGGTCATCACCGGGCGCTCCATGGACTGGCCGTACTCGTTCAACTCGCATCTTTACGCGATCCCGCGAGGACTCATGCAGGACGGCGCCGGCGGGGTCAACTCGCTGACCTGGACCGGGAAGTACGGCGCGATCGAGGTCGCGGGCACCACCGACCCGGACGGCCCGATCGACGGGGTGTTCGACGGCATGAACGAAACGGGCCTCGTGGCCAACCTGCTCTACCTCGGTGAGGCCGACTTCGGGCCCCCGCCCACCGACAACCGCCCACGACTGTCGTTCGCCGCCTGGGTGCAGTACGTGCTGACGATGTTCTCCTCCGTCAACGAGGTGGTCGACGCGTTCAGCGATCCGTCGATCTACATCGTGCCGATCAACTTCGGTCCCGGTGGGCGCGCCGCACCCACGGTGCACCTGTCGGTCACCGACCCCGGCGGTGACTCCGCGATCTTCGAGTACCTGGGCGGCAAGGTGGTGGTGCACCACGGCCGCCATTACCAGGTGATGACCAACAGCCCGACCTATGACCAACAGCTGAAGCTCAACGCCCAGTGGGAGAACCAGGACCGCAACAGGAACCTGCCCGGCTCGATCCAGTCGGCCGACCGGTTCGTTCGCGCCTCCTACTACCTGAGCAAGCTGCCGCAGACCACCGATGAACGGCAGGCCGTCGCAGGGGTTTTGAGCGTGATCCGCAACGTGTCGGTGCCGTGGGGGGTCGGCGATCCGCAACACCCGAACCTGGCCCCGACCTATTGGCGTTCGGTGGCCGACTCGACGTCCAGGGTCTACTACTTCGAGTCGACGCTGAGCCCGAACATCGTGTGGGTCAACCTGAACCAGCTGAACCTCGGACCGGGTTCGGGTGTGCGCGCGGTCGCGGTGGAGGGTTCGTACTCGCTGATCGGCAACATCAACGCGGATCTGGCTCCGGCACAACCGATTGCGTTCCTGGCGCCGTAACTCAGCGACGCTCGAAGTGCTGGTAGTCGATCGGGTCGTGCCAGCCGCCACCCCAGGTCCAGCCGCGGTCGGTGAACGCCCGCACCGCAGGGTCACCGGCGTGCAGGATGCCGGGGTCGGTACGTTCGCGGTCGAGGTAGGCCGCGGCTGTTTTAGGCTGCAGATCACCGGATTTGGTGATGTAGGGGTTGATCAGTGGGTTGAGGTCGATGGCGCGGCCGTAGGCGTGCAGTGACCAGCTGTTGCCCGACGGCATCGGCCGGCAGTTGAAGGCCGAGGTGTTGTTGTCCTGCATCGACAGCTCATCGTCGGCCCTCGGATAGTGGTCGACGGTCTGCATCCTGGCGATCGGGTAACGCTGCCGCTGCAGGTCGCCGAAGATCGCGATCACGTCGGCCACCAGCGCCTCGTTGACCACGAGTGCGCCGTGGTGGGTCTGGTTGTCGAAGCCGACGTAGTCGAGTTCGACGCGGCGCAACTGTTCGGGCGGAACGGGGCAGCCGGGATGCCAGGTCGTACCGAGTTCGGCAGCAGTGACGGTCCTTACCGCCGCATCTCGCGGTGGGGTGCTGACCGGTGCGCGCGGCGGGGCCGTTGTCGCCGGTGAACTGGTCGCAGCGGGCGGCGTGGATGCGGGAGCGCAGGCCGCGATCAGGATCGTCGCGATGACCAGCATCGGTACCGCTCGCAACGACATGGCCGGAGCCTACGCGGGCGGTCGGCCACTCAGGCCGCACTGGTTGTGCCCGGCTACGAGCGACTCTCTGGGCCATTCCGCGCGAAAGTCGCTGAAAGCCGGGCAACAGATGGTCCCCCGAATCTACTGGCCGGGCCCCTTGGGCCACTTGGCCATGCAGCCGAGGTCGATCGGGATGCTGGTGCCGGTCATGTGCCTGGCGGCATCGGAGGCCAGGAACAGCACCAGTTCGGCGACGTCCTCGGGCTCCAGCCACGGCGACGGCAGCGCGTGGTAGGCCTGCGAGGCCAACCGGAAGTCGTCCTTGCCGACCGCGCCGTCCAGGTCCGGGCGGAACACCTGATAGATGCCCTGCGCGTTCATCAGGTGGGTGTTGCAGTTGGTCGGATGCACGATGTTGACCCGGACCCCGGTCGGCGCGAGGTGCAGCGCCATCTCCTGGGTGTAGGCGACCAGGGTCTGCTTGGAGAAGCTGTAGCCCGCTCCCCCGGGCCCCATGATCATCCGCGGGTCGGCCGACGACGTGGTGTTGGGAATGAGCGCGGCGGTGGATCCGGTGATCACGATGGATCCCCCGGTACCTGCGGGAATCAGGTGCGGGACGGCCACCGCGACGGTGTTCATCACCCCGATCAGGTCCACGTCGACGGCGTCCTGGAAGTCCATCGGCTCCGGTTCGCCCATGGCCAGCGGGAGGATCCCGGCGTTGGCCATCACCGTGGTCAGCCGACCCAGCTCGGCGATCCCCTGCTTCAGGGCCGCCCGCAGTGCCTCGCGGTCGCGCACGTCGGCCTTGACCGCCACGCAGCGCCGGCCCGCCTGCTCGACCAGTGCCTTGGTGTCCATCAGGCCGTCCCAGCTCGCCATCGGGTACGGGTTGGACTTGATGTCCTCGCAGATGTCGACGGCGATGATGTCCGCCCCCTCGCGGGCCTGCAACACCGCGTGCGCTCGGCCCTGGCCGCGGCCCGCGCCGGTGATGAAGGAGACCTTGCCCTCCATGCGTCCTGCCATGTGTCCTCCTCGACGGCTGACCGACGCTAACACAAAATAGTTGACTAGGTCGCCGGTCTACGCTTAGCTGGGCGAACCACCCGCCCGGGGACGGCGGTTCGCGCTGGAAGGACCTCAGATGAGTGACACCAGGAAGAAGAACCACCATTACGACTTCGACCGGCACAGCCCGGACTACCGGTACCGCCATGAAGAGATCACCGCGGAGCTCCAGCAGAACTGCCCGATCGCCTGGTCGGACACCTACGAAGGCCACTGGGTGGCCAGCAGCAGTCACGCCGTGTTCGAGTTGGCCCGCTGCCCGCACATCTCCAACGATCACGATGTCAAGCGTGAGCGAAAGGGCTACCGGGGCATCACCATCCCCCACCGCGACGTCCCGATTCGGGGCGGAATGCTGGAGATGGATGCTCCCGAACATCGTTGGTACCGAACGGCTTTGAATCCGTACCTGTCGCCCGCCGCGGTCAAGCGCTGGGAGCCCTTCATTCACGAGGTGGTGCGGGCCGCCATCGACGAGAAGATCGCCGGCGGGCGCATCGACTTCGTCGACGACCTGGCCAACGTCGTCCCCGCGGTGCTGACGCTGGCGATGCTCGGCATTCCACTCAAGAAGTGGGCCCTGTACAGCGAACCCATGCACGCCTCGATCTACACCCCGGAGTACTCGCCGGAGATGCCCGCGGTGATGGAGACCTACTTCGCGATGGGCATGGATCTGATGAACCAGGTCAACGAGATCCGGGCGAATCCGCGGCCGGGATTGATCAACGCCCTGCTGGAGATGCGCATCGACGGTGCGCCGCCGCCGGAGGACGAGCTGCTGGGCATGCTGAACCTGCTCATCGGCGGTGGCTTCGACACCACCACCGCGCTCACCGCGCACGCCCTGGAGTGGCTGGGCCAGAACCCCGGCGAACGCGAGCGGCTCAGCCGGGAGCGCGAGATGCTGCTCGACTCGGCCACCGAGGAGTTCCTGCGCTTCTACACCCCCGCGCCGGGAGACGGCCGCACGTTCTCGGCCGACGTCGAGCTCGACGGCGTCGAGTTCAAGGAGGGTGAGCGGCTGTACATCTCCTGGTCGATGGCCAACCGCGACCCGTCGGTCTTCCCCGACCCGAACACGATCATCCTCGACCGCAAGGGCAACCGGCACTTCAGCTTCGGGCTGGGCGCCCACCGCTGCATCGGCTCCAACGTCGGACGAATGGTCTTCAAGGCGATGCTCACCGCGGTGCTCGACCGGATGCCCGACTACGTGTGCGACGCCGACGGCACCGTGCACTACGAGACCATCGGGGTCATCCAGGGCATGCGCCACCTGCCGGCCACCTTCACCCCCGGTCCGCGGCTGGGCCCCGGGCTGGACGACACCCTGGACAAGCTCCAAGAGATCTGCGACGAGCAGGGGCTGGCCCGGCCCATCACCGAGCTGCGCGACGCGGCGCAGATCGACTGAGGCCCCGTTGACCGATAACGCCGACTGGCCGATCCCGCCGCGGCGCCGCCCGCAGAAGGTGTCCCACCTGCTGGCCGCCGACCTGCGCAGGCAGATCCTCAACGGCGAGTTGGCGGCCGATCAACAGCTGCCGTCCGAACCGGATCTGATTGCCCGGCTGCAGATCTCGCGTGACACGCTGCGCGAGGCATTGCGGATTCTGGAGTCGCAGCAGTTGCTCGAGGTCAAGCGGGGCCGCGGTGGCGGCGCGGTGGTGCGCAGGCCGGGCCTGCAGGCCGTCGGCCGCTATGTGGCCCTGCTACTGCAGCTGCGCCGCACCACGCTGGCCCATCTCGAAGAGGCCCGCTCGGTCATCGAACCGTCGGCGGCCCAGCAGGTGGCCGTTCTGGACGGCACCGACCATCTCGACGCGCTGCAGGCGCTCTACGAAACCGAGCGCGCCAGCGGTGACGCGTTGTCCTTCGTGACCGCGATGTCGGCGTTCGACCAGGCGGTCACCGAACTGTCCGGCAACCGGACCCTGGCGGTGATCGCCGGCGTCTTCCGCGACATCTACGCCGGCCAGATCTACGCGTCGGTGAAGGGCAGCGACGCCCCGCTCGCCCAACGCATCGCCTGGCGGGTGATCGCCAGCCACAGCGCGTTCCTGGAAGCGGTGCGCCGCCGCGACGCGTCGCTGGCGCAGGAGGCGTGGACCGACTACCTCTACACCACGAGCCGAATGCTGGTCAGTCGCAATGTCAGTCGCCAGCCCATCGACATGACACCGCTGTGGCGGGCCCAGGCCGGAAATCGGCGCGCCCTGTCGGTGGCCACCGAGATCCGCGCCCGCATCGCCGAGGGACGGCTCAGGGAGGGCGATCGGCTGCCGTCGCTGGCCGAGCTCGGTGCGGAGTTCGACATCTCGCGCCCCACCCTGCGCGAGGCGCTGCGCATCCTGGAGATGGAGTTCCTGCTCGACCTGCGCAGCGGCGATCGGGGCGGTGGCGTCATCCGGACACCGTCCACCCGGGGCGCCGCCCAGCAGGCCGGCATCGTGCTGGAGGCCCGCCGCACCACCGTGCTCGACTTCCACCGCGCGCTGAGCGTCATCGAGCCCGACATCATGGGCCTCGTCGCAACCCGCATCAACGCCAGACAGCTCACCACGCTGCGCGCCTTCGACGCGGAGCTGAAAGCCTGCACCGACGACACCGCCCGCTTCGTCACCACCTGGCGCGACGCGGAGAAGAGCGCGTTCGCGGCGGTCCGCAACCCGGCACTGACGGTGATCGCCGAGATCCTGCACTGGGTTCGGGTGGAGATCGAACCCACGGTGACCGCCGACGCCAAGGGGCTGCCGGCCGTCACCTCTTCGAACCGCCGCGCACAACAGCTGTTCTCGGAGTTCGTCGACGCCACCGCCGACCACGACGCCGAACTGGCGATACGGCTGTGGCAGAAGACCTTCACCGCGACCGCGCCCTGGCTCGAACGGTCCGAGATCGGCGAGCGGCTGATCCTCGACGCCATGAACTAGAAGGAGATCCATGAACATCGACGACATGATCCTGGTAAGCGTCGACGACCACGTCATCGAGCCGGCGCACATGTTCGAGGGCCGGGTGCCCAAGAAGTTCGAGGACGCCGCACCACGTTTCGTCCGCCGCGACGACGGCACCATGGCCTGGCGCTACAACGGGCAGGAGATCCTCAACACCGCGCTCAACGCCGTGGCCGGGCGTCCACGTGAGGAGTTCGGCCGCGAACCCACCTGCATCGAGGAGATCCGCACCGGCTGTTACGACATCGGCGATCGGGTCCGGGACATGAACGCCAACGGCGTGCTGGGTTCGCTGTGCTTCCCGTCGTTCCCGCGGTTCTGCGGTCAGCTGTTCATGGACACCGCCGACCGTGACGAGGCGGCGGCGATGGTGCGCGCCTACAACGACTGGCACGTCGAGGAGTGGGCCGGAACCCATCCTGGACGGATCATTCCGCTGGCCATCCCGATGATGTGGGATCCGGTCGCCACCGCGGCCGAGGTGCGCCGGCTGGCCGCGCTGGGCTGCCACGCCGTGTCGTTCTCCTCCAGCCCGTACGACCTGGGGCTGCCCAGCCTGTACTCGGATCACTGGGATCCGCTCTGGCAGGCCTGCGCCGACGAGGGCACCGTCGTGTGCATGCATCTGGGCTCCAACTCGCTGCCGCCGACCACCTCGCCGGACGCACCGATCGAGCTGGTGTACACGCTGTCGCCGGTGAGCCTGTTCGCCAGTGCGGCGGATCTGGTGTGGAGCCCCATCTTCCGCAAGTTCCCGACCCTGCGGGTGGCGCTGTCCGAGGGCGGCATCGGCTGGCTGCCGTATTTCCTGGAACGGGTCGACTACATCTACGGCCACACCAAGTACTGGAGCGGCATGGATCTCGGCGGCCGGCTGCCGTCGGAGATCTTCGCCGAGCACGTGATTCTCTGCTTCATCGACGACGCGGTCGGCATCGAGAACCGCCACCACCTCAACCTGGACAACATCACCTGGGAGTGCGACTACCCGCATTCGGACAGCACCTGGCCGCAGGCACCCGAGGTGCTGATGAAGTCGATGACCGGTGTCCCCGACGCGGAGATCGACAAGATCACCCACCGCAATGCCATGCGGCACTTCCAGTACGACCCGTTCAAGCACATCCCCCGCGAGCAGGCCACCGTCGGGGCACTGCGCGCACAGGCCGTCGGCTGGGACATCAGCGTAAAGTCGGTCAAGCACCTGCGCCCGGCGCAAGCGTGAAGCTGCGCGACAAGGTCGTCGTCGTCACCGGCTCCGGTGGCGGCATCGGCGCGGCAATCGCCCGCCGATTCACCGCCGAGGGCGCCAGGGTGGTCGTCACCGACATCGATTCGACTGCGGTGCAGCGGGTTTCAGCCGAGATCGGGTCGGTCGGCGTCGCCGGTGACATCACCGAGGTCGCCACTGTCAAGGCGGTGGCCGAGCTGGCCCGCAGCAGCTACGGCGAGGTCGACATCTGGTTCAGCAACGCCGGCTACACCGGGCCGCGCCAGCCCGGTGAACTCCAGGACGACGCGGTCTGGGAGCTGAGCTGGCGGCTGCACGTGATGGCCCACCTGCGGGCCGCGCGCGAGGTGCTGCCGGCGATGCTCGAGCGCGGCGACGGCTACCTGATCCAGACCGCCTCGGTGGTGGCGCTGGCCACCCAGCCGGACAAGGCGGCCTACAGCGTCACCAAGCACGCCGCACTGGCGCTGGCCGAGTGGTTGGCCAAGACGTACGGTCCGAAGGGCATCAAGGTGTCGTGCTTCTGCCCCGGACCGATGCTCACACCGATGTTGCTGTCCAACGACTTTCCGCCGGACCATCCGGTGCTGACGACGGCGGCAACGCCGGAGCAGGTCGCCGACCGGCTGGTGCACGCGATCGACGCGGAGCGGTTCCTGATCCTGGACTCGGACCTCGGCCTGGAATCGCTGGCCGCCAAGGCATCCGACTACGAGAAGTGGATAGCGGGCAGCTAGCCCGATACACCCGAGAGCTAGAAGGAGAACCATCATGGCTGAGAAGTTCGTTCAGGTCGTCTTCTCCAACCCCGTCGCGGGCAAAGAGGACGAGTTCAACGAGTGGTACGACAACGTGCACATCCCGGAGTTGCTCACGGTACCCGGCATGCTGTCGGCCACCCGCTACGCCCTGCACGAGGCCGAGATCTACCACGTCGAGGGCGGCGTCGTACCCGAACACAAGTACATGTGCGTCTACGAGATGGCGGGTGACGTCGACGAGATCATGGCCGAGATCCGCCGCAGCGTCGCCGACGGCCGGGTCCACATGAGCGACAGCCTCGACCTGCCGAGCTCGCGCCTCTCGTTCTGGACCCGCGGGAAAACCATCACCGCGTGACCGACTTCTCCCGACGCGTCGAGGTGGTGAGGGGCTTCCTCGACAGCATCGGCGCCCTCGACTTCGAACGGGCCGCAACGCATCTCGCGGACCACGCCGTGATGACGCTACCCTTCGTCGACGGCCAGCCGCCCACCGAGGGAAGGGCCGCGATCGTCGGGCGGCTCAGCACCTCGGTTCCGCAACTGTTCGAGCGCATGACCTTCCACTACGACGCCTTCTACGAGGTGCGCGATTCCGGCACCCTGATCGCCGAGTACCACAGCGAATGCCCGCGGCGGAACAACGCCGGCGTCTACCGCAACACCTACATCACGGTGTTCGGCTTCGACGGCGAGCGGATCGCGCACTACAAGGAGTACCTCAACCCGATGCGGATGACGGAACTGACGTAGGCCGGGGCCGCAACGCGCCCCACAGGCCGACCCCGACGCCCACCACCGCACCGCCGAGCCCGATGATCCGCTGGCCCCGGGTCAGCTCCGAGTGCACGGCGGCACTGCCGAGCAGGTCCGACGCGTCGGCGCCGCCGGAGGCCAGGAACCAGCCGCGGGTGTCCTTGCCGCGTAGTCCCGCCGACAGCAGCAGGCCGCCGATCAGGGCATCGCGATAGCCCATCGAGCGCAGCAGCAGCCGCGCCGACGGGCCGGGATCGTTCGGTTCACCCCAGAGCCGGTTCGCCCGCATTGGATCCACCAGGAATGAAACTCCGGAGGCCAACCGGATCCCGCCGGCGACCAATGCGGCGCGGTCGACGGCCACGGCTACAGCGTCGCGGTCAGCGGGCCGAGGATCTGGCAGGGCGGAGAGGCCGGCTGCAGCGCCCACGCCGCGCAGCCCCGGCCGGTCGCCACGTAGGTGACGCCGGGGTGGAAGGGCACCGACGCGACCGCGGGATCGGCACCGCGCCCCTGAGCGCAGGTGATGACCGAGTTCGGCTCCAGGGGCTGGATGCACGCGACCCCCGAGTACGGGCCGGCGGCCGCGCCGCAGCCCGCGATCACCGCGGTGGAGGTGACCATGGTGCCGTTCACCTCGGGGGGCGACAGTGTGTATGTGCACGGCGCATCGGGCCCGGCCTGTGCCACGCCCCCGCCGACCGCACACCCCAGCCCGAGCAATACCACCGACACCACGGGAACCAGCCGCCTCATGGCCGAATCGTAGAACACCGCAAGGTGCCGAAACATGGCTTTAGACTCACCACCATGGTGATCACCGCTGCAACTACCGCACGCCTTCTCGTGACGGCCGCGGCGGCCGCCTGTACCGCGGCGATCGGCTTCGCTCAGCCGGCGCACGCCGACTCGGTCGGATATCTGGTCAATGTCACGGTGCGCCCGGGCTACAACTTCCCCAACGCCGACGCCGCGCTGTCCTACGGCTACGGCCTGTGCGATCAGATCGGCTCCGGCGTGCGCTACGGCCAACTGGTGAACACCATCAAGTCGGACTTCGCCACCACCGACGAGTTCCAGGCCTCGTATCTGATCAGCCAGGCCGCCCAGGAGTTGTGCCCGGCCCAGATCTGGCAGTTGCGGCAGTCCGCGGCCGGCTACGTCCCGTCGGCGCAGTAGGTAATCATGCTCAGACTGATCCGCACCGCCACCGCGCTCGGCGCGGCCGCGCTCCTCACCCTCGTCTCGACGCCCGCGGCGCATGCCGACAACTCGCGACTGAACAACGGCGTGGTCGCCAACGTCTACACCGTCCAGCATCAGGCCGGCTGCAGCACCGACATCAAGCGCAACCCGGCGCTGACGCTTGCCGCCCAGTGGCACGCCCAAGACGTGCTCAACAACCGGGCGCTCGACGGCAATGTCGGTTCCGACGGCTCGACCGCGCAGGACCGCGCCGCCGCAGCGGGATTCCGGGGCAAGGTCGCCGAGACGGTCGCGATCAACCCCGCCCTGGCGATCAACAATCTCGACGTGATCAACCAGTGGTACTACGACCCGGTCGACTTCGGGATCATGTCCGACTGCGCCAACACGGCCATCGGGGTGTGGTCGGAGAACAGCCTGGACCGCTCGGTGGTCGTGGCGGTCTACGGCCAGCCGGCGTGAGCGCTTTACGCTGGTCCACCACCATCGGTCACCCCTTCGAGGTACAAAATGTCCCCCATTGAGGAAGAGCCACCACAACGGCGCCGCGATAGCGTTCCGCCATGTCGCCGGTCGCCCTCGTCAGGCCCTTGCCGCGGCCCCGCACGAGTCGCCGGGCCGCGGGCGTTGAGCCGTGGTGATTTCGCTGCCGGCGCAGGCGTTGCCGGTGCTGAAGCCTGTGCTGAAACCGATCAGGTCGGTCGGTCAGTTTGTCGGCATGTCACTGGACGTCCTGGTCGGTATCTTCACCACGCGGTTGGCATGGCAGGAGTATCTGGCCCAGTCGTGGTTCGTCGCGCGGGTGTCGCTGCTGCCCGCCGTGCTGATGATGATTCCGTACTCGCTGATCAACACCTTCATCTTCAACATCCTCCTGAGTGAGTTCGGGGCGGCCGACTTCTCCGGGGCCGGGGCGGCGTTCTTCAACGTCAACCAGATCGGGCCGCTGGTGACCGTGTTGGTGACAGCCGGGGCGAGCGCCACCGCGATGTGCGCCGACCTGGGCGCGCGCACCATCCGCGAGGAACTCGACGCCCAGCGCGTGATGGGGATCGATCCCATTCAGGCGCTGATCATTCCGCGCGTGCTCGCGGCGACCACGGTGTCGGTTGCGTTGATGGGTCTCGTGGTCCTGGTCGGCATGATTGCCTCCTTCGTCTTCTGCGTCTACGCGTTGCACGTCTCGGCCGGCGTGTTTGTGGCAGGAATGACCGTCGTCACCGGCCTCGGTGATGTGCTCGTCTCGCTCGTCAAAGCGTTCCTGTTCGGCCTGGGAGCCGGGCTGATCGCCTGCTACAAGGGGATCTCGGTCGGCGGCGGCCCGGCCGGCGTCGGCAACGCCGTCAACGAGACCGTCGTGTTCTCATTCATGGTGCTGTTCACCATCAACATCATCGTCACCGCGGTCGGTGTCCAGTTCACCTTGAAGTGAGGGAGCAGACATGACACACGCCACTTCAGCTCCCGCAGAGCAGTTTCCACGGCTGTCGAGCACCAGGCGAAAGCTGGCGAACGGCTGGAACCGGATCGGTGAGCAGACCCGGTTCTACTTCCTCACGCTCGGCTCGATCCCCGACGCGGTCATCCACTACCGGACCGAGATCCTGCGCCTGATCGCGCAGATGGGCTTGGGCACCGGGGCTCTCGCCACGATCGGCGGAACGGTGGTGATCGTCGGATTCATGACAATGAGCACCGGAGCGGTGGTCGCGGCCCAGGGCTTCACCCAGTTCCAGTCGGTGGGTGTCGAGGCCTTCACCGGATTCGCCTCCGCGTTCTTCATCCCGCGGCTCATAGTGCCAGGAACCGCGCAGGTGACGTTGACCGCAACTGTGGGTGCAGGCGCCACCGCGCAAATGGGCGCCATGCGGATCAACGAGGAGGTCGACGCCCTCGAAGTCATTGGCATCCGCAGCGTCGCCTACCTGGCGGCGACTCGGGTGATAGCCGGGACCATCGTCGTCATCCCGTTGTACGCGATCGCCCTGATCATGGGATTCCTGGCCGCCAAGGTGGGAACCACCTGGATCTATGGCCAGGCCTCGGGCGTCTACGACCACTACTTCGACACGTTCCTCAACACCAAGGACCTGGCCTGGTCGTTCTTCCAGACGATCGCCATGATCGTCGTCGTGATGTTGGTGTCCACCTACTACGGATACACCGCGTCCGGCGGTCCGGCCGGGGTCGGCGAGGCCGTCGGCCGGGCGGTGCGGGCCTCCATGGTGGTGGGCGCGTTCGTGTTGGTCGCGGTGACACTTGCGGTCTACGGGCAGTCCGGCAACTTCCACCTCGCCGGATAACCAGATGGAACCCAGACCCGGTGAACAGCGCATAGCGACCAAGTGGTGGCCGCTGTTCCTGTTGGCCGCGGTCGCCGCCCTGATCTTCGTCACCGCCACGTCATTCAGCGGAACATTCCGCTCGGCGGTTCCCGTGACGCTGACCTCGGACCGCTCCGGCCTGGTTCTGGAGACCGGTGCAAAGGTGAAGCTCCGGGGCGTCGACGTGGGCCGCGTCAGCGGGATCGAGGGCGGTCAGGGCGGTGCGCGGCTGCGACTCGAGATCGACTCCGACCAGATCCAGTTCATTCCCGCCAACGTCGGAGCGCGGATCAACGTCACCACGGTATTCGGGGCGAAGTTCGTCGATCTGGTCTATCCCGAGCACCCGCAGAGCGCACGGCTGGTCGCGGGGTCGATGCTGCGCGCAACCAATGTGACGACCGAGGTCAACACCGTCTTCCAGAACGTCGTCGACCTGCTCAAGATGATCGATCCGATGAAGCTCAATGCCGTGCTCACTGCGGTCGCCGATGCAGTGCGAGGCCGTGGTGAGCGGATCGGGCAGGCGACAACCGCCCTGAACGAGGTACTGACCGCCCTGAACGCGCGCAATGACATCTTCCGGGACGACGTCCGCTCGTTGAAGGACCTCAGCGAGACCTACAGCGCGGCAGCAGAAGACATCGTGAGCATCCTCGACTCGGCGAGCACGGTGAGCACCACCGTGGTCAACCACCAGAGCGATCTCGACAACCTGCTACTCAACACGGTCGGGTTCAGTCGCAGCGGGACCGCCCTACTCGGAGCGAGCAAGGACAACCTCGTCACCGCGATAAACAGCCTGGAGCCGACGACCAGGCTGCTCGAGATCTACAGCCCCTCCTTCACCTGCACACTGCAGGGCGCGAAGTGGGCCGTCGACCACGGCGATGCGATATTCGGCGGTGACGGAAAGAGTTTCGTCGTCGATGTCGCCCTGTTACCCGGCAATGATCCCTACGTCTTCCCCGACAATCTGCCCATCATCGCCGCCAAGGGCGGACCGGGCGGCAAGCCCGGGTGCGGCTCGCTTCCGGACGTCACCAAGAACTTTCCGGTGCGCCAGCTGATCACCAACACCGGGTGGGGAACCGGGCTGGACATCCGACCCAACCCGGGTATCGGGCATCCGTGTTGGGGCGACTACTTCCCCGTCACCCGCGCGGTGCCCGAACCACCGAGTGTCCGCCAATGCCTGCCGGGGCCGGCTCCCGGGCCCGAACCGTATCCTGGAGCACCACCGTACGGAGCGGCGCTGTACGGACCTGGGGGCGAACCACTTTGGCCCGGCGTGCCGCCCGCACAGCCGAACAGCGGGAGTACACCGCCGTGAATCGTAACCTGCGCGGAACAGCGCTGCGCCTGGCGATCTTCCTTACCGTCTGTGGGCTGGCCCTGTTCGTCATCATGGCCGTGTTCGGGCAGGTCAGGTTCAACAACGACCTCAACGCCTACAACGCCGAATTCACCAACGTATCGGGCCTGCGCGAGGGAAACCTGGTGCGGGTCGCCGGCGTGGAAGTCGGCAAAGTGCAGAGCATCACCGTCAACGACGACGCCACAGTGCGGGTCGTGTTCACTGCCGACCCCGCCGCCGTCCTCACCGAAGGCACCCGCGCGGAAATCCGTTACGACGACCTGATCGGCGGCCGGTTCCTGGCGCTCCTCGAGGGCGCCGGGAGCACGCGACTACTCAAACCCGGACAGACCATCCCGTTGGACCGAACCCAACCGGCGCTCGACCTGGATTCGGTCACCGGCGGATTCCGTCCGTTGTTCCGGGCGCTGCAACCGGATCAGGTCAACGATCTCAGCGGCCAACTCTTGAAGGCGTTCCAGGGCGAGGGCCCGACGATCGCGTCGTTCCTGGACCGGGCCGCGCAGGTGAGCAATACCCTCGCCGAACGCGATGTTCTCATCGGGCAGGTCGTCGACAACCTCAATGTGTTGCTCGGGACACTGGGTCGGCAGAGCGGACAGCTCGACAAAGCGGTGACGTCGTTGTCCGAACTGGTCCACGGACTCGCCGAGCGCCGAACCGACATCAGCAACGCGGTCGCGTATACCAACGCCGCGACCAAGACCATCGCGGACCTGCTCAACCAGGCGCAGGAACCGGTAAAGAAGGTCGTCAACGAGACAAGCCGGGTGAGCGACGTCGTCCTGGCCGATCGCGACTACGTCGACAACCTGCTCAACACGCTTCCGGACAAGTACCAGATGCTTGGCAGGCAGGGCATCTACGGCGACTACTTCAGTTTCTACTTCTGCGACATCGTGCTCAAGCTCAACGGCAAGGGAGGCCAACCGGTGTTCGTCAAGGTGGCCGGCCAGGACACCGGGCGGTGCACACCCAAATGAGACTGAAAAAGGCCTTCTCCGAGCGCAATCCGGTGCTGCTCGGCGCCATCGGAATCGCGGTGATACTGGCTCTGGTGGCTGCCGCGCTCGGTAATCAGAAGCTGCCGTTCATCAACCGGGACAAAACCTATGCGGCCTACTTCGCTGATGCGGGTGGCCTGTTCGAGGGGGCCATCGTCCAGGTGTCCGGTTACCCGGTGGGAAAGGTGTCGAGCATCGCGCTGGATGACGTCGGTGTGCTGGTCGGCTTCACCGTCCCCCGCAACATCCGGCTCGGCAACGGCACCCAGGCCGCGATCAGAACCAAGGGCCTACTCGGCACCAAAGAACTCGACGTCATCCCGCACGGCGAGGGCCAGCTCACCGCCCCGATTCCGATGGACCGGACCCAGTCGCCGTACCAGCTGCCCGATGCCCTCGGCGAGTTGGCCACGACGATCAGCGGGCTCAACACCAACCAACTTTCCGACTCGCTGGCCACCCTCGCGCAGACGTTCTCCGACACCCCACCCCAGTTGCGCAGCGCGGTGCAGGGTGTCGCGCGCTTCGCGCAGACCCTGAATTCCCGAGATGCCCAGTTGCGCAGCCTGCTCGACAACGCCGCGAAGGCCACCAACGTGCTCGCCAAACGAACGGACCGGATCGTCGGCCTGGTCCGAGATACCAACGCCCTCTTGACACAGTTGCGCACGCAAAGCGCGGCACTCGACGAGATCACCACCAACATTTCTGCGGTGTCCCAGCAGCTCAAGCAATTCATCGCCGCCAACCGCCAACGGCTCAAGCCGACGCTGGACAAACTCAACGATGTACTCGCCCTGGTCGACACCCGCAAGGAACGAATTCAGAAAGCCATCCAGGGACTGAAGAACTACTCGATGGCCATGGGCGAGACGGTCGCTTCGGGACCCTTCTTCAAAGCCTACGTAACCAACCTGCTGCCGGGTCAGTTCGTTCAGCCATTCGTCGATGCCGCCTTCTCCGACCTTGGGCTGGATCCCGCCACGATGCTGCCCTCGCAACTGGCCGATCCGCAGACCGGCCAGCCCGGAACCCCCCCGCTCCCCATGCCCTACCCGCGCACCGGCCAAGGCGGCGACCCCCGGATGACGTTGCCGGACGCCATCACCGGTAACGAAGATCCCCACCTGCCCGCGCAGTTCCCCGGCCGCTATCCCTACCGGCCGGAACCGCCCGCTCCGGCGCCCGGCGGGCCACCGCCCGGACCGCCGCTGCCGGTGTCGCCCGAAGTGCCTGCGACACAAGGCGGAGACCAGTGACCGGGCGGCGGTGGCCACGAATCATGCTGGCCGCGGTCTTGGCGCTTCTCGCGGTCGGTGGCGTCGTCACCGTGACCAAGGTCATCGACCGCTCCACGCGATCGATTGTGGTCGGCTACTTCGACAACAGCACCGGACTGTTCGTCGGTGACGATGTACGCATCCGCGGCGTCAACGTCGGCAAAGTCGTCGACATCCAGCCGGAACCGCTGCGGACGAAGATCACGTTCTGGTTCGACCCCAAGTACAAGGTTCCCGTCGATGCCAAGGCCGTGATCCTGTCACCCCAGCTCGTCACCGACCGCGCGATACAACTGACACCGCCCTACAGCGGTGGTCCGACCATGACCGATGGTGCGGTCATCCCGCAGGACCGAACCGCGGTACCGGTCGAGTGGGACGACATCCGGGCCCAACTCGTGCGCTTGACCGACATGCTGCAACCCACCAAACCCGGTGGGGTGAGCACACTGGGCGCATTGATCAACTCGGCAGCCGGCAACCTCGCCGGGCAGGGGGCCAGGATCCGCGACACGGTCGTCAAGCTTTCGCAGACGGTGGCGGTTCTCAACGAGCACAGTAGCGACGTGTTCGGAACCGTCAAGAACCTGTCCACCCTGGTATCGGGACTGCGCGACAGCAGTGACCTGCTGGCGCAGCTGAACGTCAACCTGGCAGCGGTGTCGGGCCTGCTGGCCGACGACCCTAACAAGGTCAGCCGCGCCGTCGAGGATCTCAACGGAGTCGTCGGTGATGTACAGAGTTTCGTCGCGGAGAACCGTGAGCCGATCGGCACGGCCGCCCAGCGACTCCAGTCGATCACCGACGCGCTTACCGCCAGCCTCGACGACATCAAGGAGACACTGCACACCGCGCCGAACACGTTGGTCAATTTCAACAACATCTACGAACCGGCCAACGGCTCGCTGACCGGCACGCTGCAGGTCAACAACTTCGCCAACCCGATCTCGTTCCTGTGCGGGGCGATACAGGCCGCATCCAGGATGGGCGCCGACCAGGCCGCCAAACTCTGCGTGCAGTACCTGGCACCCATCGTCAAGAACCGGCAGTACAACTTCCCCCCGTTGGGCGAGAACCTCTTCGTCGGCGCCCAGGCCCGACCCAACGAGGTCACCTACAGCGAGGACTGGATGCGCCCGGACTTTATTCCACCGCAACCGAATTCGACTATGCCACCGGTCCCCGGACCGCTGCCCGCCGAGGCGGTAGCACCCGCACCGGTCGCCACGGATCCCGCGGCGGGCCTGTCGGGGATGATGACACCGCCGGCGGGTGGCTCATGAACCACAGATGGGTGAGGCGCCTGGTGGCCGGTGTTGCGGCAACCGCAATGCTGGTGATGGTCTCGGGTTGCGGCTGGCGGGGTCTCAATTCGTTGCCGCTACCCGGAACGCAGGGTAACGGCCCGGGATCGTTCGAGGTCCGGGCTCAGATGCCCGATGTCAGCAACATCCAGCCCAATTCCCGGGTCCGCGTGGGTGATGTGACCGTCGGGCATGTGTCCAAGATCGCGCTGGAGGGCAACCATGCGCTGGTGACCATGCAACTCAACGACAATGTCGAACTGCCCGCCAACGCCACCGCTACCGTCGGTCTGACAACGATTTTCGGCTCGCTGCACATCGAACTGGCACCCCCCACCGACGAACCGCCTCAGGGCAGGCTGCAGGCCGGGGCGCTCATTCCGCTGTCCCGAACCTCCGCTTCACCGACCCCGGAGCAGACCCTCGCCGCGCTTTCCCTGGTGCTCAACGGTGGCGGGGTCGGCCAGGCCGGGGACATCACCCAGGCGTTGAGCACCGCGTTCCACGGTCGCGAGCAGGATCTGCGCAGCCTCATCGAGCAGTCCGACAAGTTCGCCGCCAATCTGGACGACCAAAGCGGTGACATCATCGCCGCCACAGACAGTCTCAACGATCTGGTCGGCCAGTTCGCCGCGCAGCAACCCGTCCTAGACCGCGCCGTCCAAACGATCCCGGACGCACTCGCCGTGCTGAACAACCAACAGGGCGACCTCATCGAGGCCGCCGATCAACTCGGCAAGTTCAGTGCGCTCACTACCGATACGGTCAATCGGAGCAAGGACAACCTCATCAAGGAGTTGCAGCAGGCCGGTCCGGTCCTCGAGTCGTTGGCCAATGCGGGCCCCGCCCTGACCCGGTCCCTCGGGGTATTGCCCACCTACCCGTTCCCGAACGCCAACATGGACAATTGGCAGCGGGGCGACTCGGCCAACCTCACGGCGGTCATCGACCTGACCTTGAGCCGACTGGATGCGGGCCTGTTCACCGGGACCCGGTGGGAGTGCAACCTGACCCAGCTGGAACTGCAATGGGGACGCACCATCGGCCAGTTCCCGAGCCCGTGCCTGGCGGGCACCGGATCCACACCGGGCAATCCGCTCACCGCCCCGTATCGCTGGGACCAGGGGCCGTGACGTGCATCTGAACCGCCAAGCCCGAATCCAGCTGGTCATCTTCACGGTGATCGCCCTGATAGCTCTGACGGTCATGGGCCTGCGCTACATGAAGCTGCCCGCGAAGTTGTTCGGGATCGGCCACTACGTGGTCGCCATGGAGCTGCCCCGAGCCGGTGGACTCTACGCGGGCGGAAACGTCACCTACCGCGGTTCCGAGGTCGGCCGGGTGCAGGCGGTGCGGCTGACCAAATCCGGTGTGATCGCGGACTTGGCGCTGAAATCGGGCATCGATATTCCCCGGGACCTCAGGGCGGAAGTGCACAGTCAATCCGCGATAGGTGAGCAGTACGTCGAACTGCTCCCGCGCAACGCCACGTCGCCACCGCTGCGCAACGGCGACGTCATCGCGCTCAATGACACCTCCGTACCGCAGGACATCAACTCCGTCCTCGACGCCGTCAAGACCGGCCTGCAGGCGATACCGCGCGACAACCTCAAGACCGTCATCGACGAGTCCTACACGGCGGTCGGCGGTTTGGGCGCCGAGCTGTCCACCATCGTCGACGGAACGACGCGGCTGTCGATAGACGCACGCGACAACCTCGATCCGCTGCTGGCCTTGATCGACAATGCCAAGCCGGTGATGGAATCACAGGTTCACACCTCGGATGCCATCTCCGCCTGGGCATCCCAGGTGGCCACGGTGACGAAGGAACTCAAGGAACACGACACCGCGGTCGCCGGGATCCTGCGCAACGGCGGTCCCGCGCTCGACGAGGCCCGCCAACTCGTCGAACGCTTGCAACCCACGGTGCCGATCCTGATGGCCAACCTGGTCAGCGTCGGGCAGGTCGGACTCGCCTACAACAACGACATCGAACAGATCCTGGTGATGTTGCCCCAAATCGTCGCCATCGAACAGGGCGCCCTGGTGGCCAATGCCGACACCAAGCAGAACTACAAGGGCGTCTATCTGAGCTTCAACCTGAACCTCAACCTGCCGCCCACCTGTAACACTGGCTATCTGCCCGCCCAACAAACCCGGCCGCCGGCCCTACAGGACTATCCGGACCGCCCCGCCGGGGATCTGTACTGCCGCGTGCCGCAAGACTCGCAGTTCAACGTGCGAGGAGCACGAAACATCCCCTGCGAGACCAGACCCGGTAAGCGGGCGGCGACGGTGAAGCTGTGTGAGAGTGACGAGCCGTACGTGCCCCTCAATGACGGCTACAACTGGAAGGGCGACCCGAACGCCACCTACACCGGCCAGGCTGTCCCACAGCTACCCCCTGAGCCGCCGCTCCCCCCGGTGGCCGGCGTGCTGTACGACACCGCCACCGGGACATACATCGGTCCTGACGGGCGCCGGTACACCCAAACCAACCTGGCTCAATCGGCCAAGCGGGACAACACCTGGCAGTCGATGCTGATGCCGCCCGACTCCTGAGCCGGTTCAGTACCGGATGACCCCGCGGATGTTGCGGCCCTCCAACATGTCCGTGTAGCCCTTGTTGACCTCATCGAGGGTGTACTCACGGGTTATCAGCTCATCGAGCTTGAGCTCGCCCAGCTTGTACATCTCGAGGTAGCGCGGGATGTCGTGACGCGGGTTGGACGAGCCGAAAAGTGCCCCGTGGATGGACTTCTCGTACAACGTCAGTTCGAACAGCGATCCGCCGATGGTCAACTCCGTCGGATGGCCGATGGCTGTGACGATCACCTTGCCGCGCCGGCCCACCAGGCTCAGCGCCTCGGCGACGTAACCGGCCTCGGCGACGTCGGTGGTGATGATGCAGGCGTCGGCCATCACCCCACGGGTCAGGTCGGTGATCAGCGCCAGAGCCGTCGGCACGTCGGGCGCGGTGTGGGTGGCACCGAAGATCTTGGCCTGGTCGCGCTTGAACTCCACCGGATCGATCGCGATGACGTGGCGGGCACCGGCGGTCTTCGCACCCTGCACTGCGTTGGCCCCGATGCCCCCGACGCCCATGATCACCACGGCATCACCCGGGCGAACGCCGGCGGTGTTGGTGACACTGCCGAAGCCGGTGGGCACGCTGCAGCCGATCACCGCCGCTTTCTCCAGATTCGTGTCGGGGTCGACCTTGACCACCGAGGCCATCGGCACCACCGTGTATTCGGAGAACGTGCCGAGCAGACACATCTGACCGAGGTCCTTGCCCTTGGCGTGGAAGCGGTAGGTGCCGTCGAGTTGCGGGCCCTGAATGATGTGGGCCCCGAGATCGCACAGGTTCGTCATGCCGCGGGCGCAGTGCGAACACTTGCCGCAGGCGGGCAGGAAGCTGAGCACCACCGAGTCACCGACTTCCACATCGGTGACCCCGGGCCCGACCTCGGCGACGACCCCCGCACCCTCGTGGCCACCGACGTAGGGCAGGTTCACCGGGATGTCGCCGGTCACCAGGTGGTAGTCGGAATGGCACATCCCGCTGGCGGTGAGCTTGAGCAACACCTCACCGGCCTTGGGCGGGTCGAGTTCGACCTCGTCGACCTCCCACTTGCCCCCGAGTTCCCACAGAACCGCAGCCTTCGTCCGCACGGGTACACCCCTTCCCTAGATCGCTGCCCTAATGGTGATGCCCGAGGCTACGCCCGCGCATCTTCCGAAAGGGTTAAATCTGGGGACCCGCATGTACCCCTTCAGAAGTAGCGCGGGAACCGGCTCCAGTCCGGGTCGCGTTTCTCCAAGAACGCGTCGCGGCCCTCGACGGCCTCGTCGGTCATGTAGGCCAGGCGGGTGGCCTCCCCCGCGAAGATCTGCTGCCCCACCAGGCCGTCGTCGAGCAGGTTGAACGCGAACTTCAGCATCCGTTGGGCCTGGGGCGATTTGCCGTTGATCTTCTCGGCCCACTGCAGCCCGACATCCTCCAGATCGGCGTGGTCGACGACCCGGTTGACCGCACCCATGTTGTGCATCTCCTCGGCGGTGTAGGAGTCGCCGAGGAAGAAGATCTCCCGGGCGAACTTCTGGCCCACCTGCTTGGCCAGGTAGGCGCTGCCGTACCCGCCGTCGAAGCTGCCGACGTCGGCGTCGGTCTGCTTGAACCGGGCATGTTCGCGGCTGGCCAAGGTGAGGTCGCAGGTCACGTGCAGGCTGTGCCCGCCGCCGGCAGCCCACCCGTTCACGAGGCAGATGACCACCTTGGGCATGAATCGGATCAGCCGCTGCACCTCGAGGATGTGCAGCCGCCCGGCGCGCGCGGGATCCACGGTCTCGGCGGTCTCGCCCGACGCGTACTGGTAGCCGCTGCGGCCGCGGATGCGCTGATCGCCGCCGGAGCAGAACGCCCACCCGCCGTCTTTGGGCGAGGGCCCGTTGCCGGTCAGCAGCACCACGCCGACCTCCGGCCACATCCGGGCGTGATCGAGGGTGCGGTAGAGCTCGTCGACGGTGTGCGGCCGGAACGCGTTGCGAACCTCCGGTCGGTCGAAGGCCACCCGAACCGTCGGCTGCGGCGCGCCGTCGCGCACGTGGCGGTGGTAGGTGATGTCGGTCAGATCCCCGAAGCCCTCGACGGGCTCCCACCGGGACGGGTCGAACGGGTTGTCGAGCATGGGCGTCATGGTAGGACGCTGACAGTATCTACCCGCGTCAGGCGCCGTCGGACTGATAGAGCATCGAGACCGCTTCCACCCGGTTCCCGGCGCGCAGCTTGCGCAGGATGTGCTTCAAGTGCTGCTTGACGGTGCCTTCGGAGATCACGAGTTGCGCGGCGATCCGCGCATTGCTCATGCCCGTGGCCATCAGCTCGAGGATCTGCACCTCGCGCGCGGTCAGGACCTCACGCACGGAATCGACGGCGCGTTTCGTCACCCGGGTCGCCAGCGGCAACTCGCTCGACCGCTCGTCCGGAGGGGCCCCAAGCGAGAACTCGCCGACGCTTGCGCCGCTGTCGCGGCATTCATTTGCGATGGTCCGCAATTGTGACCCGATCGCGTTCAGCTGTTCGGCGGCCCGGGCCCGGCTGAGCGCGAGTTGCAGACCTTTCGCGTAGGCGGCAAGCGTTTCGCAGTCCGTCGCGTCCGGGTCGCGGCCCTGGATGTAGCAGTCGGCGTGCAGCAGTCCCACGACCCGGTTACCTGCCATGACCGGCACGGCGACGTAGGAGTCGGAGCGGGACGCCTCGGCGATCCGGCGGTGCACCCGGGAGGTGTCGCGCTGGACGTCGGTCACGATCATCGGCTCGTTGCGGCGCACGACCTCGGTCTCGTGCAGGCCGGGGACCAGACGCTGCGGCTGCTCCTTGCCGATGCGGTTGATCTCGTCGGCCCACTCCGGGTCGTCGACGACGTAGACGGCCTCGGAGATCCAGACGCCGTCCTCAATCCGGGAGAAGATCGCGCGGTCGAATCCGAGATAGCGGGTCAGCTGCGGGCCGAGCACGGCCAACTCCGCCACGGTCGATGGCGCCGACTCCAGCCGGGCCAGGGCCTCGCCCAGCATTCTCGGCCCCTTCGCGGCGCGCAGGACGGCGTCATCGGCGACGGTGAGCCGGCGCAACAGGTCGAGCACCGCCCCGGCATGGGGCGTGTCGTCCAGCAGATCGGCCAGCGTCGCCCAGGCCCCATCCACGATGGCCCGCGCGTCGGCCAGTCGTGGACGCCAATGCGGGTCGGCGGCGTCGGCGATCGACCGCAGGCCGTCGAGGACCGTGCGGAGGCGTTCCTCATCGGGTGCACCCGACGGCGTCTCCGTCGACCGAGCCAGGCTGTCCTGCATCGCGCCATGGTACGTCCGCGGTGCCCGCCGGACTGCGGACTCCGGGATATCCCCTTGGGGTCAGGGAAACACTCCTCGGGCGGTATTTACCTGGAGATATGCGCAGATTTGGATTGACGCGGGTTGCCCACACGACAGGAGTGCCGCATGTCAGTACGGATCATGGACCCCGCCGCCAAGGTGCTGGCCGATCCCAAGGCTTATTCCGACGAGAAGCGGCTGCACGAGGCGCTCGCCCATCTGCGGGCGCACGCCCCGGTCTCCTGGGTGGACGTGCCACCGTACGCGCCGTTCTGGGCGATCACCAAGCACACCGATGTCATGGACATCGAGCGGGACAACGAACTGTTCACCAACGATCCCCGCCCCTTCCTCGAGGTCGCCGAATTCGACGAGAAACAGCGCGCCGAGCGGGAGGCCGGGATCGGCCTGCGCACCCTGATCCACACCGACGACCCGCACCACCGCGACCTGCGCAAGGTCGGAGCGGACTGGTTCAAGCCGTCGGCCCTGCGGACACTGCAGACCCGCTGCGACGAACTGTCCAAGATCTGGGTCGGCAAGATGGCCAAGATGGGCCCGGAGCTCGACTTCGCCCAGGACATCGCGGTGAACTACCCGCTCTACCTGATCCTGACGCTGCTGGGGATGCCGGAGTCCGACTTCGGCTTCATGCTCAAGCTCACCCAGGAACTGTTCGGTGCGAACGACGAGGAGATGGCGCGCGAGGGTTCGGCCGACGCGTCCGAGGCGTTCATGGCCGCGATCATGGAGATGTTCGCGTACTTCACCACGCTGACCGCGTCCCGCCGGGAACACCCGACTGACGATCTGGCCTCGGCCATCGCCAACGCGAAGATCAACGGCGAGCCCCTGACAGACATGGACACCCTGTCCTACTACGCGATCGTCGCCAGTGCGGGCCATGACACCACCAGCGCGGGCCTGGCCGGCGGCATGCTGGCGCTGCTGCAGAACCCCGACCAGCTGGCCCGGCTCAAGGCCGACCCGTCCCTGATGGGCACCGCCGTCGAGGAGATCATCCGCTGGGTGGTGCCGGTGAAGGAGTTCATGCGAACGGCCCAGGCGGACACCGAGATCCGCGGCGTTCCCATCAAGAAGGGCGACGCGGTGCTGCTGAGCTATGTCTCGGCGAACCGCGACGAGGAGATCTTCGCCAACGCCGACAAGTTCGACGTAGGCCGTGACCCCAACAAGCACCTGTCCTTCGGCTACGGCGTGCACTTCTGCCTCGGCGCGTCGCTGGCCCGGATGGAGATCAACAGCTTCTTCACCGAACTCATCCCGCGGATCAAAGACATTGAATTGGCCGGTGACCCGGAGCTGATTTCGACGCTGTTCGTGGGTGGGCTCAAGCGGCTGCCGATCCGCGTCACGCTGAAGTGATGCGGTGGCGTTGAACGCCGCGGAACCGAATTCGACGTCGCTGGAGGGACTCTCGCGGACCTCGACCGCGCTGAGCGACGACCTGCTGCTGCCCACCGAGACGCTCGAGATCCGCGCGGAGGCCCGCGCGTTCGCCGAGACCGTGCTGCGGCCGCGAGCCACCGAACTCAACAACGCGACGGAATCCAAGGCGGCGTTTCCACGCGATATCCATGAGGCCATCGCCGCCGCCGGCCTGTACGCGGTGCCGTTCCCAACCGACGTGGGCGGGCGGGGCCTGCGGTATCCGATGCTGGCGGCGGCGACCGTTGCGGAGGAGTTGGCGTACGTCACCCCGGGGGCGGCGTCCGCCCTGTACGACGGTCAGGCGCTGTTGGTGGGACGCACGCTCGACGGGGCCCCGCCGCACATCCGCGGGGAGTTCCTACCGCGGCTGATTCGCGGCGAGATCGTCGGCTCGTTCGCGACGAGCGAGCCCGAAGCCAGCACCGACCTTTCAGCCGCGGCCATGCGCACCCGGGCCACCGCGGTGGCCGGCGGCTACCGGCTGACCGGCCGTAAGCGCTGGATCACCAATTCCTGTGCGGCCGACATCATGACGGTGTTGTGCGTGGTCGACGACGCCCAGGCCATGCTCCTGGTGGATATGCATGCTGAGGGGGTGGATGTCGGCGAACCGGATCTGAAGATGGGCAACCGCGTCCAGCTCACCGCGGACGTGGAGTTCACCGACGTGTTCGTCCCGGACGAGCAGGTGATCGCCATTCCGGGCCGAGGGCTCTCCACGGCGTTGGCCAGCCTGGCGATGGGCCGGATCGGCGTCGCGGCCATGGGGGTTGGCATGGGCCAGTGCGCCTTCGATCACGCGGTGCGGCACATGCGGCGACGCAGCGCGTTCGGTTCGAAACTCGGTGCGTTCCAGCACTGGCAGTTCCGGTTTGCCGAGCACGCCATCGCCCTGGAGTCGGCACGTTCCCTCTACCAGAAAGCGGCGCGAAAGGTCGACGTCTCGGGACGTCCCGAACCGGAGGCGGCCATGGCGAAAGTGGTCGGAAGCCGCGTCGCGGTGGACATCGCCCGGGACGCGATCCAGGTACACGGCGGGTACGGATTCGTCCGCCAACTGACGGCCGACGGGGTGGCGAACCACCTCGAGACCATCTGGCGCGACAGCAAGGTGGGCGAGATCTACGAGGGTGCCAACGAGGTGCAGTTGTGGAGCATCGCGCGCGTCGCACTCGGCCGCGATGTGACCGGGTGAGCTCTACGGCAGGATGTTCAGTCCCCACTGCGCGAGCACCGGCTGCACCGCGATGAAGTACGTGGTGTAGTCGTCACCTTCGGGTGAGGACGAAAGAAGACCTACCGCGCTGGCCGTTCCATCCGGGTTCTTGACGAAGCCGGGGCTGCCGCTGTCCCCCTCGAGGCTGAACACGCTGGCCTCCACGACGTTTCCGTCCACGCTCTTGATCACCCCGCAGGTCTCGCCCGTGACCGCGCCGACCTTGCAGAACGGCATCCCCGTCGCGAGTTGACCGGGGGCGAGCACATCGCGGATCGGGTAGCCGCCGGCGCCCCCGTTGGGTGCCGGGGTGCCGGGATCGAGCCGGATGATCGACGCATCCATCTGGTCGCCGTCGTCGATACTGGCGGTGATCCGGCCGAGCGGGTTGCCCTGTGCATCGGTCCACTCCGAGCCGTCACCGGCGTCGCAATGGCCGCTCGTCAGCAGGTAGTAGCCGCCGTCGGCACCCTGGGCCGCGAAACCGGCCGTGCATGACGCGTCCTCGGTGTCGACCTCGGTGCCGGGCGCCGGAGTCGCGGCCGCCGCGCCGGCCAGCCCCAGCGCCGCGAGCGCGGCCATGCTCACAAGTCCCGGCAACTGCCACAGTCTGGCCATCCCCGACCTCCTCTGGCTGGGCCGATTGGATGCTATCGCAACGATCGTGGGAGCAACCGCCTTCGACGAGAGATCGGGCCGGCACGGGTGCCGGCACCTTGCGCGGGCGCGCTAGCCCGTTGTGGTGATCTCGACGATGCTCCATCCACCGGGATGGGCATCAGGGCTAACCACCCCGGCGACATATCGACAGGTCCGTAAAATTGGCCGCCGCCGCAGCAAAACTGATGACAGATTGGCAACTTTTCTTAGCGACGTATTAGCTCTGAAGGCTTGCGCCCTTAATTTCGGCTCCTATCTTGGACCCCATGTTGCTCGACGTTCGATGGCTGCAGTACCTGCTGAAGCGCCCCGCGCACAAGTAGGACGCCCCCGCGCCGGCCGCCGGCGAGGACCTTGACGGTTCTTTGCTGCCGCGGTCACGCTGGCCTCTCGCGTCGCCTGCCGTTTGAACGCTCCCCGACAAACGCGACTCCCTATGATTTGACGATGGCCGTCGACGCCGCCGCCACGACCAGCGCAGAAGCAGCGCAGTACCGGGCCGCGGGCTGGTGGTCTGACGCCACCCTGTCGGACCGCGTCACCGAGCACGCCGCCGCCACCCCGGACAGGCCGGCCTACGTCGACTTCCGGACCGACGCGGCCGACACCGTCCTGACCTGGTCGGAGTTCGACAACGCCGCCACCAACCTCGCCGTCCAACTGCGCGAACAGGGCGTCCACCCCGGCGATCGGGTCGCGGTGTGGCACGGCGACACCTCCCCCATCCACGTCCTGCTGGTGGCCATCGAACGCTGCGGCGCGGTGGCCGTCGGCCTGGGCGCCCGCGCCGGGGTGCGTGAGGCCGCCCACATCGTCGAGCTCACCCGCCCGGCCCTGCTGGTCAGCGACGCCGTGCGGCACGCCCAGGCGAGCACCGTGGTCACCGGGACGGCGCTACCCGCCGTACTCCTCGGTGAATCCGGCGACCTGCGCGTCGACACCACCCTCCGAACGGGCGCGGCGGCCGCGCTGTCCCCGCTGGGACCGGACGACCCGTTCCTGATCAACTCCACCTCCGGCACCACCGGGTTGCCCAAGTGCGTGGTGCACACCCAGAACCGCTGGCACTACTTCCACCACAAGGCGGTCGCCAACGGCGAACTGTCCCCCGACGACGTCTTCCTGCCGGTCATCCCCACCCCGTTCGGCTTCGGGATCTGGACCTCGCACACCACGCCGATCCACCTCGGCACCACGACCGTGCTCATCGAACGGTTCGACGCCGCGGCCACCTGCGCGGCCATCGAGCGCCACCGTGCGACGGTGCTGTGCTGCGTGAGCACCCAGCTGATGATGATCCTCGCCAACGACGCGTCCCGCCGGCACGACCTGAGCAGCCTGCGAGTGGTGTTCACCGGCGGCGAGCCGCTGCCCTACACCCAGGCGGCCCAGTTCGAGGAACTGACCGGGGTGACGATCCTGCAGTTCTACGGCTCCAACGAGACCGGCATGCTCAGCGCGACCACCACCCGCGACACCCGGCACCACCGGCTGCGGACCGCGGGACGGATCATCCCGGAGATGCGGGTGCGGCTGTTCGACGAGGAGAAGGACGTGACGGACTCCGGCCGCGGCCAGCCGGCCTGCCGCGGCCCGGCGCTCAGCCTCGGCTATCTCGGCGGCACCGACCACGACAAGCTGTACACCGCGGGCGGCTGGATGCGGATGGGCGACATCTGCGAACTGGACTCTCAGGGCTATCTGCGGCTGACCGGCCGGACATCGGACTTCATCATCCGCGGCGGCAAGAACATCAGCGCCGTCGAGGTCGAGGAGGTGGTGGCGACGCATCCCGCGGTGGCGGTGGTCGCGGCCGTGGCCATGCCCGATCCCCTGTTCGGCGAGCGGGTGTGTGTGTTCGCCGAACTCAAGGACGGCGCGACGCTGGATCTGCCCACCCTGGTCGAACACCTGTTGGCGCAGGGACTGTCCAAGGAACTGCTGCCGGAGCGGCTCGAGATCCTCGACGAGCTGCCGCGCTCGTCGGGCGGAAAGATCGCCAAAGGCCAGCTTCGCGACATCATCCGATCGACACTGGAGAAGTCATGACAACCCCGAAGACGAACGCGAGTGAGGATCGCAGCGAGGAACGAGCGAGGACCGGAGCGAAGCGAGAGTCGAGGAAATGACTGAAGTTCGCAAGGGTGGCCTGGGGGTGTGGGCGCCCTCCGTCATGCCGCCGATCGGCGTCGACCTCTCCGACGAACAACAGATGGCGGTGGCCTTCCGCCACCTGGCCGGCATCGGGTTCGCCGAGAACATGGCCGGGCACATCACCTGGCAGCCCGACGGGCGCAGCGACATGTACGTCAACCCGTGGGGGCTGTGGTGGCAGGAACTCACCGCATCCGACATCTGCGTCGTCGACGAGGACGCCCGGGTGGTGCGCGGGCGCTGGGATGTCACCCCGGCCATCCACATTCACACCGAGATCCATCGCCACCGGCCCGACGCCCGAGTGGTCATCCACAACCACCCCTATTACGTCAGCCTCATCGCGGCCCTCGGCACCCTGCCGGAGCTCGTGCATCAGACCGGCGCGTTGTTCCTCGACGACATGTACCTCGTCGAGAAGTACGACGGCGAGATCGACACCCCCTGGCGCGCAGCCGAACTCGCCGCGCAGATCGGTTCGGCCAACCTGGTGATCCTGGCCAACCACGGCGTGATCGCCACCGGGAAGGATCTGGCGGCGGCGGTCTACCGGGCGGTGTCGATCGAGCGGGTCTGCCGGCTGGCCTACGACGTGATGGTCACCGGTCGCACCCCGACAACGATGAACCGCGGCGACATGGTCGGCATGCAGGCGTCACTGATCGAGCGGGCGGCCGACGTGTACTGGGCCGGTGCGGCCCGGATGACGATCAAGGCCGACCCCAGCGTACTGGACTAGGGAGAACACGCCATGGCGTCCATCGACGAGTTGCAGACGAACCTGAACTTCACCACCGCCAAGACCGGCGCCGACCGCACGGTGACGTTCCTGCCCGATCCGCCGCGCGCCGAGCGCTACTACACCGTCATCTCCGTCGACGACCACATCGTGGAGCCGCCGGACACCTTCGAGGGCCGGGTGCCGCGCAAGTTCGCCGACCGGGCGCCACGGGTGGTCGACACCGACAACGGTGGGCAGACCTGGATGTACGACGGGCACTCGCTGCCCAACGTCGGGTTCAACGCCGTGGTGGGCCGGCCGGTGTCGGAGTACGGGTTCGAGCCGGCCCGCTTCGACGAGATGCGCCGCGGCGCCTGGGACATCCACGCCCGGGTGGCCGACATGGACCTCAACGGGGTGTACGCGTCGCTGAACTTCCCCTCGTTCCTGCCCGGCTTCGCCGGCCAGCGGCTGCAGCAGGTCACCCCCGACCGCGACCTGGCGATGGCATCGGTGCGGGCCTGGAACGACTGGCACATCGAGGCCTGGGCCGGGGCCTACCCGGATCGCATCATCCCGTGCCAGCTGCCGTGGCTGCTGGATCCCGAGGTCGGCGCGAAGATGATCTACGAGAACGCCGAGCGCGGGTTCCACGCGGTGACGTTCAGCGAGAACCCAGCGCTGCTGGGGCTGCCCACGATCCACTCCGGCTACTGGGAGCCGTTGCTGGCCGCGTGCGCGGACACCGGGACCGTGGTGAACCTGCACATCGGGTCGTCGGGCACCTCGCCGTCGACCACCGACGACGCCCCGCCCGATGTGGCGGGGGTGCTGTTCTTCGCCTACGCGATCACCGCGGCGGTGGATTGGCTGTACTCCGGTGTCTGCACCCGTCACCCCGATCTGAAGATCTGCCTGTCTGAGGGTGGAATCGGCTGGGTGGCAGGGCTTCTCGACCGCCTCGATCACATGCTGAGCTATCACGAGATGTACGGCACCTGGAAGGCGCTCGGCGAGACGCTGACCCCGGCCGAGGTGTTCACCCGCAACTTCTGGTTCTGCGCGGTCGAGGACCAGTCGTCGTTCGTCCAGTACGAGCGGATCGGCGCGGACAACATCCTGCTCGAGGCCGACTACCCGCACTGCGACTCGACGTGGCCGCACACCCAGCGCACCATCCGCGAACAGATCAGCGGGCTGCCGGACGACATCGCCCGAAAGGTGACGTGGGAGAACGCCTCCCGGCTCTACCAGCATCCGGTCCCGGCCGCGGTGCAGCAGGATCCGAACGCCTACTGAGCGTTGGCGCCCAGCCAGTCCGAGATGGCGGCCACCGCGTCGCGGAAGAAGATCCGGTACGGGCGGTCGGCGACGTAGCCGATGTGCGGGGTGGCCAGCACGTTGTCCAGTGTGCGCAGCGGGTGGCCGGGTGGCAGTGGTTCGGTGTCGAACACGTCGAGGGCCGCCCCGGCGATCGTGTGGTTCTCGAGTGCGTTCAACAACGCGGCCTCGTCGATGATCGGGCCGCGAGAGGTGTTGACCAGCAAGGCCGTCGGCTTCATCAAGGCGAGTTCTCCCGCGCCCACCAGACCGGTGGATCGCTCGCTGAGCTTCAGGTGGACGCTCAGCACGTCGGACGTGGCGAACAGCTCGTCCTTGGCGACGCGGGTGGCGCCGGCCTCGGCCGCCGCCTCCGGGGTGAGGTTCTGGCTCCACGCGACGACCTTCATCCCGAAGGCCTCCCCGATGCGCGCGATCCGGGTGCCGATGCGACCCAGGCCCAGCACGCCGAGGGTGCGGCCGGCCAACTCGCGGCCCACCGATGTCTGCCAGCCGCCGTCCCGCACCGACAGCGTTTCGGCCACCAGGTTCCGCACCCCGGCCAGGATCAGCGCCCAGGTCAGCTCGACGGTCGACGCGACAGTGCCGCCGGTGGTCCCGACGTGGATGCCGTGCTCCTCGGCCGCCGCCATGTCGATCGATGCGTTGAAGGGCCCGGTGGATGCGATCATTCTCAGCTTGGGTAAGCGCTCGATGATGCTGCGCGGCAACGGGGTTCGCTCCCGCATCACGAAGACGACGTCGAAGGGTTCCAGCCGGGCGACCAGCTCGTCGGGATCGGAGATGTGGTCGTTGAACACGGTGACGTCGGCGCGATCGGTGACCGCAGACCAGTCCGCCATCTGCAGGGCGACGTTCTGGTAGTCATCGAGGACCGCGATCCGCATCCGTGCCGCCATCAGTTCTTGTGTGCTCGGCGTAGCCGGTAGCTGGGCAGCTGCAGGTATCCGCGCACGGTGCGTGGCGGGCGTAGCGACAGGCTGAATTGCTGAGCATCGGCCAGTTCGGTGGCCAGCGCCTGGTCGATCCGGATGGTGCCCTTGCGGGCCAGGTTGGCGAGCCGCGCGGCGACGTTGACCACCGGGCCGTAGACGTCACCGCCGCGATAGAGCACCGGACCGAAGGCCAGGCCGGCGTGCACCTGCGGCAGGTGCTCCTCGGCGGTGAACGCGTCCAGCAGTTCCAGCGTGGCCTCGGCCGCCGAGACCGGATCTTCGATCACGAACAGGATTTCGTCACCGAGGTTCTTGATCACCCGCCCGCCGTGGGCGACGACGGTGTCGAGCACGGTCGACTCGAACCGGTCGAGCACCATCGCGAGCTCGTCGAGATCGACATTGCGGGAAAGCCGGGTGTAGCCGGTCATGTCGATGAAGCCGACCACCGCCGGCCGACTATCCACCAGGTTTTCGACGGCGGATCCGTCGGGGAACAGCGCCCGTTCCACTTCGGCGGCCAGGTGCCGGCGCCAGGTGTACAGCGTGGTGCGCTCCAGCACCGGCAGCAGCTCCTGAGTGGTGGCCAGCGCCTCGTCGGCCAACTGGGCGGCCAACTCCGGATCGTCGACGTTGTGCCCCAACGCGATCCGGGCGCCCAGGACCTCGGAGATGAAGGTCGTCTGCGCCGCCGCCAGCCGGGACATCAGGTTGCCCAACGGGCGCGCCAGCTCAACCAGTCCGTTCTCGTCCACGATGTCGGCGGCGATCAGCGCGACCGCGTCGGCCAGTGCAGCGACGTCAGCGCTGGTGAACACCCGCTGTTCGTCGTCGACCTCCGGGAAACCCAGTGCCCGCCACAGCCGCCGTGCCTCGTCGAGCGGCACACCTACGCGTTCGGCCACCTCGAGTCGGGTGTAGCGGCCTTCCCCGGCGAGCAGCCCGCTGGTGATGACCTCCACGGGAGAAGCCTCGTCGGGTTCGTCCCCTTCGCGGCGTGACCCCTGATCGGTCCTGCCGCCGAGCAGGGCCAACAGCGCGGCCAACAGGCTGTTGCCGCCGATCCGGGCCAGTTCGGTGACCCCCGCCGACCCGAGCTCGACGACGCGCGCCACGAAGTTGGCCGAACCCCGCACCGGATCCACCACCTGCGTGACACTCCTACTCGTCGGGCGCTACTGGCCAACAATAGGTCTAGCGATACTGGGCAGCCACGGCGGTCGCAAAGAGGCCAGGTCGTCAATGCTGCACCGGGGTCGTTGAACAGGCAAGTGGTCGGGTCGGCGTCTAGGGACTGCACTCCTTGATATGTGCGGTGATTCGCTCCGCCAGGCCATCCGGTAGCGAGACGGCCAGCTGCACGTCGCCGAGCTGGACCGTGCCCTCGGCATAGGGCAGCAGGTCGCGGCCCTCGGTTATCCGGCGGCACATCGTCTCGATGAACTGCTCGAGAAGCGGAGCGGCTATTCCGCGTCGCGGATGGCGTCGAGGCGCGCGGTCACCCGGGCCAGCGCCTCGTCGATGACGTCCACCTTTTCGCCGCGCCGTTCGTTGGCGGGCTGTGCGGCGCCGCGGCCACCTTCGGCCTCCACCCGCGCCGCGCCCTGCCGCCGCAGCAGGCTGAAGTTCCTCTCGCGGGCCTGCCTGAGCCTGCTCTGCAGATCCCGCAGCGCCTTGGCGTCCATGCGCTCCAGCGCGTTCGGGTGGCTCTGGTCGATCAGCGCGTTCTCCTGCGCCGTCATGTTCACGTGGTGGTTGCTCACCGGGTAATTCATAGCCGACCCGGGCATAGCTCACGCCCCGATTCCGTTCGGTCCCGAGAAGTCAGTCGGTGCTTTGGTCTGCGACTTCCCACGGGTTCCGGTCCCGGAGAAATCCGGTAAGCATGATCCCGGAGCGGTAGGGGTGCCGCCACGCCCTCATGTCGATCGCCAACTGGTCACCATGGTCGATATCGCTGACGTACCAGGTCCGGGACGATGGATCCATCGGGATCACCTGACTGTCCCAACGCCTACGGAAGTCCGGGTACTGCTGCAGGTTGAGTTCCACCGCCTTGAGATAGGCCGGATTGTGCCGGTCGACGAGGATGCGGGTTCGGCCGGTGCTGACCCACCAGTCGGCGATTTCGGACCAGTTGACCAGGATGCGTTGCGCCTCGGGGTGTCCGTACTGCCAGTGCACCATGTCGCGGAACTGGTCGGCATCCTTGAACAGCCGCAGAAACGCGGCGTTGTAGTGGGAGTCATCAGCGTTGGTGATCCAGGCCGTCGGCTGCGGGATGCGCTCCAGGTAGGTGACCACCGGCTGGCTGTCGAAGAGCTCGACGTTCGGCCATTTCGCCGCGAGCAGGAACAGGTACTGGTGCTCCCAGGTGCTCAGCTCACAGGCCTTGGCGATGTTGTCGAGGTCGACATCCATCGGGTCGGAGCGTTCGCCGTGTTCCAGGCGGTAGAGCCAGGTCTGACTGCGGGCGATCACCTGAGCCAGCTCCGCCGCCCCCAGCCCGGCCCGGGCGCGAACCGCGCGCACGAACTCCCCCAACCCCGCCCGGTCCATTCCGGAATTGTCAACTTGACCGGCGGTTCAAGCAAATTCACTGGGCCGTTGATTGCGGTCCAAATTGGACGCCCTGGCGATTGGCGCTCGGCAAAAACATCCCCATAGTCTGATTTCATCCGGACGCTGAGCATCCCCGGACGTTCACCGGAAGTTCACAGACCATTTGGGAGTAGTGTGCCCGTTCTGAACAGTCCTTATGTCGGGCGGCGTAGCGATGGATGACGATGAGTTCCCGTTGCCGGTGGCCATCCTCACCATCGCCATCGCCGCGATCGTGCTGATCTGGCAACGCTCACGGGATTGGCTGTCGGCCGCAACTCCACCCGACCAGGGCCTGCCCGCGGCGGCGTTCTTGGCTGCTGCGGCTCCTATGGCTTCTGCGTCGACCTCGTCGTGCCCCTAGGGCGTGCATGAGACTTCCATGGTGCAAGCACGAGTGGCTGGAATGGGATGACTTCACCCACGATCCCGACGCTCTCGAACTGCCGACCACGGTCGTGGCCTACAAGTGCGCCAAGTGCGGCAGCGTGAAACGGGAGCGGGAATCCTGACTCCTGGCTTTCCGCGGCTTGTCCACTGCCACGAATTCCTGAACCTTTAGCTCGTCGGCACTGCCGGCGTGGCAGGTAGCGCTGCGAGTCGCGCGGGTCAGACCCGACTGCCGCGATCATCCCTGCGGTGGTGGTGTCGTGACATCCGTTGTTCACCGATTCGGTGTCGGGCGCCGACACACAGCGGGATACTGGCGGCCATCTGAGCAGCGGACGAACACCGGGGAAGAAGTTGTCATGAGCAATGTGATGCCGGGCCGTACCCACGATTCCGACCTTCCGCGGGCGGTGGTCGGCTACCAGCACGATCCGTCTGCGTCGGCACCGGCCATCCTGGAGCAGGACAGCCGGACGGGGATGAGTGCCGATGCGCTGACGCGCGGCATCAACGACCACCTCCGCTACACACTGGGGCGCCCGGCCAAACTGCTGGAGCCCAAGCACTACTACCAGGCGCTGTCGCTGGCGGTGCGCGACCGCCTGCAGGACCGCTGGCTCAAGAGCACCCAGACCTACCTCGAGACCTCCTCCAAGGTGGCCTGCTACCTGTCCGCGGAGTTCCTGCTCGGCCCGCACCTCGGCAACAACCTGCTGAATCTCGGCCTCGAGGAGGAGGCGCGCGCCGCGCTGGCCGAGCTTGGTCAGGACTTCGACGCGGTGCTGGCCTGCGAGGAGGAACCGGGGATGGGCAAAGGGG
>JAGQTU010000266.1 GCA_020438865.1 Mycobacterium sp.
CGATTCGACCGCGCAGAAAACGCCCGACCACACGCCCCACCCGGCGCGACCCCCTCATCCAACCACCGCGCCACCACATCCAAATCCGCTTCCCCACCGGCCCGATCCGCAGCACTCAAACCACACAACGAGGCTGCAGCCTCGCCGTCTCCGGCGCACATCCACACCGGGGCACGGGTCTCGCCTTCGGAGTAGTACTCCCCCAAACCACCGCCAGCCTTTTGCCGATCCAGGCTCGCCGCCACCGTCGCCCGCGACGTGTCGTTGTAGTAGCGCACCGACCACAACTTCAACGGCGCAATCGTCAACACCTGACCAACACTCCGATCACCACAACACCCCGGGCCAGGGCACGCCCGGCGCGCCCCACGCCTGATCATCGCACACACTGTGCAAATGTGCCAATGTTGTGGTGTGGCTGGGGATTGAGTAGCGAGCCGGTAGGTAGATGGCGGTGCTGCTGGCAGGTAACCGGAAAGCTGGGGGCAGAACGGTGGCTGACGAAGACCGCGAGGACGACGAGCATCAGCTCGATCGAGCAGTGCTGGGCGGTGGTGACTAACGCTGGTGCGCGGTTGCCGCCGCGCGGGCAGCTGGCTCTACACG
>JAGQTU010000267.1 GCA_020438865.1 Mycobacterium sp.
CGTAGGGAATGTGCAGTTTGCGGCCGGCGCGCGATTCGCTCTGGCCGGAGGTAAAGCGCCGATCCATTTTTGGACGAAGCACGAACATCTGCACGGCGAGCGCAAGGAGGATCGCGATCAGCAGCGCCCAGCCGGTCGTTCCGATCGAATTGGGCGAAACCAGGGTCGCGACGACGATCACCAACCCGAAAACCAGTTCGACCCGGTTCAGGGCGGTAAATACCAGACGCCCGATCCCGACGCCGAGTTCGATCGTGATGCCGGGTGCCCGGAATTTCAGGGGTGCTTCGAGGAACGAGATGGCCAGCACCATGCCGAGCCAGATGAACGCCATACCGATTTGCACGCCGGACGCGAACGGAACATCCATTTTCCGATCCTTCTCATTGCATGAGATGCCGGACGCGCCCGAATCCCGCCACCTCGCCGGTTCTCCACTCATCATGCCACCGTCGCGTTGTCAGGATGGGCACGCGTTCAGGAGTCGACTGCCGGCGACCGGGGTCAGGTTCCGAGAAATCGGACTGTTGAACCGTGACTTGCGCGAGATTCCGTAGCGCCGGCAATAGAGCAGTCGTCAACGTGTTCGAGACGTTGTCGCCAGTG
>JAGQTU010000268.1 GCA_020438865.1 Mycobacterium sp.
GCCGACGATGGTTCGACCGTGTTCCTGCCGCCCGAGATCGAGGAGGCGCTCGCCGCGGTCTGCCTGGAGGGTGTGCCGGCCGACCGGCAGTCGGCTGTGGAGGATCTGGTCGGATGCCATCCGCAGTGGGCCGCCGCGATCCTGGCGCTCGCCGCGGACCTGGTCGCGGTGACCGCGCTGCTGGAGACCGCGTCGGTCGCGCCGGAACCCGTCGAGCTGCGCGAGATCGGTGGCCACCGGGTCGTCCGGATGCTCGGCGAAGGAGCGTTCGGTGCGGTCTACCTGTGCCGCCAGCAGAGTCCCGTGGTCCGCGACGTGGCGGTCAAGGTGCTGCGCGCAGGCTGGGTCGACCGTCGCGTGCTCGCCCGCTTCGAGGCCGAACGCCAGCTCCTCGCCGAGCTGAGCCATCCGACCATCACCCAGGTCTACGACGCCGGCGTGCTCGCCGACGGCCGGCCGTTCCTGGTGATGGAGTACATCGATGGGCTGCCGATCACGGCCTTCTGCGCGGCGCGGCAGCTGCCGCTGCGGCAGCGGTTGGAGCTGTTCGTACGCGTCTGTCGTGGTGTCGCACACGCGAACGCGCGAGGCATCGTGCACCGTG
>JAGQTU010000269.1 GCA_020438865.1 Mycobacterium sp.
GTCGCGCTCCACCACGAAACAGTCAGGCGCGATGCCCTCGGCACGATTGACCCATCGCGTGGTTTGGCACGTATCAGCTTCGACAACACTCCCGTAGAGCCGATCGGTGAACCTGGCCTTGTCGACCGACTGCTCGACGGAGCGGCTGTGCTGCTGGCATTCGAGCAAGTGGGCGGGGCAGATCGCGCGCTCGAGCAGGCAGTCGAATTTGTAAAGGAACGACATGCCTTCGGTCGTCCGGTCGGCAGCTATCAGGCGATCAAGCACAAGCTTGCCGACGCCTTCGTCAACAACCAAATTGCGCGCTCCAATGCCTATTACGGTATCTGGGCGCTTGATGCGGGTAGCAACGAACTGCCCCAAGCTGCCGCCGCGGCGCGAGTCTCAGCCTGCCAAGCCTTCTGGTACTCCGCGCGTGAATCGATCCAGGCACATGGTGGAATCGGCTTCACTTGGGAAGCTGACCAGCACCTTTTCTATCGTCGTGCACTGGCGCTCGACATGGCGGTTGGATCGCCCGGCATTTGGCGCGACCGGTTGTTCACCGCAGTCGAACGCTCCGCCTGTGAAGGCGAAGCCTTGGAGGCCGCCTGATGGATTTC
>JAGQTU010000270.1 GCA_020438865.1 Mycobacterium sp.
CACGACCAACTCTTCGACACCCTGCTGGTCTACGAGAATTACCCGATCGATCCCAGCGCGTTCATGAACGTGGCGGACCTGGCGGTCAGCGACTTCAGCAGCCGCGAATACAACCACTACCCGCTGTCGTTCGTGGCCTCCCCGGGCGAGGAGATGGCGCTGCGGGTCGAGTTCGACACCGACGTTTTCGACGCCACCGCGGTCGCCACGCTGGTCGAGCGGTTCCAGCATGTGCTCGAGGTGATGGCCGCCGATCCTGAGCAGCGCCTGTCGGGTGTCGATGTGTTGGATGCCGCCGAGCATGCCCAGCTCGATGGGTGGGGTAACCGGGCGGTGCTGAGCCGGCTGGCGGTGGAGTTGGCGTCGATTCCGGAGTTGTTCGCCGTCCAGGTCGCTCGGGCGCCGGAGGCGGTGGCGATCAGCGGCGGTGGGTCGGCGTGGACCTACCGCGAACTCGATGAGGCCTCCAACCGGTTGGCGCATGTGTTGGCCGGCCGCGGTGCAGGCCCGGGCCGCAATGTGGCGCTGCTCATCCCGCGCTCCGGCGAGGCGATCATGGCGATCCTGGCCGTGCTCAAGACCGGTGCTGCCTATCTGCC
>JAGQTU010000271.1 GCA_020438865.1 Mycobacterium sp.
AGCAGGAACAGCCGCTGTAGCGCGGCGCGGGCTCAGCCCAATCCGGCGCAAGAGAGCAGTCCGGAGCAAGAGAGCAGCAGGGAGCAGCAGTGAGCACGAACGCGACCTCGGCCGTCCCGCGCTTCATCCTCGAGCGCTACCGCGATCGTCTGCCCGTCACGGACGCCACGCCGATGATCACCCTTGGCGAGGGGGGTACGCCCCTCCTGCGTTCGCGCTTCCTCGAGGCGGAGCTCGGACTCGACGAGCTCTACTTCAAGCTCGAGTACGTGAACCCGACCGGGTCGTTCAAGGACCGCGGCATGGTCATGGCGGTCGCGAAGGCGGCCGAGGCCGGCGCGCGCGCGGTCATCTGTGCCTCCACCGGGAACACCTCGGCTGCTGCGGCCGCGTACGCGGCGCGCCACGGGCTCACCTGCTACGTCGTCGTGCCGAACGGCAAGATCGCGATGGGCAAGCTCGCCCAGGCCGTCATGCACGGTGCGCAGATCGTGCAGATCGATGGCTCGTTCGACGACGCGCTGAACATCGTGCGCGATCTCGCCGAGCACCACGAGGTCGCCCTCGTGAACTCCGTGAATCCTCACCGGATCGAGGGG
>JAGQTU010000272.1 GCA_020438865.1 Mycobacterium sp.
TGGCGGTCCGCAACACCGACCTCGGCCGGCAACGGGCGGCTGAGATCGGTGGTTCGACATCGGTGATCAAACTCGACCTGGCCGACCTGGCATCGGTGCGGGCCTTTCCCGATCTGCTCGACGGAGACGTTGACATCTTGGTCAACAACGCCGGGGTGGTGACCCAACACCGGGCCGAGACCGTCGACGGGTTCGAGATGACGCTGGGCACCAACATGCTCGGGCCGTTCGCGCTGACCAACCTGCTACTGGGCCGGGTGCGTTCGCGGATCATCAACGTCGGCTCCGACGCGCACCGCTCGGCGACCTGGCGGCCCGACGACATGCACCTACGCGATCACCGCTGGACGCCGATGGGCGCGTACTGTCGCTCGAAGCTGGCGGTGATGCTGTGGGGTCTGGAACTCGACCGCCGGCTGCGGGCAGCCCGATCGCCGATCCTCGCCCAGCTCACCCACCCGGGATGGGTAGCCTCGAACCTCTCAGCCGTCTCGGACACGCGTCTGATGGCGTTGGCGCACAAGGTGATCCAAGGCGCAGCCAGCCGATTGGCCAACGACATCGACGAGGGTGCCGCGCCCACGCTGTACTGCATCA
>JAGQTU010000273.1 GCA_020438865.1 Mycobacterium sp.
TCGACGGCGTTGCGGACGTCCTGCGGCGGCTGCCGATCGGTGATCCCACCGACCCCAAAACCGTTGTCGGCCCACTCATCCGGGAGAGCGCCCGGGAGCGCAGCGCGAAGTTCGTCACCGGTGCGCTGGAGGAGGGCGCCCGCCTGGTCTGCGGTGGCGACCGGCCCGCGGGTCTGGACCGTGGCTTCTTCTTCGAGCCCACGCTACTGGCCGACGTGCGATCCGACATGACGGTGGCACAACAGGAGGTGTTCGGCCCGGTCGGAGCGGTGATCCCGTTCGACGACGACGACGAGGCGGTCCGCATCGCCAACGATTCGTGCTTCGGGTTGTCGGGCTCGTTGTGGACCGCCGACACCGGTACCGCGTTCGCCATGGCGCAACGGATTCAGACCGGCAACATCAGCATCAACGGCGGCACCGGCGGGATGAGCCCGTGGGCGCCGTTCGGTGGTTACAAGCGCTCCGGGGTCGGCCGGGAACTCGGCGCCGACGTGCTCGACGACTTCACCGAGACCAAGGCGATTCAATTCCACGCCGGCTGAGCCGGGGAGACCACGAGGAACGACATGCCCACCAGCACAGCCGAAGGCC
>JAGQTU010000274.1 GCA_020438865.1 Mycobacterium sp.
CCCGGCATTGTTCATGAGGATGTGCAGCCGGTCCGTCCTGCGCTTCACCTCGTCGACGAGCGCCGCAATGCCTTCCTCGGTGCCGACGTCGCCGGCAAAGCCCTCGGCCGAGCCGGATACGCCGGCGCTATTGATCGCTTCGGCCGCCTTCTCGCAGTGCTCGCCCTTGCGCGAGGCGATCAGCACGCGGGCGCCGGCCGACGCCAGCGCCGTGGCGGCCATGAACCCGATACCGGACGCGGCGCCGGTGACCAGCGCGGTCTTGCCGGTGACGGCAAACAGATCTTCCAGATAAGACATGGTTCCTCCCCCGAGGGCTTTGTGCTGGCGCTTCCTGACGGCCGTCGGCGCAATCGCGCGTTGACAACATACCCGGTAGTATGTTCATCATTTGCACGTCCGTAAAGGCCAAAGGCGCAGATCGCGAACGAAGGCGACGCCGAAGCGGACAGGGAGGAAGAACCGCCTATGGCGATCAGCGTCCGTGAAAACGCGCTGGACAATTCGCGCCTGGATATCCTCCAGGCCGCGGCCAAGTGCTTCATGGAGCGCGGCTATGCCGCCGCCTCCATCGACGAGGTCGCGCGCAGCCT
>JAGQTU010000275.1 GCA_020438865.1 Mycobacterium sp.
GGGAGCTCGTCGCCCTGGGCCACCGGGTCGAGGTCTTCTCCGGGCCGCCGTACCCCGTCCTCGACGACGGCGTCACACTCACGAAGGTCGAGAGCCTCGACCTCTACCGCGAGCCCGACCCGTTCCGGGTCCCGCACTGGCGGGAGTTCCGCGACCGGGTCGACGTCGAGGAGTTCCTGACCATGTGCGCCGCGGGCTTCCCCGAGCCCAAGACCTTCAGCACCCGGGTCGCCCGGCTGCTGGCCGAGCGCCGTGACGAGTTCGACGTGGTCCACGACAACCAGGTGCTGGGCTACGGCATGCTCGACATCGAGCGGCTCGGCCTGCCGCTGGTGACGACCATCCACCACCCGATCACCTTCGACCGGCGGATCGACCTGGCCGCGGCGCCGACCCTGCGCAAGCGGCTGACACTGCGTCGGTGGTACGGCTTCCTGCGGATGCAGAAGAAGGTCGCGCGGCGGGCCCGGATCGTGCTCACCCCCTCCGAGGCGTCGCGGCGCGACATCGTCAAGGACTTCGGGGTGGCCGACGAGCGGATCAGGGTGATCCAGCTGGGCGTCGACGAGGTGTTCGTGCCGCCGACGGTGCC
>JAGQTU010000027.1 GCA_020438865.1 Mycobacterium sp.
GGACGGGACCGCGCTCGGCGAGCGGTCGGGATCGCACTGGGGCAGTTCGGAAGCCACTCGGGCCAGCACCGCACACACCCTGTCCGGCGGATCGTCCAGCGAGAAGATGCTCGTCACGGTCAGCGAGTGCTCGCCGGCCGGACGGCTCAAGTTGGTGAACGAAGCTGCCGCCAGCACCGAGTTGGGGGTGATCTGTAGACCGTCGCTGGTCTCCAGGTGGATCGACCGCCAGTTGACCTCCACCACTTTGCCTTTGGCCTGCGCCGTCTGAATCCAGTCCCCCAGGCGGAACGGCTGCTCGAAGAGCATGAGCAGACCAGAGATGATCTGGCCGACCGAGTTCTGCAGCGTCAGGCCGACCACGATGGAGGTGACACCGAGCGCGGTGAACAGACCCTTGACGTTCGCGCCCCAGATGTAGGCGAAGATCATCGCCAGACCCACCGCGATCAGAACGAAGCGCAGCACGTCGAGGAAGATCGACGGAATCCGCTGGCGCCAGGAGCCGTCCGGAGCGCTCTGGAAAAGCGCGGCCTTGATACCCGAGAGCATCAACACCAGCACGACGAAGGCCACCAGCGTGCTGACCACCCGTACCGACGTGGCCTCGGGCGGAACCTGATTGGCCTCCAGCATGAGCAGCAGCAACGCGCCCAGCGGCAGCAGGTAGTTGCGCAGGATCGTCACCGGGCGCAGCAGGAAGCTCTTCCTGCGCTGCAGGGTGTGCTGCCACTCGGTGAGCAGGACCAGACTGAGCGGCAGGCCAACCGCGATGCCGATCGCCCAGTAGAACCACGCCGAGGTGAAGATATCCGACATTACGGACTCTCCGAGAGCCGCCAGACCGGTTCGGTCGCACCATCGACCGCGATCGTGCCCGCCGGCGTGAAGTCCACGGTCTCCTGCAGCACCTCCTGCACCCTGGAGGTGACGTAGATGCCCGGCTGCGGCGAACCGTTCTTGATCTGGTGCGCGATGTTGACCGCGGCACCCCACATGTCATAGACCACCGACGGCGTGCCGAACAGGCCGCTGCTCACCCGGCCGGTGTCGATGCCGGCGCGCAGGCTGAGCTCATGGCCGGTGTCGGCATTGAACCGGTCGACGATCTGCTCGCACTCCAGCGCGAAGTCCACCGTCCGCCGGACGTTGTCCAGCCTCGGCACGGCGAGGCCGCAACTGGCGAGGTAGCCGTTGCGCACGGTGTGCACCCGCTCCATGCCGAGATGGTCGGCGGCGGCGTCCATCTGGCGGATCAGTTCGTTGACCAGGGTCAGCGACTCCTCGGGTGAGAGTTCGGCCTGCAACCGCTCCAGGCCGATGATGTCGGCGAAGATCACCGTCACCTTGTGGTGCTCCATCGCGATGGTCTCTTCGCCCTTCTTGAAGCGCTCGGCGACGGGCTCCGGCATCAGCGACTGCAGCAGTTGATCGGTCTCCTTGCGATGCTGGTCGATCAGGTCCTGCTTGACGGTGAGGCTGCGACCCATCTCGTTGAAGGCCACCGTCAGGTCGCCGATCTCGTCACCCGTCTTGACCGGGATGGCGACGTCGTAGTCACCGGCGCTGATCCGCTGCGCGCCCGTTTCGAGCCGTCGGATGGGACGGACGAAGATCTGCGCCAGCAGGATCGCCAGCAGGCAGACCCCGAAGATCATGCCGACGGTCACCAGCACGATGGTCTTGGTGAACGCCGCCTCCTTGACGAAGGCCTCGGCGGTGTCGACCTTGGCGATGATCGACCAGTGCAGGTCGGCGTCCCTCACCGGCACCGGCGCGAAGGCCTGCAGGGTGTTGTTGCCCAGATAGTCGGCGGCGACCACGGTGCCGGTTTCACCCTTCAGCGCCGACCGGCTGGCCGGCGACGACAACGGCTGCACCAACGTCGTTCCACCCTGCCGGATGGCCATGTCGGCGACGTCCGGCGGGGTGCCCGCCGCCACGACGGCCTGCTTGTACCGCTGCGGATCCTCGAGGAACAGCCGGGAATCCGACCGCATCAACTCATCCGGGCCGCCCAGGATGGTCTCGCCTGTCTCCCCGAGGCCGGCCTCCTTCCACTGCTTGTCGAAGGTCATCAACCGGTTGATCTTGGTGATCGGGAACTGCAGCGCCAGAACACCTTCCGGTCGGCCGTCCCGCCGCAGCGGGGCCACCATCCACGCGGTCGGGGTGTTCTCGGCCGGCTGGTAGAACTCGAAGTCGGTGAAACCCACGTAGTCGACCGCGTTCGACGCCATCGCCTTGGCGAAAGCCGTCTGGAGTTTGGATCCCGAGTAGGGACCGGTCACGATGTTGGTGCCGAGATCGACACCCTTGTAGGCGTTGAAGACCACATTGCCGGCCGCGTCGATCAGCAACGCGTCCTGAAACTCGAAGCGGGTCACGATCTGGCGGAAGAAATCCTGGTACTTGGCGTTGGCCGCCGACCACTTGCTGCCGTCGCGGGCGTCGGTCATGGTTATCGCGTTGTCGTCGTTCTTGCGCAATGCGGTGTAGTTGGCCTGCAGGTAGCGCTCGGCGTTGGAACTCGGCAGCAGCGCCGCGGCATCCAGCGTCGTTCCGCTGTACCGCTCGGTCTCCTTGATGAAGGAGTTGTTGTAGTAGTCGACGATGTTCTGCCATTGGGCCGGGTTGATGGGGGCGTTGGACAGCTCGTTGAAGCCGGCACTGAAGGCCTCGAGGGCATCCCGGGTGACCGCCCCATGGGTGTAGATGATCACCGAGTTCTTAAGATCGGAGATCTGACCGCCCAAGGCCCGGGTCTGCGATTCGCGCAGTTCGGTCAGCCGGTTGAACACCGCGCTGCGCAGCGAGTCGCGGCCGGTCTGGAAGGCGATGCCGCCGATGACGCCGGCGGCAAGCACCGTGCACAGCACCATCATCAGGATGAGCTTGGACTGGATGCTCATGTTCTTCAGTGACCACCGGCGCACGGGCCGGCCCCGCCGAGTCAGGGGCACGTCGGCCGGTGCGGCGGGCTCGGTGATCGCCTCCGCAGCGTCTGGGTCAGACACTTGCGTCATAGGCACCCCTTCGGCGAAAAGCCGGGCTCCCCGCCCGGCGTGCCCCGGCAGACCCGACCAGGCTACGGGTCACCGAGCAGGGTACCGCACGTTGTGACCATTGTGGCTGATGTGACCACTGACCGGAACCCGCACTTGAGCGGCGGCGCCGCGGGTGATCGGATACTCCGGTGGACACCGGCTACGAGGACACCCTGCGCGAGGTCAGCACCGACAAGGGCGTGCTGCGCTACCACGAGGCGGGCACCGGCCCCGACCTGCTTCTCCTGCACGGCTCCGGCCCCGGAGTGACCGGGTGGCGCAATTTTCGGGGCAACCTCGGCGTCTTCGCCGAGCACTTCCACTGCCTGGTGCTGGAGTTCCCGGGCTTCGGCGTAAGTGACGACTTCGGCGGTCACCCCATGCTCGACGCCCAGGGCGCGGTCCCGGCGTTCGTCGATGCGCTCGGACTCGAGCGGGTCGACATCATCGGCAACTCGATGGGCGGCGGCGTCGGGATCAACTTCGCGATCAACCACCCCGACCGGATCGGCAAGCTCGTCACCATCGGCGGTATCGGCACCAACATCTACAGCTCGGGCCCCAGCGAGGGCATCCGCCTGCTGCAGGAGTTCACCGAGGATCCGACCCGCCAGCGCCTCGTCGACTGGCTGAACTCGATGGTCTACGACCCGGCGCTGGTGACCGAGACCCTCATCGAGGAGCGCTGGGCACTGGCCACCGATCCCGAGACGCTGGCCAGTGCACGCCGGATGTACGGCAAGGCGGCGTTCGCGGCGACGATGAAGATGATGCGCAACGCCGACTTCCCGCTGCCCTGGGCCATCATGCACAAGGTCAAGGCGCCCACCCTGGTGACCTGGGGTCGCGACGACCGGGTCAGCCCGCTGGACATGTCCCTGCTCCCGATGCGCACCATTCCCAACGCCGAGTTGCACGTCTTCCCCAACTGTGGGCACTGGGTGATGATCGAGCAGAAGGCGGCCTTCGAGGCGACAGTCCTCAGCTTCTTGCAGCGCGGCTAACCCGCATCATCCGCACTGCTGAAGCAATAGTGTTGGCGCCCTTGGGCTTTAGCCCGATACAGCGCAGCATCAGCCTTCAACGTCAGCTCGTCCTCATCGCTCCCGTCGTCGGGATATAAGGCAACCCCGACGCTCGCACCGATATGCACCCGGTGACCACCGACTGCCATGGGGCGGCTTATTTCAGCGATGATGCGCTCGGCTGTCCCGCCGATTGTTTCGCGACTTTCGGGATCGATGATCAGGATGGCGAATTCATCGCCGCCCCAGCGCGAGATGACGTCAGCCCGGCGACAGTTCAGTGTCAGGATTTCGGCCACCCGCTCCAATACCTCATCACCGACCAGATGTCCGAAGCCGTCATTGACCGGCTTGAACTTGTCGAGATCGACCAGCAGTAGCGCCAACCGACTGCCGCGGTGGGCAGCGTTCTCGAGATGCCGGTCGAATCTCTGTTGGAAATCGGTCCGGTTGGCCAGCCCGGTCAGGTGGTCGGTCATGGCCAGGCGGCGTACTTCCTCTTGTGCCGCATGCCGTTCTGTCACATCCTGCACGGTGCCGTCCGTTCGCACCACATCGCCGTTGGCGTCGCGCACATGCACGCAACGCCGGTGCACCCATCGCACTTCGCCGTCGTCTGCGCGGACGATGCGGTGCTCGACATCGAGTTCGAGGTCTTGCAATGACGCTAGGTATGTCTGCTCCACCAGGTGGCGGTCATCCGGGTGAACGGCTGCCAGAAACAACTCCGGGCTCGCCTCCTGCCGATCCGGGTCGACGCCCAGAATGCGGAAGACTTCGTCCGACCAGCGGTACTGCTGTCGGGATTTGTCGTACATCCAACTCCCCACGTGGGCGACGCTTTGCGCCTGCTTCAGGGCAATCTCGACATCCTTTCGTTCGGTGATGTCCGTCCTGATGGCAACAAATTTGAAGGGGTTACCGTGCTCGTCCAGGAAGGGCGCAATGGTTGAGCGCACCCAATAGATGCCGCCGTCTTTGGCCCGGTTGCAGATCTCGCCGTGCCAGATGCCGCCGGCCGCGATAACCCGCCACATGTCTTCGTAGAACTCGGCCGAATGGTAACCAGATTTGAGGATGCGATGATTCTGGCCGAGAAGTTCCTCGCGCGAGTAGCCGCTGATATCGCAGAACTGCTGATTGACGTAGTTGATGGCGCCGCGCCGGTCGGTCGCGCTGACAATGGCGTGCTCGTCCAGTGTTGCCGTCTGGAACTTCAACTCGCGAATGGTTTCGGCCAATTCACGCTCACTGCGGCGCAACTCGATCGCCAATGCCAGCACACCGGCCCAGCGCTGCAGGAAGGCGGACTGCTCCAGGCTCTGCCCGGCACCGTCGGGCAGGTAGCAGACCAACACACCCAACAACGTGTCGCCGGACAGGATGGGGATGTTGTAGTGGCCGTGCGGCTCCATGCCGTGATAACGCACGTCATGGCGCTCGTCGAGGCTGGCGGCGTGGACCGGCCGCCGGGTCACGGCGGCCAGGCCGCACAGGCACTGACCGTAACGAACCTTCGAACACAGGGTGGCGACCGGCCCCAGGTTCCGTTCGGCAACCAGCCGCAGATAGTCCTCGCCCTCGTCGTCCCGGGTGACCAGGAAAACCCCACCTTTGGGCAGCAGGGAGAGCCAGCTCAGCGAGAGAAGTGTATCCAGGCTGCGGCCCAGCAATTCCGCCAGAGGGATCGGTAGAGCTGAAATCCTCAGGAGCTCACTCAGCGCGCCATTGTTCTCCGCTTCCACGAAATCACGGTCTCCAGTCGATCGAGAACGCAGTGCAAGCTGCCTGTCGGGACACAACGATATACCGCCAACCGCGGCGATCCGTCGTTTCGATCACGGGCCTGGCGCACGGCAGGGTCAATCGGCGAGTCAGGTCCTGCCGTAGCTGTCAGGGCACCCGCCTGATCAGCTCGAAGCCCTTGTAGCCGGAGGCCGCCACGTCGGCGCAGATGTCGTTGTAGACCCCGAAGCCGCCGCAGAACAGCATGAACACCCGCGGTTTGCCGGGAACGTTGGCCCCGAGGTACCAGGAGTCGGCCTTCACGAACAGCGTCGACTCGGCGCGCTGCGCCAGTTCCGCCAGCCAGTTGTCCACCGCGTCCGGGGTGGGTTCGATTGCGGCGTAACCATTTTCGTCGAGGTAGGTGATGGCGTCGGCGACCCAGTCGACGTGCGCCTCGGCCCCCAGCACCATGTTGGCAAGCACCGCGGGACTGCCCGGTCCGGTGATCATGAAAAGGTTTGGGAAGCCGTCGTCACCCAACCCGAGGTAGGTGCGCGGCCCGTCGGCCCAGTCGTCGGCCAGACGCTCTCCCCCGCGCCCGGCGATGTCGATCTTGCCCAATGCCCCGGTCAGCGCGTCGAACCCGGTGGCGAACACGATCGCATCGACGTCGAAATGCGCTTCGGTGGTGGCGATCCCGGTGGCGTCGATAGCGGTGATCGGTGTCCTGCGCACACTGACCAGTTGCACGTGCGGGGAGTTGAACGTCTGGAAGTAGTTGGAATCGGTGCAGATTCGCTTGGCGCCGATCGGATGGTCATCCGGGATGAGGATATCGGCGACCTCGGGGTCGTCGATGACCGCCCGGATCTTCTCCTCCCAGAACCGCTTGGCCTCCGCGTTGGCGCCGAGGTCGGTCATCTGGTCGGGGAAGGTCTTGGAGAACAGCACACCGCCGAGTTGCCAACGCTTTTCGAACTCGGCGCGCCGCTCCGCCGGCGGCACCTCCAGCGCCGGACTCGGGTGCGCGACGTGCGGTGAGCCGCCGCCGCTGCGGAACGACACTCGGCGCCGTTCGGGGTAGCCGGCCTTGATCTCGGCGAGTTCGCCGGCGCCCAGTGGCCGGTTGCCCGCGGGCACGCTGAAATTCGGGGTGCGCTGAAAGACGTAGAGCTGCGCGGCCTGCTCGGCGATGAGCGGAATGGATTGGATGCCGGAGGAACCGGTGCCGATCACCGCGACCCGCTTGCCAGTGAAGTCGACACCGGCAAGCGGCCAGTGCGCGGTGTGGTAGACCTCGCCGCCGAAGGTGTCCAGCCCCGGGATGTCCGGGGTCATCGCCGCCGATAGTGCGCCGGTGGCCATGACGACGAACCGCGCAACGACCGCCTCGCCGCAGTCGGTGCGCACCGTCCAGCGCAGGGTGGGTTCGTCGAGGGTCGCCGCGCTGACGCGGGTGCCGAACGTGATGTCGCGGCGCAGGTCCAGTTTGTCGGCCACCCAGTTCAGGTAGTCCAGGATCTCGGCCTGGGTGGCGTACTTCTCGCTCCAGTTCCACTCCTGCTGCAGGTCGTCGGAGAACGAGTAGCAGTAGTCGACGCTCTCGACGTCACAGCGTGCGCCCGGATAGCGGTTGTAGTACCAGGTGCCGCCCACGTCCGGCGCCGCCTCGAAGACCCGGACCGACAGGCCCTGCGACCGCAGCCGGTGCAGCGCGTACAGCCCGGCGAAACCGGCCCCGACGATGACCGCGTCGACGTGCGACACCGGTGCGTGATCCATGTTGGTCACAGTGACAACTCCAAGCGAATTTGTAAAGCCCTCGTCGGCCGGAACCCGGGCACCGCGCCTCCGGTGGCCCAACTCACGGGCCAGACGGTAGAGCCGCACAAGCCCGGGTGCGCCACGGCATCCCGTTCACCGGTCACCCGGCCCGGCGGCGCCGGCGACCCAGGTTTCCGACCCGCTGATCGGGACAAGGCCCCCCAAGTCGCGTGCGGCAGGCCACTATGGAATCACCACACCTGACAGATGAGGAACGCGCATGACCACCCGGGTGATCGACAAAGTCACTGACGCCGCCGACCAGCTGCGCGAGCAGGCGGTCGAGGCCGAGAAGATCGGCAAGCTCACCGACCAGACGGTCAAGATCATGAAGTCGGCGGGCAACATCCGCCTGCTGCAGCCCAAGGAGTACGGCGGCCTCGAGGTGCATCCCCGGGAGTTCGCCGAAACCGTGATGGCGACGGCTGCGCTGGACCCCTCGGCCGGCTGGATCAACGGCGTGGTCGGCGTTCACCCCTACCAACTGGCCTACGCCGACCCCCGGGTGGCCGCCGAGATCTGGGCCGACGACGTCGACACCTGGGTGGCCTCCCCCTACGCCCCGCAGGGCGTGGCCCGGCCGGTCGACGGCGGCTACATCTTCAACGGCCGCTGGCAGTTCAGCTCCGGCACCGACCACTGTGACTGGATCTTCCTCGGCGCGCTCCTCGGTGACGCCGAGGGCAGGCCGGTGATGCCTCCGCAGATGCTGCACATGATCCTGCCGCGCAAGGACTACGAGATCGTCGAGGACTCCTGGGACGTGGTGGGCCTGCGCGGCACCGGCTCCAAGGACGTCATCGTCAAGGACGCGTTCGTCCCGGACTACCGGACCATGGACGCCTTCAAGGTGATGGACGGCACCGCCCAGCGCGAGGCCGGGATGACCGAGACGCTCTACCTGATGCCGTGGTCGACGATGTTCCCACTGGGGATCTCCTCGGCCACCATCGGCATCGCCGAGGGTGCGCTCGCCGCGCACCTCGACTATCAGCGTGAGCGGGTCAGCGCGGCGGGCACCGCCATCAAGGACGATCCCTACGTGATGTACGCGATCGGCGAGGCCGCCGCCGACATCAACGCCGCCCGCCAGGAGATCCTGGCCAATGCCGACCGGATCTACGACATCGTCGACTCCGGCAAGGAGGTGACGTTCGCCGACCGCGCCGCCGGACGCCGCACCCAGATCCGGGCGGTGTGGCGCGCGGTGATGGCCGTCGACCAGATCTTCTCCCGCTCCGGCGGTAACGCGATGCGGATGGACAAACCGCTGCAACGGTATTGGCGCGATGCCCACACCGGCCTGGCGCACGCGATCCACGTGCCCGGCACCGCCTACCATGCGTCGGCGCTGAGTTCCTTCGGTGTCGAACCCGAGGGTCCGCTGCGGGCGATGATCTGACGGGGCCCCGGGTGAGCCTGTTCAAGAGCCTCGGCTACGTCACGATCCAGACCGCCGACATCGAGCGGTGGCGCCGGTTCGCCTTCCAGCTCATCGGTTTCGCCGAGGGCAAGGGGCCCGATCCCGACGCGCTGTACCTGCGGATGGATGAGCGCGCGGCGCGCATCGTGGTCACCCCCGGCGACAGCGACCGGATCATCGCGTCGGGCTGGGAGGTCCGCGACCGCATCGAGTTGCAGCGGGTCCGGGAGACCCTCGACGCCGCCGGTGTGCCCTACAAGCAGCTGTCTCAGGGCGAGGCCGACGACCGCCGCGTCGAGGAGGTCCTCACCTTCGACGACCCGGCGGGCAACACCCTGGAGGTCTTCCACGGTGCGGTGCTGGACCACAGCCCGGTCGTCACCCCCTTCGGCGCGCGGTTCGTCACCGGCGACCAGGGCATGGGCCATGTGGTGCTGCCCGCGCTGGACGCCAACGGGCTTTTCGAGTTCTATACCGACACACTGGGATTCCTGTCCCGCGGGTCCTACCGCGTGCCGCTGCCCAAGGAGTTCGGCCCGATCCGGATCCGGTTCCTGGGCGTCAACGAACGCCACCACAGCCTGGCGATCGCCCCGGCGATGACGTTGCGCGACCCCGGCCTGATCCACATGATGGTCGAGGTCGACACCCTCGACGCGGTCGGCGAAGCCCTCGACCGGGTCACCAAGGAGGGCTTCCAGCTCTCCTCCACCCTGGGCAGGCACACCAACGACAAGATGGTGTCGTTCTACGTGCGCGCCCCCGGCGACTGGGACATCGAGTTCGGCACCGGCGGCATGCGGATCGACGAAAGCCATTACACCGCAGAGGAGATCACCGCCGACAGCTACTGGGGTCACCAGTGGGTCAGCGACCTGCCCGCCGCCATGCGGCCATGAGCTCCGGCGTCCACCCGGTCCCGGCCTCCTCGATCACCACCTGGGACCACGAGGCGGACGTGGTGATCGCCGGCTTCGGCATCGCCGGCGCCGCCGCCGCCGTCGAGGCGGCCCGCGCCGGTGCGGACGTTCTGGTGCTGGAGCGGTCCGGATCCTGGGGTGGCGCCGCGTCGATGGCGGGCGGGTTCGTCTACCTCGGTGGCGGCACACCGATCCAGAAGGCCTGCGGTTTCGATGATTCCGTCGAGAACATGACCGCATTCCTGAACGTCGCGATGGGCCCGGGGGCCGACGAGAACCGCATCGCCGACTACTGCGCGGGCAGCCTCGAGCAGTTCGACTGGCTGGTCGGCTGCGGTGTGCCGTTCAAGGCGGAGTTCTGGTCCGAACCGGGCTGGGAGCCGATGGGCGATCAAGGCCTGGCCTACAGCGGCGGCGAGAACTCCTACCCGTTCAACACCATCGCCGAACCGGCACCGCGCGGGCACGTGCCGCAGATGTCGAACAAGCAGCAGGGCCTGTCCAGCGCCGGCTTCATGCTGATGAAGCCACTGGTCGAGACCGCGACCCGGCTGGGCGTGCGATCCGCCTACGACGTGCGGGTGCAGTCGCTGATCGTCGAGTCCGACGGCCGCGTCGCAGGGATCACCGCCCGCCAGTTCGGCAAGGACATCGCGGTGCGGGCCCGCCGGGGCGTGGTGCTGGCCACCGGCAGCTTCGCCTACAACGACGCGATGGTGGCCCGGTACGCGCCCCGCATCGCCGGCAAGCCGGCGGCGTCGATCGAACAGCACGACGGTGTGGGCATCCGAATGGCGCAGGCCCTGGGCGCCGACCTCGCCCACATGGACGCCACCGAGGTCGCGATCTTCATCGAACCCCAGCAACTGGTGCGCGGCATCCTGGTCAACGCGCGCGGCCAGCGCTACGTCGCCGAGGACACCTACCCCGGCCGCATCGGCCAGCTCACCCTGTACCACCAGGACGACACCGCGTACCTGATCATCGACGGGGACGCCCAGGAGGAGGCGATGGCCGCGCCCTCGCCGCACCTGATGATGCGCCCGCCCACGTCGGTGTGCGAGACGGTCGCCGAGCTGGAGACCGAGATCGGCCTACCACCCGGTTCGCTGCAGGCCACGGTCGACTACTACAACGCCGGTGCGGCCCGCGGCGAGGATCCGGTGCTGCACAAGAAGACCCAGTGGCTGCGTCCGATCGGTTCCCCGGTGGGTGCCATCGATCTGCGCAACAGCACCGGCGGGTTCACCCTCGGCGGGCTGGCCACCACGCTGTCCGGCGAGGTGCTGCACGTCAGCGGCGAGCCGATCCCCGGCCTGTTCGCCGCCGGGCGTTGCACCGCCGGCCTGGCCGCGTGGGGTTACGCCAGCGGCGTCTCGCTCGGCGACGGCAGCTTCTACGGCCGTCGCGCGGGCCGCGCCGCCGCTCGCGGATAGGTCGCGCCGACCGCACGCTGCTCGGATCGGCGATGCCGGGCTTATTCCTCGCGCTCCACCGACTGCACCCAGGTGTGGCCGCACCGCTCGCCCAACACGCTGCGCCGGGGATGTGACAGCCGGCACAAATCTATGGTACAAAAAGGTATATTACTATTAGTTATATCCGGATGGAGGGTCTCATGACAGCGACTGTCGAAACCGCCACCCCCAGCGCCGTCATCGATCGGGTCTCGTTGGTCCTCGATGCCTTCGACGGACCAGGACGGCTGACCCTGGCGCAGATCGTCCGCCGCACCGGCTTGCCGCGTTCCTCCGCGCATCGCATGCTCGAACGCCTCGTGCAGCTGCGCTGGCTTCGCCGCAGCGGTCGCGACTACGAGTTGGGGATGCGTCTCGTGGAACTCGGCTCGCTGGCGGTGCATCAGGACCGCGTGCACCGCGCGGCGATGCCGATGCTGCATGAACTGCACCGTGCGACCGGTCTGGTGGTGCACCTCGCGGTGCTCGACGGCGCCGACGTCGTCTACCTCGACAAGGTCGGCGACCGGATGGCCGCCGCGATCCCCACCCGCGTCGGCGGCCGGCACCCGGCGCACTGTACGGCGGTTGGAAAGGCGATCATGGCCGCCGGAGGTGAGGGTGTGCTCGAATCCCTCGGTACCGACGTACTCCCCCGCAAGACCAAGTACTCGATCGCCAGCCCGGGCCAACTGCGCACTGAGCTGAACAAGGTCCGCGCGCACGGCGTCGCATTCGACCGCGAGGAGTCGCTGGCCGGATTCGGATGCGTTGCCGCATCGATCGGCAATTCCGGCGAAGCCGTCGGTGCGGTGTCGGTGTGTGGTCCGATGAACCGGATGATGTTCGATCAGCGCCTCGTGGCCCCCGTGCGGATGGCGGCACTCGGGATATGGCGACACATCGAGGATAGCGCGGGACGGGTGGTGCCGACACTGCAGCAGATGCGCCCATATCGGATCGGCCCGGCCGCCCGTGGCGCCGCACCCGCGCCGGCGGGCCTGCAGTTCGCGTGACCCTCGATCCCGGTATCGCGGCCATCATCGCCGCGCTCGATTCCGGCTTTCCCAAGGTTTCGGAAATGACCGGCGCGCAGGTGAGAGCCGCCATCACCGCCCGCCGACAACCGGTCGAGAACCCCGAACCCGTCGGTGCGGTATCCGATCAGACGGTGCCCGGACCCGGCGGAGACATCGGAATTCGGATCTACCAGCCGCTTGACCCCTCGTCCGTGCCCGCCCTCGTGGTGTTCGCGCACGGCGGGGGCTGGGTGTTCTGCGATCTCGACAGCCACGACGGGCTGTGCCGGGCGATGGCGAACGGGCTGAACGCCGTGGTGGTCGCGGTGGACTATCGACTGGCGCCCGAAAACCGCTGGCCCGCAGCGGCCGACGACGTATACGCGGTCACCGAGTGGGCCGCTCGGCATTCGGGCGACCTCGGCGCCGACCCGGACCGTCTTGTGGTCGCCGGGGACAGTGCCGGTGGCAATCTCGCGGCGGTGGCCGCCCTGATGGCGCGTGACCGGGGCGGCCCGGCGATCGCCGCGCAGTTGCTGATCTACCCGGTGATCGCCGCCGACTTCGACACCGAGTCCTATCGCGCCTACGCGACCGGCTACTACAACAGCCGGGAGGCGATGGTCTGGTACTGGGACCAATACGTGCCAAACACCGACGATCGCACCCACCCCTATGCCAGTCCCGCACAGGCGGATCTCACCGGCCTACCCCCGGCGGTCATCATCACGGCGGGGTACGACCCGCCGCGTACCGAGGGCGAACAGTACGCGGCGGCCCTGGCCGCGGCCGGGGTTCCCACTGTGCACCGGTGCTATGCCGGCGCCATTCACGGATTCATGACGATGCCGGCACTCGACCTCGGCACCCGGGCACTCGGCCAGGCGTGGAGCGACGTACGGGCGGTGCTCGCGCGGCTCAGCCCCCAGTGACGACGGATCCGCGCGCGGCGTAGCCGGCCACCCCGCGATCCCCTGTGCCGTAACGCTGCTCGGGATCCAGGACGCAATGCGTCCGGCCGAAAACGGTGACCATGCATTTGTTGTTGTGATTGCAGCGGCCCCGGGCACTCGGGTCGTCCATCAGTTTATTGACCAGATCCGGTTCACGCAGCAGCGCCCGACCCAGTGCGAGAAAATCGAAACCCGCCTGCAGACCTTCCAGCATGTGGTCGCGATTATTGATGCCGCCCAACAGGATCAGCTTCGTATTCTTGACCACAGGCGTGAATTGCCGTGCGTTGTCAAGCATGTAGAGATCGCGGTAGTCGTAGCTGCCCATCGCCCACTTGCCGAACAGTCGCACTCCGATGCTCTGCAGCGGTGGCAACACCTTGGCGAAATCGTCGGCGGGAACGTCACCACGGAACAGATACAGGGGCTTGTAGACCGACGAGCCCTCGGTGAGTCCGATGGCATCGAGGTTCCCGTCCCGGTCGAGCAGCTGTGCGGTGCGGAGGGATTCGGCCAACCAGATTCCTCCCCGCATCCCGTCGACCATGTTCAGCTTTGCGGTGACCGCGATGCGGTCGCCGACGGTCTCACGCACCCGCTGGGCGATCTCGCGAACGAATCGCGATCTGTTCTCGATGCTGCCCCCGTACTCGTCCTTTCGCCGGTTGAGCAACGGGCTCAGAAACGAACTCGGCAGGTAGAGGTGGCCGAAGTGCAGTTCGACCGCATCGAAATCGGCCGTCACGGCGATGCCTGCGGCATCCCCGAACTGGTCGACCACCCGGGCGATCTCGTCGCGACGGATCTCACGGCAATAGTCGAAGGATGCCGGGTTGATGAACCTGCTGGGCGCCATCGGGGTCTTGCCGATCAGCTTCTTGTTGGCGACCACACCTGCGTGTCCAAGCTGGGCTGAGATGGCCGCGCCTTCCCGGTGTATCGCGTCGGCCAGCCTCTGCAGGCCGGGCACCGCCCGCTCGTCCATGACGATCTGGCCGGGGGCGCTCAGACTGTCACGAGTCACGCAGCAGTAGGCGACGGTCGTCATTCCCACCCCGCCCACGGCGAAGCGGCGGTGGAAGTCGATCAGGTCATCGGTCACCAGCCCGTCGGGCGAACGACCTTCCGACGTCGCGGCCTTGACGACCCTGTTGCGCAGGCGAACCGGCCCGAGTGTCGCCGGAGCGAACGGATCCGCGGTGGGCTCATCGGTCGAGGCCATTGCCGCCTTCCTGATCGGTTGTCCGCCGTCCACCGTGCGCCGCGTTCGCTGCGGGGGCCAGCCCGATTCCCGGTGGATGGGAGACGCCGAACCCATCGCGGCCCGACTCCCTAGCCTGGATTCGTGTCCGATGCCCCTGCCGCCACGGTGTACGTCATCGATCGAGTGATAACGCGGCGGGGGCGTGCCCGCGAGTTCGTCGATCGCTACCTCGCCGAATACGTGCCCGGCGCCGCGGACCGCGGTATGACCCTGGACCGCATCCTGGTGTCCCCCCCGATCTGGTTCGACGACCAGTCGAACACCGTGACCATCTCCTGGGAGTTGACGGGCCCGCAGGCCTGGTGGGAGATGACCTGGAAGGGTCGGCCCGACAAAGGCCTCGGCCAATGGTGGGCCGAGATCGGCGGACTCATCGAATCCCGAACCCGAACCATGGCGTCTGCGGCCGCCGACGTCGATACGCTCTGCGATGCTTAAGATCACCCGGCTGATCCACCTCGCCTCAGGTCTGGACCCGGCACATGTCGAGGGGTTCACCGCTCAGCTACGCGAAGCGCTCACCGGCGCGGAACGTCACCTCGCCGAGCCGACGCTGGCCGGCTCCCGCAACGGCGGCGACATCCTGCTGCATGCCCAGTTCCGCACCGACGCGTGCTGGTCCGAGGTGCAGCCGGAACTGGAGGCACTGCTCGCCGGGGTGCAGGTTGTCCACGTCGACGGGGTTGATTACCATCCGAAATCCGGCGCCTCGGTCACCTCACACGGATCGGTATACCGCACCTTGCTGGTCGCGGTCACACCGGAGACGCCCGCCGACGTCATCGAGGCCTTCGAATCCGATCTCCTGCTCATGCCGCGCTTCGTCCGCACGATCACCGCATATCAACTCAGCCGTCCCGAGCGCACGCTGGGCGCCGCGCGATGGACCCACATCTTCGAGCAGGAGTTCACCGACGAGGCCGGGCTGATGGGCGCCTACCTGATGCACCCGATCCATTGGGCCCGGGTGGACCGCTGGTTCGACCCCGAGTGTCCGGAATTCATTGTGCGCGCCCGTATCTGCCACAGTTATTGCCGGACTGAGACACCGATTCTGGTGTGATTCGACCGGCTGATGCCGCTCAGATCCCGGCGGGAACGATGTTCGGGTTGGCGTTCGCCGGCGGCTCCAGCGGCACAAGCACCATGGTGCCGTCCAGGGTGTGCACTGGAAGCCGTTGCGACCACGGGTAGTGCAGGCTGAACGCGACCAAACCGGTGCGCTCGGCGGCCGGGCGGTGGCACATCGCCAACACCGTTTCGGCCAGATACTCCACCGGCTCGGTGGGGAACGTGTCGGGGATGAGCGCGGCCGCTCCCGGGGTGCGCACCGCACTCGACGGGCCGACCACATTGACGGCGATGTTGGAATCCATCAGTTCCGCCGCCACCCCCTGACTGAAGCGATGCAACGCGGCCTTCATCGACGCGTAGACCACGTCACCGGAGGATTTGTTGTACTCCCGGTAGGGCCGGGCCGGGGCCAGCCCAGTCACCGAGCCTATGTTGACGATCCATCCCGCCCCCTGCGCGCGCATATGCGGTATTGCGGCCTGCGTCAGCACGAACGGGGTGCGCAGGTAGTGCTCGACGGTGCGGTCGAACGTCTCCATCGACATGTTCTCGATGACCGAATAGTCGGCGAACCCGGCATTGTTCACGAGGATGTCGATGCGGCCGGTGCGCTCGACCACCTCATCGACCAGGCGGGCACGTTGACCCGCGTCCTCGAGGTCCACGGCGATGCCCGTCGCCGTGCCTCCTGCCGCCTCGATCAGCTCGATGGTCTCGCCGATGGTGCCCGGCAGGGCCATGCTGGTGCCGGCGCGGATCGACGGCGACGGGTTGGCCGAACGCGCGGTCACGACCACGGTGGCGCCCTCGGCGGCCAGCCGCTGCGCGATCGCCCGGCCTATCCCACGGCTACTGCCGGTCACCAAAGCCGTCTTGCCGGAAAGCAATTCACTCACGTGAGGATGAAGTCTCCCTCGATCGGAACCCGGTGCGACTGCCACAGGTCGATGAGCCGGAACGGGAAGGCGGTCACGATCCGGCCACCCGCCGAACGATAGTAGGTGTGCGCGGTCGGGGTGTGGCACCAGACCGTGCCGGCCATCGCGTCGTCGATCTGCTGCACGTAGCGGCTGAAGGCCTCGGGCGTGACTTCTATCGCTCCGGCATGTCGCAGCGCCATCAGCTGCAGGCACTCCATGACGTAGTGAACCATCACCTCCACGCCGAAGTTGTGTCCGGCGCCGTGGCCCGGGCTGTAGTTCGGAGCCGATGAGACGAACAGGTTCGGAAAGCCCGGCACCGTACCGCCCAGGTAGGCGCTCGGGCTCGCGCCCCACACCTCGGAGAGCCGTACCCCGTCGCGGCCGCGGATATCCACGGTGGAGAGGAAATCAAGGTAATAGCCGGTAGCGTAGACGATTACGTCGAGGTCGATCTGGCGCCCGTCCTGGGTCACGATCCCCTTCTCGTTGACCCGGGCCGGTTCCGAAGCCTCGACGTCGACGTGAGATCTGGTCAATGCCGCATAGTAGCCACCGGGGTCCCGAATGATGCGCTTGCCGTACGGGGCGAAGTCGGGAGTGACTTTCCTGGCCAGTTCACTTCCCGCCCCGAATACGCGGTCGATGTACTCCAGGCACATCTGGAGCAGCGCGTCATTCGCCGGGGAGATCGACAGGTGGTCGGCCGCCCAGTCGGCATCACGCACGATCACGGGATAGTTGTTGTCCGCGGTTCCCCAGAAGGACTTCAGCCGGTTCCAGTTCGCGTAGTAGGGGATGTGGGTGTTTAGCCAGCGTCGGTGCTCCGGCACGTCGTCGGAAAGCCGCTTGCGCGGAGCCACCCAATGCGGTTGGCGCTGAAAGACCGTCAGGTGGGCGACCTGATCAACACACGCGTCGACGATCTGCACCGCGGTGCACCCGGCGCCGATGACCGCAACCCTCTTGCCGGTGAGATCGAGGCTCCGATCCCACTCCGCGGAGTGAATGCTGATGCCGGCGAACGTCTCCCGACCGGCCAGCTCGGGCCAGCGCGGGCGGTTCAAGTAACCGACGGCTGGGATCACGACGTTGGCGTAACTCACGTCGCGGGCGCCGCCGGGGCCCACCGTGCGGATCTGCCACTCGTGGCGGTCGTCGTCCCACAACAGCGCCTCCACTTCGGTGCTGAATCGGGTGTGCTCACGCAGCCTGTTCTTGTCGGCCACCGACTGCAGGTACGACTGATACTCCCCACCTTGCGGGTAGTAGCTCGACCAATCGCCGTTGATGTCACGCGACAGCGAGTAGTACGCCGACGGGGTGTCCACTCCGATACCCGGATAGACCGCGGTGTACCAGGTGCCGCCCACCTCGTCGTTGCGGTCGATGATCTCGTAATCGATACCGGCGGCCGCACATTCGAGAGCAGCCGTCATTCCCGCGATACCGGCTCCGATAATGACGACCTTGAAACGTTCGGGCAGTCTCGCGGTGCGCGGCAGCACCGGCTGTGACGGGTGGAACCCACCCTGCTCGAGCAGCAGGCCGACGTACTCCCGGCCCACCTCGGTCCCCAGCGCCAACGGGGCGACGCGGGCGAACAGGTCCGGGTCCTCGGCGGCAGGGGCGCCGGCCGGTCGGGCCGATCCCATCGCGGCGATCACCTCGTCGGCCAGCGCCGCGGCTGTCTCGGGGTCGGTGGTTCCGGCCTGTTCCGGCGGGTCGGGCCGGAAGGAGATCTTGGTCGCGAATCGGTCCACAACGCCAGGGTCGCCGGTCAATTGCGCGAGTACCGCCACCAGTACACCGGCATCGGCCCGTTCGAGATTGGACCGCAGCAGATCTGGGTCGACGTCGATGGTCATGGCAACTCCTCGCTTGTCCGCCTCGCAGTATCGGGCCGAGACCAACCGCGGGGTACCGGCGTGTCTACTGAGCGGGAGACTCACCGCTGAGCGGGATACCGGCAGGCCGGCGGGCCCCCATTCGCCTAGCCTCGCCGCAGCCACGCAACGACGGGGAAGGTGTCGATGCAACGAGTGCACTACTCCGAGGACCACCTGACCTTCGCGAGCCTGGTCCGCGACTTCGCCGCCAAGGAAGTCGTGCCGCACATCGCTGATTGGGAGCACGAAGGCCGCATCCCCCGCGAGATCTTCGCCCGCGCCGGTGCGCTGGGCCTGCTCGGCTTCGCCGCGGCGCCGGAGTACGGCGGCCTAGGCACCGACGATTACCGGTACAACCAGATCCTCATCGAGGAGTTCATGGACGCCGACTGCGGCGGGGTCGGGCTCAGCTTCGCCGTGCACAACGACATCTGTCTGCCGTACCTGGCCGACCTCACCAACGACGAGCAGAAACAGCGCTGGTTGCCCGGTTTCGTCAGCGGCCAGTTGATCGCCGCGATCGGAATGACCGAGCCCGGCGCGGGCTCCGATGTCGCCGGCATTCGCACCACCGCGGCCGACCGCGGCGATCACTTCCTGGTCAACGGCGCCAAGACGTTCATCACCAACGGACAGAATGCCGACATCGTCATCACGGCGGTCCGGACCTCCCCCGACCGTCACCGCGGCCTGTCACTGCTCGTCATGGAGCGTGGCCTGGCCGGGCTCGAGCGGGGGCGCAACCTCGACAAGCTGGGCCTGCACTGCCAGGACACCTCGGAATTGGTGTTCACCGACGTGCGGGTGCCGAAGTCGAACCTGTTGGGCGAGGCTGGTGCCGGGTTCTCCTATCTGATGCGCAATCTGGCCCAGGAGCGCATGCAGATCGCCGTCGGCAGCCTCGGACGGGCGCGCGCCGCCCTGCGGTGGACGATCGACTACGTCCGCGAGCGCACCGCCTTCGGCAAGCCGATCGGAGCCCTGCAGAACACCCGCTTCGCCCTCGCCGACGTCGCCACCGAGGTGTCGGTGACCGAGGCGTTCGTCGACCGCTGCGTGGTCGAGCTCAACGCGGGCCGACTGACCCCCGCCGACGCCGCCAAGGCCAAACTGTGGGCGACCGAGATGGAGTTCCGCTGCCTGGACAGCTGCCAGCAACTCTTCGGCGGGTATGGCTACATGCGCGAATATCCGATCGCCCGGTCGGCCATCGATGTGCGCGTCACCCGCGTGTACGGCGGCACCTCGGAGATAATGCGTGAGATCATCGGCCGCGACCTGCGGCTGGAGCCGGAGCCGGCCGCCAATGGTTGACAGTCTCACGACCCAGATAGCCCGTATCCGCAGCCAGACCGTCGGCGACATCCCGCGCCGATCGGCACGGCGCCGGCCGGACAAGACCGCCATCATCGACGGCGCCGTGAGCCTGACCTTCGCCGATCTCGACGACCGGGTGAATCGGGTCGTTGCAGCACTGTGGGACAACGGGTTCCGAAAGGGGGACCGCATCGCCCTGCTGTCACACAACTGCTGGCAGTACGCCGTGCTGGCATTCGCCACGGCGCGAGCCGGGGTCGTTCTGGTGCCGATCAACTTCATGCTCGGGCCGGATGAAATCGGCTACATCCTGGGCCACAGCGGGGTGACCGGGTTCATCGTCGAGGACGTGCTCACGGCGGTGGCATCCGAGGCGCTGACCCGCGGCGGCCACGTCGGCACCAGGGTGGCCATCACGGCCGCCGGGGCGCCGACCCCGACCGGTTGGCGCGACTTCGCCGGTTGGCTCGAACCGGTGCGCGGCCCGGTACCGATCGCGGAGGTCGACGACGACGACGTCATTCGGCTCATGTACACCAGCGGCACGGAATCACGACCCAAAGCGGTGATGCACACCAGTCGCAGCCTGTTCTGGAACTACGTCAGCACCGCGGTCGCCGGCGCGATGTCCGACGATGACGTCGAAATTCACTCGATGCCGCTGTATCACTGTGCGCAGCTGGACAACTTCCTGATCACCGACGTCTATCTGGGCGCCACCGGCATCATCCTCCCCCACCCCGACCCCGATACCATCCTGCGCACGATCGAACACCGCCGGGTCACCAAATTCTTTGCGCCACCGACCATCTGGATCGCCCTGCTGCGTTCGCCGGTTTTCGACGAGGTCGACCTCGGCAGCCTGCGCAAGGGATACTACGGCGCCTCGGCGATGCCGCGGGAGATTCTGCAGGAGATGAGCGAGCGGCTGCCCGACGTCTCGCTGTGGAACTTCTACGGACAAACCGAGATCGCGCCCCTGGCCTCCACATTGGGCCCCGCCGAACAACGGGAGCATGCCGGGGCGGCGGGCCGCCCGGTGCTCAACGTCGAGACCACCATCCTCGGCGACGACGACCACCCCGTTCCGGCCGGCAGCATCGGCGAGATCGCCCACCGCAGCCCGCACCTGATGCTCGGCTACCTCGACGATCCGGAGAAGACGGCGGAAGCCTTCCGCGGTGGCTGGTTCCATTCCGGCGACCTCGGCTACTACGACGAGTACGGACTGCTACACGTCGTCGACCGCAAGAAGGACATGATCAAGAGCGGCGGGGAGAACGTCGCCAGTCGTGAAGTCGAAGAGGTTCTGTATCTGCACGAGGCGGTCCACGAGGCCGCCGTCTTCGGCCTTCCGCACCCCACCTGGGTCGAGTCCGTGGCCGCCGCCGTCGTGACCCGGGACGGAACCCGAGTGTCCGAGGCCGAGCTGATCGCCCACTGCAGGGAGCACCTGGCCGGCTTCAAGACTCCCAAGCAGGTGTTCTTCGTCGACACGCTTCCGAAGAATCCCAGCGGCAAATTGCTGAAACGGGAGCTGCGAAACCGCTTCGGCTGACCGGGTCACAACGTGTTCCACTGACCGGTCACCGTTGTGGTCGACCCGTGCTGAGCTGCGGTTCACTGGTCGCGTGAGCGATGACATCTCCCTGTCCGAGATTCAGGAATTCTTCGGCGGATTCTGGTTCCACTACGATTCCGGCCACTACGACGAACTGGCCGTCCGATTCGGCGAGGACGCGAACTACATCAGCCGCAGCGAGAGCGGCGCGTCGCCCTTCGAGGACGTTCTGGCCGCAGACCTGCATGGCCGCGGCGCGATCATCGTCTGGCTCACCGAACACCGCGAGGGCAGCCCATACCCGTTGCGGCACAACAGCACCAACATCCACCGCACCGGAACCTCCGGTGACGTCACCGAGGTCAGGTCCTACATCTTCGTCACCCAGGTGGCCAACCACGTCCCGTTCGCCGTCAGCAGCGGCGTTCTCGAGACCGGGCTCAGGCGCGGCGCTCACGGTCTGGAGTTCACGAAGTTCGACCTGATCATGGACACCGACAACTCGATCCCGTTCGCCGAGTTCAAGGCCGCCAACAACGTCGCTGCAGATTGACGACGTGAACAGCGCCCGGGACACGTTCGGCGGCGGCGTCGCGGTGATCACCGGCGCCGGTGCCGGCGTCGGCGCCGGTCTGGCCCGCCATGCCGCGGAACTGGGGATGACTGTGGTGCTGGCCGACATCGACGAGGCGGCGATCGCGGCCCTGCGCTCCGAGTTGACCGAAGCCGGCGGCCATGCGGTCGACGCGGTCTGCGACGTCCGCGACCCGAAGGCGCTCGAGAGCCTGGCCGAGCTGGTTTACTCCGATATCGGGCCGGTGCGTCTGCTGGTCAACAACGCCGGCGTCGAGCAGTTCGGCTATCTGTGGGACACCCCGGTGCCGAACTGGGACCGGCTGGTGCAGATCAACATCAGCGGTGTCTTCTATGGTGTTCGGGCGTTCCTGCCGCGGATGCTGGCGTCGGAGACCCCGTCCTGGGTGTGGAACCTGTCGTCGATCGGCGGGGTCGCGGCGGTACCCCTGCAGGCGCCCTACATCATGAGCAAGCACGCGGTGCTGGCGTTGACCGAGTGTCTGCGACTCGAAGTGGATCTGGCCGGGCATGCGGATCGCATCCACGTTCAGGCGGTATTGCCGGGAGCGGTGCGGTCCAACATCTTCGAGCGGGCCGGCGGTGTCGACGACGGCGACATCGACGCCGCCGAGGCGCAGCGCTCGGCCATGCTGGACATCAAGGCCGAGGCGATGGACCCGGTCGCCGCCGCGCGGTTGGTGTTCGACCAGGCCGCGGCGGGCGAGTTCTATCTGCTGACCCAACCCGAATACGTCGGCAACGCCATGACGGAACGGGGCGAGATCCTGGCCGCCAGGCGGGCACCGCGGCTACGCACCAAACGACGCTTCGATCCCGCGAATCAGTGACTGCCTACGTCCCTCCGCTCGATCCCGATGCGGCGGCCCGGATCGCCGCATTCGGTCCGCTGCCGCCGATGCGGGAGCGCGGGCTGGCCGCGGTGCGGGATTCGATCGAATCGGCCCCGCTGCCCGCGGACATGCCGGCCATGGCGGCTGTCGAGGACGGCTCGGCACCCGGTCCGGCCGGACCGATACCGCTGCGGATCTACCGGCCGAGCGCCGATTCCGCGGGACCGGCGATCCTGTACTTCCACGGTGGTGGCCTGGTGATGGGCACCAACTACTCCTTCGAACCCCTGGCCCGCGTACTGGCGGCGGAGTCCGGCGCAACCGTGGTCGCGGTTGGCTACCGACTGGCCCCGGAGTGCCCTCCCCCGGCCCAGTTCGACGACTGCCTGGCGGCCACCGCCTGGGTGGCCGACAACGCAGCAAGGCTGGGAGTCGACGCGCGCCGGCTTGCCGTCGCCGGTGACAGCGCCGGTGGCTCGCTGGCCGCCGGCGTCGCGCTGGCCGCCCGGGACCGCGGTCACCCGTCAATCTGCTGTCAGGTGCTGCTCTATCCGGGGCTGGACCGGGACATGACGGCCGCGTCGATCACGCTGCTGGCCGACGCGCCCATGCTGAGCCGCGACGACATCGATTACCTCCACGAACTCGCCGACGGCGGCGCCGCACCGGCACATGACGCCTACGGAGTGCCCGCCCACGCGAGCGACCTGGGCAACCTGCCGCCCGCGATCGTCGTGACCGGTGCCTGCGACCCGATCCGGGACTGGGGCGAACGCTATGCGGCCCGGCTGCGCGACGCCGGCGTGCAGACCACCCTCACCCGCTATCCCGGTGCCTACCACGGCTTCCTCATGCGCTCCGAGGCGACGGCGCGTGGCCGGCTGGCGATTGCCGAGGTCGGTGCCCTGCTGCGGGCCAAGTTCGCCCACCCGCTCCCGTTCTAGGCGGCCGAAGCCCTCCCGATCACCGGAACGCGGCGGTCGAGACCGCATCCGGGGGCGCGACAATCGGCTCTGCGGTGCGGCACATCGCGACCACGACAGGAGTTCTCATGCTGAGCCAAGAGCAGCGGATGCAGCTTTCCGACATTCTGCGGCCCGCGTCACCGCCCCGCGAGATCGACAACATCTACAGCGACGACCAGCGGGAACGGCTGCTCGACGTGGTACACGCGGAAGGCCCGTGGCGGCTCATCATCGCTCAGCACTTCGCCTCGCCGGAAGAGCTGATGGCCACCATGAGCGGCGCGTTCCCCGAGGGCTTCACGCCGTCGCTGGACATGTTCCTCACCCCCACCTTCCGCGGGTACCTGGCCAACTACGGGACGGTGCTGTACCCCGAACTGCACGATGTTTTCTACAACAAGACCTTCGTCGAGCACGCCAAGGGTTACTGGAACGCCGAGTACGCCAAGCCGCAGATGATGCTGTTCAATATCAACGGGCCGTGCGCGAATCGCGATCCGGGCCACCTGGACTCACCGAGCTTCCGCGGTGTCCGGCACGAGAACGCCCCGACCTGGCTGACCAGCGTCATGGGTAAGTCCGGTCTGTTCACCGACTACCTGATCAAGATGGCACAGGTGATCACCTGGTTCTCCCACGATTCGCACAGCGGTTTCACCTACTGGCCGGAGGGCCCACTGCGGGCGCCACGACGGGTTCTGCCGCCGGTCTACAACCGCGGCGTGGTGGTGCAGAACGAGATGATGGTGCATCGCGGGGAGGCCAACGGCCCACTGGATCAACAGATCCCGGCCGGACTGGCGTTCGACACCGTCTTCGCCGGGGACGTCGGCGACCGCGACCACTGGGTTCTGAAGAACGGAGACGACGTGATCGCCCGGCACCACACCGACGAGTTGCGGTTCCTGGTGCACTGGTCGGCGGAGGTGTTCGCCGATCTCGATGAACTGAAGAAGAACATGGACGGAAGCGACGACCTCACCATCGACAAGGCGATCGACATGCTGGTCGACGACGTCCACAAGAAGGGCATCGATCTCGACGTGCCCAGCGCGCCACTCCACGACCCGGCCTTCATCGGCGCCCTCAACGCCGTCTACGACCTCGGCGGCCCGGCCGGCTATCCGGATGAGGCCCCGGTCAGCGCATTCCAGTTCGCCTGACGCGCGCAGGGCTAAAGAACCGATTTGATCTGCTTGGCGATGAATCTGGTCGTCCGCTTGGCCGATACCCGGGCGAAGAGGTCGAGCAGCCGTGCGTCGGTGCCGACCAGAACACGAAAGCTGTCCTTGGCGATGCCTTCGACGATCTTCTCGCCGGCCTCCTCCGGGGTCCTGGTCGGCGCCCTGCGTCCACCCGAATCGAGCATCTCGACCCCGGAGTTCCCGGTGAGGTTGGTGCTGACATTGCCCGGAAACAGTGTCACCACATGGACATTGGTGTCGGAGAGCTCCGCATACAGTCCCTCGCTGAACTGCTTGACCGCACCCTTGCTGGCGCCGTAGAACGTCTGGCTGGCGAAGGGCACCAGCGCCGCCAGACTGGACATGTTGGTCAGGTTCGCCTCGGGGCGCTGCAGCAGGATCGGAAGAAAGACCCGGCACGCGTTGACCGTCCCCCAGAAGTTCACCTCCATGATTCGGGCGAGCTCATCGGCGGACAGGTCGATGAACGGCGCGAACCGGTGGATGACGCCGGCGATGTTGACCAACCCGTCGATCTGGCCGTGCACACTGGTCACCTGGTCGGGCAAGGCCGCCACGGCATCACGGTCGGTCACGTTCACGATGTGCGTCGAGACCGTCGCGTGAGCGGCCCGCGCCAACTCAGCGGTCTCGGTCAGCCCCGCCGCGTCGAGGTCGACGGCGGCGACCCGCGCCCCCCTACGCGCCAGCCCGAGCACGACCTGGCGGCCCATGCCGTTGCCACCCCCGGTGACGACGAAGACCCTGTCGGCGATCCGCAATGTTCACACCTTCCTGTGGTGGCGTTCGGCGGTGGGGATTTCCCTAATCGACGGGATTCTCACCCAGGATCGGCAGATCGCCTCTGCCGGCAGCGTCCTCGAGCGAGGCGCGCAACTCCGAGCAGATCAGTAACGATCCGCGACCGGATCGCCGCACCGCCTCCCGGCGCTGGACACAGGCCGCCAGCGCCGCGGCATCCCACTGCACGCTGGTCTGGGCCCAGCTGCTCTTTCGGGCCTCGACGGTCGCGCCACAGCGGCGACAGTCGATCGGCACCAGCGGTGCGTCCAGCAGTCGGTCGTCGGTACGGACGGTCATCAAGCGGTACCGGCCGCCGCGGCGCGGCGGGCGATGTTGTCCTCGACCTGCTTCTGCCAAGCCGCACGCGGGCGGGTCACGTCGATCTCGTACTCGAACCGGTCGACCATCTCGGGTGTGACGGCCGCGGCGTCGACGTAGAACTGTTCGTACCAGCGCCGCAACTGGTAGACCGGGCCATCCTCTTCGCAGAGCAGCGGGTTTTCGATACGCGTCTTGTTTCGCCAGATCGCGACGTCCTGTTCGAATCCCATCTTGACGAAGTCCCCGAGTGCGACGGCCGCCTGCATCGCCGCCTCCTGCGGAAGGTTCTCGGACTTCTTGACGATGATGCCGTACTGCAGCACAAAGGAATTGGCGTCGATCGGGTAGTGGCAGTTGAGCAGTACCGTCTGCTGGTCTTCGTGTTCGTAGTGATAGGTAAGGTCGTCGATCATGAACGACGGGCCCCAGTAGGACGCGAGCGACGTCGTGCCGAGCAGAACCGGCCCGCCTTCGGGACTGGGAAGGTCGGGGCGGCTGCCACTGCTCATGTACTGCGTCGCGACGTGGCCCTCGAAGACGTTCTTGAAGTGGGTCGGCATCGATCCGTGCACATAGAAGAAGTGCGCCATGTCGACGACATTGTCGACGATCTCGCGACAGTTGGTGTTGACCACCGTGGTGTACCAGTGCCAGTCGGTCCATTCGTCGCTGTCGGCGCCGGCGATGCGCGGGATGGTCACCCCGTCCGGCGGGGGATTGCGTTCCGGGTCGTTCCAGACGAACAGCATGCCGTCCTGCTCCAGCGTCGACCACGTCGCGGTACGCGCCAGCTTGGGGACGCGGCGGCTGTAGGGAATCTGTTTGCAACGGCCGTCGCCGCCCCACCGCCAGTCATGGAACGGGCAGGCGATCTCGTTGCCCTTGACCTCGCCCTGCGACAGATCGCCCCCCATGTGCCGGCAGTAGCCGTCCAGCACGTTGAGTCTGCCGTCCTGGCTGCGGAAGACCACCAGGCGCTGGCCGAAGGCGTTGACGGTGTGCGGCTTCCCGTCGCCGAGTTCCCTGGTCAGACCTAGGCAGTGCCATCCGCGCGCGAATCTGGTCGGTGCGGTACCCGCCTCGATCTGGCGTACCTCGTCGGTGTCTGACTGCGGGGTCATCCGTCCGTTGTACAGCGACCGCGAGCCCCGACATCACGGTTATCCCGCTGGTAGGGAGATCGCTTTGGTTGCCGGTGCCGGTGGCCATATCCTCGGGACCGTGACGGCCCCGAGTGCGACGATTCCCGCCGGATTGACGATCGGCGACACGACCGTCGACCTGCTCGTGGTGGGTTCGGGGACGGGTCTGGCGGCAGCGCTGGCCGCCCACGAGTGCGGTCTGTCGGTTCTCGTCGTGGAGAAATCCTCGTTCGTGGGCGGTTCGACAGCCCGGTCCGGAGGAGCGCTCTGGCTGCCGGCCAGCCCAATCCTCGACGAGGCCGGCGCCGGGGACACGGCCCAGAAGGCGGCCACCTACCTGGACTCCGCCGTCGCGGGCAGCGCACCGGCACAACGCTCAGCCGGTTTCCTGGCCAACGTGCGCGGGACCGTCGAGATGCTCCGGCGCACGACTCCCATGCGGCTGTTCTGGGCGCGGGACTACTCCGACTATCACTCCGAGAAACCCGGTGGCACGGCGTCCGGGCGCACGTGTGAGTGCCGGCCGTTCAACTCGTCGGTGCTCGGCGACTATCGGACCCGCCTTCGTCCCGGTGTGCTTGAAGTCAAGATCCCGATGCCGACGACGGGCGCGGACTATCGCTGGCTGAACCTGATGTCGCGGGTGCCCCGAAAGGGGTTGCCCCTTATCGTGAAGCGGCTCACCCAGGGTGTCGGCGGCCTGCTGGTCGGGCGCCGCTACGTCGCCGGGGGCCAGGCACTGGCCGCCGGTCTCTTCGCCGGGGTGTTGCGCGCCGGCATCCCGATCTGGACCGAAACCTCGCTGCGGCAACTGACGACCGGCGACGGCCGGGTCACGGGCGCGGTCGTCACGCATCACGGCCGGGACGTGACGCTGACCGCACGCCGCGGCGTGGTGCTCGCTGCCGGGGGCTTCGACCACAGCATGGCCATGCGGTGGAAGTTCCAGTCCGAGTCGCTGGGCGAGAACCTCAGCCTTGGAGCACGGAGCAATACCGGTGACGCCATCGTGATCGCGCAGGAGGCCGGCGCATCGATCGACCTCATGGAGCAGGCCTGGTGGTTTCCCGCTGTAGCACCCTTGCCGGGCGCCGACCCGCTGGTGATGCTGGCCGAGCGCTCGCTGCCCGGTTCGTTGATCGTCGACCAGACCGGTCGCCGATTCGTCAACGAGTCGACCGACTACATGTCGTTCGGACAGCGGGTTCTCGAGCTCGATCGTTCGGACAGCCCGGTGACGTCGATGTGGATCGTGTTCGACCAGAAGTACCGCAACAGCTATGTGTTCGCCGCCGACCTGTTCCCCCGGATGGCGATTCCCCAGAGCTGGTATGAGGCGGGGATCGCCCACCGGTCGGCCGACCTCGCCGAACTCGGCAGGAAGATGGGTGTGCCGGAGTTGCCGTTCCTGCACACGATGTCCGAGTTCAACGAGATGGCAAGCGGCGGTAGCGATTCCGACTTTGGGCGCGGCAACAGTGCCTACGACCGGTATTACGGCGACCCGACCATCACGCCGAACCCGAACCTGCGTCCGCTCGATCACGGCCCGTTCTACGCGGTCAAGATGGTGCTCAGCGATCTGGGTACTTGTGGTGGACTGCGTGCCGACGACCGGGCTCGCGTGCTCCGCGAGGACGGCACGCCGATCGAGGGTCTCTATGCGATCGGCAACACCGCGGCGAACGCTTTCGGCGCCAGCTACCCCGGGGCCGGTGCGACGATCGCGCAGGGACTCGTGTTCGGTTACGTCGCCGCGCGCAATGCCGCGCAACGCGGATCGGGCTAGTCGCCTTCTTCCGTTTTGACGCGCTGCTCGACCTCGTACCAGTACTCGCGTTCGGGCCACACGACGCCCTTGTCCCCACTCTGGCGCGCTCGGGCGAATTCCGCCTCCGCCTCGTCGAGATCCTTCATGAGTTCCAGGGCCAGTTCACGTTCGGAGGCGTAGTAGCGTTCGGCCCAATTCAACGCCACCTTCGCGTAGGCCCACACCGGCTGCTCCTCGGTCGCACGGGCCTCCACCGCGGCGTTGCGCTGCATTCGATCGCAGTAGGCGACATGTTCCTGGAGCAGCTCGCGAAGCCGCTGGGGTTCGGTCAGGTGGCCGAAGATGACCCGCAGCAGCACGCTGTGCTTCAGCGTCGGGGGGTCGTACGGAGCGTTGGCGGTCCAGGCAGAGACGGCATCCATTCCCAGCGGCGTGATCCGATACAGCCGACGGCTGCGGGCAGCCCCGTCGCTGTCCATCCGGGAGGTGACCAGCCCGAGCTGCTCCATCTTCTTGAGCTCCGAGTAGATCTGGCTGTACGCCGGGCTCTGATAGAAGAACCGCAGGACCCAGTTCGACCACTTCTTGATGTCGTACCCGGACAGTTCGTCACCACCGGACAACATGCCGAGCAGCGCCCAACCTGTCGACGCGAGGTTCGGCCTGGCCGTGGTCCCTTCCACCGGTCAAGGTTATCAATCAGGCCCGTCACCAGACCCTCTAGCACCCGCTCACCGGGAGATGTGGTTGTCGCACGTGTTCAGGCCCGCCAGGGTTGTCCTGACACGAGGCATGACGACGGGGAAGGGCTGGGTTATGGGTGAGTCCGAATCCGCTGGGGCCGTGGACCGCGCTCAGGGAGAAGCTTGCTACGCTCCGCTCACCAGATCGGTCCGAAGACTTGTCGACGTCACCATCCGCAGCGAGGTCGACGATGAGACCATCAGGGTGGCACAGGCATTGATCGAGCAGGCATCGGACCTGCTCGCCACGCGCCTGATGCCGGGCGCCTTCGGGGTCAAGGAGACACTCGACGGCGGGACGGTCGCCTGGGGCAACGCCGCGATCGGGCTGCGCAACGCCATCGCCCCCCCACTGCTTGTGGAACGCACCGCGGACAGGGTCTACACCGACTTCGATCTCGGCGCCGCGTACGAAGGACCGCCCGGCCACGTCCATGGTGGGGTGTGCGCCCTGATCCTCGACCACGTATTGGGTGCGACCGCCCATCAGCCCGATCGGCCGGCCTTCACCGGCACCATCACGGTCCGCTACCTCCGCCCCACCCGACTGGGCCGGCTGCATGCAGAAGCGCATGTCGATCACGATGAGGGAGCGAAGACGTATGCCGTGGGCAGCATCTCGGACGGCGATGGCGTGACTGTGGAAGCCGAGGGGGTGTTCGTTCGCCCGGATGCTCGTTAGCGACGGGATTCGACACACACCGCATTGTCACAGCAGGGAGTTGACCATCCGGTCGGTGTCGCCGGCGGCGGTGCCGAGGGCGTCCGCGCTGACGGCGTGCAGGTCAAGGAACACCGCCTCCCCAGTCTTGGTGTTCAACAGTTCGACGAATACGCCGTACACCTCAATGGTGCCCTGATGTATGGACAAGTCCGCCCAATAGGGCACCGCCGCCTCCTGCTGAAAGTTTCTGCTCTGCAATGACATTCGCTGCGGATCGCCGAGCTTGACATTGCTCAGCGCGGCGTTGCGCCCGTTGATGAGGTGGTTGATGTCGGCTTCGAGGACCGACACCGCGTCGGTCCCGCCCACCTTGCCGGACGTCACAGCAAGCTCCGCCGAGGTGTCGGACTTCAGCAGTATCGCGTAGTTCTCACCCTTGTCCTCCACGGTCCAGCCCTTGGCCAGTTTCATCGAGAGTCCGTCACCGATGTCCACCACACCGTCGCCGGTGGAAAGCGGGACGGGCGCAATCGGTTTCGGTAAAGTCACGCGGTAGTCGAGGGGTGCGGCGCCGAACCCTGATCCGCGGGTGTTCGACTGGGGCTGTGGTTTCGGTGCCGGATTCAGGATCTGGCTGGGTAGCGTCGGCTCCGTCGGCACCGGCCTGGACCGGTCGAAACCGCCACGGGACACGATCACTGCGACCACCACCGCAGCGACGAGGATCACCACGCCGATCACCAGGGTGACCGCAGTGGCACTCCACCGGTGGGCGACGCGACCCTCGGTATCCGGAAAGCGGACGGGCGGTGGCGCTGATTCGTTCGGAACGTTCGTCATCTCGGTATCCCCCTCGTCCACGGTCAGATTCCGGGCCCGGAGGTCGCCCCCGGAAGCGGATGGCGGGCAAGGGTTGCGGTCGAAGTCCCGCACACCTGGCAGAACGCGGCCCCGGTGAGAATCTCGGCGCCGCAGTGCGCACATACCTGATCGGAATCCGGCACCCGAAGCAGCCGGACCCCCTCACCGAGCGCCGCCCCCGCCTCGGCGAGCAGGGCCGCGTGCAGAGTCAGGCGCGAGGCGATGAGCCCGGAAGTCGCCAGCACGAGAGCGACCAGGGTGGTCAGCACGATGCCGCGCGCACCGTAGGGACTCAGCAGCGTTGCGGCCAATTCGTAGAGCGCGATCAGGGCCAGCGCCGTGAGCGCGCCCGACACCGCGTTCCCGGCCGGGGCGCGCAGCGGGATCACGACCAAGGCCCCGGCGGTCGCGAACAGGATCGGCTGCAGGAAGCCGAGCGTGAGCGCGATGAACGCGGCGTGCGCGGCGTCCCCGGTGGCGACCTGTGTGAACGCGCCGTGCTGGATCACGACGCTGACCCCGAGCGATACGGCGGCACCACTGAGCGAACTTGCCACGACCGCATCCACCGGATGCCGAAATCGTTCGCGCGCGGTCACCAGTACCGGCGCCAGGACCACCGCAACGAGCGTGACAACGGGAACCAGGATCGCGAGCCGCAGGATCTCAGCCACCGACGGCGGATGGGGATGCAGGGCGCCGAGTAGCACCGGGGCATTGAACCGGTTTTGCAGCAGTCCGACCCCGATACCGAGCGCAAGGGAAAGCAGGAATCCGATCCCGACGACCGTCGCCGGTTCGTCATGCCACACCGCGTGGTCGTGGATGTAGACCAGAACGATCGCGGGAAGGGCCACCGCCGGTACCACCAGCGCTATCGACAACACCCCGAACGCGGCGGCGACCAGCGCCACCAGCAGCGCCAGCGCGATGACGTTGCGGTACACGTGATGCCGCCCGGCGGACAGGTGCGGCAGCAGGGTGCTCAGCACCGCCAATGCTCGCACGGGCTCGTCCGGATAGGCGGCGAAGTGCCGAGTGCGGTCGGTTCCCGGGTGCAGCGGTGTACCGCATCGTGCGCAGAACCGGGCGGCGGGCGAATGCGGGGTCGAGCACTTCGGGCAATCCATCGGGTCCCCCAGGTCGATGCGAAGGCGAGGTGGGTCCAGCGTGGTCCGTGACCCGTGGCGCCGACCAGAGACTTTCGGCCCTACAACTGGTGGCGCGGTGCCCGAACATGCCGGTCAGGAGTCGTTCGGATCGACCTCGTCGACGATGGGCACCTCGCCCCGGCGGGCGGCGTCCTCGATCGCCGCCCGCAGGTCCGAGCAGACCAGGAACAGCCCGTTGTCATGTCCGGCCAGGGCCGTCGCCGCGCGCCGTTGGACGCATGCCGCCATGGCCGTCGCATCCCACTGCACGCTGGTCTGGGCCCAGCTGCTCTTGCGGACCTGGACCGTCGCCTCGCAGCGGCGACAGCGCACGGGCACCGGTGCGGCGTCGAGCAGCCGGTTGTCGGGGTGGACCGTCATCCGCCCGCCCAGGCCTGGACGCCGCGGGCGACGTTGTCCTCGACCTCGGCCTGCCAGGCCGCCCGCGGGCGGGTGACGTCGATCTCGAACTCGAACCGGTCCACCATGTCCGGCGTGACGTCGGCGACGTCGACGTAGAACTGCTCATACCAGCGGCGCAATTGGTAGACCGGGCCGTCCTCCTCGCACAGCAGCGGATTGTCGATGCGGGTCTTGTTCTTCCAGATCAACACGTCCTGCTCGAAACCCAGTTTGACGAAGTCGCCGAGGCCGACCGCCGCCTGCATCGCGGCGTCGGCGGGCAGGTTCGGCGACTTCTTCACGATGATCCCGTATTGCAGCACAAAGGAATTCGCATCGACCGGGTAGTGGCAGTTGAGCAGCACGGTGTGCTGGTCCTCGTGCTCGTAGTGATAGGTCAGGTCGTCGATCATGAACGACGGTCCCCAGTAGGACGCCACCGAGGTGTTGCCGAGCAGCTTCGGCACCCCGGCCGGTTGCGGGAAGTCGGCTCGGGTGACGCCGTTCATGTACTGGGTGGCGACATGCCCCTCGAAGATGTTCTTGAAATAGGTCGGCATCGCCCCGTGCACGTAAAAGAAATGGGCCATGTCGACGACGTTGTCGATGATCTCCCGGCAGTTGGTGTGCACCAGCGTGGTGTACCAATGCCAGTCGGTCCACTCGTCGCTGTTCGCACCATCGATCCGCGGAATCACCACGTCCTCGGGCGGCGGATTGCGCTCCGGATCGTTCCACACGAACAGCAGGCCGTCCTGCTCCATGGTCGGCCAGGCCGCCGTCCGGGCCGCCTTGGGCACCCGGCGGCTGTACGGGACGGCCTTGCAGCGCCCGTCCCCACCCCAGCGCCAGTCGTGGAACGGGCAGGCGATCTCGTCACCCTTCACCGTGCCCTGCGACAGATCGCCGCCCATGTGCCTGCAGTAGCCGTCCAGCACGTTCAGTCGGCCGTCCGCACCGCGGAACACCACCAGCTTCTGGCCGAACGCGTTGCGAGTGTGCGGGCTTCCGTCACCGAGGTCGCGGGTCAGCCCGAGGCAGTGCCAGCCACGCGCGAACCGGATCGGCACGGCCCCGGTCTCGATCTGACGTACCTCGTCCGGGTCGGAGTTCATGGCGCCCACCTCCATCGGTCGCATCATTGCCCAGTCTCGCCCTCACCGGCCGGGACATCAATAGAGTCGTAACGGCGATCAACCGGCCCGAGCTTGGAGAGCACATGCCTGATTTCGACGAGAACGTCGACGTCATCGTCGCCGGCTCCGGCGGCGGCATCACCGGCGCCTACACTGCTGCCCGCGAGGGGCTCTCGGTGGCCCTGGTGGAGGCCACCGACAAGTTCGGCGGCACTACGGCCTACTCGGGCGGTGGCGGCATGTGGTTCCCGTGCAATCCGGTGCTGCGCCGCGCGGGCAGTGACGACACCATCGAGGCCGCGCTGAACTACTTTCACGCCGTCGTGGGCGATCGGACCCCGCGCGAACTGCAGGACACCTACGTGCGCGGGGGCGCCGAACTGATCGAGTACCTGGAGGCCGACGACAACTTCACGTTCACGGTGCTGCCGTGGCCGGACTACTTCGGCAAGGCCCCGGACGCCCGCACCGACGGGATGCGCCACATCGTCGCGGTCCCGATCCGCGACGAGAAGCTCGGTCCCTACGCCGGCCAGGTGCGCGGCCCGCTCGACAACGACTGGCTCGGCACCCCGGCGCCCAGCAAGCTGTTCGGCGGCCGGGCGCTGATCGGGCGATTCCTCGCCGCGCTCAGCGGATTCAAAGCCGCGAAGCTGTACCGCAACGCCGAGCTGGTGGACCTGATCACCGACGGCGGGCGGGTGGTGGGCGCGCTGGTGCGCCGGGACGGGCGTGAGGTGCGTATCGGTGCGGAGCGTGGCGTGCTGCTGGCCGCGGGCGGCTTCGAGCACAACACCGCGCTGCGGCAGGCCTACGGCGTGCCGGGCGAGGCGAACGACAGCATGGGCTGCCCGGGTAACACCGGCGCGGCCCTGCGGGCGGCGCTGCGGGCCGGTGCGGCCGTGGACCTGATGGATCAGGCGTGGTGGTCACCCGGGCTGACCCATCCGGACGGCCGGTCGGCCTTCGCGTTGTGGTTCACCGGCGGCATCTTCGTCAACCAGGCGGGCCGGCGCTTCGTCAACGAGTCGGCCGCCTACGACCGGATCGGCCGCGCGATCATCGCCGAGATGGCGGCGGGCCGGCTGACCACTCCGTTCTGGATGATCTACGACGACCGCGGCGGCGAGGCTCCCCCGGTGCAGGCGACGAACGTGTCGATGGTCGAGACCGAGCGCTACCGTGACGCCGGATTATGGCGCACCGCAGCCACATTGGCGGAACTGGCCATACTGATCGGCGTTCCGGCCGACGCCCTCGAAGCCACGGTCACCCGCTACAACGACATGGTGGCCGGCGGCGTCGACAGCGACTTCGGCCGCGGCGACGAGGCCTACGACCGCGCCTTCTCGGAGGGCAAGTCGCCGATGGTGGCGATCACCGAGCCGCCGTTCCACGGCGCCGCCTTCGGGCTGTCCGATCTGGGCACCAAGGGCGGCCTGCGCACCGACACCCACGCGCGGGTGCTCGACGAGAACGGCGAACCGATACCCGGGCTGTATGCGGCGGGCAACACGATGGCCGCGGTCAGCGGCACCGCCTACCCGGGTGGCGGGAATCCGATCGGCGCCTCGATGTTGTTCAGCCACCGCGCCGCGCTGCACATGGCGGGCCGGCTCAGCCCTGCTTGACCAGCTTGAACGGCATGCTGATGTACAGCGATCCGTTCCGGCCACAGGCCCCGGGCACTCCGGTGGTGCCGTCCTCGCCGACGAGCATGTTGGAGGTGGGGTCGGACGCGTCACCGGCCGGGCTCACGCCATGGAACCGGAACACCTGCAGCCCGCCGGCGACACTGCCGTCGTAGCAGGGCATCCAGTCCGGGATGAAGCGCTTGACGTACCATTCGCCGCCGGTCTGGTAGATCGGCGCGGTCCAGCCCTGATCACTCTTGACGGTGCCGGTGCACTCGGTCGGATAGCTGCACTGCGACGAGATCGTCCAGATGCTGCGCACGCTCCGCTCGTCGTGGAACACATCGTTGTTGGTGGCCCACTCGCCGTTCGACGTCGCGGTGAAGGTGCCGTTGAGCGCCCAGCGGTCGGAGGCGGCGGCGGTCGCGGGACCTGCCAGTGCGGCCACCGCGGCGACCGTGATCGCCGCGGCACTCATGGACAACCTGCGCATGAGCTTCTCCTTTCCCGCATTCGCTCCTCGCGCCGTCATGTCGTGGGCAGCAGGTCTTTCCACGACCGCTGGCCCCCCGGGGTCACCAGATCGGTCTGACGGAACACGTTGCCGTCCGGGGTCGCGTACTGACCCGTCGTCGGATCGTAGGTGGCGACCGCCACCGACGGCCCACCGGCGCCGGTGGTGAACGCGCTGGGCGCCACCGTGCCGCCCTGGTCGACGGGTGCCAGGTCCGGAACCGACTGCGGGGCAGGCGGTTGCGGCGCACCTGGGGGCGGCGGCCCCTGGCCCGCCGCCGGGGCCACCGGCGCGGCCGGGGCCGGGCCGGCCGGTCTCGGGGTGCCCTGCAGCGGACCGTAAATGTTGTCGTTCAACGTCACCCGGTCGTCCGGCGGGATGCCCTGCGACACCAGGTTCGGATCGAACGGGTACGGGCCGGTCGCGTGCTGACGCATCGCCAACGGCTCGAACGGTGCTCCGCTCTCGCAGATTTCGACCGTAGGCGCGCGCTTGCCGGGCTGGCCCTGGCACGGATAGTTACGCGCGCCACGGACCGCGATCGGTGAATCCTGCGGCAGCTTGCAGTACAGCCCGTCGGGGGTGTCGATGTCCGACAGGTCGGCCGGCGAACGCCACTGCGACGGCGGCAGGAACCCGACCGTGCACGCGGGTGGATCGCCGATGCCGACGGTGAAATCGCCCTTGGCCATCCCGGTCGGGTTGTTCATCGGGCCGATCGACTGTATCGAGGCGATGAAGGGCGGCAGCAACACCAGCAGTTGCTCGATCGATGCGTGGTACGTCACGGCCACCTGTCCCACCGTGGTGAGGTTGGCCAGCAGCACCGGCAGCGTCGGCTTGACCTGATTCAGCAGGGCGGTCGCCTCACCGGCCGCGCCGGGCCCGTTGGCCAGGATGGCCCGCCATTGCGGATCATCGGCATTGAGCTGTCCGGTGATGCCGGCCAGGCTTCGCGCCCAGGTCCGGATCGCGTCGGTGGAGGCCAGCTGACCGTCCAGCAGGGGACGGCTGTCCTCGATCAGCGTGCGGGACTGATCGGCCGCACCCTTGAAGTCGGCGGACAGCCGCGACGCCGACTCCGACAACGTGCTGAGGTTGTCCGCGGTGCCGTTGAGGGCCTTGAAGGTCTCGTTGAGCAGGTCGGGGATCCGCTCCTTCGGAATGCTCTTCAGCAGGGCGTGCACCCGGTCGAGCATCGGACCCACGGCCTGGGGAACGGTGGTGTTCTTCGCCGAGATCACCGAGCCGTTCTCCAGATAGGGCCCGGAGTCGGTGCGGGGCACCAGGTCCACGTACTGCTCGCCGACCGCCGACACGGACAGCACCCGGGCCTGTAGGTCGGCGGGCACCTTCGGCGAGCTGGCCAGCGACAGGGTGGCCTCCGCGCCGCTCCTGGTCGGGCGCACCTCGGTGACCTTGCCCAGCTGCACGCCCCGGTAGGTGACGTTCGAGAACCGGTAGAGCCCACCGGTTCTCGGCAACTCCAGCTTGACCGTCATCCGGCCGATGCCGAGCAGCGTCGGGACCTGCATGTAGGTGACGACCATGACCGCGATACCGATGATCGAGGCGATGGTGAAGATGATCAGCTGGTTGCGCACGAATCGGGTCAGCATCAGTTACCGCCTCCGTCCTGCGGCAGGGTGGCGGGATCCGGGCCGGGCAGCGGCGGACCCGGCAACAGCCCGGGGGGTGGCGGGCCGGGCAGCGGTCCGGGACCCATCCCCGCTGCCGGCTGATGATCGGCCGTCAGCGCGGCCTGGTTGGTGGGCGCGGCACCGGGAGCCGGATTCAGCAACGGCGGGATGTCGGCCACCTGCGCGGGAACGGAACTGAAGGGCGCGTGCAGCGGATCGTAGGTGTAGGTCGCCCAGAACGGATCACCGGGCGCCGGAACGAGTTTGGCGTTCTCGTCACCCCACGTGGTGCCGAGGAAAAGCGAGTGCTTCAGCCGGGGCACGGTGAAGTCGAAGATGATGAACTGGTTGAGATAGTCGCCCCGGATCGCGCGGTCGACCGTGCCCTGGGTGTACGGGAAGGTCGGGAAGTAGGCCAGCGCAGTGTCGAGCTTGGGTCCGACGTCGGCGAGCGCCTTGAGCGTGGGCTCCAGGTTCTGCAGGTTGCGAACCAGGTCCGCCTGGGTATCGTTGACCAGCCCGGTTGCCAGGTTGGAGAAGTCGCGGAACTTCGTCAGCGCGGTGACGATCCGCGGTCGCTCGTTGATCAGGACGTCCAGGGCGGGCGGAATGCGGTTGAGCGCGTTGGTCAGGACCTCGCGCTGACCGGCGAAGGTACCGGCCAGGTTGTTCAGCGATGTCACCGCGGCGTTGATGCTGTCGCGCTGCGCGGCGAGCAGACCGACGAAGTCGTTGAGCCGGGTGAGCAGGTCGCGGATCTTGTCCTCGCGTCCGCCGAGCGCCGCGTTGAACTCCTTGACGATGTCTCCGATCTGGCCCAGCCCCCCGCCGTTGACCACCACCGACAGCGCCGAAAGGGTCTGCTCGGTGGACGGATACGTCGACGACCGGTTCAGTCCGAGCGTCGCACCGGGCTGCAGCACACCGCTGGGCGCCTGGCCCAGCGGCGGGTTGAGGGCAAGATGCATCGAGCCCAGCAGGCTGGTCTGCCCCACCGTCGCGACCGCGTTGGCCGGGATCACCACGCCGGGCTTCACCGAGACGTCGACGTTGGCGTGCCAATCGGTCACGGTCATCTTGCCGACGCTGCCCACCACCACATCACCGACGAGAACGGGTGAGTTCGACTCCAGTTGACCGATGTTGGCGAGCTCGACGTGGTAGGTCTTCGACCCGTCCTCGTGCCCGACCGTACCGGGCAGCGGCAGCGAGTTGAGGCCGCCGAAGGCACAGCCGGTGGTGCTGACCGCGACACACGTCGCGATCACCGCGACGCGGCGCATCGAATCACTACCGATCATGACCCCGGTGTCCCTTCGGCGGGCGCCGGCGCGGGCGGCGGCGCCGATTCGGCGGGCAGCAGCATGCCCGGCAGCGACGCCGGCGGCGGTGCCGCCGGACCCGGCACACCCGGCGGGATCGGCGCACCGTTGAACAGCGCGGGCGAGGGGTCGGCGGGCAGGCCGTTGGGTGCGTACGCGCCGTGGAAGTTGGGCGGCGGCCCGTTCCACCCGGCCGGCGGCGGCACGTCACCGTTGAGTCCGGTGTAGGCCGACACCGCGGGCGGAATCTCTGCGGGCTCGTCGGCTTTAGAACCACCGGGAGCCAACGCCGGATCCGAGTAGATGAGGTTGCTCGGGCTCGGTGACTTGCCCAGGTAGAGGTTCAGCGGAATCGGCAGGTAGTTGAAGTTCAGCAGCCGAAGTGCCGGGCCCAGATACTGGGCGCACAGCTTCGCGGTCTCCGCCGAGGTGGCGTTCTCGATCGCACCGATGGCCGTGCAGATCACGCTGATCGGGTTCGAGAAGTTGGCCAGCGCGAAACCGCCCAACCCGCTCTGGGTGTCGGGATCGTAGATGTTGTACGAGTTGGCGATCGCGTTCGGCGCCACGTGCAGCAGGTTCTTCACCACCATCTGGTTGTCGGCCAGATTCTTCGTGATGCTGCTCAGGTGTTGCAGTTGCTCGGCGGTCTGGTTTCGGCTGCCGGCGATGAACCGCTGTACGTCGACGACGGCGCTGGACAGGTTGGTCAGCGCCGCATCCAGGTCGGACCGGCTGCCGTCGACCACGCTGGTGAGGCTGGCCAGGCGGTCCTGGAACTGGACGATCTGGACATTGCTGTCCCGCAGTGCCGTGACGAAGATCTGCAGGTTCTTGATGGTGTCGACGAGGTTGCCGCTGTTGTCGGCGAGCACCCGGCTGACCCCGGAAAGCTGCGCGATGGTGTCGTGCAACTTCTGGCCGTTGCCGTCCAGCGCGTTGGCGGCCGAGTCGATGAACCGGCCCACCGCGGTCTTGGAGGCGTCGTCCTTGGGGCCGAGATCGGTTGCCAGCCGCATTAACTGGGTCTTGACCTGGTCCCACTCGACGGGCACGGCGGTGCGGTCCAGTCCGATCACCGCACCGTCGGACATCTTCGGACCGCTGTCCTCGTACGGCGGGGTGAGTTGGACGTACCGGGCCCCCACCAGGTTCTGGGAAACGATGATCGCCTGGGCGTTGGCCGGTATCGGCACGTCGCGGTCGACGGCCAGGCTGAACTTGGTCTTGGTGCCCTGGGCCTGGATCGACTTGATGGTACCGACCTTCACCCCGGCCACCCGTACCTCGTCGCCGGGATAGATGGCGGTCGCGCTGGTGAAGTAGGCGGTGATGCTCTTCGGCTTGAAGAACGCCTGGCGCACCAGCAAGCCGATGCCGCCCGCGACCAGCAGGGCCAGGATCACCGCAATGGCGATGGTGAGCGGCTTGCGGCGGGTCATGGCTGCCCCCAACGCTCGTACGGCTGCGGTATCCCGTTGTACGGGAACGGAATCTCGGCGCGCGGCCCGGCATTGTCCGGCGGCTGGCCGGCGTCGATACCGCGCCGGAAGCCGAGTGCGTAGTCGAAGAAGGGCTGCGCGATCTGGCCTGGGCTCAGGTTCGCCACGAAGGCGTTGTAGAGGAACCCGCTGTTGACCGCCTCTGCCTGGGTGATCTGGTATTTGGCCAGGCCCTTCATCGCCGCGGTGATGTTGTCGTTGTTCCGCTCCAGCATCGCGGTGACCGCGTTGAGCTTCTCCAGGGCGGGCGCGAGTTCCTTCTCGTTGTCGGCCACGATCCCGGAGAGCTGCTTGGACAGGGCGGAGGTATTGGCGAGCAGGTTGACGATGGCGTAGCGGCGCTCCTGGAGTACACCGATCAGGTCGTTGGCGTTGAGCAGCAGCGAGTTCACCTGTTGGCTGCGCTCCCCCAGGATGCTGGTGACGTTCGACGCGCTCTTGAGCAGACTGCCGAGAGATTCGTTGCGCTCGTTGAGCATTCGCGACAGCCGGCTCACCCCGTCGAACGTCGGCCCGAGTTGCGGGGAGATGCGGTCGATGGTGTCCGACAGCGTGTTCAGCGACTGGTTCAACTGGGCCGTGTCGGTGCCGGCGGTGTTGGCGGTGAACTCGCTGAGCGAATCGGTCAGCGAATACGGGGCGCCGGTGCGGGTCACCGGGATCACCTCGGCGGGTTTCAAAGTCCCTTTGCCGTCGGACTCCAGGGTCAGCACCCGCTGGCCCAGCAGGGTTCCGGTGCGGATGTGTGCGGTGGTGTCCGAGCCGAGACGGACGCTGCCCCTGACCATGAACGTCACCAGCGCCTTGCCGCGCTTCAGCGCCACATCGGTGACGGTGCCGACCTTGACGCCCGACACCTTGACGTCGTTACCCGGCACGAGGCCGCCCGCCTCGGTGAACAGGGCCTGATGCCTGATCGAAGTCGCCCAGGTGAGGATCCGTTCGGGCTGCAGGCCGACGGCGATGACCAGGATGATCAGCACCACGCCGAGGAAGCCCGACCGGATGAGCGAGGAACCACGGTATTTCAGCATCAGGGCTCCGCGCACCTTCCCGTGTGTTGGACGATCCAGGGGAAGTACGCGGTGCGGCCCTGCAGATCGGTGACGCGGAAGGACAGGCCGCACAGGTACTGGTTGAGGAAGCTGCCGTAGGAGCCGAGCCGAACCAGCTTGCGGTAGTTCTTGGGCGCCTTCTGGATGGTGATGTCCAGAAGTTCCTTGTCGGAGTCCAGGATTGGGGCCAGTCGGCCGAGTTGGTCGATGGTTCCGGCCAGCGGGGCACGCGCCTGCCCGAGCAGATCGGTCAGCGAGGCGGTCCCGTTGTCCAGGGCGGTGACCGCTTCGCCGATCGGGTCCTTGTCCGAGGACAGCCCGGTGATGAGCCTGTTCAGCTTGTCCACGGCGCCGGCGAACTTGTCGCCGTCCTTGGAGATTGTCGCCACGACGGTGTTCAGGTTGTCGATCAGCTGCTGTACGGTCTGGCCGTTGTCGGCCAGTGAGTTCGAGAACGCCGAGGTCTTGGCGAACAATGACTCCAGGTTCGCGTCCTGGCCCTGCAGAACCTGGATCAGCGAGTTGGTCAGCGCGTTGACCTCCTGCGGCCGCAGGCCCTGCACGACGGGTTTGAGCCCGCCCAGCAGCAGGTCGAGATCGAGCGCCGGCTCGGTTCGGTCGAGCGGGATCTGCGAGCCGGGGGGCGCGATCTTGCCGGAGCCGGGACCGTCGACGAGTTCGAGGTAGCGGTCGCCGACCAGGTTGAGGTAGCGCACCACGGCCTTGGTCCCGGACGTGAGCACTATGTTGCGGTCGGCGTCGAAGTCGACGATCACCTTGTTGTCCGGTTGTAGCGCAACATCTTTCACGGTGCCGACCCGGACACCCGCCACCCGAACCGAGTCGCCCGACTTCAGGCTGGAGGCGTCCCGGAAGACGGCCGAGTAGGTGCCGCCCGAGCCGGACCGGTACTGGCCGAAGATGGCGAACAGCGCCACGGTGAGCAGCACCATCACCACCGCGAAGCTACCTATCTTGAGGATCGTCTTCGACAGGCCGCTCATCCCGGCATCCCGATCTGTGCGGTGTTGCGCGGCGGACCGTCGATCGGACCGAAGAGTGCCTGCTTGAGGGCGTCGGAGTTGAGCAGGATGCCCTGGTTGCCGTACTGGGCCTGGTTGGTGCCGATGTCGGCGACCACGAACGGCGCGGGCTGTTCGAACGGCACCCTCGGCAGGTCGGTGCATTGCGGTCCGCCCTTGGCGGCCACCTTCGGCAGGTCCTGCGGGTAGCGGTAGCGCTCACGGCCAAGGAAGAACGACTGCAGCAACACCACACCCGGCAGCGGCTGACCCGGCCCGGTGGCCAGGGGCAGCAGGCCGGCGATGCCGCAGTAGAGCGCCTCGTGGTACTCGTTGAGCAGATCGGTGGTGGGCACCAGCAGGTGCAGGACGTCGGTCAGCGGCTGCCGGTTGGTGGAGAGCACCTCGGTGCCCACGTCCGCCAGCCCGATGGCGCTGACCAGCAGGGCGTCCAGGTTGTCGTTCTGGTCGACCACGGTGTCGCTGATCTTCGTCGCGTTGTCGACGGTCTTGACCAAGTCCGGCGAGACGCTCGCGTAGGCGTCGAACACCGTTGGTGCGATGGCGATCTCGTGGTTGAGGGTGTCCAGGCTCGGGTTGAGCGTGGACAGTGCGGCGTCGAGGTCCTCCAGTGACTGCCCGAACTTCTTGCCCTTGCCGTTGAAACCCTTGGCGATGGCGCCCAGCGTCTGGTTCAGCTTCGCCGGCTCGATCTGGGACAGCACCGAAACCAGTTGCTGGAAGACGGTGTTGATCTCCACCGTCACGCCCTTGCCCTCGATCACCTGATTGGCGCGTACCGGCTGCGCCGACGGGTTGGCGGGAGGGACCAGGTCGACGAATTTCGAACCGAACACCGTGGACGAGGTGATGTCGGCGCCCACGTTGGCCGGAATGATGTCGACCATCGACGGGTCGAGGTCAAGATGCAGTGCTGCCGTGCCGTTGGACGTCACCTCGATCGAGGCGACCTTACCGACCTGGGCCCCGTTCAGCTTCACCTTGGCGTCGGGGTTCATCACCAGGCCGGCGCGATCGGAGATGACAGTCACCGGAACGGTTTTCGTGAAACTCCCCCGGAACAGCCCGACGGCCAATGCCACCACGGCGATGATCGCCGTGACGGTGGCCAGGCCGGCCAGGAAGCGCTTCATCGAGGTCGTCCTATCCGGAGAGGTTGAAGTTGCCGTTGGAGCCGTAGATGGCCAGGGAGACCAGCAGGGTGACCGAGACGACCACGATCAGCGAGGTCCGTACCGCGTTACCCACCGCAACCCCGACCCCCGACGGGCCGCCGGTGGCGAAATAACCGAAATAGGTGTGGATCAACAGGATCGTGATCGCCATCAACACCGCCTGCAGAAAGCTCCACAGCAAGTCGATCGGATTCAAAAAGGTGTTGAAGTAATGGTCATACAGCCCACCGGACTGACCGAAGAGCACCACCGTGGTGAACTGCGAGGCCACAAACGACAGGATCACCGCGATCGAATACAACGGGGTGATCGCCACCATCCCCGCCACAATCCGGGTACTGACCAAATACTCGACCGGGCGGATCCCCATCGATTCCAGGGCGTCGATCTCCTCATTGATCCGCATCGCCCCCAACTGGGCGGTGACCCCGGCCCCGAACGTGGCCGCCAACCCGATCCCGGCCACCACCGGCGCACTGATGCGCACATTGATGAACGCCGCCAAAAACCCCGTCAACGCCTCGATGCCGATATTGCCCAACGAGCTATAACCCTGCACCGCCAACGTGCCCCCCGCGGCCAGCGTCAAAAACCCGACGATGACCACCGTGCCCCCGATCATCGCCAACGTCCCCGCCCCCATCGAGATCTCGGCGATCAACCGGATGATCTCGCGGCGGTAATGCACCGCCGCGTGCGGGGTGCCCCCCAACGCCCGGCCGTAGAACAGGGTGTGATCGCCAATCCGCGACAACCAGCCCACCGGCCGATCAATACCACGCGCCAGGCGCGGATAGGCCCCACGCAGAATCG
>JAGQTU010000276.1 GCA_020438865.1 Mycobacterium sp.
CATGGGCAGGTAGGTCAGCTCGGTATAGGGCTTGTTGAAGCGCGGGTGCTTGGCGGTGGCGAACCATGCTTTTACTTCCTGCTCGAAGTCGGCGGTGCTCATGCCGGCGTGGGTGGCCATCACCAGCTCCAGCAGGCCTTTCTCACCGGAGGCTGCCAGCGTTTTCATGTCCCCATCCAGTACCGCCTTGAAGGGCTGCGTGGTCTTCCACTCGGGGTGCCGGGGCGCCAGCGCTTTCACCCGGTCCAGGGCGAAGGCGAGTTGGGTGTACATGGGGTGCTCCACCCACAGGGTGCCGTCGTTGTCGAAGGTGGCAATGCGCTCATCCACCGCTACAAAGTCGGGGCTGGCAGGGTCGGTGACCTTTTGCACAAACTCGACGATGGCCTGCTTGGTGGGGCCCTCCTTCCAGGAGGCCAGGGGATCGGTAGCGGCCAGGGCCTGGCTGGCGAGCGCGAGGCAGGCAAGTACGGCCGGCGCAAAAGCGGTAATTACTCGTGAAACACTTCTCATGAGGTCTCTCTCTACTGGGTTATCGGGGCGTTCGGCGCAGGGCGATTTAACGTTCCCGCATTTAACAACCAGGCTTTG
>JAGQTU010000277.1 GCA_020438865.1 Mycobacterium sp.
CTCGGCGAATTCCGTCATCCCGACCGTCTCCAGGGCGTCGCGCACCAACTTGTGGTCGGCTTTGCTCGGGCGGCGCAGGGGTTTGAGGTAGGGATAGCGTCCCATCATCACCACCTCTTCGGCGGTGATGGGAAAATCCCAGTCCACGGTTTCGGTTTGGGGGACGTAGGCAATGCGCGCCCGAACCTTGTCCACCGGCTCGCCGAACACGCGCATCTCTCCGGTGTCGACGGGAATCAGGCCCAGTAACGAACGCAGCAAGGTGGTCTTGCCCGATCCGTTGGGACCGGTGATGGAGGTCATCATGCCCTTGGGGATGCGCACGGTGATATTCCTGAGCACGGGCTTGCTGGAGTAGGACACCGTCACGCCGGACAAATCGACGGCCACCTGATCGTCGGGCAGCTCGGGCACGACGGCGTGGCGGGAGGACTCCATGTCGCCGGGATCGCCCGGATAGTGGCGCGGGGCTTGGTTGTTGACGGGGGCCGCTTCCGAGCGGATGCCGCCCGATCCGGCGGACGAGCCCCCGGCGGCCGATTCGGGGGCAGTGGATTTGGAGTCGTCGAGTCGCATGTCTTCGGCCTTTCA
>JAGQTU010000278.1 GCA_020438865.1 Mycobacterium sp.
CGATCCTGGTCGCCGGTCCCGACTTCGGCACTGGATCGTCACGCGAACACGCGGTCTGGGCGCTGATGGACTATGGGTTCCGGGTTGTTATCTCCTCGCGCTTCGCTGACATATTCAGAGGAAACGCCGGCAAAGCCGGACTTCTGGCCGCTCAGGTCTCCCAAGATGACGTGGAACTGCTGTGGAAGCTGATCGAGCAGAATCCTGGACTGGAAATCACTGTGGATCTGCAGAATCGAGTCGTCTCGGCGGAAACAACGGTGGTGCCGTTCACGATTGACGATTACACGGCTTGGCGGCTCCTGGAAGGCCTCGACGATATCGGTCTGACACTGCGAAAACTGTCCGAAATCGAAGCGTTTGAAGCTACTCGGCCGAGGTGGAAGCCTCGAATTTCGATGGCCGGAATGTGATTGACGGGTCGAACCGGCTGCGCTGAAGGGCCCTTCGCCGCCATAATCCGGGGCGTCAAGGGCGACAAATGCTTTAGTGGGCGACCTGGTCGTTTTTGCTGAAAAAGCGCGTGGTTTATGGATATCTGCGTTGTCAGGGTTTACCGTGTTCTGCAGTCGGTCCAGAGTGGGCCACTG
>JAGQTU010000279.1 GCA_020438865.1 Mycobacterium sp.
GCCTTGTGGAAGTCGGCCAGGCGGCGTGCCATGTCGTCGACTTCCCAGCCGGCGAGGAAGCCGCCCCGCACGCGAGCCGCCCACGAGGCGACGTCGGGGATGCGCACCATGACCACGGCCGCATCCACCACGCGGACGTCGGAGGGAGGCTCGGACGGACCGTGCCAGACGCGCAGCCTCCCGCCCTGCTCGACGATCGGGACCGTGCCGAGGTAGAGGTCGGCCGCGAGGCGGCGGTTGAGGGTGACCTCGTCCTCGCACAGCTGGCGCCGCCGCTCGGGGTCGGTGTAGTCCACCAAGCCCCAGAGCTGCACCGGCTTCTTCACCTTGTAGGCCCGGTCGCGGGTCAGGAAGACCACGCTGATGTGGGTCTGCCGGACCTCGACGGAGGCTCCGGGGGGAAGGTCCAGGGCCTCCGGTCGCGAGAGGTCGTCGATCAGCCGCTTGACGGCGACCGCGACCTCGTCGGGGGCGGCGCGATCAGCTTCGGCGGTCGGACTTGCGGACATGGCCGCATGCTACCGAGCGTCCGTCGCCCGCGCGCGGAGGTGTCGCCTCGCACGGAGGTGTCTGATCCGGCGCAGCGGA
>JAGQTU010000280.1 GCA_020438865.1 Mycobacterium sp.
GATCCCGAAATGGCTGAGGCCGGCATGGTCCCCAAGGCGGCGGAACCAGCGCTTTCTCGCCAGCTCGGCGTAGGGCATGGGGTAGCTGGTCGAATTGCTCTCGGGCACCGAACGTGGATCGAACCCGGATGGCTTGGTCACGGCCGTTCCTCCTCTGTTACTGTCTTCTCGGCGGCATCGAAGACCAACGCCGCGCCACAGTCCATCGGGAGAAGCCCCAGCATGTATCGCGAGCGTTTCCAGCTCGACGGCCGGGTTGCCGTCGTCACCGGCGGCGGCCGGGGAATCGGCCGTGCCATCGTCGAGGCGCTGCAGGAGGCCGGTGCCCGGGTGATCGTCGGCGACCTCGACCCGCAGCCGGCGCCGGGTGTCGAGACCTTCCGGCTGGACGTCTGCGACCGCGCCCAGGTCGAGGCGGCGGCGGCCGACATCCTCGCGCGCCATGGCCATGTCGACGTGATGGTGGCGAATGCGGGCATCGCCCGCGGCTCGAACGCCGAGGCTACCCCAGCCGAGGAATGGCGCGCGGTGATGGACGTGAATCTCGACGGCGTCTTCTGGTCGTGCCAGGCCTTCGGCCGTGCGATG
>JAGQTU010000281.1 GCA_020438865.1 Mycobacterium sp.
TCGAGCCTGCGCTGGCGGTGGCTGACGCGCTCACCGCGATCGACCCGGAGGTGCGCATCACCGTGCTGGGCACCGCGCGGGGACTGGAGACCCGGCTCGTGCCCAGTCGCGGGTATCGGCTGGAACTGATCACCCCGGTGCCACTGCCGCGCACCCCCACTGCCGATCTGCTGCGGCTGCCATGGCGGTTGCGGCGGTCGGTCGTCGAGACCCGGCAGGTGCTGGCCGCCGTGCACGCCGATGTGATCGTCGGCTTCGGGGGGTATGTCGCGGTGCCGGCCTACCTCGCCGGAAGGGGCGTGTTGTCGTCCCCGGGTCGCTTCGCTCCTGCCCGCCGGGCTGTACCCATCGTCGTCCATGAGGCCAACGCCCGGGCAGGCCTGGCCAACCGGCTCGGTGCCCGCACGGCGCACCGGGTGCTGGCTGCGGTTCCGAACTCCGGATTGAGTGGCGCCGAGGTGGTCGGCATGCCGTTACGGGCCTCGATCACCGGACTGGATCGCGAGGGGCTGCGCTCCGCGGCACGGCAGTACTTCGGTTTCGGACCGGATGTGCCGGTCCTGCTGGTGTTCGGCGGATCGCAGGGCG
>JAGQTU010000282.1 GCA_020438865.1 Mycobacterium sp.
GGCAGCCCCCAAGACCAGATGACCGTCGCGCCATTGCCCCGGTCATCGACCAGATCCACGTAGAACCAGGTGAACCCACCCGCACTCCGCAACACAGTGCGGTCGGGGGCGCGGTCGACGGGGCTTAAGTCGATCAAATCAGGAGGCCTCTTTTTCTCAAGCTGTCTTCGCTCCAGCGATCCCGCGAGAAGTTTAGCCACCGCCCCGTTTCGATTCCCGCCCCGGCCGCTCTCAGTCGCTGAGCCCAGGATGGGGCGCGCGGGGACTGCGGCGGTGGGCCGACACCTCCGCGAGTCCGGGAATCCACAGCCGCCACGGCCGGTCGGCGGCCCGGCTGACCCCCACTCGCGGGCCCGCCGACCCCGTCAACAGTTCACCGAGACGGAGCCTCACCGACGACGCCGGATCAAAGACGTCGGCGCCGTTGTCATCCATGCCGATGCCCAGGGCGGCGCAGAGGTTGCCGGGACCGCGGGCCAGGGCGTGAGTGGCCGCGGCGGACCCGCGCCGCCGCCGGGCGATGTCGTGACCGGATTCGACCGCCGCCGCACGCAACAGCACCGCCGACGCGGCGCCCTCCGCTCC
>JAGQTU010000283.1 GCA_020438865.1 Mycobacterium sp.
CGCTGGGCCTGTCGCTTGGTGCGGGTGAAGACGATGATCTTCTCGGCGTCCTCGGCCTGGAGGATCCGGCCGATGATCTCGGGCTTGTCGAGGTCGTGGGTCTGGTAGATGTACTGCGCGGTCGCCGGCACCATCTGGCTGTCATAGGACGACTCGGCCCGGATGTTCATCGGGTGACGCATGTGGGTCCGGGCCAGGGACACGATCGCCGCGGGCATGGTCGCGGAGAACAGCATCGTCTGCCGGGTCTCCGGGGTCAGCGACAGCAGCTTCTCCACGTCGGGCAGGAAGCCCAGGTCGAGCATCTCGTCGGCCTCGTCGAGTACCAGCGCGTGCACGTGGCCCAGGTCGAGCGCCTTGCGGTTGGCCAGGTCGATCAGGCGGCCCGGCGTGCCGACGACGACGTCGACGCCGGTGGCCAGCGCCTCGAGCTGCGGCTCATAGCCGACGCCGCCATAGACCGTCAGCACCCGCATCCCGCGGTCGGCGCCGGCGAGGGCGAGGTCGCCGGAGACCTGGAGCGCCAGCTCACGGGTGGGCGCCACGATGAGCGCCTGGGGCTTGCCCTGGGGCAGCTCGGCATAG
>JAGQTU010000284.1 GCA_020438865.1 Mycobacterium sp.
GCCCTGGCCCACGCGGTCGGCCTCACCGACCTCGAGCCGATCCTGCCGGCTCCGAGCGGCGCGACCGACAAGCTGACGACGTACGTGCCGGTCGCGGACGCCGACGCCCTCCGTGCGGCGCTCGCGGCCGCCGGCGCGGGCCGGATCGGCGACTACGACCACGCGTCCTTCTCGACCCCGGGGCAGGGCCGGTTCCGGCCGCTGGACGGCGCGACGCCGACGATCGGGACGGTCGGCGAGGTGGAGACCGTCGACGAGGAGCGCGTCGAGGTCGTGCTCCCGCGCGGGCGCCGGGCTGCGGTCCTGCGGGCGCTGCTGGCCGCGCACCCCTACGAGGAGCCGGCGTTCGACGTCGTCGAGCTCGCGGACACCGGGCTGGCCACGACGGGGACGGGCCGCGTCGGCACGCTCGCCTCAGCGACGACGCTGGACGACTTCGCCGCGTCCGTGGCCAGGGCGCTCCCCGCGACCGCCCAGGGCGTGCGGGTGGCCGGTGACCCCGACCGGTCCGTACGACGGGTCGCGGTGTGCGGCGGAGCGGGCGACTTCCTGCTCGACCACATGGCCCGTACCGACGCGGACGTC
>JAGQTU010000285.1 GCA_020438865.1 Mycobacterium sp.
CGCTGCGGGCGCTGCTCGGTGGCGACGGGCCCGCCGCCGACCTGTTCGAGCTCTCCGCTGCCGGCGTGACCCGGCTCAACAGCCTGGAGCTGCCGGCGTCAGCCGAGGAGCTGCGTGCCGGTGTGCGTGCCGACGTCGCCGAGATCGCGGCGCTGCGCGCGGGCATGGTCAAGGTCCCGCTCAATTTCCGATTCCACCCGCGCGAGGTTCGCCAGGCGCTCGACGACTGCGAGCCGGCGGTGCTCGTCAGCGACGCGGGCTTCGCCGAGCGGCTGCTCGCGCTCGGCCCGCTTCCGCCCTCGGTGCGCGCGGTCTGGACCGTCGGCGGCACACTCGCCGACTGCGCGCGCCTCGAGCACGCGACCGAGAGCGGCGAGCCACTCGCGCAGTGCGTCGAGCACGGCCCCGACGACCCCATCCTCATCCGCTACACCGGCGGCACCACCGGCCGCCCCAAGGGCATCGTGCACACCGCGGCGAGCTTCACCGGCATCCACCTCGACGTGGTGCGCGAGCTGTCGTTGCGTCCCGATGACGTGGCGCTGCACCTCGGCCACCTCTCGCACGGGCTGAACTTCATGTGG
>JAGQTU010000286.1 GCA_020438865.1 Mycobacterium sp.
GATCTGTACGGCCAAGATCGTCCAGCAGGTGCCGGGCATTGATGCGAAGTTCTATGGCGCCACCCAGGTGATTGACGAGGCTCGCCATGTAGAGGCCTACTCGCGATTGTTGCACGAGAAATTCCAGCTGGCCTACCCGATTACACCCACCCTGAAGAACCTGCTGCAGGATGTTCTCAACGACTCACGCTGGGATATGACCTACCTCGGCATGCAGGTACTCATCGAGGGGTTGGCGCTGGCGGCGTTTGCGTCGATCCGGGACACGGCCCAGAACCCGCTGGCGGCGTCGGTCAATGCCTATGTCATGCAGGATGAGGCCCGCCACGTCGCCTTCGGTCGACTGTCGCTGCGGGACTACTACCCGCGGTTGAGCCAGGCGGAGCGGGACGAGCGGGAGGAGTTCGCCGTGGAGGCCTGCTACGCGATGCGCGACCGGTTCCTGGCAGAGGAAGTATGGGAGCGACTGGGTTTACCGGTGGATGAATGCGCCGAACACACCAGCAACTCCAGCTTCATGCAGGGCTACCGCAGCGACCTGTTTACCCGCATCGTGCCGATGATGAAAGATATCGGCCTGTG
>JAGQTU010000287.1 GCA_020438865.1 Mycobacterium sp.
TCGATCTTCTCGTCCAGGCAGGCCCGAACGATCTCGTCGATGACGGGCACCCACCGCTGCACCGCGGCCGGGGACAGGTAGGCGTTCAGCGGGGTCCGGTAGGCCCGGTGCTCGGGGTCGTCCATCTCGAGCATTCCACCGCGAAACGGGGTGCTGGCCTCGACGAGTGGGATGTTGATGCCGCGGTAGCCGCGCCGGGCGCCGGCGATGTCGTGGTCGTTGGAGATGGCCGCGCTGCGCGCGAGTTCGAACACTTCCTTGTTGCCGGCGGCCACCCAGTGCCCGCCGTAGGTGTCCGACCACGCCATGGGGCACTGGCCGTGCAACTCGGCCGTGATCGAGTCGAACCGCTCTCGGTAGTCCGGGGTGTGCCGGTCGAAGTGGAACCGGTGTTCGGCGTGCGGATCACCCATGACCTCGAGGGTACGAGGGGTGCGCGCGTGAAAACCCGCGATTTGCGCGAGAACTCACTTCCAGTCGATGACCGCGACGTCCTTGCGCTCGGTGATCGGGCGGGCGAGTTCCTGTTCGACACAGATGCGCTGGAGGTTCTCCAGCGTCTCGTCCAAGCCCGGCCCC
>JAGQTU010000288.1 GCA_020438865.1 Mycobacterium sp.
GTGGGCAGCGCGGCGATGCGGCGGGCGAAGTCGAGCGTCCGGTCCTCGAGTTCGGCGCGGGGGAACACCTTCGACACCATGCCCAGGCGGTGCGCCTCGTCCACGTCGATCGAGTCGCCGGTGAGCAGCAGCTCCTTGGCCTTGCGGGGGCCGAACTCCCACGGGTGGCCGAAGTACTCGAGCCCGCACATGCCGAGGCGGGTGCCCACCACGTCGGCGAAGACCACGTCGTCGGCCCCCACGATCAGGTCGCACGCCCACATCAGCATCAGCCCGGCGGCGTACACCGGGCCCTGCACCTGGGCCACGGTGATCTTGCGCAGGTTCCGCCAGCGCAGCGTGTTCTGGAAGTAGTAGTGCCACTCCCCGAGCATCCGCTTCTCGGCGCCCTCGCGGGTGCCGCCGTTGATGAACATGGTCGGGTGGCTCTGGTACTCGGCGATCGCCACCTTGGAGCCCATGTCGTGGCCCGAGGAGAACAGCGGGCCGGTGCCGCCGAGGATGACCACGCGGCAGGCGTCGTCCTCCTCGGCGCGGCGGAAGGCGTCGTCGAGCTCCACCAACAGGCCGCGGTTCT
>JAGQTU010000289.1 GCA_020438865.1 Mycobacterium sp.
GCCGCGAGCGCGAGCCTCGATCCAGTGGCGCGTGCGATCGAAGGGGGTGGGCGGCAGCAGGGCTCGCGCCGGCGCGCGACCGAGGATCGTCGACCAGCGCGGGCTCGCGCCGGCGACCCACAGCCGGGCCAAGGCCTCGAGGGTGGAGGCTTGGCCGCGGCCGCGCTGGCAGGCGGCGACGACCACGGCCTCGCTGCCCTCACTGGTTTCACAGCACTGCTCGAGGGCCGTCTGCAGCACGGGGTGCGGGCTGATCTCGACGAAGATCGCCGGCCCGCGAGACAGCAGCGCGCCGATCGTCGGGGCGAAGGCCACGACCTCGCGCAGGTTGGCGCACCAGTAGTCGGCGTCGAGGGCCGCGTCGCGCGGGCCGCCGTCGACCGTCGACCAGAAGGGCACCGCGGGGGGCTGGGGTCGCAGCGAGTCCAGGGCCGCCCGCAGCGGCGCGAGCAGGCCGTCGACCTGCGGCGAGTGAGAGGCCACGGACACCTGCACGGCCCGAGCGAAGACGTTGTCGGCGGCGCAGGCCGAGACCAGGGCGTCGACGGCCTCCGGGGCCCCGGAGACCACCGTCGTC
>JAGQTU010000290.1 GCA_020438865.1 Mycobacterium sp.
CTTCCCGGCCACTGAGTTCTTCTCCGGCCTGACGCCCGAGATTTACGAAGAGCACCGCCACTGGCTGGAGCCGGATTTCATCCACCCCGAGACCGGCAAGGTGATCCTGTGTTTCCAGAGCTATCTGGTGCGCACGCCGCGCCAAACGATCCTCGTGGATTCCTGCATCGGCAACGACAAGCCGCGCCCGGGCCGCCCGTTCTTCGACATGCTGAAGCTCGACACCTGGGAGAAGAACCTCGCCGCGATGGGCGTCGGCATGGCCGATATCGACTTCGTCATGTGCACCCACCTGCACGTCGATCACGTCGGCTGGAACACGCGGCTGGAGAACGGCCGCTGGGTGCCCGCATTCCCCAATGCGCGTTACATCTTCTCTCAAAAGGAACTGGATTTCTGGACCGAGCGCGAGGCGAAGTCGCCGGAAACCTGCCCGTGGGTCACCGATTCCGTGCTGCCGGTCGTGGCATCCGGCTGCCACCAGTGCGTGACGAGCGATCACGCTTTCGAAGATACCGTCCGCCTGATCCCGACGCCCGGCCACACCATCGACCACTTCTCGGTCGAATTGGGA
>JAGQTU010000291.1 GCA_020438865.1 Mycobacterium sp.
CAGGTCCAGGCCCTGCTCGACGCGCTCCCCGAGGACCGGCCGCTGCAGGCCGTGCTGCACCTCGCCGGCGTCGTCGACGACGCGCTCCTGCGCGAGCTCTCGCCCGCGTCGATCGAGGCCGTGTTCGCGGCCAAGGTCGAGTCCGCCCGGGTCCTCGACGCGCTGACCCGCGCCCACCCGATCACCGACTTCGCGCTGTTCTCCTCGGCCTCGGGGATCCTCGGCGCCGCCGGCCAGGCCAGCTACGCCGCCGCCAACGCGACCCTCGACGCGCTCGCGTCCGCGCGCCGCAGCCAGGGCCTGCCCGCGCTGTCGCTCGCCTGGGGCCCGTGGTCCGAGGTCGGCATGGTCGCTCGCCTCGACCGCGCCGCGCAGGCTCGCCTGCGGCGTCAGGGCGTGATCCCGCTGCGGCCCGAGGAGGGCCTGGCCCTGCTCGACGCCAGCCTGCGCGCGCCTCGGGTCGAGGCCACCCTGGTCCCGCTGCGCCTCGATCCCCGCGCCCTCGCCGAGCACGAGGGTCCGCTGCCCGCCGTCCTGCGCGGCCTCGTCCGCCCGCGCCGCGCCGAGGCCGAAG
>JAGQTU010000292.1 GCA_020438865.1 Mycobacterium sp.
AACATATTGCCATATAAAAGAAAAACAGTCTATATTGAACCATCGTTCAAAATTGTTGACTGCATCAGGTGCCAGCGATGACCGCCCTCCAGAGAGATGTTTCCATTCCCGACAATTGGGACCGCAGCGGACTGCCCGGCTGGGCCTACCACAGCGACGCGTTTCTGCGGCTTGAACTGGACGGCATGTTCCGAACCCATTGGCAGATTGCGTGCCACGTGTCCGACCTGGATGGGCCGGGAAGCTATGTGTCGCTGGATGCCTTCGGCGAACGCGCGCTGATCCTGCGTGGCAAGGATGGGAAGATCCGCGCGTTCCACAATATCTGCCGCCATCGCGGCAGCCGGCTCGTCTCGGACGAAAAGGGAACGTGCCGCAACGCCCTAGTATGTCCCTTCCACGGCTGGGTTTACAATCTCGACGGCACGCTTCGAGGGCCGGCTCGCCCCCGGAGCTTCCCCGATCTGGATCGGCATGAATACGGGCTAATCGAAATCGAATCCGAAATCTGGATGGGCTTCGTCTTCATCCGGTTCCGCGACGGACCGCAGCCGGCGGTGCGCGCGTTGATG
>JAGQTU010000293.1 GCA_020438865.1 Mycobacterium sp.
TGAATCGCGGTGACGTCGGCGCCGGCGTCGGCCAGCGCCCGCGGCCCGGCGTCCCACGCGGCACCCTCGGCGCAGTCGACGACGACCCTCAGGCCGGCCAGCGGATGGTCGATGGTGCGCACCAGATGGGCGGCGTACTCCTCGACGGCGCTCTCATGCGCCTCCACCCGCCCGACGCCGGCGCCGACCGGGCGCTGCCACTCCTCGCGCATCCGCCGCTCGATCGCGATCTCCACCGCGTCGTCGAGCTTGTGGCCGCCCCGCGCCAGGAACTTGATGCCGTTGTCGGGCATCGGGTTGTGCGACGCCGACAGCACGACGCCCAGGTCGGCCCCGAGCGTGTCGGTGAGATAGGCGACACCGGGGGTCGGCAGCACCCCGAGCAGGAGTACGTCGACTCCGGCGGACGCCAGCCCGGCCACCACCGCGGCCTCCAGGAACTGTCCGGAGACCCGGGTGTCGCGACCGACGACCGCCCTCGGCCGGTGGCCGGCGAAGTCGCCCCGATCGCCCAGCACCTGGGCGGCCGCAGCGGAAAGGTCCAGGGCCAGCTCCGCGGTGAGATCACCGTT
>JAGQTU010000294.1 GCA_020438865.1 Mycobacterium sp.
TCCATCGTGGGGATCTGAAACCATGTTCGAATCGATCGACGGGCGCCCGGCCGCCTCTCTCGCCGGCAAGGTCGCCTTCATCACCGGCTCCGGCCGCGGCATGGGCCAGGCCCATGCGGTGCTGATGGCGAACCGCGGCGCCGATATCGTGGTCCACGACGTCAACAAGGACTGGGCCGAGGAGACGGGCGAAAAGGTCCGCGCCACCGGCCGCAAGGCCCTGGTCTATGTCGAGGACGTCGCCGATATCGAGGCCATGGCGGCCCGTGCCGAGGAAGCCGAGAAGGAACTCGGCCGCATCGACATCCTGGTCAACAACGCCGGCGTCGGCGGCGAGCGCACCGGGATCGAGGGGGTTGAGCCCGAGCTGTTCGACCGCCTGTTCCGTATCCACGTGCGCGGCCATTTCTTCCTGACCAAGGCCGTCGTCCCGGGCATGAAGGCGCGCAAATACGGCCGTATCCTCAACGTCTCGTCCATGTGGTCGATGACGGGTCACCATTACGGCGCCACCTACACCGCCATGAAGAGCGCCCTGCTCGGCCTGACCAAGGCCTGGGCCAAGGAGTTC
>JAGQTU010000295.1 GCA_020438865.1 Mycobacterium sp.
CCGTGCGTGGGACTGCACCTCCATCGCGCCGGGCGGGCCGACGTGCTGGCCGACGGCCTGGCGGCGCTGCTGGCGACCCCGCTGGAGGACCCGTTCGCCACCGAGGTCGTGGTGGTGCCTGCCCGGGGGATGGAGCGCTGGCTGTACCAGCGGCTGTCCCACGTCCTCGGTGCCGGTGGGGCGGGCGACGGCGTGTGCGCCGGCGTCGACTTCCGCTCGCCCTGGTCGCTGCGCGGCGAGATCACCGGCACCCGCGACGACGACCCGTGGGCCCCCGACCCGCTCGCCTGGCCGGTGCTGGCCGCGCTCGACGAGTCCCTCGACGAGCCGTGGGCGGCCACCCTCGCCCGGCACCTCGGCCACGGCCTGGCCGGTGAGGAGGGCGACCTCCGCCGCGGCCGGAGGTACGCCGTGGCGCGCCGCGTCGCGGGGCTGTTCGCGGCCTATGCCCAGCAGCGACCGGCCGTGCTCGCCGACTGGACCGCGGGCAGCGACACCGACGGCGTCGGCGACCCGGTCCCCGCCGACCTCGCCTGGCAGCCCCACCTGTGGCGCCGCGTGCTCGGCAGG
>JAGQTU010000028.1 GCA_020438865.1 Mycobacterium sp.
ACCCCCGGTCACGAGGCGTTCACCGCGATGCGTGCCCGCGGTGCGAAGGCCACCGACATCGCGATCCTGGTGGTCGCCGCCGACGACGGCGTCATGCCGCAGACGGTGGAGGCCATCAACCATGCGCAGGCGGCCGACGTGCCGATCGTGGTCGCGGTCAACAAGATCGACAAGGAGGGCGCCGACCCGGCCAAGATCCGGGCGCAGCTCACCGAGTACGGGCTGGTGGCCGAGGACTTCGGCGGCGACACGATGTTCGTCGACATCTCGGCGAAGAACGGCACCAACATCAAGGCGCTCGAGGAGGCGGTGCTGCTGACCGCCGACGCTGCGCTGGACCTGCGGGCCAACCCCGACATGGAAGCCCAGGGTGTGGCCATCGAGGCGCACCTGGACCGCGGCCGCGGCCCGGTGGCCACCGTGCTGATCCAGCGCGGCACGCTGCGGGTCGGCGACTCGGTGGTGGCCGGCGACGCCTACGGGCGGGTCCGTCGCATGGTCGACGAGCACGGCGAGGACGTCGACGCGGCCTACCCGTCGCGGCCGGTGCAGGTCATCGGCTTCACCTCGGTGCCCGGCGCGGGTGACAACTTCCTGGTCGTCGACGAGGACCGCATCGCCCGCCAGATCGCCGACCGGCGCAGCGCGCGCAAGCGCAATGCCCTGGCGGCCCGGGCCCGCAAGCGGATCAGCCTGGAGGATCTGGATTCGGCGCTGAAGGAAACCAGCCAGCTGAACCTGATCCTCAAGGGCGACAACGCCGGTACCGTCGAGGCGCTCGAGGAGGCCCTGCTGGGCATCGAGATCGACGACGAGGTGGAACTACGCGTCATCGACCGCGGCGTCGGTGGTGTCACCGAGACCAACGTCAACCTGGCGTCGGCGTCGGATGCCATCATCATCGGCTTCAACGTCCGCGCCGAGGGCAAGGCCACCGAGCTGGCCAACCGCGAAGGTGTGGAGATCCGCTACTACTCGGTGATCTACCAGGCGATCGACGAGATCCAGAGCGCGCTCAAGGGCATGCTCAAGCCGATCTACGAGGAGCGCGAACTGGGCCGGGCCGAGATCCGTGCGATCTTCCGCAGCTCGAAGGTCGGCAACATCGCCGGCTGCCTGGTGCAGTCGGGGATCATGCGCCGCAACGCCAAGGCCCGGCTGCTCCGCGACAACGTCGTGGTCGCGGAGAACCTCACGGTGTCCTCGCTGAAGCGGGAGAAGGACGACGCCACCGAGGTGCGCGAGGGCTACGAATGCGGTCTGACGCTGACGTACTCCGACATCAAGGAGGGCGACATCATCGAGACCTACGAGCTGGTTGAAAAAGAGCGGGTCTAGCCGCCTGATGAGCGAAGCGAAGAAGGCAGTTCGGTAATGGCTGACCCCGCACGGGCGAGGCGGCTGGCCAAGCGGATCTCCACCATCGTCGCCTCAGCGATCGAGTTCGAGATCAAGGACCCGCCGCTGGCGTTCGTCACCGTGACCGACACCAAGGTCACCGGCGACCTGCACGATGCCACCGTCTACTACACGGTGCGCGGCACCACCCTCGACGACGAGCCCGACTACGCGGGTGCGGCCGCGGCGCTGGAACGCGCCAAGGGCGCGCTGCGCAGCAAGGTCGGCGCGGGCACCGGGGTGCGGTTCACCCCGACGCTGTCCTTCGTCTTGGACAGGGTGCCCGACACCGCGCAGCGGATGGAGGAACTGCTGGCCCGAGCCCGGGCGGCCGACGCCGATGTGGCGCGGATCCGGGCCGGGGCGGTTCCTGCGGGAGACGCGCACCCCTACCGTGTGGTAGGAGAAGAGGGAAGCTCCTTTGGGCAGGAGCGCAGCGACCCGGGATCAGACAGGGTCGGGCTCGACGACCAGGACGCCGGTGACCACGATCGACTCGACGACTGAGATCACCCGCCTCGGCAGGCGGGTGGATGCTCGCGGTGCCGCCGACGTGTTGGCGAGCGCCGGTTCTGTCAGCGTGATCTGTCACGTCCATCCCGACGCCGACAGCGTGGGCGCGGGGCTGGCGCTGGCGCTGGTGCTGGAGCGGGCGGGCACCCCGGTGCAGGTGAGTTTCGCGACGCCCTCGACGCTGCCCGACTCGCTGCGCATGCTGCCCGGCGGTCATCTGCTGGTGCCGCCGGGGGAGATGCGCCGCGACGCCGACCTGGTGGTGACCGTCGACGCGCCGAGCCCCAACCGGCTGGGTGGCCTCGCGGCGCTCGTCGAGCCCCCGCACGACGCGCTGGTCATCGACCACCACAAGTCCAACATGCTGTTCGGCACCGTCAACTACGTCGACCCCAGGGCCGACTCGACGACCATGCTCGTCGCCGAACTGCTCGACGCCTGGGGCAAGACCATCGATGTCGACGTGGCCTCCTGCCTCTACGCCGGTCTGACCATCGACACCGGCTCCTTCCGCTGGGCCACCCCGCGGGCACTGCGGCTGGCGGCGCGGCTGGTCGAGATCGGCGTCGACAACGCCGCGCTCAGCCGTGAGCTGCTGGACACCCATCCGTTCGGCTGGCTGCCGCTGCTGTCGCGGGTGCTGTCCACCGCGCACCTGCTGCCGGAGGCGGTGGCCGGCGCCGGTCTGGTGTATGTCGTCGTCGACCACGCCGACTGGCTGACCAACCGCTCCGAAGAGATCGAGAGCATCGTCGACATCGTGCGCACCACCCATGAGGCGGAGGTGGCCGCGGTCTTCAAGGAGATCGAGCCACAGCACTGGTCGGTGTCCATGCGGGCCAAGGAGTTCGATCTCTGCAAGGTCGCGACCGGTTTCGGCGGCGGGGGTCACAAGCTGGCCGCCGGGTTCTCGGCTGTCGGCCCGATCGACGACGTGGTGGCGCGACTGGTCGCCGCCCTCGGCTGAGGGATTGACACAACCCGACGCCGCCTCGCCGCGGCGGATCGCGGCGCTGGCGCTTCCGGCGCTCGGCGTGCTGGCCGCCGAACCGATCTACCTGCTGTTCGACATCGCCGTCGTCGGCCGCCTCGGGGTGCTGCCCCTGGCCGGGCTGGCGATCGGTGGGCTGATCCTCTCGGTGCTCAGCTCGCAGCTCACCTTCCTGTCCTACGGCACCACCGCCCGCTCGGCGCGGTTCTACGGCGCCGGTGATCGCACGGCCGCTGTCGGGGAGGGTGTGCAGGCCACCTGGCTGGCGCTGGGCCTCGGCCTGACCATCGTCGCGCTCGTCCAGGTGGCCGCGGTGCCGATCGTCTCGGCGATCGCCGCGGGCGGGGACATCGCGGCGGCGGCCATGCCGTGGGTGCGCATCGCGATCGCCGGTGTGCCTGCGATCCTGATCTCGGCGGCCGGCAACGGCTGGATGCGCGGCGTGCAGGACACCATGCGTCCGCTGCGCTACGTGCTCATCGGGTTCGGCGCCTCGGCGGTGCTGTGCCCGCTGCTGGTTTACGGCTGGCTGGGTGCGCCGCGCCTGGAATTGGCCGGTTCGGCGGTGGCCAACCTGGTGGGGCAGTGGCTGGCGGCGCTGTTGTTCTGCCGAGCCCTGTTGGTGGAGCGGGTGCCGCTGCGGTTGGACCTTTCGGTGCTGCGCGCGCAGGTGGTGATGGGTCGCGATCTGGTGCTACGCACCATGGCTTTTCAGGCCTGCTTCATCTCGGCGGCGGCGGTGGCGGCCCGGTTCGGTGCCGCGGCGCTGGCCGCCCATCAGGTGGTGCTGCAGTTGTGGAATTTCCTTGCGCTGGTGCTGGATTCGCTGGCGATCGCCGCGCAGTCGTTGGTCGGCGCGGCGCTCGGGGCGGGTCAGACCACGCACGCCAAGTCGGTGGCATGGCGGGTGACGGTGTTCTCGACGCTCGCCGCCTCGGTGCTGGCGACGGTGTTCGCCGTCGGCGCCTCGGTGCTGCCGTCGCTGTTCACCGATGACCGGTCGGTGCTCGACGCGATGGGCGTGCCGTGGTGGTTCATGGTGGCCCAGTTGCCGATCGCCGGCATCGTGTTCGCCCTCGACGGCGTGTTGCTCGGGGCGGGGGATGCCGCGTTCATGCGCAGTGCGACGTTGGTCAGCGCTTTGGTCGGGTTCCTGCCGCCGATCTGGCTGTCGCTGGTGTTCGGCTGGGGTCTGGTCGGTATCTGGTCGGGGCTGAGCGCATTCATGGTGTTGCGGCTGGGCTTCGTCGGCTGGCGGGCGTTCTCCGGCCGCTGGGTGGTGCCGGGAACGGGTTAGGTGTCGACGATCTGATCACTGCTCAGGCGGTAGACCACTAGCCGGCACCTCCGGCTGTTCGGCGGCGATCTCTGCCGTCGGCTTGGCGGCACTGGCCCTTTCGGTGATCAGGTTCGCGCCCAGCAGCACCACGCTGCCGATGATCGCCATCGTCACTCCGAGAATGTGGTTGCGGGACTGCTGGGCCTGCTTGGCGTTGAGCGCCTGGTCGATCTCGGCGTTCTGCTTCATCAGCTCCGGGACCCTGGCCTGTCCCTTGGCGATGATCTCCTGCTCCTTGGCCTTGACTGCCTTGTAGCCCGCGGCCGTCAGGTTCGCCCGCACCTGGTCGTTCAGTTGGGTGTAGGCGGCCATCTCGGTCTCGTAGTCGAGCTGGTGCTCCAACGCCAGCTCCCCGAGCATGTTCCGGACGGGGGTGGCGCGATCCAGCATGTTGCCCTTGATGAGGTCGGCGACCAGGCCGTCATCGGCGGCGGCCTGCGCGGCCAACACGAAGATCAGGTCGCCCTGCTGGTTGGCGATGAAGTACTCGGACTGCAGCCGATTGAGGCGGTCGATCGCCGTGCTGTTGGCCGACCGGGTGTCGGCCAGCTGCTGGATCTGGCCGGTCAGGTTGTCCGTCACCAGCAGCGCCCACAGTGCGCCGAGCGTGGAGAACAGGAAGCCGGCGATCAGGGCGATCACCTTGCCGTGCCGGGCGAAGAACGTACGCATCGGCAGTCACTGTGTCAGAGGTTGCGCAGCGTCGAGTCAGAACTGACGCACAAGATGTGCAAGGTGGATTCAAGGTGAGCTGTGCCGGAGTTCTGACTCAATGCGAAGGAGTCAGTTGACCTGCGCGCGGCCCCGCTCGATGACCCCGGCCCGGCTGGCGGCGATGTCGTCACCGGTGGTGGAGCGCATCCACTGCCGTGCCGACTCGGCCTCCAGCCACAGCCCCGCGCTGGTCTGCTCGGCGTCGATGCGGTGATAGGAGTCCAGCAGCGCGCGGATGGCCTTCTGGTTGTTGCCGACGATGGAGGCCGCCACCGCCCGCGCGGTCGGCAGCAGCTCCTCGTGGGCGACCACCTGCGTCACCAGCCCGGCCCGCAGCGCGTCCTCGGCCGACAGGTAGTCGCCGGTCAGGCTCATCCGCCGCGCCATGCCGATGCCCACCTTCTGCGGCAGCCGCACGGACAGGCCCCAGGTGGGCAGCAGCCCCACCCGCGCGTGGGTGTCGGCGAACCGGGCCCGCTCGGAGGCGATCAGGATGTCGCAGTACAGCGCCAGTTCCAGCCCGCCCGTCACCGCGGCGCCGTTGATGGCGCCGATCACCGGCTTGCTCATCGGCGGCCACTTCGGCGAGATATCGGGCAGCTCGGTGGTGTTGCCGAGTTCCTTGAGGTCCAGACCGGCGCAGAACACCGGGTCGGCGCCGGTGAAGATGACGACATCGACGCCGTCGTCGGCCTCGGCGTCACTCAGCGCGGCGAAGAACTGCTTGCGCAGGGCGCTCGACAGCGCGTTGCGGGAATCGGGCCGGTTCAGCGTGATCGTGCGAACCCGGTCGCCGGTCTCGGTGAGCAGGATGTCGTCGCTGGGCATATCGACACCGTAGCCAGGGGTCGAAATGCCCTGTCGCCGGGGCAGCGCAAAGCGTCACCCTGGGTATTCGGGGGAGGACTCGGGGGATGTCCGGTGCCGCGGAGGTCGGGGGCTGCGGCACCGGACGCACCTCCGGTTACGTTGGAAGGATGTGCCGGAACATCACCGAGCTGCGCGGCCTAGAGCCGGCGGCCACCCCCGATGAAATCACCGCCGCGGCGCGGCAGTACGTGCGCAAGGTCAGCGGCATCACCCGGCCGTCCGACGGCGTCGCCCCGGCGTTCGAGGCCGCGGTCGCCGAGGTGACGGCGACCACCGCGCGCCTGCTCGCCGAGTTGCCGCCCCGACGCCAGCCACCCAAAACCGTTCCGCCGCTGCGCCGTCCCGAGGTGCGGGCGCGATTGTCAGGCTAAAGTCCAGAGTCCATGAGACTCCTGCGTCTGCTGATGGTGTGCGCACTGCCGGCCGCGTTCCTGCTGGCCCCGGGCGCCGCTGCGGCACCATCCTCCGATGACGCTGCCGCTCAACTCAATTCGTTGTTCGACGGGCCCGGCGTGGTGTTTCGCGGCCCGGAGAACTGCGTCAGCGACACCGCGGCCGACCCCTTCGAGGATCCCGCCACACTCGCCTACTGCGCGGTGAAGGACCCGTTCGGGGCGCTCGGTGGCCCGTCGGCGGGCGGCCCGGTGGATGCCTTCGTCCCCGCCGCGAACCGCTTCGAGTTCGGTCAGCCGCTCGACTGTGACACCACCGCGCCCAACGGCGACGGCTGCCCGGTGGTCACCGGCGCGGCGACGCTGCTGCGCAACGGGCTGCCGGTCCGGCTGTTCGGGGTCTGCGCGAAGACCGGCGCCAAGGATTGCGCGGTGCTGGGCACCATCACCGACCCGGACTGGCAACCCGACGGGGTTTTCATCCTGATGGACCCCGGCGCGGTGGATGTGCACTGCGAATACGCCCAGGACGCCGGCCGCAACGGCTGCAACGAGAACGATGCCTACACCGTCGGGCAGCCACGGCCGTCGTGTTCCGTGCGGCCGGACGACCCGCAGTGCGAGTTCGGCGCCGACGAGCAGGAGCAGATGCTGGCCGCCTACTCCCGCTACTGCGGCGCGCACGCGAAGGACTGCCTGGAGAACCAACTCGAGGCGCAGTGGAGCCCGCAAGCCGTGCTCGCGATCGGCTACCTGGCCCGCGGCGACCAACGGTGGGACTGTGCGGCATCGCAGGTCAAGGCGCAGCGGTTCGCCGACGCGGTCAACGCGCGGTGGGGGATGCAGCTGCCCCTGGTGCTGACCTACCTCGACGTCACTGAGGGACGCGTGGTGTTCGCAGACGCCGATCGCGGCTGTACACCGCCGTGACGCCCGCGCTGAAGGAGTGGAGCGCGGCGGTGCACGCACTGCTCGGCGGTCGCCAAACCGTCCTGCTGCGCAAGGGCGGCATCGGCGAGAAACGCTTCACCGTCGCCGCCGACGAATTCCTGTTCTTCCCGACGGTCGCGCACAGCCACGCCGAACGGGTCCGCCCCGAGCACCGCGACGTGCTGGCCACCGCCGCGGCCGACAGCACCGACAGTCGCCTCACCATCCGGGCAGCCGCGAAAGTCGTTGCGGCCGTTGCCGTCACCCGGCCCGAGGTGCTACGGACGATCGAGGACCTGCACATCTGGACCGCCGACTCGGTGCGTGCCGACCGGCTGGACTTCCGCCCGCGGCACCAGTTGACCGTGCTGGTGGTGCAGGCCATCGCCCTGGCCGAACCGATCACCCTGCCCCGCGAACCGGAGTACGCCGGCTGCAACAGCTGGGTCGAGCTTCCGGTGGCGGCCCAATTCGGCCAGCCGGTGCACGACGAAGCCGCGTTAGCCGCGGTCGCGCGCCGGGTTCGCGACGCCGTCGGCTGACGGCGGCGCATCGGAGGCCGGCAGCAGCAGCCTGGACACCCCGCCTGCGCCGTGGTGCACGGTGTGCGTCGAGCCGACCATGCGATGCCCGGTCAGCACCGGTTCGCCGGTGCCCAGATTGCGGGCGTAGCGCGGATGCGACCCGCCGGCGACCAGCACCCGCACCCGCGACCCGGTGCGGAACCGGTGCGCGATGGCGTCGAGCTCGATGCGGATCGGGCCGTCCGGCAGCGCGGTGAACCGGCGGAAGCCGTCGCTGACGTTTCGGGAGTGCCCGCGCGGGTCGACCTCGCTGATCCGCACGAACAAGTCGAAGTGCGGGTTGTCGGACTCGTGGGCCACCTCGATCACCGGGTTGCCGCACACGTAGAGGTCGGCGTCGAGCGGTCCGCTGGTGAATACCAGCACGTCGCCACGCCGGGCCAGCCGATCGTCACGGGTGTAGCCGCTGTCCGAGGACAGCAGCCGGCCGCCCACGGTCGGGGTCGGTTCGGCAGGGTCATAGCGGAACCGAGACGGCTCGGCGTCGCCGGCCGGGGCCTTCGCGGACAGCCCGCCGCCGGGCTGCAGGTACAGCACGCCCTCGCCGGTGGCCGGCGGCCAGTCCGGCAGGTCGACCCAGCCGTGGTTGGTGACGTACGCCCGGACCCGGCCGGGTCGGCTGGGCGCCGGCCCCTTGGCCAGATGCGCGCCGAGCCAGACCAGCGTCTCCCGGGTGGCCTCGCCGAGCGCCTTGGCCATCATGTCGGTATGGGTCCACGGGCCGATGGTCATCGCGACGTCGACGCCGCGGCCGTGCAGGTGCTGGAACTGCGCGATGGTCTGTTCCAGGAACAGATCCTGCCAGCCGCTGAGCAGCAGCACCGGCACGTTGCAGCGGTCCAGCGCATCGGTCATCCGCATGGTCTCCCAGAACGGGTCGTCGGCATCCGGATGCTCGATCCACGACTCGTACCACGGCGACGCTTCGCCGAGGAGTTGCCGGCCGGCGGTGTTCAGCGGCAGGCCGTGCGCACTGCGGGTGACCCGGCGCCGTGCGCGGGCCTGATAGGCCAGCCGCCGCAGCGGGGGCGCCTCCTGATGGGCCACCATGTCGGACCAGCCGAGGAAGTCGTTGAGCGAGAACGAGCCGGTGCCCCACGACGACGCGTGGAAATCATGCGGCCCGACGCTGATGACGGCGGCGGCCAGTTCCGGTGGCGGGTCGGCCAGCAGCGCCCACTGGGTGTAGCCGAGATAGGACAACCCGATGGTGGCGAATGTGCCGGTGAACCAATGCTGTTCGCGCAACCAGACGACGGTGTCGGCGGCATCGTCCGCCTCGTGGATCATCGGCACGAACTCACCACCCGACCCGAACGTGCCCCGCACGCTCTGCAGCAGCACGTGATAGCCGCGCGCGGCGTACAGCTCGGCGTAGACGAGGTTGAACGGAAACGAGCGACCGTAGGGGCCGCGCACCAGGATGGTGCCGGCCGGCCGGGTGGTGATCGGCGCGTAGTGGGTGGCGTGCAACTCGACGCCGTCGCGCATCGGAATCCGCACGCCGCGGTGGATGAGGTAGTCGGTGGACGGTGGCGGCAGGTGCAGCGCGCGAGCCACGCCACGGTCGGTGAGGTGTCGCAGGCGGCCGGTCACGCCGTTCAGAATATGTAGTGCGGCGAAGGCGCCGCCGGGCCCGGCATCCCCGGCTCCGGCAGGGTCGCTGCCGGCCTTCCGGAATACCGTCGTGACCAGCCCGAACAAGCTGACGACGAGGCGCGCCTCGGCTGGTATGCGTCACGCCCCGACCGGTTGGAAGTCCAGCCGAGGCCGCTGCGCCAGTAGGCTGGGCGGTTGTGGCTCCCACCCTCTGGGCAATCAGCGACCTGCACACGGGTCATACCGGCAACAAGCCGGTCACCGAGTCGCTGTACCCCTCGACGCCGGACGACTGGCTGATCGTCGCCGGTGACGTCGCCGAGCGCACCGACGACATCCGCTGGTCGCTGGACCTGCTGCGCCGCCGCTTCGCCAAGGTCATCTGGGTGCCCGGCAACCACGAACTGTGGACCACCGGCAAGGATCCGGTGCAGGTGTTCGGCCGCGCCCGCTACGACTACCTGGTGAACATGTGCGACGAGATGGGTGTCATCACCCCCGAGCACCCGTTTCCGGTGTGGACCGAACAGGGCGGCCCGGCGACCATCGTGCCGATGTTCCTGCTCTACGACTACACGTTCCTGCCGGCGGGTGCACGCACGAAGGCCGAGGGACTGGCGATCGCCAAGGAGAACAACGTCGTGGCCACCGACGAGTTCCTGCTCTCCAGCGAGCCGTACGCCACCCGCGACGCGTGGTGCCGCGATCGGCTGACCTACACCAGGGGCCGACTCGAGGAACTGGACTGGATGACCCCGACGGTCCTGGTGAACCACTTCCCGCTGCGCCGCGAACCCTGCGACGTGCTGTTCTTCCCGGAGTTCTCGCTGTGGTGCGGGACCGTGGAGACCGCCGACTGGCACACCCGCTACAACGCGGTGTGCTCGGTGTACGGACACCTGCACATCCCGCGCACCACCTGGTACGACGGGGTGCGCTTCGAGGAGGTGTCGGTCGGCTACCCGCGAGAGTGGCGGCGCCGCAAGCCTTATCGCTGGATGCGCCAGATCCTGCCCGATCCGCAGTACGCGCCCGGTTACCTCAACGAGTTCGGTGGCCACTTCACGATCACCGCGGAGATGCGGGAGCAGTCAGAGAAGTTCCAGGAACGGCTGCGCAGCCGACGCCGATGAGTGAACTGATGCGGGTGGTGCTGCCCGATGTCTCCGATCTGGTCTACGCCGAGTTGTATGACGATCCGCCGGAGCTGAGCCCGCTACCGGAGGAGGAGCCGCTGATCGCGAAGTCGGTGGCCAAGCGGCGCAACGAGTTCGTCACCGTGCGGCACTGCGCCCGGGTGGCGCTGGAACAACTCGGCGTTCCACCTGCCCCGATCCTCAAGGGGGACAAGGGCGAACCGTGCTGGCCCGACGGCGTGGTGGGCAGCCTGACGCACTGCCAGGGCTATCGCGGTGCAGTGGTCGGCCTGACCGGGTCGGTGCGGTCGGTGGGCATCGACGCCGAGCCGCACGGCGTGCTGCCCGAAGGGGTGCTCAACGCGGTCAGCCTGCCGGTCGAGCGGTACGAGATCGGCGCCCTGCCGGGTGGCCTGCACTGGGACCGAATCCTGTTCTGTGCCAAGGAGGCCACCTACAAGGCGTGGTTCCCCCTGACCCAGCGTTGGCTCGGCTTCGAGGACGCCCACATCACGTTCGACGTCGACGCGAGCGGGGTCAGCGGATCCTTCGTGTCGCGGATCCTCATCGACCCGGCGGCGCGGTCCGGTCCCCCCCTGCACCGGTTGGAGGGCCGCTGGTCGGTGGGCGGTGGCCTGGCGCTGACCGCGATCGTGCTGTGAACGTTCCGCCTGCCCCCGGCATCGTCGTGGTCGACAAGCCGGCCGGGATGACCAGCCACGACGTGGTGGGCCGCTGTCGGCGCACTTTCGGCACCCGCAAGGTCGGCCACGCCGGAACCCTGGACCCGATGGCTACTGGCGTCCTGGTGATCGGCATCGAACGGGCCACCAAGATCCTCGGCCTGCTGACGGCCACCTCGAAGTCGTACGCGGCGACCATCCGCCTGGGTCGGTCCACCAGCACCGATGACGCCGAAGGTGAAGTGTTGCAGGATGTTTCGGCGGCGCATATCACCGACGGCCAGATCGAGGCCGGCGTCGCCGCATTGCGGGGCGAGATCGCGCAGCGGCCGTCGTCGGTCAGCGCGGTGAAGATCGGCGGCAAGCGGGCCTACCAGTTGGCGCGTGAGGGCCACGACGTGCAGTTGGCCGAGCGCCAAGTGCGCATCGATCGGTTCGACGTCCTCGACATTCGTCGCGACGGTCCGTTCGTCGACATCGATGTCGAGGTGGACTGCTCGTCGGGCACCTACATCCGCGCACTGGCCCGCGACCTCGGCGCGGCCCTCGGCGTCGGGGGACACCTGACCGCGCTGCGGCGCACCCGGGTCGGCGGCTACGGGCTGGAACACGCTCGCACCCTCGAAGACCTGGCCGAGACTCCGCAACTCAGCTACACCCTGGACGAGGCGTGCCTGCTCGCCTTCCCGCGCCGGGACATCACCGCCGCGCAGGCCGATGACGCGGGCCATGGGCGACCGTTGGAAGCCGCCGATATCGGCGGGGTTTACGCCGCCACCGATCCAGGGGGTCGGGTGATCGCGCTGTTGGAGGACAAGGGGGCCCGGACCAAGTCGGTCGTGGTGATCCGCCCCGCCACCCTCGGCGACTGAGTACGGTGGGCTCGTGAGCCTGCAGTTGACCGATGAACAGCAGGGCCTGGTCACCACCGTTCGCGAGTTCGCAGCCCGGGAGTGTGGTACCCGGGAGAAGCGGCTGGAGCTGACCGACGGCGGCAAGACCCACCACAACGCCGATATCTCCCGGAAGCTGGCCGACCTCGGTTTCCTCGGATTGTCGATCCCGGAGGAGTACGGCGGCGCCGGTGGCGGGCTCCACGACGCCTGTCTGTTCGTCGAGGAACTGGCCTACAACCAGATCCCGGTCGGCAGCTTCGCAGTCACACTGATCGTCTCGCATGTCTACCTGAGCTGGGCCTCCGAGGATCTGAAGAAGGAGATCCTCGGCGCCGTCGTCACCGGCACCCCGACGGCGATCGCGATGTCCGAGCCTGGTTCCGGCTCCGATGTCGCCTCGCTGCGCTGCAGGGCCGACAAGGTTGACGGCGGCTACCGCCTCAACGGCCAGAAGATGTGGATCTCCAACGCCCACTACTCCGACCACATCCTGCTGGTGGCCCGCACGGCGGACACCGGGGACAAACACCAGGGCATCTCGATGTTCTCGGTTCCCACCAACACCCCCGGCATCGAAATCCGGCCCATCCCCACCATGAGCGCCGAGGTCAACGACGTGTTCTTCACCGACTGCGAGATCGGCTCGGAGCGGCTGATCGGCACGGAGGGCGGCGGCTGGCTGCAGCTGATCGCCGGGCTCAACACCGAGCGGGTGATCGTCGGCGCGCTCGCCCTCGGGCAAGCCCGCCGCGCCTTCGACGACACCCTCGACTACGTAAGGACCCGCCAGCAGTTCGGTCGCCCGGTCGGTACCTTCCAGGCGCTGTCGCATCGACTGGCCGAACTCGCCACCGAGATCGAATGCACCCGGCTGCTGGTGCACGACGTCGCCCAGCGCGTCGACGAGAACCCCGGCAAGTTGATGCCCCAGGAAGCCTCCATGGTCAAACTGAAGGCCACCGAGGTCGCGAAACGTGCAGCGCTGGAAGGAATTCAGATGATGGGCGGGATGGGCTATGCCACCGAGGGTGGCATGGAGGAGCAGTTCCGCACCGCCGTGGTCGGCACCATCGCCGGTGGTAGCAGCGAGGTCCAGCGCGACATCATCGCCAAGACACTCGGTCTGTAGTTCTCAGCGCAGGACCCAGTCCGGCGGCCGCTTCTCCAGAAAGGCTCGCATGCCTTCCTGCGCCTCTGCGGTGCCGAACAAGCGTGCCGACAGGGCGGCGAGATGCGCGGCGTCGTCGTTGACCGCCGCCCGGGTGGCCCTGGTGGTCAGCGCCTTGGTCTCTGCCAGTCCCTGCGGCGAGCACAGCCGCAACTCGTCGTAGAGGGCGGTGGACGCGGCATCAAGATCGTCGACCGCCGCCGTGATCAAACCGATCTCGGCAGCCGTGGCGGCGTCGAACTTCTCCCCGGTCAACAGGTAGCGGCCGGCGGCGCGTTCGGTCATCCGGCCCAGCGTGGTGAGCGTGATGATCGCCGGGGCGACACCGATGCGCACCTCGGTGAACGCGAAGGTGACTGCCCGCGAGGCGATCACGATGTCGGCGGCACCGACAAGCCCGAGGCCGCCGGCTCGCACGTGCCCGTTCAGGCGGGCCACCACCGGCTTGGGAGCTTCGAGGCTCAACTTCAACAGAGTTACCATGGCGTCGGTCGAGGACGGACCGCTCGAGGCCTCACTGAGATCGGCTCCCGCGCAGAAGACCGATCCGGTGTGGGTCAGCTCGATGGCCCGGACCGCGGGATCGCCCGACGCCTCCGAGAGGTGGGCAGCCAACTCGTTGCACAGCTGACGGGAAAGCGCGTTTCGGTTGTGCGGGGAGTCCAGTTCGATACGGGCGATGCCGCGCTCGACGGAATAGTGGACCAGTTCGGTGGTGGCAGCTCCAGTTGGCACATCAGCTCCGTTCGTCTCTAACTCAGCAGCGGGACCAGCACGGCGAGTTCGCCCTGCGCGTTGTCCGGCACGATGTGCTTCGTCAGGTCGCACACCTCGTCGATGTGCCCGGCGACATCTTCGATCGAGGGCACATTGCCCTTGCCGGAGAACCACCCCTCGGAAACCCCCACGAAGGCACGCGAATAGCGGCCCGCGCCGACGGAGAACACCTCATGGGTCAACTCGCAGTCCTGCGACACCAGGTACAGCGCCAGCGGAGTGACGAACTCCGGGTGCAGCGCCTCGGCCATCGGCCCGAGCAGTTCCTCGGTCAGCCGGGTGCGGGCGATGGGGGCGATGGCATTGGAATGAATTCCGTTCTTGGCGCCCTCGATCGCGATGGTGTTGGACAGCCCGACCAGGCCCATCTTGGCCGCCGAATAGTTGGTCTGCCCGAAGTTGCCGAACAGTCCGGCCGCCGATGTGGTGAACAGGAACCGGCCGTACCTCTGCTCGCGCATCAGCCGGTAGGCGGGCTGGCTGACGTAGAAGGCGCCCCGCAGGTGGACGTCGATGATGTCGTCCATCTCCTGGAACGACAGATTGTGAAAGGACTTGTCCCGCAGGATGCCTGCGTTGTTGATGACGACGTCGACCCGGCCGAACTCGTTGATCGCAGCGTCCACGATGGCCTGACCACCCTCCGGGGTGGCGACCGAGTCGGTGTTGGCGACCGCGCGTCCGCCGGCCTTTCTGATCTCCTCAACGACCACATTGGCGGCCGGCCCGGTACCCAGGCCGTGCACATCGACACCGAGATCGTTGACCACGACCGCCGCGCCGCGGCGTGCCAGTTCGAGCGCGTAGGTGCGGCCCAGTCCGTGGCCGGCACCGGTGACGACGGCGACCTGGTCGTCGAATCGAATCTCAGCCATGAAAAGTCCTCTCTTGCCTACTGTTTGCCCTTGCGGCCCAGAAACTGCAGGACGGCGGCGCGGTGGTCCGCACTCACCAGGCCGATGACCTGGGAGCGCAGTTCCAGTTCGAGGTGCTCGCGCAGACCGCCCGCGCCGATGCTGGCGTTGAGCAGTTCCTTGGACATCTGGACGCCGAGGCGGGGTCGGGTGGCGATCTTGGCGGCGATTTCGATCGCCTTGGGCAACGGCTCGTCGACGACGTGCTGGGCCAGGCCAAGCTGACGTGCCTCTTCAGCGCCGAGAGTGCGCCCGGTGTAGAGGATCTCGGCGGCAGTACCCGCGCCGATGAGGCGTGGCAGCATCCACGACAGCCCGAGGTCGCCGATAGAGACGCCCAGCTTGAGGAACGGCGCCATGAACATGACGTCCGGCGCGCAGATCCGGATGTCGGATGCGGTGGCGAGCGCGAAGCCGGCCCCCACCGCCGCCCCCTGCACGGCCGCGACGACCGGCTGCGGAATGTCGCGTAGTGCCAACACGGTCCCGACCGTGCGCCGCATCCCGTCGTACGCGAGCCGGACCGGGTCCTCGTCCTTGTTCGGCCGGGCTTCCGCCATGTCCATCCCCGCGCAGAAGGCCGCACCCTCGCCGCCGATCACGACGGCACCGCAGCTGCTGTCCGCACCCAACCGGCGCAGGGCCGTCTCCAGATCGGCGAAGTTTTGCGCGGTCACCGCGTTGAGCCGTTCCGGGCGGTTGAACTTGACGACGCCGACGCCGTCGTCGCGCAACTCGACGGTGAGTCCCTCGAAATCGGTGTGGTCGGACATTCTGGTCACCCTACGTGGGGGAACTCGCCCGCCGAGTGCGAACCGTCCGCGAGGCGTCTAGTGAGGTCAGCCTGAGTTCGGGCCGCTCAGAGGCGGTCTGCAACCATGTCGGCATGACTGAGATGCCCTCCATCCCGACGGCCGGCTCGATCGCCATCGCCGATCTCACCGGCGACGCGGTGGTCCGCGTGCCCGCCGACGCCACCGTCGCCGAGGTCGCCAAGGCGATCGCCGACAAGCAGGTCGGCGCGGTCGTGGTCGGCGACGAGGCCCGACCCACCGCGCTGGTGACCGAGCGCGATGTGGTCAAGGTGGTGGCGGCCGGCAAGGACACGGCCGCGACGCGTGCGGCGGACGTGGCCAGCACCCACCTGCTGTGGTGCGCGGCCGAGGAGACCGTCGACCAGGCGGCGATCCGGATGACCGATCACTCCATCCGGCACCTGCTGGTCGAGCGGGACGGGGCGCTGGTGGGCATCGTGTCGGCGCGCGACCTGTTGGGTGTGTACGCGACCGACGCCGATCAGGTCTGAGCCGCGCGTTCCCGGGCGTAGGCGAGGGCGGCTACGTCGTCGTCGGCGTCGAACTCGCACATCGAGGCCGCGCGGCCGTCCTGGTATTCGTTGACCAGGATCCTCGACCAGGAGTACCGCTCGCCGTCACGTCCGACGCCTTCGCGCTCGAGTCGACCGATATAGACGGTCGGCGACATCCACCGGCCTACCGAGAACCATGACCGGACGGTGGGAACCATGGCGTAGAGCTCCTCGTAACTCGCTCGCAGTTCTTCGGCGGTGCGGTCCGGGAAGAGGGAGCGGGAACGGTTCTTGACACGGAGATCTTTGCTCGACAGCTCACCGAATAGGGTGTCGAAGTCACCGCGGTTGGCGGTAAGCACGTACTCGGCGGCAAGTTTGCCCTGCGCCTGGAACTCGTCACCCAATTCTCCGTAGTAGCGCGATTCCAGTTCCCGGTACGCCCCTTCGAAGTCGTCCTCGTCGAAGCGGATGTCTCGTGCCACGAGGCCGTCGTCGTTCAGTTCCCAGACGTGGAGATAGCTCGTCTGATTGCCGGCTGCATCGGACCACCGGCTCCATCCCAGCGCCAGCCGCTCGCCGCGCACCGCGAGCAGCCGACTCTCGAAGCTGTTGAATTGCTGTAGGATCCGTTCGACATTTGGACGCAGTGCGGCTTTGCCCACGATCGGGTCGCCGCTGAGGCGCCGACGATCATCGAAGACATAATCATCGGCGTAATGCGAGAGCAAGCCTCCTGGGTCGCCCTCGTTAAGGCTCCTCGTCGCGTTTGTGAAGAGGGCGCTCGCTCTGTTGGCCACCACCAGAGGGCTGGTGGAGGCTCGCGCCTGCTCCTCTGCGTGGGCGAAGGCCGCAGCCTCGTCCTCCATCTCGAACTGACACGCGTACGTCAACCGCCGGCCCCAGACCTCGCAGACGACGATGCGAGTCCATTCGTACTGTTCACCCGCGTCCCCGACGGCCTCACGCTGATAAAGGCCTACGGCCCATTGGGGAGATATCCAGCGGATGGCGGCGAACCAGTTGCGCGTTGTTCCGACCAGTCGCTGCAATTCCTCTAGGCTCGAACGTAATTCGGTGGCCGAGCGGTCGAGGAACACTGAGCGTGATCGACTCTCGACACGCACATCCGGGGTGCATACCTCATCGAACAAGGTGTCGAGGTCACCGCGGCTCAACGTCTCCGTGTACTTCGCGATGACCATGCCCGGTTGAGCCGATTCGGCACCCTCACCCGCGTAATACCGCTCTTCGAGTTCCCGATATGCGTCCTCGAAGTCGTCCTCGTCATGACGAACCTCGTACGCGATCCGGTCATCATTGCCGACCTCAATCACATGCAGGTGTGTCGACTCGTTACCCGAGGCGTCAGACCACCTCAACAGACACAGCGCAAAACGTTCGCCGCGCACGGCCAATGGACGGCTCTCGAACGTGTTGAAGTGCTGGAGTACCCGTTCGGTTCCGGCCCGCAGCGACTCGTGACCGCGGAGTTGGTCGCCACTGAACTGGCGCCGATCGTCGAGGAAGTAGTCCTCTGAAACGCACGAAACGAGCGCCTCGACATCACCGGCGCGCAGGGCCGACGTGACGCGCTCGGCCGCCGCGGTAGCACGATTTCGTACAGTGAGCCGACCTTGGGCGGAGCGGAGGCTTTCTTCGGCGAACGCGAGCGCGGCCGCCTCGTCGTCTTCGTCGAATTCCCAGATTGAGGCAAGCCGGCCGTCGCGGTACATGTTGACGAGAATCCGCGTCCACGCGAACTGCGTGCCGTCGTGCCCGACCCCCTCGCGCTCCAGGCGGCCAACAGAGGTGGTCGGCGACACCCAGTGCAGACTCGAGAACCACGACCGCACCGAGGCGAGCCTTGCGTAGAGATCCTCGAAGCTGGCGCGAAGTTCGCGGGCCGAACGATCCGGGAATGGGGATCGCCCCCGGTTCTGGAAGCGGAAGTCGGCGCTGCTCAGCTCGTTGAACATGGTGTCGAAGTCGCCACGGTTCATCGTTGCCACGTAATCGGCGGCGAACAGACCGTGCTTCGCGAACGCCGCACCCTCGCCGGCGTAGTAGCGACTCTCTAGTTCCCGGTAGGCGGCTTCGAAGTCGTCCTCGTCGAACCGGGTCTCCCCGCGAAGAAGGCCGTCATCGCCGAGCTCGAACACGTGCAGCTGTGTCGATTCGTTGCCGGAGTCGTCGGACCACGTGCTCGCGGACAACGCCAGGTGCCCACCGCGTACGGCCAATGTCGTCATCTTGAAGGCGGTGTACTGCGCCAGGACTCGTTCCGTGCCGGCGCGCAGCGCCTCGTGACCGCGCAGCAGGTAGGCGGCTATCCGCCTGCGATCGTCGATGACGTAATCATCCGAGGCGCAGGCCAGGAGACTGCCGACATCACCGGCCCGCAGGGCGGCGGTGACGCGTTGAGCCGCCTCGCTGGCGGGATTGCTCGCCGGCAGGGGACTCGAGGTAGCCAGCATCCGCTCTTCCGCGTAGGCGAACGCCTGCTCCTCGAACTCGACATCAAAGTCGCAGACCGCGGTGTAAAGACCGTTTTCGAACTCGGCGACGTAGATCCGGCTCCACTCATAGCACTCGCCGTCCTCGCCGACGGCTTCGCGTTCCTGACGCACCACCGCACATTCGGGAGAGAGCCACCGGACGGCCGAGTACCAGATCCGTGACGAGGCCACCATCGCGTGGAACAACTCGACGCTGTCGCGTAGCTCTTCCGGCGTTCGCTCGGGGAAGATCGTGCCCGCGCGGCTATCGACCCGCAGCCCGGGAACTGCCAGTTCGTTGAAGAACTTGTCGTAGTCGTGGTTGTTGCCGACAGTAACAACCTGGGCCGCCGTGTTGCCCGATTCCGCGAAGGCGGCACCCTCGCCGGAGTAGTAGCGCCGTTCGAGCTCTTCGAAGGCACCGTTGAAGTCGTCTTCGTCGAACCGGGCGTCGGTCACGATGCGGCCGTCCTCACCGACTTCGGCGACATGCAGGAAGGCCGTTTCGTTTCCGCTGTCGTCGAACCATCTAGTCCGGTAGAGCACCAACAGGTCGCCGCGAACCGCCAGCGTGCGCATCTCGAAGCGGTTGTACTGGTGAAGAATCCGCTGCAGTGCGAGACGTGAATCAACCTTGCCCTGCAACGGGTCACCGCTGATTCGTCGGTGATCGACGTGGTGAATGTCATCGTCGACCAGCGTCAGCGCGGCTTCGATGTCGTGGGCCTGCATCGCGCGCACGAAGGCCTCTGCCGTCCCACTGGCCCGGTTGATGACCGCCAGCCTGCCCCTGGACGCGTCGACCCGTTCTTTGGCGTAGATGAAGGCCGCGTCCTCATCTACGAACTGCCGCATGTAAGAGAGGAATCCGGCACTGAACTCACCGACATGGATTCGCGCCCAGGTGTTGGTGTACTCCTCGCCGGCGGATCCACGTCCCACAACGCCGCCCACGGTGACAAAGCAGTTCGGTGACAGCCACCGAATCACGGGCAAGAAGTTCTTGACCGACGACACCTGGCCGGTGCGTTCGCGCTGCCATCGGAAGAACTCGTCGAGGGATCGCTCCTGTGCAACGAATGTCGATGGCGGACTGAACAGCCTGAAGGTGGGCAGGCAGAGCCTTCGCGCCCGCTCCACATCGAGGGTATCCATCGCTTCAAGGAACTCGATTGTGATCAGACTGTTCTGCGCGAATTCCGCACCCTCGCCGGAGTAGTAGCGACTCTCAAGTTCGCTATAGGCGCCGTCGAAATCGTCCTCGTCGAAACGGCCGTCGTAGATCACGTGCCCGTCGTCATCGATCTCGGCAAGGATGATGCCTGCGGACTGGTTGCCGCTATCGTCCGACCAGCGGTGACGCGCGAGCTGTAACCGTTCTCCGCGAACCGCGAGTGTGTCCAACTCGAATCGGTTGTAGTGCTTGCCGAATCGCTCGATCGCGGCACGCACCGCTGTGGAGCCGCTGATGGGGTCGCCGCTCAAGCGACGCCGGTCGTCGTAAACGACTCGATCCGAGTAGAACGCCGTCGCACCATCGATGTCTCCGGCATAAAGGGCGGCGACGAATCGGCACCCAACCTCGCTGGCTCGATTCGACACCGCCAGCCTGCCCGAAGTAGCTCGCATCCGCTCCTCGGCGTACGCGAAGGCGGCGTCCTCGTCGTCGACGTCGAATTCACACAACGACGCAAACATCCCGCCCCGGATCTCACCCGCGTAAAGCCTGGACCATGTGAGCGTCTCACCGTTGCTACCGACGGCCTCACGTTCGTGTCGCGCCACCACCCAGTTCGGGGACAGCCAGCAGCAGGCCGGGCTCCACACCCGATAAGAGCTCACCATGGCGCCGAGCTCTTCGACGCTGCGACGAAGCTCTGCGGCGGTGCGCGTCGGGAAGATTGAGCGTGACCGGCTCTCGATCTCGAGACCGGGCCGTAGGTAGACGCTGAAGGCGCCATCGAGATCGCCCCGGTTTTCGGCTAGAACGATCTCGGTGAGTGCCCTGCCCTCCGCCGCGTAGGGCGTCCCCTCGCCGGTGTAGTACCGGCGCTCGAGCTCCGTGTAGGCAGCTTTGAAGTCGTCCGCGTCGAAGCGCGCGTGATAGTCGATCAGGCCGTCTTGGTTGACGCCGACCAAATGCAGATGCGCTGCCTCGTTCCCCGCTTCATCCGACCATTTACTCCAACCGAGAGCCAGGCGATCGCCTCGTACGGCCAGCATTCCGTTGTCGAACCGCTTGTACTGCTGGAAGACTTGCTCAGCCGCGACGCGCATCTCGTCGATGCCAGAGATGGGGTCGCCGCTGAATGGGCGTCGGTCGTCATAGACGAACTCGTTTGCATATGGTTCGACGACTCGGTTGGCGTCGTGAGCGCGCATCGCGGCCATCATGGCTTCGCCCGCCTCGCTGGCCCGGTTGCACACCGCCAGCCGACTCGCGGCGGCGCGCATGCGCTCCTCGGCGTAGGCGAAGGCCGCCTCCTCGTCGTCGGCATCGAACTCGCACAGCGAAGTGAAGCGCCCGCCGTGGGTTTCGCCGGCCCACAGCCGCGACCAGGAGAGCTTTTCGCCATTGCGACCGAGGGCCTCGCGCTCGTGGCGCGCGACGATCCAGTTCTTGGACAGCCAACAGGCCGCCGGGCTCCACACCCGATAGGAGGTGACCATGGCGCTGAGTTCCTCGACGCTACGACGCAGTTCATCAGCGGTGCGGGTGGGGAACACCGAGTGGGAGCGACTCTCAATCCGAAGGCCCGGCGCCGAAAAGATCTGGAAGGCGCCGTCCAGATCACCTCGGTTTTCCGCATGGAGATTCGCAACCAGCGGCAAGCCCTCGTCCGCGTAAGGCGCACCCTCTCCGGCGTAATAACGCCGATCGAGTTCGGCGTAGGCGGCGGCGAAGTCGTCCTCGTCGAAGCGGTCCTGGAAGACGATCCGCTCGCTGTCGTCAGTCTCATTCAGTATGAGGGCTATGGACTGGTTCCCGGAGTCGTCCGACCACCGATGGCGCAGGAGATGCAGCCGCTCACCCCGGGTGGCGATGATGTCGATCTCGAACCGGTTGTAGAGCCGAACAATCCGCCCCCACGCGTCGCGCATGCTGTCACGATCGGTGACCGGTCCGCCGCTGAGCCGGCGATGGTCGGCGTGAACATAGTTGTCCGCGTAGGCTTCGACGATGGTGTCCAGGTCGCCGGCTCGGAGCGCGGCGAGGACCCGGTAGGCCATCCTGGACGGGGCGTTCATCAGCGAGAGTCGAGACGACTTCTCCGTGACAACCGATTCGGCGTAGCCGAACGCCGAGTCCTCGTCGTCGAACTCCCGCACGGCGAGCACGAGCCCGTCGCGGCACTCGGTCACCACGACCAAGTTCCAGTCGTAGTGCTCGCCGTCTGGACCGACGGCCGCGATCTCTCCGAGACTGACTGCGCAGTTCGGTGACCGCCACACCAACGCGGGCACCCAATGGCGCTGGGACGATACCTGGCGTCCCCGCTCCTGCCACCATCGGAACATGTCGTCGACGGTGCGCTCAGCGTCTTTGAGTGCCGACGGCGTCGCGTACCAACGGAAGTCGGGGTGGGAAGCGCGGCGAACGCCCTCGATGTCGCCGTTGCTGATCGCTCCAACCCAATCGGCCGCCGCCCGACCGCCGATCGCGAACGCCGCGCCCTCGCCGGCGTAGTAGCGCTCTTCGAGTTCGCGGTAGGCGGTCCAGAAATCGTCTCCGACGAAGTACAGCAGGCGGGTGATCAGCCCATCCTCGCCGAGTTCGGCCACGTGCAGATTGGTTGCCTCATTTCCGGACTCGTCGAACCATCGACTCCATGCGAGGCATAGTCGGTCGCCACGGACAGCGAGAATGCGGGTCTCGAAGTGGTCGTACTGGCCTAACAGTGCCGGGACGACTTCGCTCAAGTAGTCGACGCCTGTTTCCAGAGCACCGGCGAGTGGACGCCTGTCCTGGTAGAGGACTTCAGCTGCAAACAGACTGGAGACGGCGCCGGGGTCGTTGGCCTGCAACGCGGCAAATGCCTTCTCCAGTGCCCGGCTGGCCGCGTTGACCACGATCAGCCGGCTGTTTCGTTGTTTGACAAGCGATTCCGCGAATGCGAATGCGGCGTCCTCGTCCTCGGGCTCGAATCCATACACCATGTCGAACAGTCCGTCGCGAAAAACCGAGACGAATAGTTCTGACCAGGCATAGTCCGCGCCGTCGCGGCTGATTCCGCGTGCCTCGCCGATATTGACCGCAACGTCGGGCGACAGCCATGTGATCGCGGAGGTCCAGTTCAGCACGGAGTCCACCTGTTCGGCGCGCCGCCGAAACCAGACCATCGCCTCATCGATCGTGCGTACCGGGTCGGCCAACGCCCGCGTCGGCGATAGCCACCGGAAATCGGAGTGGCACAATTGGCGGGCGGCTGCGGCGTCCAGGTGGACCAGCGCCTCCACGAAGGCCGACTGTGTGCGACCGTGCTCCGCGTATGCAACACCCTCGCCGGCGTAGTACCGGGCGTCCAATTCCCGGTATGCAGAGCAGAAGTCGTCTTCAGCAAAGTACAGCAGGCTGGCGATCAGCCCATCCTCGCCGAGCTCCGTCACACTCAGACTGGTCGCTTCGTTCCCGTTGTCGTCCCACCAGTGCAGTTCCGCCAGACACAGCCGATCGCCGCGAACGGCGAGGACGTGGCCTTGGTGGTGGTCGTACTGCGCCATCATGGCGGGAATGCTCTCGCTCAGATAGTCGATGCCCTTAATCATTGCGCCGGCAAGCGGATGCCGGTTCTTGTAGACGATCTCCGCCGAAAAGTGTTTGATCACGCCCTTCGGGTCGTTGCTCTGGAGCGCCTCGATCGCCCGCTCGAATACCTGACTGGCCGCATTGGCCACCACCAGTCGCCGCTGCTTCTGTGTAACAAGCGATTCGGCGTAGGCGAACGCCGCATCCTCGTCATCGAATTCGCCTACAGATTCGACCAACCCGTTCGCGAAGGTGCCGACATAGATCCCCGACCAGCTGTATTCGGCACCGTCGCTATTCATTCCACGGGCGTCGCCGGCGCCCACCCACACGTCGGGTGACAACCATGCGATTGCGGAATTCCATTGCCGCACCGATCCGGCCTGTTGGACACGCTCCCCCCACCAGTCGATGAGTTCGTCCACCGTGCGCGCGGGGAGGGTCAATGTCGAGGGCAGTGACAGCCAACGGAATTCGGGTCGGCACAGTCGTCGGATAGCCGCGCCATCCAGGTGGTTCATCGCTTCGACGAATGCGGACTGCGTGCGCCCGTGCTCGGCATAGGGCTTGCCCTCGCCGGCGTAGTACCACGCTTCCATCTCCTGGTAGGCGCCATCGAAGTCGTCGTCAGCGAAGTAGACCATTCTGGCGATGAGGCCATCGTCGCCGAGCGCGATCACGTGCAGGTTGCCTGACTCGTTACCGGTGTCGTCCGACCATCGACTCCAGGCGAGGCCAATCCGATCACCGCGCACGGCCAACGTGTGACCCGCGAAGTGACTGTACTGCGCCCGCAGCGCGCCAACGGCCTCAGTCAAGTAGTCGATGCCGGTGACCAGTTCGCCGGCAACGGGGCGCCTGTCCTCGTAGACGATATGCGGGGAGAACAAAGCATTGACGGCGGCGACGTCTTCGGCCTGCAGGCCTGCTATCGCCCTGTCGAGCACCCCGCTGGCCGCATTGGCCGCCACCAGCCGCCGCTGCTTCGGTGCGACAAGCGATTCGGCGTAGGCGAACGCGGCATCCTCGTCGTCGACGTCGAACTCCCTGACCGAGACGGTCAGTCCATCCCGATACTCGGAGGCGTAAATCCCGCTCCAGTCGTACTCCTCGCCGTCGGTGCCTGTTCCATGGATCTCAATGAAACTCACACCGCAGTTGGGCGACACCCAGCGGATGGTCGCCGCCCATATCTTCATAGTCGAGAGCTGTCGCGCGCGCTCGTCCTGCCACGCGAACAACTCGTCGACCGAACGCTCTTCGGGCTTCAGCGACGACGGCGACGCCAGCCACCGGAAGTCCGGCCGGGAGATCCCCCGCGCCGCCTCAACGTCGCGCCGCGACATGGCCTCGACCCACGCGCTCCCAGTCCGGCCGATCTCGGCGAAGGCGGTGCCTTCGCCGGCGTAGTAGCGCGCCTCCATCTCGCGATAGGCGCCCTCGAAGTCGTCACCATCGAAGCGGCCGTGGTATCCGATGAGACCATCGGCTGCGAGTTCGTGGACGTTGAGCGTGACCGACTCGTTGCCGGCGTCATCCCACAAGCGGCCGCGGATCAAAACCAACGTGTCGCCACGCACCGCGAGGATCTGCGACTCGGCATGTGGATAGTCGGCAATGGCGCGCTCGGCGACCTTACGCGCCCAATCCGGCCCGGCGAGAGGGCCACCGCCGATCGATCGGCGGTCGTCATAGACTGATTGATTCGAGAATGTCGCTGCTACGGCCTCTATGTCGTGAGCGTTAAGTGCCTCCCAGCCCGCTTCGGCAAGGTCGCTGGCGCGGTTCCGCACCGCCAGTCGTGACCCCTTCGCAACCACCTTTGGCGCCGGCGACGCGGCAACACCCACCACCTCTGCGGCGCGGGTCACCATGAACACGGCATCCTTGGCGGCGTACAGCGATTCGGCATCGCTGCGAGCACGGGCGGCCGCCGACCCGTCACCCGCTGCGGCCAGCACCCGGCTCAACGCAAGGCATGCATCGGCGTGATCGAGTACCAGGTCGGTCTCGCCGGCGACCGCGACCGCCTCGCGGGCCTTGGCGATGGCGACCTCGTGCTGGCCCTGGGCCGAGAGGATTTCCGCGCGGACCGCCCGCCAGCCGATGGCAGTCTTCAGATTGTGCCCGGCGATCCGTTCACTTTCGGCGGCATAACGATCGGCCTCATCGATACGATCTTGGGCCAGAACGGATCTGGCGAGCAGCGCCGCCGCCTGCCCGGCGTCGGCACCGACGCCCAGGGCGTCGAGCCCTTCCAGCGCGGTGCGGAAGTGCGGTTCCGCGGCCACCGGGTCGCCCACCATCAGTTCGATGATCCCGGCGTACAACTCGGTCTCCATCAGCCCATGCCGCAGACCGAGTTCGGCCACCACCTGACGGGCATCGGCAAGCATCGAGCGTGCTTTGTCCGGGCGGCCCCGCAGCAGCTCCAGCACGGCCAGGCAGCGCAGCGAGGTGGCCTCCAGCGACGGTGCCGCCGTCGTCATGCGTTGCATCCGAACCACATCCAGGCATCGCCCGCCCGCCTTGGGCGCCGGGCTCGGTCCCCACAGTGCGGCATTCGGGGCGGCGCCCAGCGCGGCGGTGATCTGGCGGTGATCCCCGCCGCGCCGGGCCGCGATCAGCGCCTCGAACAGGTCGACTTCGGCATCACCCACCCGCCCGAGCCGGGCCCGGGCGTTCGCCCGGACCCGGTGCGCCTTGGCCAGTCCGGCGGCATCCCCGCGTCGCGCGAACTCGTCGATGGCCTCCTGGAGCCGGTCATCGGCCTCGGGCAGCCGGCTCGGATCGGTGTAGACGACCAGCTGGCATCGGTAGCAGATCGCCCACGGTGCCAACGCTTCTCCCGCGATTCGCTCCAGGTCGTCTACCAACGGCGACCCCGCAGCCACGTCACCCGCAGACAGGAAGGCCTCGCAGCCCACCAACAGCAACTCGGCGTGCAGTGCGGAGTCGGCGGAGGCGAGCGCGGCGCCGCGCGCCGCCTGGGTGCCAGCCGACACCAGTTCGTCGCGGTCGAGCGCGCGGCGCGCCGAGGACAGATAACTCCGCGCGGATCGCAGGGCGAGTTCGGCGCTGTGCGCGTCGCGCAGCCCGAGGTCCGCTCGATAGCCCTGCGCCGCCTCCAGGTTGCGGGCGACCATCTCGTCGGATTCGATCGCCAGTTTGGTGCCGCCGGCCTCCACCCAGTTCGCCAACCGCTCGTGCAGATCGGCTCGCTCGGATTTCAACAGCCTGCGGTAGGCGACGTCACGGATCAGGACGTGGTGGAACCGCCACACCGCCTCGTCACCGGCGTAGGTGCCGCTGGGCTGCGCGAGGTCGAGCCGGCGCAGCCGATTGAGCGCGGAGGTGATCTCGGCCTCCCGCAGCCCGGCCAGCTCGGCCACCGTGCCGGCGGCGAAATCGGTGCCGATCACCGAGGCGACCTCCAGCACGCGGCGGTCGGCGGGCTTGAGTCGCTCGAGGCGTGATGCGAGCAGCGCCTGGATGGTCGGCGGGACGTCGATGTCGTCGGCGTCCACGGTGAGGCGCCAGCCGTCGGGCTTGGGGGCCAGCACCCCGTCGTGCACCAGCATGCCGACCAGTTCCCGTACGAATAGCGGGTTGCCACCGGTCGAGGTGGGCAGCCGGCGCAGCAGCTCCTCCGGCAGGCGGTCGCTGCCCAATACGCGCCCGGCCAACTCCGCCGTCGCGCCGGACTCCAGACCGCGCAACCGGACCGCCTCGGTGACCCAGCCGCCGACGGTGATGAGATCGGGCCGGGTCTCGCGCAGTTCGGGGCGGGCCAGCGCGATCATCAGCACGGGCGCGCCGCGAACCCACTCCGCGAGGTGCTCGATGAGGTCGAGCAGCAGGCTGTCCGCCCATTGGATGTCGTCGAAGATAAGCACCAGCGGGTCACCTGCGGCGAGCACCTCCACGAAGCGGCGCAGTGCCCAGAACGTCTCCTCGACCGAACCTGGGACACCGGATGTCATGCCGGTCAGGTCGCGCAGCATGCGGTCGCGTTCGGCGGTGCCGGCCGGGATCTCGGCGTCCAGATCGAGCGGCCGCAACACCTCCACGACGGGCGCCAGGGCCGGGCTGCCCTCCACCGCGCAGCGCACGTCGAGCACCCGCGCACCGGGCAGGGATCGCGCGAACTCCGCCGCCAGCCGGGTCTTGCCGACACCAGGATCGCCGGTGACGGTGACCAGGCGGGCGGCCCGTGTTGCCGCGGTGTTGTCGAAAACCCTTCGCAGCCGCTGCAATTCGTCGCCGCGGCCGACGAATGAAATCGCTTCGGCGGCCGCCGAGCCGAGCCATCGGTACACCGGGACCGGCGCCTGCCTGCCCTTCACCGGAACGGCGCCGAGCGGTTCGTACCGGTGCCGGCCACGGGTCGCGCGCCAGGTCTCCCCGCCGACCACGACCTGCCCGTGCGGGCACTCCGACTCCAGACGGGCCCCGACGTTCAACGCGTCACCGACCAGGTCCGCGTCGTCGGCGCCGACCACCACCTCGCCGGTGTTGACCGCCACCCGCAGGGCCAGCTCAACCCCGTGTGCCTCGGCCACCGCGCGGGCCAGCCCGACAAAGCGCTCCTGCAGGTCGACGGCCGCGTCGACCGCCCGGCCGGCATCGTCATCCCCGATCTCGGGCACCCCCCAGACGGCCATGAACCCGTCACCGATGTACTTGGTCACCCCGACCCGATGCCGCTCGGCGGTGGAGCGCAGCAGCTCGTGGTAGCGGCCGATCACTTCGCGGGCGGTCTCGGCGTCGACGATTTCTTCGAACGCCGTCGACCCGGCCAGGTCGGCGAACAGGACGGTCACGATCTTGCGGGTCGGCCCCTCGGCGGTGGGGGGCAGCGCCTCGCCGTCCAATGGCGAGCCGCACCCTTTGCAGAACCGCGCGGTAGCACTGACGGTGACACCGCACGCACCGCAGGTTCGCTCCAGCGCGGTGCCGCAGCCCTCGCAGAAGCGGGCGTCGGCTTCATTCGGTGTGCCGCAGGCGGTGCAGGCGCGGGTGGTCATGGCTCAGTCCGGCCTCAGCGCCAGCGCGTCGTTGTCTTCGATGGCCGTCGCGGCGCCGTCGGCCATCGTGTGAAGTAGATCAAGATGGCGGTCGTTCACCACTTCGATGCGTCCCGCGACCAGCAGGGGATAGATGAAGCACAGCGCCGTGGTGAGCCGGTAGTCGCGCTCTAGTTCGGTTGCGGGGTAATCGATTCCGGCCTCGGCCAGTCGACTGCGGTAGCGCTCGATCAGCGGGGCCTCGCAGGCCCGCCGGGTTTCGGTGGTCAGGCTCTGGCTCACGAAGTAAGCCAGATCGTAGGCACCCCGGCAGAGCTGGGTTACCTGCCAGTCCAGGGCCGTCACCGGCGGGTCGCCGGGGCCGGTGCCGAAGAACAGCTGGTCGAGCCGCAGGTCCCCGTGGATGAACGTGCACGGCGGGCGGGAGAGCTGTTCGAGGTACCACGGGATCAGCGACGGTAGACGTTGCCCGAAGTCCCGTAGCTTTGGTGACAGGTCGTCGCCGACGAGTTCCAAGAAGCGCGGCCAGGCCGCTTTCGCGTTGGCGGCGAGCACGGCGGGGAACGGGGGAGTGATGTACGGCCTCAACCACGGCAGGGCGCTCAGCCGGTCGCTCTCCCACCAGTGCGCGTGCTGGCGGGCGATGGCATCGACCACCGTTTCGGCGTCCCCCGGTGTGCAACCGATGGTCTGGTCGGCTAAGCGAAGCCGCTGAAGATCCTCGAGCACCAGGACGAAGTCGTGGGTGGCCTCGTCGATAGTGGCGAAGTACGGATGAGCCGGCGGCAGCGGATTGGCCTCGCCAATCTCTTGATAGAAGCGGACCTCCTTCAGGTAGAGGTCGAGGTCCTCGCCGAGCGCGGAGCGGGCCTGCTGATCGAGCGTCGGAAACTTGATCACCACGGACGCAGGGACAGCACTGCCCTCCAGGTGGACCCGGTAGAGCCGGCCGAGCAGTCCGACCCCGATCCCGATCTGCTCCATCCGGAAGCCACGGACCTCGCCGCCGAGGACCTCGCTGAGCCATTCGGGCGTGACGAATCGCGGATCGACCGGAAACCACCCCATGCGTCCCGCCCTCCGCTGGTGATGCCCGGAATTTTACGGTCGTCGACGCAAAAAACCGACGTTTCGGCCAGTTGTCGAGGCCGGGAGATCGTTCCAAATCGGCCAGTGTGAAACCTCGGCGGAGAATCGGCCGGGAAGCCGCCCAGGATTCACACTCGACGGGCGGACACGCCTACGAAGCCACCACCCAGATCGCCTGTGCCGCAGGGCTTCCCAACTCCACGGTGCTGTGCTCCCCATCGGCCGACTGCACCGAGACCGAGATCATCCCGGCGAAGTCGCGCCGCGCCAGCACCTCCAGCCGTGAATCCAGGTTGATGCCGACCGCGTCGAAGTAGCGCAGCATCTCCGGGTCCGCGTCCGATATCCGCGCCACGGTGCCGTGGTCGCCGTCCGCGCAGGCCGACAACTGCCGGGCCGGGGGAGTCGGCACCTGGCCGTCGGTGGCCGGGATCGGGTCGCCGTGCGGATCCCGGGTGGGGTGGCCGAGCTTGGCATCGATCCGGTCCAACATCAGGTCACTGACCGCGTGCTCCAGGATCTCGGCCTCGTCGTGCACCTCGTCCCAGCCGTAGCCGAGCTCGCTGACCAGGAAGGTCTCCAGCAGTCGGTGGCGGCGCACCACCGCCAGCGCAGCGTGCCGGCCGCGCTCGGTCAGCGTCACCGCGCCGTACTTCTCGTGGTGCACCAGACCCTGCTCGGCAAGCTTTCGGATCGACTCCGAGGCGGTGCTGGCCGACACCCCGAGGCGCTCGGCCAACAGCTTGGTGCTCACTTTCTCGTGCGACCACTCCTGGGTGGTCCAGATGATCTTGAGGTAGTCCTGGGCGACCGTCGTCAGGTCGCGTACCCCGGCGTTCGGCCGCTCGTCAGGACTCACAGCGCAAAGTTTAGGCAATCATCACCTGATCTGAAGATCTGACGGTCACGGCCGCCGCGGCGCGCCGTAGGCTTGGCCCCGTGGAGCGGTGGCGCGGCCAGGAGGACATCCCCTCGGACTGGGGCCGGTGCGTACTGACCGTCGGCGTGTTCGACGGCGTCCATCGCGGCCACGCCGAACTGATCGCCCGCGCGGTGAAGGCCGGTCGCGAGCGCGGCGTCCCCACCGTGCTGATGACGTTCGACCCGCACCCGATGGAAGTGGTGTTCCCGGGCAGTCACCCGGCTCAGCTGACGACGCTGACCCGCCGGGCCGAGCTGGCCGAGGAACTCGGTATCGACGTCTTTCTGGTGATGCCGTTCACCACGGACTTCATGAAGCTCACGCCCGAGCGCTACATCCACGAACTGCTGGTGGAGCGCCTGCACGTGGTCGAGGTCGTGGTAGGGGAGAACTTCACCTTCGGCAAGAAGGCCGCCGGCAACGTCGACGCGCTGCGCAAGGCAGGCGAGCGGTTCGGGTTCGCCGTCGAGGCCATGTCCCTGGTCACCGAGCACCACCAGAGCGAAACGGTGACCTTCTCGTCCACCTACATCCGTTCCTGTGTCGACGCCGGCGACGTGGTGGCCGCCGCCGAGGCGCTGGGCCGCCCGCACCGGGTCGAGGGTGTGGTGGTGCGCGGCGACGGCCGGGGCCGGGTGCTCGGCTTCCCGACCGCCAACGTCGCACCCCCGATGTACTCGGCGATCCCGGCCGACGGCGTCTACGCCGCCTGGTTCACCGTGCTGGGACACGGGCCGATCACCGGCTCGGTGGTCCCGGGCGAGCGCTACCAGGCCGCCGTCTCGGTGGGCACCAACCCGACGTTCTCCGGGCGCACCCGCACCGTCGAGGCGTTCGTGCTGGATTCCGAGGCCGACCTGTACGGCCAGCACGTGGCGGTGGACTTCGTCGCCCGGCTGCGCGGCCAACTCAAGTTCGACTCCATCGACGACCTGGTCGCCGCCATGGGTAAGGACACCGATAAGGCCCGCCAGATCCTGGCGTCCGCCTAGCCGCCGGATGAGACCAGATCGTCGATCTGGTTGATCGCCGACGAGGCGCCCTCGATCACGCCCATGTCCAGCACCGTCTGCAGGGCCTCGGCCGACGCGTAGGTGCTCACGTAGGTCGCCCTGGTGCCGCCGTCGTGTTCGGCGAACGTGAAGACGTTGCGGGCCTTCGGCATGTCCGGATTGGGATTGAAGTCCATGTCCGCGAAGCCGTCGTCGAACTCGAAGCGCCGCGGCTCGTCGACGGCGGTGATCTCCCAGTAGCCGGCGTGCTTGTCGCCGTCCGGCCCGGTCATGAAGTACGTCATCCGCCCGCCGGGCCGCAGGTCGTGGTCGACAACGGTCGCCGGGTAGCTCGGTGGTCCCCAGACCTTCTCCAGCTGACGCGGGTCGGCATAGATCTGCCAGATCCGCTCGACCGGGGCGGCGAAATCGGCGGTGATGGTGAGGGTCAGGTTGGCGGGGTCGTGCTGAACGTCGGTCACAGGCATTGCTTCAGTCCTCCCTGGTTGTGTCGGATGCGATGAGTTCGTCGATCCGCGCGATGCGACCCCGCCAGATTTCCTCCAGCGCCCCGAGCATCGACGCCACCGATCGCACGGCCGCCACGTCGCCGCTGGCCAGCTGCTCGCGGCCGCTGCGCCGCTTGGTGAGCAGTCCGGCCTTCTCCAGCACGGCGACGTGCTTCTGCACCGCTGCGAAACTCATCTCGTACTTCAGTGCGAGCGCGGAAACCGAGTGCTCACCGGCCAGCGCGCGGCGCAGGATGTCGCGCCGGGTGCGGTCGGCGAGCGCATGGAACAGGGCATCGGCCCGGTCCTCTTGGTCCACGATCACCCGGCCAACATACAACCAATCGGTTGTATGTTGTCAACCCCGCGATTTCGATCCCCCCGGTTGTCGCTGCTAAAGTCGCTGAGACGCGTGTGCTGCAGTCCGCGGCGGCCTCGCTGAGAACCCTTTTCCTCGCGGTACCGATTGATGGAGATGTTTTCGTGGCGCTGACCGCCGAGCAGAAGAAAGAAATCCTGGGCACCTACGGCCTGCACGAGACCGACACCGGCTCGCCGGAAGCCCAGGTCGCGCTTTTGACCAAGCGCATCACCGACCTCACCGAGCACCTCAAGCAGCACAAGCACGACCACCACTCCCGGCGCGGTCTGCTGCTGCTGGTCGGCCGTCGTCGCCGGCTGCTCAAGTACGTCGCCGACGTCGACGTCGAGCGCTACCGCTCGCTGATCGAACGGCTGGGTCTGCGTCGATAACCGCAGGCGTCGCGATGCCTCTCCTCGTGCCACGATGTAATTCATGGAATCGCTCGAGGTCCCGAATTCAGACGATCCTTGGCCGGAACTGATCAAGGCTGGCGAGGTCATCCCTGGTTTCGACCAGCGACTCGTGCGACTGCATAGGCCGAGGAAGTACGACTTCAGCGGTTCCACAGCGCTCGAGGGGTTGCGCTCCAGCGATCGGTGACGCCGATATGCAACCAAGCGGTGGCGGGAGTCAAAGCTTGCCGAATTGTCAAGGTAGAATCATCACGGTTCCGGGCCATCCGGCCTGGACTCGCACGTCACGACAGTGGCCGGCCTGCATTCGGGCGGTCTTCGGTAGTGGCTGCCGGGCCCACCGTGTCCGGCCGCTTCGATCGACGGCCGTAGCCGTACGCAAGCCCATGCCGTTCAGGTTGTCCCGCCACTGCTCGACACTGCGATGACAATCGAACCAGAAAGGCTGTCCGGACCTAGATGTCTGCAGCAGAAATCGACGAAGGCGTTTTCGAGTCCTCCGCCACCATCGACAACGGGAGCTTCGGCACCCGCACCATCCGTTTCGAGACCGGCCGGTTGGCCCAGCAGGCCGCCGGCGCCGTCGTCGCCTACCTCGACGACGAGACCATGCTGCTGTCGGCGACCACCGCCAGCAAGGCCCCCAAGGAGCATTTCGACTTCTTCCCGCTGACCATCGACGTCGAGGAGCGGATGTACGCCGCCGGGCGGATCCCCGGATCGTTCTTCCGCCGCGAGGGCCGGCCGTCCACCGACGCGATCCTGACCTGCCGGCTCATCGACCGGCCGCTGCGCCCCACGTTCGTCAGCGGGCTGCGCAACGAGATCCAGGTCGTCGTGACGATCCTGAGCCTGGATCCCAAGGATCTCTACGACGTCCTGGCGATCAACGCCGCGTCGGCGTCCACCCAGATCGCCGGGCTGCCGTTCTCCGGTCCCGTCGGCGGCGTGCGCGTCGCCCTCATTCAGGGCCAGTGGGTGGCGTTCCCGACCGTCGAGCAACTCGAGTCCGCCGTGTTCGACATGGTGGTCGCCGGGCGCGCCCTCGACGACGGTGACGTCGCGATCATGATGGTCGAGGCCGAGGCCACCGACAACGTCATCGATCTGGTCGCCGGCGGCGCCGGCGCGCCCACCGAGGCCGTGGTGGCCGAGGGACTGGAGGCCGCCAAGCCGTTCATCGCGGTGCTGTGCAAGGCCCAGCAGGAACTGGCCGCCGCGGCCGGCAAGGAGACCGCCGACTACCCGCTGTTCCCGGACTACGCCGACGACGTCTACCACGCGGTGGCGTCGGCGGCCGGTGACGACCTGGCCCAGGCGCTGACGATCGCCGGCAAGACCGAGCGCAACGACCGCACCGACGAGATCAAGGCCGAGGTGCTCGGCCGGCTCGGCGAGCAGTTCGTCGGGCGGGAGAAGGAGATCGGCGCGGCGTTCCGTTCGCTGACCAAGAAGCTGGTGCGCCAGCGCATCCTGACCGACCACTTCCGCATCGACGGCCGCGGCATCACCGACATCCGCGCGCTGAGCGCCGAGGTGGCCGTGATCCCGCGGGCGCACGGCAGCGCGCTGTTCGAGCGTGGCGAGACCCAGATCCTGGGCGTCACCACCCTCGACATGGTCAAGATGGCTCAGCAGATCGACTCGCTCGGGCCGGAGAAGTCCAAGCGCTACATGCACCACTACAACTTCCCGCCGTACTCGACCGGTGAGACCGGCCGGGTGGGCTCGCCCAAGCGGCGCGAGATCGGCCACGGTGCGCTCGCCGAGCGGGCGCTGATGCCGGTGCTGCCGAGCGTCGAGGAGTTCCCGTACGCGATCCGGCAGGTGTCGGAGGCGTTGAGCTCCAACGGCTCGACGTCCATGGGTTCGGTGTGCGCGTCGACGCTGGCGCTGCTGAACGCCGGTGTGCCGCTGAAGGCCCCGGTGGCCGGTATCGCCATGGGTCTGGTCTCCGACGAGGTGAACGGTGAGACGCGCTACGTCGCGCTGACCGACATCCTGGGCGCCGAGGACGCCTTCGGCGACATGGACTTCAAGGTCGCGGGCACCAAGGAGTTCGTCACCGCGCTGCAGCTGGACACCAAGCTCGACGGCATTCCGTCACAGGTGCTGGCCGGTGCGTTGGCACAGGCCAAGGACGCCCGGCTGGCCATCCTCGAGGTGATGGCCGAGGCCATCGACGCCCCCGACGAGATGAGCCCGTACGCGCCGCGCGTCACCGCGATCAAGGTGCCGGTCGACAAGATCGGCGAGGTGATCGGGCCCAAGGGCAAGATGATCAACTCGATCACCGAGCAGACCGGTGCGTCCATCTCCATCGAGGACGACGGCACCGTGTTCGTCGGCGCCACCGACGGCCCGTCCGCGCAGGCGGCGATCGACATGATCAACGCGATCGCCAACCCGCAGCTGCCGAAGGTCGGCGAGCGCTTCCTCGGCACGGTGGTCAAGACCACTGACTTTGGAGCCTTCGTTTCCTTGTTGCCCGGCCGCGACGGTCTGGTCCACATCTCGAAGCTGGGGCGTGGCAAGCGGATCAACAAGGTCGAGGACGTGGTCAAGGTCGGCGACAAGCTGCGCGTCGAGATCGCCGACATCGACAACCGTGGCAAGATCTCGCTGATCCTGGTCGCCGAGGACGAGGCGGCCGAGGCGCCCGCCGAGCCCGCGCCCGCCGACGCCGCGACCGCCAGCAGCTAGGTGCCGGTAAACCTGCACCGCGGCCGGCGCAATGGCGCGCCGGCCCGGGAGGTTTCGGCGATCCGCCGCACGGTCCTGCCGGGCGGTCTGCGGGTGGTCACCGAATACGTGCCGTCGGTGCGTTCGGCGTCGGTCGGGGTCTGGGTCAACGTGGGTTCACGGGACGAGGGCCCGACCGTCGCCGGCGCCGCGCACTTCCTGGAACACCTGCTGTTCAAGGCGACGCCGACGCGCACCGCGGTGGAGATCGCCCAGGCCGTCGATGCGGTCGGCGGTGAACTCAACGCGTTCACCGCCAAGGAGCACACCTGCTACTACGCGCATGTGCTCGACGACGATCTGGAACTGGCCGTCGACCTGGTCTCCGACGTGGTGCTGCGCGGCGTCTGCGCACCGCACGACGTCGAACTCGAGCGTGACGTGGTGCTCGAGGAGATCGCCATGCGCGACGACGATCCCGAGGACGCCCTCGGCGACGTGTTCTTCGCGGCGATGTTCGGCGACCATCCGGTCGGTCGCCCGGTGATCGGCAGCGTCGACTCGGTGGGCGCGATGACCCGCTCGCAGCTGCGCTCCTTCCACGTGCGGCGCTACATCCCGGAGCGGATGGTCGTCGCCGTGGCGGGCAACGTCGACCACGATGTGGTTGTGGCGTTGGTGCGCAAGTACTTCGGTCGCAACCTGGTCAAGGGCCGGCGTCCGCAGCCGCCGCGCAGGGGCACCGGACGGCTGGCCGGCAGGCCGGGTCTGGCCGTGCTGGACCGCGACTGCGAGCAGACCCACCTGTCGCTCGGAGTTCGGATCCCCGGCCGGCACTGGCCCCGCCGCTGGCCGCTGGCGGTGCTGAACACCGCCCTGGGCGGCGGCCTGAGTTCGCGCCTGTTCCAAGAGATCCGGGAGACCCGCGGGCTGGCCTACTCGGTGTATTCGAGCATCGACTCGTTCGCCGACGGCGGGACGTTGTCGGTGTACGCCGGCTGCCTGCCGGAGCGTTTCGACGAAGTGGTGCGGCTGACCAACGAGATACTCGAAGCGGTGGCCCGCGACGGCATCACCGAGGCCGAGTGCCGCATCGCCAAGGGCTCGATGCGCGGCGGGCTGGTGCTCGGCCTGGAGGACTCGGCCTCGCGGATGAACCGCCTGGGCCGCAGTGAGCTGAACTACGGTGAGTACCGCAGCATCTCGGCGACCCTGGCCGACATCGACCGGGTGACGGTCGAAGAGGTCAACGCCGTGGCTCGGCAGGTGCTGGCCAAGCCGTTCGGCGCCGCGGTGCTGGGGCCCAAGCGGCCGAAACGATCACTGCCGCAACCTCTGTGGTCGATCCCGGAGCTCACGGGTTGATGTTCGGCCTGTCCGACCTCGCGGTCCCCATCATCGGGGCTCCGATGGCGGGCGGGCCCGGCACCGCGGCCCTGGCGGCGGCGGTGTCCAACGCCGGCGGGCTGGGCTTCCTGGCGGCCGGTTACCTGACCGCGGAGAAATTCGCCGACGGCATCGCCGCGACCCGGGCCGCGACCACCGGGCCGATCGGCGTGAATCTCTTTGTGCCGCAGCCCTCGCTGGCAACTTCTGCCGCGCTCGACCGCTATCGAGAAGAGCTCACGCCGCTGGCCGAGCGCTACGGGGTCGAGCCCGGCCAGACCCACCCCGACGACGACGCCTGGGGCCCCAAGATCGACGTGGTCGCCGACACCGCGCCCGAAGTGGCGTCGTTCACGTTCGGCTGCCCGTCGGCGGAGACCCTTGCCCGGCTGAGCACACGTGGTGTGCTCGCGGCGGTGACGGTCACCTCGCCGGCCGAGGCCGGAATCGCCGTGGGTGCCGGCGCCGACGTGCTGGTGGTGCAGGGGCCCGAGGCCGGCGGTCACCGCGGCACGTTCGATCCCGGCCGGCGACCGGGGGAGGAGCCGCTGGACGTGCTGCTGTCGGCCATCTGTGCTGCCCACGAGGTTCCGGTGATCGCCGCCGGTGGGCTGACGACCGCTGGCGACGTCCGGCGGGCACTGGGCCACGGTGCGTGTGCCGCCCAGGCCGGAACGGCCCTGCTGCTGGCCGATGAGGCGGGCACCAATCCCGTTCACCGGCAGGCACTGTCGGACCCGCAGTTCAGCCACACGGTGGTCACCTGCGCGTTCTCCGGCCGCTATGCGCGGGGCCTGGCCAACGGCTTCACCGACCGCTACGACCCGGTGGCGCCGCTGGGCTATCCGGAGGTGAACCAGTTGACCGGGGCGATGCGCCGCGCTGCGATCGCCGCGGGCGACCCGCACGGCACCAATCTGTGGGCCGGCACGGCCTGGCGCGGGATCCGAGGCGGGGCTGCCGCCGGCATCGTCGCCGCGTTGACCGAGGAGGTCACATGACGTTCTCGCGTCGCCACCTGCTGATCGCGGGTGCGGCACTTACCGCTGCCGCGGCGTGCGGGCACAAGCAGTCCTACACGCCACCCCGATTGAGCGATCCCGCCGAACCGCTGCCGCCACTGGACGATCGCATCGGCCTGCTCGAGAAGCGCGACAACGCCTTCGTCGGGCTCTATGGGCTGAACCTGGAGTCGAACGCCACGGTGGCGCACCGCGACAACGACATGTTCGCGATGTGCTCGACCTTCAAGGCGTACCTGGCCGCACGGGTACTGCAGAAGGCCCAGCGCGGCGAGTTGGTCATGACCGACACCCTGTATGTGGATCCGGCTAAGCTGCAACCGAACTCGCCGATCTCCGCGCCCAGGGCCGGCGGCCGGCTCCCGCTCGACGAGCTGTGCCGGGCGGTGCTGCAGCGCAGCGACAACACCGCGGCCAACATGCTACTTCGCGCGATCGGCGGCCCAACGGCCATCACCGAGTTCGCCCGTTCCATCGGCGACGAGCACACCCGGCTGGACCGCTGGGAGATCGAACTGAACTCCGCGCTGCCCGGCGATCCGAGGGACACCAGCACCCCGCGCGCCTTCGGCGGCGGGGTCCGCGCGATCCTGACCGGAGACGTTCTCGACGAGGTGCACCGCCGCCAGCTCGAGGACTGGATGCGCGGCAATGTGACGTCGCGGATGCGGGCGGGTCTGCCGCCGGGCTGGACGTCGGCCGACAAGACCGGAAGCGGCGACTTCGCCAGCACCAATGACATCGGAATCGTGTTCGGGCCCAGCGGCGAACGCATCCTGCTCGCGGTCATGACCCGCACCCAGTCGAACGACCCCAAGGCACCGGCGCTGGGCCAGCTCATCGCGGATGTGACGACGCTGGCCCTGCCCACCCTGCGTGGGCTGGTCTAGACACCGGATGCGGCCGACCGACGGGTGCCCCTGCGGGTCCGGTGAACCGTTCGGGCGGTGCTGCCTGGCCCTGCACCGTGGTGAGCGGCAGGCCGTCACCGCCGAGCAGTTGATGCGGGCCCGCTACAGCGCCTACGCCGTCGGCGACCTCGGCTACGTCTGGCGGACCTGGCATCCGCGCACCCGGCCCCCCGTGCTGCCGGTGGACGCCGGACCGGCCTGGACGGGCCTGCAGATCCTCGACACCGTCGACGGTGGGCCGCAGGACCAGACCGGCGAGGTCGAGTTCGTCGCCCACTTCCTGGACGGCCGGCGAGTGGGGGTTTTGCACGAGCGGTCGCGCTTCGCCGTGCGGGCCCGTCGCTGGTTCTATGTCGACGGCGACCTGCTGGACTGAGCGATGAGTTTTCGGTGTCGTGGGTGTCGGTAATGGGGATCGCTTCATCAGCCGAAAGGATTCACCGTGAGTGAGTACAGCGCCCCGGTCGGGGCTCCCATCTGGTTCGACCTGGTCAGCAGTGACCCCGCGCGTGCCGCGGAGTTCTACCACGAGATCTTCGGCTGGGAGTTGGCGACGCCTCCGCAGGAGAAGTTCGGGGGCTATCAGAACTTCACGCTCGACGGGAAGCAGGTCGCCGGCCTCGCCCCGCACATGTCAGAAGCCGGCCCGCCGAACATCTGGTCGGTGTACCTGCACACCGCCGACGGCAATGCCACCGTCGCCGCGGCCGAGGCGGCAGGGGGGAGCGTGCTGGTGCCGCCGATGCCACTCGAGGATCTCGGCTCGATGATGGTGCTCATCGACCCGGCGGGCGCCGCAATCGGGTTCTGGCAACCCGGCACCCACGTCGGGTTCACCGAGTGGGGTGAGCACGGTGCGCCGTATTGGTTCGAATGTCAGAGCAAGGACTACGACGCGTCCCTGGCGTTCTACCGGGCCGTTCTGGGCGCCCGCATCGACGAGATCGGGACCGGCGGCGATCCGGATGCTGTCGGCCCCGACCGGTACGGACAGGTCTTCGCCGGTGAGAGCGCCTACGCGGGAATCATGGACGCCGCCAAGCTCTTTCCGCCCGAGGTGCCGTCGTTCTGGCAGGTGTACGTCACCGTCGACGATGTGGCCGCGACGGTGAAGCAGACCGAGGCCATCGGCGGGGAGATCGTGATGCCGGGCGAGGAGACGCCCTATGGCACCTTGGCGGTGATCAAAGACCCACTGGGTGCGCTGATCTGCCTCGGCCACCCGCCCGCCGGCATGTCCTGAGGTCGAACGCCAACGAACCGGGACGCTCGACGAGCTGTCCCGGTCCGCTGCGTGCGGGTGAGCTTGCGGCTCACCTGAAGATCTCAGGCCAGCAGGCCGACCGGATCGGTGTAGGGCAGATCGAGGTCGTGGGCGACCTCGGCGTTGAGCAGCTGACCCTGGTGGGTCGACAGGCCCCTGGCCAGCGCCGGGTCGTTGAAGCAGGCGCCCTGCCAACCCTTTTCGGCCAGCTTGATCACGTACGGCATGGTGGCGTTCGTCAGTGCGTATGTGGAGGTACGCGGCACCGCGCCGGGCATGTTCGCGACGCAGTAGAACACCGCGTCGTGCACCTTGAACGTGGGCTCATCGTGCGTGGTGGGCCGGGAGTCCTCGAAGCAGCCACCCTGGTCGATGGCGATGTCCACCAGAACCGCGCCCGGCTTCATCTGCGCCACAGTCTCATTGGTGACCAGCTTGGGCGCCTTGGCGCCCGGCACCAGCACGGCACCGATCACCAGGTCGGCCTGCGTGACGGCGTCCTCGAGATCCAGCCGCGAGGAGTAGCGGGTCTCGATGGCGCCGCCGTACTCGGCGTCGATCTTGCGCAGGATGTTGATGTTCAGGTCGAACACGGTTACGTGTGCGCCCATGCCCCAGGCGACGGCGGCGGCGTTGTCGCCGGCCATCCCGCCGCCGATCACCACGACCTTGGCCGGGGCCACGCCGGGGACACCGCCCATCAGCACGCCGCGACCGCCCTGGGTGCGCATCAGGTGATAGGCGCCGACCTGGGCGGACAACCGGCCCGCGACCTCACTCATCGGCGCCAGCAGTGGCAGCGCCCCGTCGGCGGTCTGCACGGTCTCGTAGGCGATCGAGGTGGTGCCGGAGGCCAGCAGGGCGTCGGTGCACGGCCGGGAGGCGGCCAGGTGTAGGTAGGTGAACAGGGTCTGCCCCTTGCGCATCCGGGAGTATTCGGGCTCGATCGGCTCCTTGACCTTCAGCAGCAGATCGGCCTCGGCCCACACCTTGTCGGGGCCCTCGATGATCTGCGCGCCCGCGGCCTTGAAATCGTCGTCGTGGATGGCCGATCCTTCGCCGGCGCCGGCCTGGACGACGACGTCGTGGCCGCGTCGGACCAGTTCGGACACGCCGGCCGGGGTGATGGCGACGCGGTACTCGTTGTTCTTGATCTCGGTCGGAATGCCGACGCGCATGATCGCTCCTTGTTCGGGAATTGCCTTCGGGGAAATTGTGAAGAACTTTCGGTCGCCAGGCAATCATGACGAGGAAGATTCGATAAAGTGCGGCTATGGCTGAAGGATCGTCGAGAACATCAGCGCCCGCGATGGGCCTGCCGAAGGATGTTCGGCCCGGCGAACTCGATGACATCGACCGCCGGATACTGACCACCCTGCACATCGACGCGCGGATCTCCAACAGCGCGCTCGCGGAGGCGGTGGGCATCGCCCCATCCACCTGTCATGGCCGGGTGCGGCGGTTGCAGGACATCGGCGTGATTCGGGGGTTCTACACCGACATCGATCCGGCTGCGATCGGGCTGCCACTGCAGGCGATGATCTCGGTCACCCTGCAGTCCAACGCGCGCGGAAAGATCCGCAACTTCACCGCCCAGATGCGGCGCAAGCCGCAGGTGATGGACGTGTACTTCCTCGCCGGCGCCGACGACTTCATCATTCACGTCGCCGCGCGCGACACCGACGACCTGCGGTCCTTCGTGGTGGAGAATCTCAATGCCGATGCGGACGTGGCCGGCACCCAGACATCGCTGATCTTCGAGCATCTGCGGGGCGCGGCACCGCTCTAGATCACTCGTCCAGACGGACGCTGACCGTCACCTTCCCGTCGGCGTCCCGGCGCGCGACTGCGTGGCCGGTGCGATCGGTGCCGTCGAGGCGCACGGTCATCGGCGCGCCGTCGCCGGCGAAGTTGCGCCACCAGGTCTTGGCGTCGGGCATGTTGGCGGCGATGTCGATCGAGTCGCCGTTGCGGCGGTAGGCCACCGGGATAGTGAACTTCCGCCCGGTGCGCCGACCCGTGTAGGTGATCACCGTGACGCTGCGCTGCAGTCCCACGCCGAAGCGGGGCGACGTGGCGATCGCGGCCACCGGTGTGTTGAGCAGGGGAGCAGCCCGCATGAGCAGGCGTACCACGTCCTTCGGCTGGAACATCGTGTCGGAGTACCCGGACGGTGGCCGGAGCCACACCTGTGGACACTAGTTCAGTAGCCGTTCCGGGTGGTGGTAGGTGTTGGTGCCCACTGGGAGGGGGAGGTGGGGTGGTGGGATCCATTGGGTGTGGCCGTTGGCGAGTTTTTTGGTGGTCCAGCCGTGGTCGAGCAGTTTGTGGTGGCCGGTGCAGGCGAAGGTGAGTGTGTCGATGTCAGTCCTGCCGCCGGTGG
>JAGQTU010000002.1 GCA_020438865.1 Mycobacterium sp.
GAATCCTTGCCCGCGCCTGGATCCACGTCATCTGGCAGTGCTGGCAGACCAACACCCCCTACAACCCCAGCCAACACCGAGCCCTACAAACCCTGCTCACACCATCAGAACAAGCCGCCTCTTGACACAGGGCTACTCGTAGCCGGGCACAAAGGGTGTCCCCTAACTGGTGCCCAGCGGGTCGATCGTCGAGGCGATGTAGACCATCACCGCGCAGACGGTGACCATGGTGGCGAAGTCCAGCGATTTCGACCGCACCACCAGGAGCCCGGCCCGCTCGTCGGAGAGGACCAGCCGCAGCACCGCGGCCAGTCCCACCGCGATCCCGATCAGCAGCGAACCGCGCCGCCAGAACCCGGCTGCGACCAGCGCGAAGGCGATCACGAAGATCACCGCCACGGACAGGATCGGCCACTGCGCCCGCACCAGCCGGCGGGTGAACTCGGTGAGCTCCGCCCTGGTCGGCCACCGCCGCCTGGACCGTGCGGTCATTGCGCCGCTTCGGCCAGCTCGACGACGTTGGTCAGCAGGAACGCCCGGGTCAGCGGGCCGACCCCGCCCGGGTTGGGCGAGACGTGCCCGGCGGCGCCCCACACGTCCGGATGCACGTCACCGGTGAGCTTGCCGTCCACCCGGCTCACCCCCACGTCGACCACGGCCGCCCCGGGCCGCACCATGTCGGCGGTCAGCATGTGCGGCACACCGACGGCCGCGACGATGATGTCGGCCTGCCGGGTCAGGCTCGGCAGATCGCGAGTTCCCGTGTGGCACAACGTGACCGTGGCGTTCTCCGACCGGCGGGTCAGCAGCAGCCCCAGCGGGCGGCCCACCGTTACCCCGCGGCCGATCACCACCACATGCGCCCCGGCGATCGGCACGTCGAAGCGGCGCAGCAGGTGCACGATGCCGCGCGGCGTGCACGGCAGCGGGGCTTCTTTGCCCAGCACCAGCCGGCCGAGGTTGGTCGGGTGCAGGCCGTCGGCGTCCTTGTCCGGATCGACCCGCTCCAGGGCGGCGTTCTCGTCGAGGTGCTTCGGCAGCGGCAACTGCACGATGTACCCGGTGCAGTCCGGGTTGGCGTTGAGCTCGTCGAGCGTGGCGTCCAGCTCGGCCTGGCTGACGTCGGCCGGCAGGTCGCGGCGGATCGAGGTGATGCCGACCTTGGCGCAGTCGGAGTGCTTGCCCCGCACGTAGGCGTGCGAGCCGGGGTCGTCACCCACTAGGACGGTGCCCAGCCCCGGGGTGCGGCCCGCGGCGGTCAGCGCCGCCACGCGTTCGGCGAGGTCGACGAAGATCTCGTCGCGGGTGAGCTTGCCGTCCAGGGTGATAGCGACCACGGCTGGCCATTCTTCCATTGACCGGACGGCTGTCGTTGACAGCACCGATCGGCGCGTGGTCAGCTGCCGATATGAACAGTGCGCCAGATGTGTTCAGCCCGGCCAAGCTCGGCCCCATCACGTTGCGCAACCGGACCATCAAGTCGGCGACGTTCGAGGCCCGCACGCCCGACGACGTCGTCTCCGACGACCTGATCAACTTCCACCGGGCGATCGCCGCCGGCGGTGTGGGCATGACGACGGTCGCGTACTGCGCGGTCAGCAAGGGTGGCCGGACCAACGGCGGCCAGATCTGGATGCGCCCGCAGGCCGTCCCCGGTCTGCAACGGCTCGCCGACGCCATCCACGCCGAGGGCGCGGCGATCAGCGCACAGATCGGCCATGCCGGCCCGGTGGCGAACTCGCGCTCGAACAAGGCCCAGGCCCTGGCGCCGGTGCGGTTCTTCAACCCGCTGGCGATGAAGTTCGCCAAGCACGCCGACCGCGACGACATCAACGACGTCATCGCCGCCCACGCCGCGGCCGCCCGGTTCGCGATCGACGCCGGTTTCGACGCCGTCGAGATCCACCTCGGGCACAACTACCTGGCGAGCTCGTTCCTGTCGCCGCTGGTCAACCGTCGCACCGACGAGTTCGGCGGGTCGCTGGAGAACCGGGCCAAGGTGGCCCGCGGCGTCGTGCTGGCGGTGCGCCGCGAGGTGGAGCGGCTGGGCCCGGCCCCCATCGCGGTGACCGCCAAGCTGAACATGTCCGACGGCGTGCGGGGCGGCATCTCCGTCGAGGAGGCGCTGCAGACCGCCAAGTGGCTGCAGGACGACGGCGGGCTGGACGCGCTGGAGCTGACCGCGGGCAGCTCGCTGCTCAACCCGATGTACCTGTTCCGCGGGGACGCCCCGCTCAAGGAGTTCGCCGCGGCCCAGAAGCCCCCGATCAGCTGGGGCATGCGGATGACCGGCAACAAGTTCCTGCGCGAGTACCCCTACCAGGACGCCTACCTACTGCGCGACGCCATGCGGTTCCGAAAGGAGCTCACCCTGCCGCTGATCCTGCTGGGCGGGGTCACCAACCGCGAGACCATGGACCGGGCGATGGCCGACGGATTCGAGTTCGTGGCGATGGGCCGGGCCCTGCTGGCCGAGCCGGATCTGCTCAACCGGATCCAGGCCGACGGCGATGCGCATTCGGTGAAGTCGTTGTGCACGCACTGCAACAAGTGCATGCCGACGATCTACTCGCGGACCCTGTGCGTCGTGACCGGCGCCCCGGGTTGATCAGGGGCCGGCGCCGGCAGTACCGATAGAGTTGGTTCCGATGAGCCGACCAGTCGCGCCTGTTCTCACCGTTCGCAGCGACGGGTCGCAGCGCACCTTCGCAGCGGGGCACGACGTCGTGGTCGGCCGTGACCTGCGCGCCGACGTCCGGGTGGCCCACCCCCTGATCTCCCGCGCGCACCTGGTGCTGCGGTATGACCATGGCCGCTGGATGGCGATCGACAACGGGTCGCTCAACGGGATGTTCGTCAACGGCCGACGGCTGCCCGCGGTCGACATCACCGACCGGATGACCGTCAACATCGGCAACCCCGACGGCCCCGCGCTGAGCTTCGAGCTGGGCCGCGACCAGGGCTCCGTCGGCCGCCCGCCGCCGACGTCGTCGGTGCGGGTCGCGGCGCCCCCGTCGACACCGTCCTGGCCGGCCGCACCCAGCGCCGGGCAGTCCACCGCGAGTTCGTATGCGCCGCCGTCGCAGTCCCGCCAGCCGGCCTACCCGCCGCCGCGCAGCCAGCCGACCTACCATCCGCCGACCGGGCCCGCCCCGGCCGCGCCCACCCAGATGCGGCCGGTGGCGGTCAAGCCGGGCGGGTCGTCGAACCTGGCGACCTCGATGCTGAAGATCCTGCGTCCCGGCGGGGCCCCGGCCGAGGTGCCGCCCGGCGCGGTCAAGATCGGCCGGGCCACCGACAACGACATCGTCATCCCGGACGTGCTGGCCTCGCGCCACCACGCCACCCTGATCCCGACCCCGGGCGGGACGGAGATCGCCGACAACCGCAGCATCAACGGCACCTTCGTCAACGGCGCCCGGGTGGACACCGCGCTGCTCGACGAGGGTGACGTCGTCACGATCGGCAACGTCGACCTACTGTTCACCCGCGGCACGCTGGTGCGCCGCACCGAGACCGAGGCCGCGACCGCGACCGGCGGGCTGGACGTGCGCGCGGTCACCTGGACGATCGAAAACCACAAGACGCTGCTGGACAACATCTCGCTGACCGCGCGGCCGGGCACGCTGACCGCGGTGATCGGGCCGTCGGGTGCGGGCAAGTCCACGTTCGCGCGACTGGTCGCCGGCTACACCCACCCGACCAGCGGCACGGTGAGCTTCGAGGGTCACAATGTGCACGCCGAGTACGCCTCGCTGCGCTCCCGCATCGGCATGGTGCCGCAGGACGACGTGGTCCACGGCCAGCTGACCGTCAATCAGGCGCTGATGTACGCCGCGGAACTTCGGCTGCCACCGGACACCACCAAAGAGGACCGCCAGCAGGTGGTCGCGCAGGTGCTCGCCGAACTGGAGATGACCCAGCACGCCGAAACCCGGGTGGACAAGCTCTCCGGCGGGCAGCGAAAGCGCGCGTCGGTGGCACTCGAACTGCTGACCGGCCCGTCGCTGCTGATCCTCGACGAGCCGACCTCCGGCCTGGATCCCGCGCTGGACCGCCAGGTTATGACGATGCTGCGCCAGCTGGCCGACGCCGGCCGCGTGGTGCTGGTGGTCACCCACTCGCTGACCTATCTCGACGTGTGCGATCAGGTGCTGTTGCTGGCGCCCGGCGGCAAGACCGCGTTCTGCGGCCCGCCCGGCCAGATCGGCCCGGCGATGGGCACCACCAACTGGGCCGACATCTTCAGCAGTGTGGCCAGCGACCCCGACGGCGCCAACCAGCGCTACCTCGCCCTGACCGGGCCGACGCCGCCGCCGCCCCCGCAGGAGCAGCCGTCGGACATCGGCGAGCCCACCCACACCAGCCTGTTGCGCCAGTTCTCCACGATCGCGCGCCGGCAGATGCGGCTGATCATCTCCGACCGCGGCTACTTCGCGTTCCTGGCGCTGCTGCCGTTCATCATGGGCGTGCTGTCGCTGTCGGTGCCCGGCACCGTGGGCTTCGGGGTGCCCGACCCGATGGGCAACGCCCCCAACGAGCCCGGCCAGATCCTGGTGCTGCTCAACGTCGGCGCGATCTTCATGGGCACCGCGCTGACGGTGCGCGACCTGATCGGCGAGCGGGCGATCTTCCGCCGCGAACAGGCCGTCGGGTTGTCGACGACGGCGTATCTGCTGGCGAAGGTGTGCATCTACGCGGCGTTCGCGGTCGTGCAGTCCACGATCGTCACGGCGATCACCGTCGCGGGCAAGGGCTCGCCGACGCAGGGTTCGCTGACGTTCCTGGGCCCCACGCTGGAGCTGTTCGTGGTGATGGCGGCGACGACGGTCACCGCCGCGATGGTGGGTCTGGCCCTCTCGGCGATGGCCAAGTCCAACGAGCAGATCATGCCGCTGCTGGTGGTCGCCGTCATGAGCCAGCTGGTGTTCTCCGGCGGCATGATCCCGGTGACCGACCGGCTGGTGCTCGACCAGCTGTCCTGGCTGACCCCGGCCCGCTGGGGCTTCGCCGCGTCGGCCTCCACCGTCGACCTGATCAAGCTGGTGCCCGGCCCGCTCACCCCCAAGGACCGGCACTGGGAACACACCGCGTCGGCGTGGTGGTTCGACATGGCGATGCTCGGCGTGTTGTGCGTCGGGTACCTCACGTTCGTGCGGTGGAAGATCCGGCTGAAGAGCGCGTGACGAGCCCGGGCGTCATTGCGTTGAGTCAGCACCCACGCCCACAAAGTGCGAGTGACGACGTACCGGAGTTCTGACTCAACGCAATGGCCGACGCCATCGATCCGGTGTAGGCCGTGTCATCATCGCCGGATGTGGTTCTTCTACACCGTCATCCTCGGCATGGCGTTCGGCCGGGTGCTGCAGGAGTTGGCGGTCACGGTGCGGGACTGGCGGCACGGAACCCGTCGCCCGTTCGCACCGGCGGTGCTCTGGCAGGCCTTCCTGCTGGCCTCCATCGTGCAGGTATGGCTGGCGGTGCGGTACGCCGTGCACACCGAGGAGATCTCGGTGCTGGGACTGCTGGCCTTCCTCGCGGTCCCCTCGGGCATCCTGGTGATGTCGTTCCTGCTGCCGCAGTCCGACCTCGACCCGCAGCACGATCCCGAGGCGGCGTTCGGCCGGGTCCGGCCGGTGTTCTTCGGCGTGCTGATCGGGACGGTCGCGATCAACCTGGTGCACAGCTTCGTGATCGGGCAGCGCGGCCTGGACTTCGATCTGCTGTTCCAGTGCCTGTTGGCCGCGGGCGGCCTGACCGGGCTGCTGCTGCGCCGCACCCGGGCCGACATCACGTTGGCCGCGGTGATGACGCTGATCGTGTGCGTCTACATCGGGCTGGGTTACTCGACTGTCGAGGTGGGTGGGCCCGGGGCCGCCGCCGGTGGCTCAGGCCTGGAAGGCTCTCACTCCCCCGACACGTCGAGGCCGTGCGCCACGGCGTAGGCCAGCGCCTGCGCGACGTCGATGCGCGCGCCGCGGCAGGCCGCCGTCGTCCACAACGTGGCGTCGATGCGGGCGCCGCGTAGGTCGGCCTGCTCCAGGCGCAGGCCGTTGGTGCGCGCGCCGGACAGGTCCGCCCCACGCAGCACCGCCTTGCGCAGGTCGGCACCCACCAGTCCGGTCTCCCGCAACCGGCACCCGGACAGGTCGACCCCGCGCAGATCCGCCCCGCCGAGCACCGCGAGGGTGAAGTCGACCTCGTCGAACACGATCGGTCGCAACCGGCAGTCCTCGAACGTCGAGCCCAGCAGACTCGAGTTGCGGAATGTGCTGTGCCACAGCACCGTTCGCAGAAATCGGCAGTTGCGGAAGGCCGACCCCTGGTGTACCGACTCGCCCAGGTCGGCGCCGCCGAAGTCGCACTCGGTGAACACCGCCCGTTCGGTGCGCAGGCCGGCGAGGTCCTCGTCGCGGAAGTCCTGGCCGACGAACTCCCGATCGACCCAGTGCGGCACCGGTCGAGTATGGCAGTCACAACGCAGCCCGTATGTTGGGCGGGTGAATGCATGGGCGACGCCAATCACTCTCGCGGGTGCTCACGTACGGATCGAGCCGCTGGCGCCCGACCATCACGACGACCTCTGCGACGCCGTCCGCGACGGCGAACTGTGGCAGCTGTGGTACACGCTGATCCCCAACCCGGATCAGATGCGCGGGGAAATCCAACGCCGGCTCGACGAACAGGCCCGTGGCAGCATGTGCGCCTTCGCGGTGGTCGAACCCGACAGCGGCCGCGCGGTGGGGATGACCACCTACATGAACATCGACGCGGCGAATCGCCGACTGGAGATCGGTTCGACCTGGTACCGGCGCAGCGTTCAGCGAACGGCCCTCAACACCGAGGCGAAGCGGCTGCTGCTGGCGCACGCGTTCGAGGATCTCGGCGCCATCGCCGTGGAGTTCCGCACGCATTTCTTCAACCACGCCAGCCGCCACGCCATCGAACGGCTCGGCGCCAAGCTCGACGGCGTGCTGCGCAGCCATCAGATCAATGTGCATCCGCAGGCACGCGGTTCACTGCGGGATACCTGCGTCTACAGCATCATCGCCCCCGAGTGGCCGACGGTGCGAGCCCATCTCGACCACCGACTCGGCCGATCCGCGCGAGGCTGAGACGCCTTGTTCCGCATCGTGTTCTTCTCCCCGCGGATCGCGCCGAACACCGGCAACGCGATCCGGATGGTGGCCGCCACCGGTTGCGAACTGCACCTGGTGGAGCCGATGGGTTTCGACCTGTCCGAACCCAAGCTGCGCCGGGCCGGTCTGGACTACCACGATCTGGCCTCGGTGACGGTGCACCCGTCACTGGAGGCGGCGTGGTCGGCGATCGGGCCGGCCCGGGTGTTCGCGTTCACTGCGCACGCCGGTCGCTCCTTCGCCGACATCGGCTACCAACCCGGTGACGTCCTGCTGTTCGGTCCCGAACCCACCGGGCTGGACGACGCGACGCTGGCCGACCCGCACATCACCGAACAGGTGCGCATCCCCATGCTGGCCGGCCGGCGATCGCTGAACCTGTCCAATGCCGCCGCGGTCGCCGCCTACGAGGCGTGGCGGCAGCACGGGTTCACCGGAAGCGTCTGACTACCAGCTGTCCCAGTGGGTCAGCTGGTCGGCCGGCAATCGGTTGGCCGGCTTGAAGCTGGTGCCCTTGGTGTAGGCCACCGGGAACAACCCGCCCTGGGTGTATTGCTCGTACGGAATGCCGAGCAGCTCGGCGGCCTGCTTCTCGCCGTCACCGATCAGGTGCAGCGTGGTCCACGCCGAGCCCAGCCCGCGGGAGCGCAACGCCAGCATGAAGCTCCACACAGCGGGCAGCAGCGATCCCCAGAAGGAGGCCTGGGTGCCGGCGTCCATGCGTTCCGGACGGCCCTCCAGACACGGGATCAGGAAGACCGGGGCCTTCTCCAGGTTCTCGTTGAGGTACATCGCCGAGTTGAGCACCGCGTCGATCTGTTGGTCGCGGATGTCGCCACGCTGCGGCTTGGGCATCCCGAGGTAGGGCGTCGCGGTGGTCCGGTAGATCTCGGCCAGTGCCTTCCTCTTCGCCGGGTCCTCGACGAACACCCACTGCCAGCCCTGGGCGTTGGATCCGGTCGGCGCCTGCAGTGCTAGGTCGAGACACTCCATCAGCACCTCGCGGGGCACCGGACGGTCGAAGTCGAGTCGCTTGCGCACCGATCTGGTGGTGGTCAGGAGTTCATCAACGGTCAGATCGAGTGTCATGTCAGGAGATTACATTCGGGTAGATGGCGACCGGATTGACCCAGGAAGTCTCCGACGGCCCAGCTGCGAGCGTGCGCCAGATGTCAGCCCGATCGGCGTGTACCCGAACCGACACGCACTGTCGCGGGAAGGACGCTCACCGGAAGTCCCGCGAGCGGGAGCCGACCTTCATCGAGATCCGGCCCATCCGTTCGGCCACCACGGTCACCGCGCCGGTGGCGTTCTGCACCTGACCCCGGATCAGCAGGGCCGACGCCGTCTGCGCCAGCTTGCGGTGCCCGGCCCACACCCCCGGCGTGCAGAGCACGTTGACCATGCCGGTCTCGTCCTCGATGTTCATGAACGTCACGCCCTGTGCGGTGGCCGGGCGCTGCCGGTGGGTCACCGCCCCGGCGATCAGCACCCGGCTGCCGTCCGGCACGTCGAGCAACCGACCGGCCGGGACGACGCCCATGGCATCGAGGTCGTCGCGCAGGAACTGGGTCGGGTAGCTGTCCGGTGAGATGCCGGTGGCCCACACGTCGGCGGCGGCCAGTTCCACCTCCGTCATGCCGGGCAGGGTCGGGACATGCGACGACGAGCCCACCCCGGGCAGCCGGTCGGGTCGCTGGTTGGCCGCCGCCCCCGCCGCCCACAGCGCCTCACGGCGGGTGATGTCGAAGCACCCCAACGCTCCGGCGGTGGCCAGCGCCTCGGTCTGCGGGACCGAAAGCACAACCCGCCCAGTCAGATCCAGCAGTGAAGCGTACGGGCCGTTGGCGGTTCGCTCGTCGACGATGCGTTGGGCGAGGTCGTCGCCGATGTGGCGCACCGCCCCCAACCCCAGCCGCACCGCGAGTCCGCCGTCCTCGCACGTGGCGTGCGCCAGGCTGGCGTTGACGTCCGGCCCGCACACGGTGACCCCGTGCCTGCGCGCATCGGCAACCAGCGACTGCGGTGAGTAGAAGCCCATCGGCTGGGCCCGCAGCAGGGCCGCGCAGAACACCGCCGGGTGATACAGCTTGAACCAGGAGGAGTAGTACACCAGCGAGGCGAAGCTCAAGGAATGACTTTCCGGGAAGCCGAAATTGGCGAAGGCCTCCAGCTTCTCGTAGATGCGGTCGGCGACCTCGCCGGTGATCGCGTGCCGCTGTGCCATCCCCGCGTAGAACCGGTCCCGCAGCCGCCGCATCTTCTCGGTGGAACGCTTGGAACCCATGGCCCGGCGCAGCTGATCCGCCTCCGTCGGCGAGAACCCCGCACAGTCCACGGCGAGCTGCATCAGCTGTTCTTGAAACAGCGGCACCCCCAACGTCTTCCGCAGGGCCGGCTCCATCGACGGGTGGTCGTAGACCACCGGTTCGAGCCCGTTGCGCCGCTTGATGTAGGGGTGCACCGAACCGCCCTGGATGGGGCCGGGGCGGATGAGCGCCACCTCCACCACCAGGTCGTAGAACACCCGCGGCTTCAGCCGGGGCAGCGTCGCCATCTGGGCGCGCGACTCCACCTGGAACACCCCGACGGAGTCCGCGCGCTGCAGCATCTCGTACACCGCCGGATCGGACAGGTCGAGCCGGGCCAGGTCCACCTCGATGCCCTTGTGCTCGGCGATCAGGTCGATGGCGTAGTGCAGCGCCGAGAGCATGCCGAGACCCAGTAGGTCGAACTTCACCAAACCGATTGCCGCACAGTCGTCTTTGTCCCACTGCAGCACACTGCGGTCGGCCATCCGCGCCCATTCCACCGGGCACACATCGGCGATGGGCCGGTCGCAGATCACCATGCCGCCGGAGTGGATTCCCATGTGCCGCGGCAGATTCTTGATCTGCATCGCCAGGTCGATCACCGGTCCGGGGATGTCCTCGATGTCGGGGGAATCGTCCAGCCCGTTCCAGCGGCTGATCTGTTTGCTCCAGGCGTCCTGCTGCCCCTGGGAGAACCCGAGCGCACGGGCCATGTCGCGCACCGCGCTGCGGCCCCGATAGGTGATGACGTTGGCGACCTGGGCGGCGTAGTCCCGGCCGTACTTGTCGTAGACGTACTGGATCGCCCTCTCGCGCAGATCCGATTCGATGTCGATGTCGATGTCGGGCGGCCCGTCCCGGGCCGGCGAGAGGAACCGCTCGAACAGCAACTCGTTGGCGATCGGGTCGACGGCGGTGACCCCCAGCGCGTAGCAGACCGCGGAGTTGGCCGCCGATCCCCTTCCCTGGCACAGGATGTCGTTGCGCCGACAGAACTGGGTGATGTCGTGCACCACCAGGAAGTAGCCCGGGAACTTCAACGCGGCGATGACGTCGAGCTCCCGTTCGATCTGCGCGTAGGCCTCCGGGGCCGAGGACCGCGGCCCGTACCGCCGCGCGGCCCCGACCATGACCAGCTCCCGCAGCCAGCTGTCCTCGGTGTGGCCTTCTGGAACGTCGAACGGCGGCAGCTGGGGGGCGATCAGCGCCAGCCCGAACGCACACTGCTCGCCCAGGTCGGCTGCGGCGGTGACCGCTTCGGGATACCTGAAGAACAGCCGGGCCATCTCGTCGCCGGAGCGCAGATGCGAACCGCCCAGCGGGGCCAGCCGGCCCGCCGCCTCGTCCAGGGACTGGCGCGCCCGGATCGCCCCCATCGCCATCGCCAACCGGGCCCGGCCGGGCTCGGCGAAATGCGCGGCGGTGGTGGCGACCACCGTCAGCCCGAACCTCCGGGCCAGCGCGCCCAGCGCGGCGTTGCGTTCGTCGTCGAGCGGATCACCGTGGTGGGTGAGTTCGACGCTGACCCGGTCGCGGCCGAACCGGTCCACCAGGTCGGCAAGCGCCTCGGCGCCGGCCTCCGGCCCACCGGTCGACAGCGCCTGGCGCACATGGCCTTTGCGGCACCCGGTCAGGATGTGCCAATGCCCGCCGGCGGCCTCGGTGAGGGTGTCGTAGTCGTAGAGCGGCCTGCCCTTCTCCCCGCCGGCCAGGTGCGCGGCCGCCAGCTGACGCGACAGCCGCCGATAACCCTCCGGCCCGCGGGCCAGCACCAGCAGGTGCGGGCCGGGCGGATCGGGGTCTTCGGTGCGGACGGTATTGCTCAGCGACAGCTCGGCGCCGAAGACCGTGCGCATGTCGAGTTCCTTGGCGGCCTCGGCGAAGCGCACCACGCCGTAGAGTCCGTCATGGTCGGTCAGCGCCACGGCCCGCAGGTCCAGCCGCACCGCCTCCTCGACCAGTTCCTCCGGTGTGCTGGCTCCGTCGAGAAAGCTGTAGGCCGAATGGGCGTGCAGTTCGGCGTAGGCAACCGTCGAACGCAGCGGGTGTTCATCCGTCGGCTCGTAGGGCTGCCGCTTGCGGGACCAGGCCGGGCTGTCACCGCCGTCGGCGTGTGGCTCGCCGAGCGACATCCCGGAACGTCTGGGCTTGCCGTTGAGCACCCGCTCCATCTCGCCCCAGCTAGGCGGGCCGTTGTGCCACCCCATGGACCGATCTTATTCGAATATATGTTCGATGCCCAGGGGTCGATGAATTTCGTCCGCCGAACCGGTCCATACAGAGACACTGACGAAAAGAAGGAGATGCGCATGTCCGCCCTACCATCCATCGTCGACCAGCAGACCTGGCGCGCCGCGCTCGAGGACCTCCGCAAGCGGGAGAAGGCCGCCACCCGCGAACTCGACGCCATCGCCGCCCAGCGCCGCCGGCTGCCGATGGTTCAGTTGCCCGACTACACCCTCATCGGCCCGGACGGCCCGGTGCGCCTGGTGGACATCTTCGACGGCCACTCCCAGCTGATCGTCTACAACCACATGTGGAGCGACGGCGCGGAGTGGCAGTGCTCCGGCTGCACCGGGTTCACCACCGTGTTCACCCGGCTGGAGTTCCTGGCCGACTATGACGCCCGGTTCGTCATCGTCACCAACGGACCCATTGACGAGGCGCTGGCCTACAAGAAGAAGGTCGGCAACAAGATGGACTGGTACTCCTCCTCGGAAAGCTCGTTCGGCGCCGACGTAGACGCCGGCCCCGGAGAAGGGTTCGGGCTCAACGTCTTCCTGCTCGAAGGCGACACCGTTTACCGCACCTGGCACACCAACGGCCGCGGTGTCGAACAGCTCACCTACTCGTTCGCGCTCACCGACGTGCTGCCGTACGGCCGCCAGGAGGAGTGGCAGGACTCCCCCGACGGCTGGCCGAAGCGGCCGAACTACTCCGCGTGGCGCAGCTCCGAAGACATCGCACGCACCTACGGCGAGGATGGCTAGGCCCTACGCTGCACATGTGACCGCGACACCGGAGCCCTCCGACCCGCAGCTGCATCCCGCCGAGCCGCACCACAGCGGCATCGGCAGCAAGCTGAACTGGCTGCGCGCCGGGGTGCTCGGCGCCAACGACGGCATCGTGTCGACGGCGGGCATCGTCGTCGGCGTCGCGGCCGCCACCGCCGAGCGCGGCCCGATCTTCACCGCCGGCATCGCCGGCCTGGCCGCCGGCGCGCTGTCGATGGCCGTCGGTGAGTACGTGTCGGTGAGCACCCAGCGCGACACCGAGAAGGCGCTGCTGCGCAAGGAGCGCCGGGAACTCGACACCCAGCCGGACGCCGAGTTCGACGAGCTCGCCGCCCTCTACGAGGCCAAGGGGCTGTCGCCGGCCACCGCCCGCACCGTCGCCCGGGAGCTGAGCGACCACGACGCGTTCGCCGCCCACATCGACGTCGAACTCGGCATCGATCCCGACGAGTTGACCAACCCCTGGCAGGCCGCGATCTCCTCGGCCATCGCATTCACGGTCGGGGCGATCCTGCCGCTGCTGGCGATCCTGCTCCTCCCGCCCTCGACGCGGGTCCCGATCACCTTCGTGGCCGTGCTGATCGCCCTGGCGTTCACCGGCTGGCTCAGCGCCCGCCTCGGCGGCGCCAACATCGCCCGCGCGATTCAGCGGGTTGTGATCGGCGGCGCGCTGGCCATGGCCATCACGTTCGGCATCGGCCACCTGGTCGGTGGCGTGGTCGGCTGACCGCCGAGCTACTGAGCGAGCTCGATCACCGACACCGTGTCGTCATTGAAGCTGGTGACGTAGACGGCATGGCTGTCGGGGTCCACCGCGACACCGTGGCCCAGCGATGAGTGACCCATCGACACGGTCGCGGTGACAGCCCGCTCGGTCCCGTCGATCACGGACACCATGTCGTCGGCGAATTTGGCGACGTAGACGGTGTCGGTGCCGGAATCCACCGCCACCGCATCCACCGACTTGCCGATGGGAACGGTGGCGACCACCGTGCGGGTCGACCCGTCGATCACCGAGACCCTGCCGCTGCGCGACGGCGGCTGGGTATCTTGAGCGGCGCCTTCGGGATCCCGGGTGCCGACATAGACACTGTGAGTGGCCGGATCCACCGCGACCGTGTCGGGCCACTGGCCCACGGCCAGCGTCGCGGTGACGGTATTCGTCGAGGTGTCGATCACTGACACAGAGTCGTCGGCAGAGTTGGTGACGTAGACCGCGTGGTTGCCCGGATCCACCGCCAGTCCACCGAGATATTTGCCGACGGCCACGGTGACCACGACCTTCCTGGTCGACCCGTCGATCACCGACACCATGCCCTGTCCGCTCCGATCGTCGGACCCGCCGACGTAGACGGTGTGGCTGCCCGGATCCACCGCCACCGTCCGCGGGCTGGGGCCGACAGGCACGGTGTCGGTGACTGTCAGTGTCGCGCCGTCCATCACCGTCACCGTGCCGTCCTCGGAGTTGGTGACGTAGACGGTGTGGGTGGCCGGGTCCACCGCCACCCCGCTGGAGCCCTTGCCGACGCGCACCGTCCGGCCGACCGTGTGGGTCGTGACGTCGATTACCGACACCGTGCCCTGGCCACCCTCGCGGCCCGCATGGGCGACGTAGACGGTCCGGGTGCCGGGATCCACCGCCACGCCGCCGGGGCCATTGCCGACGGGGATGGTGGCGGTCAATCGATACTGACGTTGCCCACTGGGACCTTGCCGGCCGGTCGACGCCGTGGACGCCGGAGAACTCGACGACGAGGCCTGGCCCCCGGCCGGCTTGCCGCATCCGGACAGCGCGACGACCAAGCCGGCCGCTGTGACGACCGCGAGCATGGCGGCGACCGTGGCTGTCGGGGCTGGCCGCCGGTCGGCAAGTTTCTGGTCCGTCATCAGGCGCCCCCATCACTCGGTGTATTCGGCGACCCCGTCGTCGAGCACCACCCGGGTGTTGGACCCGTCCGGGCCGCTGGCCTCGGTGCGGTAGACGGCCTTGCCCGGCTCGGTTCGCCAGATCGACGTGGTGAGCGTCTCGCCGGGGAACACCGGCGACGAGAACCGGGCCGCCATCGCGGTCAGCTTCGCCGAGTCGTTGCCCGCGAGTTCGGCCAGCAGCGCCCGGCCGGCGAACCCGTAGGTGCACAGCCCATGCAGGATCGGGGTCGGGAAGCCGGCCATCTCCCGGGCGAACCACGGATCGCTGTGCAGCGGGTTGCGGTCACCGGACAGCCGGTACAGCAGGGCCTGGTCCTCGCGGGTCGGCGCGGCGATCCGGGCGTCGGGCTCGCGGTCCGGGAACTCCGGCGCCTCCGGGCGCTGGCCGGGCTGCCCCCCGAATCCGCCCTCGCCGCGGATGACGGCCGTGGCCAGGGTCTCGGCGACCAGTTCACCCGTGGCCGGGTCGGTGCCGCGGCCGCGCATCATCAGGATCGCGTTCTTGCCGGGGCCCTTGTCCTGGATATCGGCCACCTCGGAGACCACCGACAGCGAGCCGGCGGCCGGCAGCGGCTTGTACAGCCGAATCTCCTGCGACCCATGCAGCAGCATGCCCCAGTTGAAGGTCCCCACCTTGGATGCGGCGGCGAAGCCCATGCAGCAGATCACCGCGAAGGTCGGCAGCACCTGCTGGGCGATGTCGTGGCTGTTCTCGGTGGTGTAGGCCAGGTCGCCGGTGCCGGCGCCGACGCCCAGCGCGTACAGCATGGTGTCGCGTTCGGTCCAGGTCTGGGTGTGCGGCTCGGTCACCGCGCCGATTGCCGTGGGATCGATTGCCATGGGCGTGCTCCTGACGGGTCGAAGTGAGGGTCTCATCCTCGCACTGCGGAAATTCTCGCCCGCTCGCGCGATCGACAAGGCACCCTTATGGCATGCAGCTCACCCGCGCCCGAAGGATCACCGCGACGATCACCGCCCTGCTGGCGGTGGTCATGCTCGCCGCCTGCAGTTCGCCAGCGCCCAAGGAACGCACGATCACCTTGACGTTCATCCGGCACGGTGAGTCCCAGGGCAATGCCGACGGGGTGGCCGACACCGCCGTTCCGGGGCCGTCGCTGACGCCGGCCGGCGAGCAGCAGGCCGCCGCGGTGGCCAGCCGGCTGCAGGGCAACCGCTATGACGGCATCTACGCCTCGGAGATGGTGCGCACCCAGCAGACGGCGGCGCCGATGTCCAAGGCACTCGGTGAACCGGTGAACGTGCTGCCCGGGCTCAATGAGATCAACGCCGGCTGGTTCGACGGCGGGCCGGTGAAGAGCATCGCATCGACGTTCCTGGTCGCCCCGATGAACTGGCTGCAGGGTGACCGCAACTTCGCCATCCCCGGCTCGGTGAACGGCAACCAGTTCAACCAGCAGTTCACCGGTGCGGTGCAGCGCATCTACGAGAGCGGCGACACCAAGCCGGTCGCGTTCTCCAGCGCCGTCTCGATCATGATGTGGACGCTGATGAACGCCCGCAACGGCAAGGACAGCCTGCTGACCGATCACCCGCTGCCCAACGCCGGCCGCGTGGTGCTCACCGGGAACCCGGTGCAGGGGTGGACGCTCGTGGACTGGGACGGCATCACGTCGTTCTGACATGCCGCCCGCACAGTTCGCCATGCCGCTGCGAGTGCGCTACGTCGAATGCGACATGCAGGGCAGGGTGTTCAACGGCCACTACCTGACCTGGATCGACATGGCCCACAGCGAGGCGATCCGCGACATGGTCGGCGGCTATCAGGTCCTCATCGACAGGGGTATCGACGTCGTGGTCGCCGCCGCGGAGTTGCAGTTCCGGCTGCCCGCCCATTTCGACGAGGAACTGGTGGTGGGAGTCGGGATCGATCCGCCGGGCCGTACGTCGCTGCGCAGTGAGTACCTGATCCGCCGCGGCGACGACGTGATCGCCGAAGCGACGATGATCCACGTCTGCGTCGACTCGACGACGTTCGAGAAGCGGGAGTGGCCGGACTGGTTCCGCGACGAGTTCGCCGCCGTCGGCTGAGGGTTCGCGGCCGGTATCGTTGCCGCAGTGACAACGGCGCATGACCCGACACCGGCGCTGCCCGTGTTCGCCGATGTCGACACCGGCGTCGACGATGCGATGGCGCTGGTGTACCTGCTCGCCAGCGCCGACGCCGATCTGGTCGGGATCGCCTCCACGGGCGGCAATGTCGACGTCGATCAGGTCTGCCGCAACAACCTCGGGCTGCTGCAGTTGTGCGGCGCCACCGACATCCCGGTGTCCCGGGGAGCCGATCAGCCGCTGAGCGCCGCGATGCGCACGGCCGAGGACACCCACGGCCCCGCGGGTCTCGGGTACGCCGAGCTACCGCGACACGACCGCGAACCGACGTCGTACGACTCCGCCGAGGCCTGGGTGCGCGCCGCCCATGCCCACCCCGGGGAGCTGATCGGCCTGGTGACCGGTCCGCTGACCAACCTCGCCCTGGCGCTGCGCGCCGAGCCGACGCTGCCGTCGCTGCTGCGCCGCCTGGTCATCATGGGCGGATCGTTCGACTACCGCGGCAACACCACACCGGTGGCCGAGTGGAACATCAGCGTCGACCCGGAGGCCGCCGCCGAGGTGTTCACCGCCTGGGGGCGGGCCGCGGATGCGAAACAGATTGCGGTGCAGGATGTTCCGATCGTGTGCGGGCTGAACCTCACGGAGAACATCGCGCTGACGCCGGCCATTCTGCACCGGCTGGGAATCGCGGCGGAATGCTCGACGATGGCGATGAGCGTGCTCGACGCCAGGGGGACCCGCTCGGTGGCCGACAACCCGCTGATCCGGGCGCTCGAAGATGCGATGCGGTTCTACTTCGAGTTCCACTTCGATCAGGGTGAGGGCTTCCTGGCCCACCTGCACGACCCGTTGGCCGCGGCCGTCGCGCTGGACCCCGCCCTCATCGAAACCCGGCCCACCACGGTCGACGTCGAACTGACCGGAACCCTGACCCGGGGGATGACCATCGCCGACTGGAGCCGCCGCTGGGGCCGCGCGCCAAACGCACAGGTCGGTGTGCAGGTCGATCCGTCGGCGTTCTTCGAGCGGTTCATCTCGCGGGTGGGCCCGTTCGCCCGGGGCCTGGCTCACTCGTAGACCCCCTCCAGGTACCAGCGCCGCTGCCGGTAGCACAGCAGCAGCGCCGCGCCTGGTTCGTGGGCGCCGGAGTCCACCACCACCTGGGCACGCGCAGTCCGGCCGGCCCTGGACTGCTCGGCCTGGTCCCACCAGCGTTCGTCGACCGGCCACGGCCCGGCCCACCAACTCAGCCCGCCCCGATAGTGGTGTCCGGTCGCGTCCAACCGGGCCGGCTCGGCGCTGAACATCCCGCGGGCCGTCACGCGCACCGGGTTGCCTTGGGCGTCAAGCAGTTCCACCGGATCGTCGAGGACTACTGCGGGCGCCGGCTCCGGCAGGCGACCCGGCCAGGGCTGGCCGGGATCGGCCCGCGGCACCAGTTCGTCACCGAGCGGGGTCAGGGTGACGCGCTCGGCCGGACCGCGGCCGCCGGACAGGACCGGCAGCTGCACGGCCTCCTGACCCAACAGGCCCTGTACCCGCACCAGCGCCCGGCGGGCCCGCAGCCGGTCATCCTCGCCGTCGCCACCCCACAGCGACAGTTGAAGGGCCTCGGCGGAGACGATTTCCACCGGCTGCAGGCGCAGCATCGTCACCGGGGCGCTCGGCCGGTCGGAGGGCCGGGATCCATCCCCGAGTCGCTCCGCTCCTGCCCGCCGGGAGCCATCCCCGAGTCGCTCCGCTCCTGCCCGCCGGGATCCATCCCCGAGTCGCTCCGCTCCTGCCCGCCGGCGCGTACTCAGCCAGCCGTCGAGTTGCCAGCGCACCCGGTCGGCGGTGGCGTCCTCGGTCAACGGTTCGGCGCAGCGCCAGACCCGGGTCAGCTCACCGCCGTTGGCGGTGACGGCGTGGATGGCCAGCCGGGTGCATCCCACCCCGGCGGCCTGCAGGCTGCGGTGCAGTTCGCCGGCCAGCGTGCGACCGGCGAACGCGGCCGCATCGACTCGGTCGATCGGCGGGTCGCAGTGCAGCACGGCATCGAGTTCCGGGGGCAGGTCACGCCCGGACGGTCCGCGGACCGGTTCGCCGCTGGCGAAGCGGTGCGCGACCACCGCGTCGGCGCCGAAGCGGGAGGCCACATCCGTCCGCGACAGCGCGGCGAACTGGCCGAGATTGCGAATTCCCATGCGCCACAACAGATCAGTCAGCTCCCCGCGACCCGAACCGGACAGGCTCGGCTCGGTGGCCAGCTGCCGGATCGACAGTGCCGCCAGGAACACCGCGTCCTGGCGGGGTGGCACCACCCGGCCGGCGCGGGCGGCGAAGACGGCGGTCGGAAGCTGGTCGGCGATGCCCACCTGGCATTCGGCGCCGGCCGCGGCCACCGCGTCGACCAACCGCTCGGCGGCGGCGTCCTCGGACCCGAAGTAGCGGGCCGCACCGCGGACCGGCAGCACCAGCAGCCCCGGCCGAAGCACCTCGGCACGGGGCACCACATCGTCGACCGCCGCGATGACCCCCTCGAAGAAGCGGGCATCGCGGGCCGGGTCGGCCGTCGCGACATGCAACTGCGGGCAGCGGGCCTGGGCCTCGCGGCGGCGCAGGCCCCGGCGCACCCCGGCGGCGCGCGCCGCGGCCGAGCAGGCGATCACCCGGTTGGCCAGGGTGACCGCGACCGGAGCCGGGTGCGCCAGTCCCGCGGCCGTCGCGGCGGCGACCGCCGGCCAGTCCATGCACCAGATGGCCAGCACCCGGCCGCTCATCTCAGCCGGCCCGCCCCACCGCGCGTCCTCGCGCCCGGACCGACAGCCGTACCCGGTTGATGCGCCCGCAGCCCGCCACCGGGGCGCCCCCGGAAACGCCGGTCATCTCATAGCCGTGCACCCGGGCGTCGAGCCGGATCGAGGCCCCCTGCCACTCGCCCCGCGCGACCAGCAGGGTGCAGCCCTTCTGCCGGGCGCGGGCCACCACCGCGCGCGCCCGGGTGGCCGACACCGCACGACCGGCCAGGCCGAGCACCACCAGATCCATCCCGTCCATCAGCACCGCGGCCACCTCGACCGGGTCGGTGCCGGGATCCGGGATCACCGCCAGCCGGCTGAGGTCGGCGCCCATCTCCGCGGCGGCCAGCAGCCCGAAATCCGGCAGCCCCACGATGGCCACGTGCCCACCGGCGGCCGTCACCGCGGCGGCCATGCTCACCGGCAGCGACCGGGCCCCGGAGAGCACTGCCACCACCCCCCGCGGCAACCCGGCGGGGAGCGGTCCGGCCAGCGACTCCGGCACCGGCAGCAAAGATTCGGCCATCGGCAGTACCTCGACGGCACGCTCCGCGACATGTCTGCCGGCGCCCACCTTCCCGGAGACCGCCGCCATCTGGCGACGGAGCTGTTCTAGCTGCTCAGCACGGTCGAGTTGCCGGGCCTCCATGGCGATTGCCGCCGTCATCGCGCACCTCCGGAAGCGATCGACGTTCACTGTGTTCGAATATATGTTCGATAGCGTGAGTAAACACCCACCCCCCGACAGCGTCAAGAGACCAGCGAGGGTCGTGACGGGTGATGCGGGAGTGACGGTCGGATCCGTCCCACCGCCACCGGAGCGGCCGGGCCGCTGGCACTATTCACCTATGGGCATCAACACCGAGCAGGCCGACAAGATCGCCACCGGGACCGGCTTCGTGGCCGCCCTCGACCAGAGCGGCGGCAGCACCCCCAAGGCGCTCAAGCTGTACGGCATCGCCGAGGACGCCTACTCCGGCGACGAGCAGATGTTCGATCTGGTGCATCAGATGCGCACCCGGATCATCACCAGCCCGAGCTTCGACGGCGACCGGATCCTCGCCGCGATCCTGTTCGAGGACACCATGGACCGCGACATCGAGGGCCGGGCGACCGCGGAGTACCTCTGGGACGTCAAGAAGGTGGTGCCGATCCTCAAGGTGGACAAGGGCCTGGCCGCTGAGCAGGACGGCGCCCAGGTGATGAAGCCCATCGCCGGCCTGGATCAGCTGTTGGCCCGCGCGGTGGACAACGGCATCTTCGGCACCAAGATGCGCTCGGTCATCAAGCTGCCCGGTGCCGGGCTCGACGCGGTGGTCGCCCAGCAGTTCGAGGTCGCCCGCCAGATCCTCGCCGCCGGCCTGGTCCCCATCATCGAGCCGGAGGTCGACATCCACAGCCCCCGCAAGGGCGAGGCCGAAGACCAGCTCAAGGCCGCGATCATCACCCATCTCGGCGCGCTCGGCGACGGCCGGCAAGTGATGCTCAAGCTGACGCTGCCCGACACCGACGACCTCTACCGCGACCTCGTCGACGACCCCAGGGTGATGCGGGTGCTCGCACTCTCCGGCGGCTACACCCGCGCCGAGGCCTGTGAGCGGCTGGCCCGCAACCACGGGGTCATCGCCAGCTTCTCCCGCGCGCTGACCGAGGGCCTCACCGCCCAGCAGAGCGATGCCGAGTTCGACAAGACCCTGGACTCGGCGATCGCCGAAATCGCCGCCGCCTCAAGAACTTAGCAGCGCGCGTTGACATGGCACTGAGGGCGAGGTTTCGGGCCGGGGATCGCTCTCAGCGCCATGTCAACGGAGGTGCTACTCCCACTCGATGGTGCCGGGTGGCTTGCTCGTCACGTCGAGCACCACCCGGTTCACCTCGGGCACCTCATTGGTGATCCGCGTCGAGATGCGCTCCAGCACGTCGTAGGGCACCCGGGTCCAGTCGGCGGTCATGGCGTCCTCGCTGGACACCGGGCGCAACACCACCGGGTGGCCGTAGGTGCGCCCGTCGCCCTGGACGCCGACCGAGCGGATGTCGGCCAGCAGCACCACCGGACACTGCCAGATCTGGCCGTCCAACCCCGCCGAACTGAGTTCCTCCCGCGCGATCATGTCCGCCCGGCGCAGCGTGTCCAGCCGGTCCGCGGTCACCTCGCCGATGATCCGGATGCCCAGACCCGGGCCCGGGAAGGGTTGGCGCGCAACGATTTCCTCGGGCAGGCCGAGCTCGCGGCCGACCGCACGCACCTCATCCTTGAACAGCAACCGCAACGGTTCGACGAGCTTGAACTTCAGGTCGGCGGGCAGGCCGCCGACGTTGTGGTGGCTCTTGATGTTCGCCGTGCCCGTGCCGCCGCCGGATTCAACCACGTCCGGGTACAGCGTGCCCTGAACCAGGAAGTCGATGGTGTGCTCGTCGCCGGAATCGCTCTCGGCCAACAGGTCTCGTACCGCGCCCTCGAACGCCCTGATGAACTCGCGGCCGATGATCTTGCGCTTGCCCTCCGGGTTGCGCACCCCGGACAGGGCGGCCAGGAATCGTTCCTCGGCGTCCACCGTCACCAGTCGCGCCCCGGTGGCCGCCACGAAATCCCTTTGCACCTGCGCCCGCTCGCCGGCGCGCAGCAGCCCGTGGTCGACGAACACACACGTCAGCCGGTCTCCGATGGCCCGCTGAACCAGCGCCGCGGCCACCGCGGAGTCCACTCCCCCGGACAACCCGCAGATGGCCTTGCCGTCGCCGATCTGCTCGCGGACCTGCTCGACCAGGCTGTCGGCGATGTTCGCCGGCGTCCAGGCCGCCCCGATGCCGGCGAAGTCGTGCAGGAACCGGCTGAGCACCTGCTGTCCGTGCGGGCTGTGCATCACCTCCGGGTGGTACTGCACCCCCGCCAGCTTGCGAGCCCGGTCCTCGAACGCGGCGACCGGCGCGCCGGCACTGGTGGCCACCACGTCGAAACCGGCCGGGGCGGAGGTCACCGCGTCACCGTGGCTCATCCACACCGGCTGCTTTCCGGGCAGACCCGAATGCAGTTCGCCGCCAACGACATCCAACTCGGTGCGGCCGTACTCGCTGGTTCCGGTGCGCGCAACGGTGCCGCCGAGCACCTGGGCCATGGCCTGGAAGCCGTAGCAGATGCCGAACACCGGCACGCCCAGGTCGAACAGGGCCGGGTCCAGCTGGGGGGCACCCTCGGCGTACACGCTGGCCGGCCCGCCGGACAGCACGATGGCCTGCGGGTCCTTGGCCTTGATCTCCTCGACGGTCGCGGTGTGCGGAACGACCTCGGAGAACACCCGGGCCTCGCGGACCCGGCGGGCGATCAGCTGCGCGTACTGGGCGCCGAAGTCGACCACCAGAACAGGACGAGGAGATTCCGATGTCACCGACTCAGTCTAGTGGGGGCCGACCCACGCCGGATCGCGACGCATGTTCTGCGCCGAGAACGGGAATGACCTCCTCCAGATTTGCTTCAACCTCGAGGAGGTCGGCGTGCTGGGTCTGCCCGACGCGGTGCACGCCTGCCTGTTCGACCTCGACGGCGTGCTGACCGACACGGCCAGCGTGCACACCAGGGCGTGGAAGGCGATGTTCGACGCCTACCTCCGGGATCGGGCCGGGACCACCGGGACGGCGTTCGTTCCGTTCGACGCCGCGGCCGACTACCAGAAGTACGTCGACGGCAAGAAGCGCGCGGACGGGGTGCGGTCGTTCCTGGCCAGCCGCGGCATCGAACTTCCCGACGGCACCCCTGCCGACTCCCCCGACACCGAGACCGTCAACGGGCTGGGGAACCGCAAGAACGAGCTGTTCCAGAAAATCCTGCACGACGACGGCGTCGAGGTGTTCGAGGGCTCCCGGCGCTACCTTCAGGCGGTGCACGGGGCGGGTCTGCCCGCCGCGGTGGTGTCGTCGAGCGCGAACACCCGTCAGGTGCTCGAGATCACCGGCCTGGACCGGTTCGTACAGCATCGGGTCGACGGCGTCACTTTGCGCGACGAGCGGATCGCGGGCAAGCCCGCACCGGACTCCTTTCTGCGCGGCGCCGAACTGCTCGGTGTGCCGCCCGCGCGGGCGGCGGTGTTCGAGGACGCCCTGGCCGGTGTGCAGGCCGGCCGCAACGGGCGGTTCGGCTTGGTCGTCGGCGTGGACCGGGTCGGATGCGCAGAAGCGTTGCGGCACAACGGCGCCGACATCGTCGTCACCGACCTGGCCGAACTGCTGGAGTCCGGGTGATCAGCGGCGACGGCTTTCCGGTCGAGCCCTGGCAGGTCCGCGAGACCGATCTCGAGCTGAGCCGGCTCGCGCAGACCGAATCGCTGTTCGCCCTGTCCAACGGCCACATCGGTCTGCGCGGCAATCTGGACGAAGGCGAACCGCACGGGATACCCGGCACCTATCTGAACTCGTTCTACGAGGTGCGGCCGCTGCCGTACGCCGAGGCGGGCTTCGGCTACCCGGAGGACGGTCAGACGATCGTCAACATCACCAACGGCAAGGTGATCCGGCTGCTCGTCGACGACGAGCCCTTCGACGTGCGCTACGGCGACCTGCTCGAGCACGAACGGGTCCTCGACCTGCGCGCCGGAACGCTGAACCGGCGGGCGAGGTGGCGCTCCCCGGCGGGCAAGCAGGTGGTGGTGACCTCGACGCGGTTGGTGTCGCTGACCCAGCGCAGCGTGGCGGCCATCGAGTACACCGTGGAGGCGGTCGACGAATTCGCGCTCATCACAGTGCAATCCGAGTTGGTGGCCAACGAAGACCTACCGGCCGACTCCCGGGACCCGCGGGTATCGGCGGTGCTGAGGAAGCCGCTCGAGCCGCTGCACCACGAGGTCACCGAGGAGGGTGCGCTGCTGTTGCACCGGACCAAGGTCAGCAAGCTGTCGGTGGCCGCGGCGATGGACCATCTCGTGGAGGTGCCCGGCCGCGTCGAGGTGGACACCATCGCCCGGGAGAACCTGGCCCGCACCACGGTGCTGTGCGGCCTGCGCCCCGGCCAGCGGCTGCGCATCGTCAAGTACCTCGCCTACGGTTGGTCCAGCCTGCGGTCGCGCCCAGCCCTGCAGGACCAGGTCGCGGGGGCGTTGGCCGGCGCCCGCTACACCGGCTGGGAGGGCCTGCTCGGTGCCCAGCGCGACTACCTCGACGAGTTCTGGGACTGCGCCGACGTCGAGGTGGAGGGTGATCCCGACAGCCAGCAGGCGGTGCGGTTCGGGCTGTTCCACGTTTTGCAGGCCAGCGCCCGCGCGGAGCGGCGGGCCATCGCCGGGAAGGGCCTGACCGGGCCCGGTTATGACGGCCACGCCTTCTGGGACACCGAGGGTTTCGTGCTTCCGGTGCTCACCTACACCATGCCCGGCGCCGCCGCCGACGCCCTGCGCTGGCGTGCCTCGATCCTGGATCTGGCCCGCAAGCGGGCCGAGCAACTCGATCTGGCCGGCGCGGCGTTTCCGTGGCGCACCATCCATGGCGAGGAATGCTCGGCGTACTGGCCGGCCGGAACGGCCGCCTGGCACGTCAACGCCGACATCGCGATGGCGTTCGAGCGCTACCGGACGGTGACCGGTGACAACTCGCTGGAAGCCGAGTGCGGACTGTCGGTGCTCGTCGAGACCGCGCGGCTGTGGATGTCGTTGGGCCATCACGACCGGCACGGGGTGTGGCATCTGGACGGGGTCACCGGGCCCGACGAGTACACCGCGGTGGCGCGCGACAACGTCTTCACCAACCTGATGGCCGCAGCCAACCTGCGCGCCGCGGCGAACACCTGCACCCGGCACGCCGAAGCCGCACACGCGATAGGGGTGACCACCGAGGAGACCGCCGCCTGGCGCGACGCCGCCGACAGCGCGAACATTCCGTACGACAAGGAACTTGGGGTGCACCCGCAGTGCGAGGGGTTCACCACTCTGCGGGAATGGGACTTCAATTCCAACGCCGTCTATCCGCTGTTGCTGCATGAGCCATACGTGCGCCTCTACCCCGCGCAGGTGGTCAAGCAGCCGGATCTGGTGCTGGCCATGCAGTGGGAGAGCCACGCATTCAACGCACAGCAGAAGGCCCGCAACGTCGACTACTACGAGCGCCGGACCGTGCGCGACTCGTCGCTGTCGGCCTGCACGCAGGCCGTGATGTGCGCAGAGGTGGGTCATCTCGAACTGGCCCACGCGTACACGAAGGAGGCCGCGATGGTCGACCTGCGCGACCTGCACACCAACACCCGCGACGGGCTGCACATGGCCTCGCTGGCCGGGGCGTGGACCGCGCTGGTGGGCGGGTTCGGTGGCCTGCGCGACGACGAGCACCTGCTGTCGCTGAATCCGCATCTGCCGGAGGGGATTTCGCGGCTCACCTTCGGGCTGCGCTGGCGCAACTTCCGGTTGCGGGCCGTCGTCGACCACACCGAGGTGACCTACCTGTTGCGCGACGGGCCGGACGGCGAGCTCACCATCCGGCACGCCGGGGACGATCTGACGCTGAGCACGCGCGAACCGACGACCGTCGCCATCAAGGCCTGCCCGCCGCTGCTGCCCGAGCCGCCCCAGCCGCCGGGCCGCGAACCGCAGTGGCGCGGCCGGCGGTTGTCAGCCCACCCCGATTAGCCGGCGGAGCCGACCGGTTCGATCGGCAGGTGCCGCAGACCGCCCGGAGCGTCGACCGGCACCATCGGGTTCTTCGGCGCGATCGGCGCCAGCCGCTGGTACGGCTGGCCCTGCCCGGGGCGCACGTCGTCCTCACCCTTGTTCGGCCACAGCGATGCGGCGCGCTCGGCCTGCGCGGTGATGGACAGCGACGGGTTGACCCCGAGGTTGGCCGAGATCGCCGCCCCGTCCATGACGTGCAGGGTCGGATAGCCGTACACCCGTTGGTAGGGGTCTATGACACCGTGCTCGGGGCTGTCGCCGATCGCCGCGCCGCCGAGGAAGTGGGCGGTCAGCGGGATGTTGAACAACTCCCCCCAGGTTCCGCCCGCGACGCCGTCGATCTTCTCGGCGATCCGCCGGGTGACTTCGTTGCCGACCGGGATCCACGTCGGGTTGGGCTCGCCGTGGCCCTGCTTGCTGGTCATCCGGCGTCCGCCCAGCGCGCCCTTCTTGGTGTAGGTGGTGATCGAGTTGTCCAGGTGCTGCATCACCAGCGAGATCATCGTGCGCTCGCTCCAGCGCCGCGGACTGAGCATGCGCAGCATGCCGCGCGGATCCCGGCCGGCGTTGATGAACAACTGCTTCCAGCGCGGCACGTCCGAACCGCCCGGGCCGGGGCCGTCGGTCATCAGCGTCTGCAGCAGCCCCATCGCGTTGGAGCCCTTGCCGTAGCGGCACGGTTCGACGTGGGTGTCGGGCGTCGGGTGAATCGACGACGTGATGGCCACCCCGTGGGTGAGGTCGAGGTCGGGACGCGCCTCCATCCGCCCGGCGCCCACGATGGACTCCGAGTTGGTGCGGGTGAGCACACCGAGCTTGTCCGAGAGCCTGGGCAGCGTGCCGGAGTCGCGCATCTTGAACAGCAGTTTCTGGGTGCCCCAGGTGCCCGCGGCCAGGATGAGGTGGCGCGCGGTGAAGGTGCGCCGGCTCTTGCGGGCCCACCGGCCGGTGCGCACGGTCTCGACCTCCCAGGTGCCGTCCGGGCGCTGGCTGAAGCCGGTCACCGTCGTCATCGGAATCACTTGGGCGCCAGCCTTTTCCGCAAGTCCGAGGTAGTTCTTGACGAGGGTGTTCTTGGCCCCGTGCCGACAGCCGGTCATGCATTCGCCGCATTCGATGCAGCCGGTGCGGGCCGGCCCGACGCCGCCGAAGTAGGGGTCGGCTACCGTCTTGCCGGGCGTCTTCTGCCCGTCGGCGCCGAAGAACACCCCGACCGGGGTGGGGGTGAACGTGTCACCGACGCCCATCTCGTCGGCGACCTCCTTCATGATGCGGTCGGCATCGGTGAAGGTGGGGTTCATGACGACGCCGAGCATGCGCTTGGCCTGGTCGTAGTGCGGCATCAACTCTTCGCGCCAGTCGGTGATGTGCGACCACTGCCGGTCGTTGAAGAACGGTTCCGGCGGCACATAAAGGGTGTTGGCGTAGTTCAGTGATCCGCCGCCGACGCCGGCGCCGGCCAGGATCATCACGTTGCGCAGCAGGTGGATGCGCTGGATGCCGTAGCAGCCGAGCCGGGGTGCCCACAGGAATTCCCGCAGCCGCCATGAGGTCTTGGCGAACTCGTGGTCGGCGAATCTCCGGCCGGCCTCCAGAACGCCGACCTTGTAGCCCTTTTCGGTGAGGCGCAGTGCGCTGACGCTGCCGCCGAACCCCGAACCGATGATCAGTACGTCGTAATCCGGTTCCATCCGACCAGCGTAGCCGCGAGCGTCACGCCAGATCGATGTTCGGCGAGCCCAGGCTCAGCGGTCGACCGTGAGTCCGACCTTCTGGAATTCCTTGAGGTCGCAGTACCCCGCTTTGGCCATTGACCGGCGCAGGCCGCCGACGAGGTTGAGCGAGCCGAACGGATCGTCGGACGGGCCGTTGAGCACCTGGTCCAGCGACGGCCGCTCGCCGAGCGCGACCTGGAGCAACGCACCGCGCGGCAGCGACGGGTGAGCCGCGGCGACGGGCCAGAACCAGCCGCCGGCCAGCGCCTCCGACGACACCGCCAGCGGCGTGCCGAGCACCACCGCGTCGGCGCCGCAGGCGATGGCCTTGGCCAGGTCGCCCGAGGTGTGGATGTCGCCGTCGGCCAGCACGTGCACGTACCGGCCGCCGGTCTCGTCGAGGTACTCGCGGCGGGCGGCGGCGGCGTCGGCGATGGCGGTGGCCATCGGCACGCTGATTCCCAGCACCTCGTCGCTGGTGGTCACCCCGGTGGTCGAGCCGTAGCCGACGATCACCCCGGCGGCGCCGGTACGCATCAGGTGCAGGGCGGTGCGGTGGTCCAGGACGCCGCCGGCGACCACCGGCACGTCGAGTTCGGAGATGAACGTCTTGAGGTTGAGCGGCTCACCATCGGTCGCCACCCGCTCGGCGGAGATGATGGTGCCCTGGATGACCAGCAGGTCGATGCCCGCCGCCACCAGCGTCGGGGTAAGCGCCTGGGCGTTCTGCGGGCTGACCCGCACCGCGGTGGTGACACCGGCATCGCGGATCCGGGCGACGGCCGCCCCGAGCAGGTCGGGGTCCAGCGGGGCGGCGTGCAACTGCTGCAGCAGCCGAATGGCCGCCGACGGCTCGGGCTCCTTCTCGGCGGCCTCGATCACCTCGGCGATCTTGGCCCCGACGTCGGCGTGCCTGCCTATCAGCCCCTCGCCGTTGAGCACGCCGAGGCCGCCGAGGCGGCCCAGCTCGATGGCGAACTCCGGAGACACCAGGGCGTCCGTCGGATGGGCGATGACCGGGATCTCGAAGCGGTAGGCGTCGAGCTGCCAGGCAGTGGAGACATCCTTGGAGGAGCGGGTGCGCCGCGAGGGCACGATGTTGATGTCGCTGAGTTCATACGTCCGGCGGGCAGTCCGGCCCATGCCGATTTCGACCATGTCGCGCATCTGGGCCTCTAGCGGGCGTAGTAGTTGGGGGCTTCGACGGTCATGGTGATGTCGTGCGGATGGCTCTCCTTGAGCCCGGAGGCGGTGATCCGCACGAACTGCGCGCGCTGCAGATCCTCGATGGTGGGCGACCCGGTGTAACCCATCGCGGCTCGCAGGCCGCCCGTCAGCTGATGGATCACGGTGCTCAGCGGCCCACGGAACGGCACCCGGCCCTCGATGCCCTCGGGAACCAGCTTGTCCTCGGAGAGCACGTCGTCCTGGAAGTAGCGGTCCTTGGAGTAGCTACGCCCAGTGGATCCAGCGGCGCCCCGGCCCTGCATGGCGCCCAGCGAACCCATGCCGCGGTAGCTCTTGAACTGCTTGCCGTTGACGAAGATGAGATCCCCGGGGGCCTCCGCGGTCCCGGCCAGCAGCGAGCCGAGCATCGTCGTCGACGCCCCGGCGGCCAGCGCCTTGGCGATGTCGCCGGAGTACTGCAGACCGCCGTCGGCGATCACCGGCACACCGTGCGGCGCGCACGCCGCGGTGGCCTCCAGGATCGCGGTGATCTGCGGCGCGCCGACCCCGGCCACCACCCGGGTGGTGCAGATCGAACCCGGACCCACCCCGACCTTGACGGCGTCCGCACCGGCCGCGACCAGCGCCGCGGCCGCACTGCGGGTGGCCACGTTGCCGCCGATGACCTCGATCTTGTGTCCCACCTCGGCCTTGACCTTGCCGACCATCTCCAGGACCAGCCGGTTGTGGGCGTGCGCGGTGTCGACCACCAGGACGTCGACACCGGCGTCGGCCAGTGCCATGGCGCGTTCCCAGGCGTCATCGCCGACACCGACCGCCGCACCGACCAGTAGCCGGCCGTCGCTGTCCTTGGTGGCGAGCGGGTGCTGCTCGGTCTTGACGAAATCCTTGACGGTGATCAGCCCGGTCAGCCGGCCGCGGCCGTCGACGATGGGCAGCTTCTCGATCTTGTTGCGCCGCAACAGTCCCAGCGCAGCGTCGGCGGTGACGCCCTCCTGCGCGGTGATGAGCGGCGACTTGCTCATCACCTCCGAGACCGGCTTGCTCATGTCGACTTCGAAGCGCATGTCGCGGTTGGTGATGATGCCCACCAGCGAGCCGAAATCATCGACGACCGGCAGACCCGAGATGCGGAACCGGGCGCACATGGCGTCGACCTCGGCCAGCGTGTTGTCCGGCGAGCAGGTGACCGGGTCGGTGACCATGCCGGCCTCGGAACGCTTGACCATCTCGACCTGGCCGGCCTGGTCGGCGATCGAGAGGTTGCGGTGCAGCACCCCCATGCCGCCGGCACGGGCCATGGCGATCGCCATCCGGGCCTCGGTGACGGTGTCCATGGCCGAGCTGACCAGCGGCACCCGCAAGCGGATCTTCTTGGTGAGCTGGCTGGAGGTGTCGGCGGCGGCGGGCACCACGTCGGACGCGGCGGGCAGCAGCAACACGTCGTCGAAGGTCAGGCCCAGCATGGCGATCTTGTTGGGGTCGTCGCCGCCGGTCAGGACCTGTTCACCGGGCATGTCGAGCAGACGCGCCGAGAGGCCGTCGATGCGGCCGGTGCTGCCTTCGGCAATGGTCATCGGTGGGCCCCCATCAGCAGGCGGATCAGAGACCCCATCCTATCGGCACGCGGCCGCGATACCTGGCGCGATACCTCCCCGGCTGCGTAGGGTGGACTCGTGCGCGACCACCTTCCACCAGGCCTGCCACCGGACCCCTTCGCTGACGACCCGTGCGATCCCACGGCGGCACTCGATGCCCTGGAGCCCGGTCAGCCGCTGGACCCGCAGGAGCGCTCGGCGGTCGAGGCCGATCTCGCCGACCTGGCGGTGTACGAGGCACTGCTGGCCCACAAGGGCATCCGCGGTCTGGTGGTGTGTTGCGACGAGTGCCAACAGGACCACTATCACGACTGGGACATGTTGCGCGCCAACCTACTTCAGCTTCTTGTCGACGGGACGGTCCGTCCGCACGAGCCGGCCTACGATCCCGAGCCGGACGCCTATGTCACCTGGGACTACTGCCGCGGCTACGCCGACGCCTCGCTGAACGAGGCCACCTCGGACTACGACGGCCTGCGCTGACCCGCTGACGATTCGGGCGTAATCAGCCCGCCGCGCCGCTTTGCGGCGCCGGAGCCGGGACGATCACCGCGGTGGTGACCACCGGCGCCTGCGGGCGTGTCGGTTCCGCGGTCGGCGCAACGGCGGTGGCCGGTTGCTGGGGAACTGTGGTGGGGACCACAGCTGTGGTCAGCACGGGAGCGGCGGGCGTGGCGGTCGGCGGCGCCGCCGTCGAGGGCGCCGAGGCCGGTGCCGAGGCCACGGACTGCTGGACCACGGCCGTGCTCGTCGCCGCGGGCGCCGCCGTCGTCGTGGCGGGGGCCGCCGTGGAAGTGGCGGCCCGGGCCGCGGTCGTCGTGGTGCTCGCCGGCGCGGTGGTACTGGCCGGCGCGGCGGTGGTACTGGCCGGCGCCGACGAGGTGCTGGCCGGCGGCGGGGTGGTCGTAGTCGGCGCCGCGCTGGTCGCGGTGGTACTAGCGGGCGCCGGACTGCTCGGGGTGGAGGTCGGCGACGGGGTGGCGGACGTGGGCGGCGGCGTCGTCGACGGTGGCGTCTGCTCCGGTGATGTTGAGCCCGGGGCCGACGGCGACGTCGTCACCTCCGACGGCGACGGACTGGGGCTGCTGGAGCCCGTCGACGGCGAGTCCGGCGTGGTCGAGATGGTGATCGGCGGGATCGGGGTGTTTGGCACCGTGGTCGCGGCCGGGGTGGGCACGAGTTCGGCTGCCGACGCCGGGACGGTGTAGGTGATGCCGGGCGCGACGGTGGCCTCGGGATTGCGCTCGACGACCTTCGCCGACAACTGGTTCCACTGATCGAACAACTGCTGCTTCTGGTCCGCGTCGCCGACGGAGGCCACCTGCGTGCTGACCGCGACGAGCTTGTCCTGCGCCGCCTGCCAGTCGCCACGTGCGATCAGGTCCTGAACCTGGTTGAGCTCGGTCTGCGCGGCCAGGGCGACCTGGTCGGTGCGGACCTGCTTGGGCGCCCCGAAGAACATCGTCCGCAACCCATAGAGCGCATCACCGGGGCCGGCGCCGGAAACGACCGCGCCGAATCCACCGATGCCCAGCACCGCGGCGGCGACGGCACCGACCACGCTCAGGCCGCGGCGGCTGCGCCCGCTGCCCTGCTTCTCGGCCAGGCCGGCCTGCAGTGCGGTGACGGCGTCCTGCTCGGTGACCAGGCCGGTCGCCGGCGGCCAACGCATCTCGTCGCGCCAGCCGCCCAGCAGCGCGAACAATTCCGCGTCGGCCTGATCCCGCGCGGGAACCGACTGCCCGGCGGCGAGGGCGTCGACGAGCCGGTCACTGGCCAGCACGGCATCCAGCGACGCGTCGTCGTTACCCGGGGTGCGTCCGAAGTCAGACATGGTCGGGTCCTGCCGCCGTGATCTCCAACTTGAGCTTCGCGAGGGCGCGGTGCTGAGCGACCCGGACCGCGCCCGGCGTGCTGCCGACCGCCTCGGCGGTCTCCTCCGCGGACATGCCGACCACGATGCGCAGGATCAGGATCTCGCGCTGCTTGTCGGGCAGGGTCTCCAGAAGCTTGTTCATCCGGCTCGCGGCGTCGGCCTGCAGTGCCATCTGCTCGGGTCCCGACTCGAGCGAGTACCGCTCCGGCACCTGATCGGTGGGCTCGGAGCGATTACGGCCGGCGGCGCGGTGAGCGTCGGCGACCTTGTGGGCAGCGATGCCGTACACGAAGGCCAGGAAGGGGCGACCCTGATCCTGGTAGCGCGGCAGCGCCTGGATGGCGGCCAAGCAAACCTCCTGAGCGACGTCGTCAGCTGACAGACCCACTCGCTCCGCGGTCCCCAGGCGAGCCCGGATGTAACGGACCACAATTGGACGAATGGTCTCCAGTACTTCTCGGAGCGCATCCCGGCTGCCGGCCACGGCCTCAGCAACGGCGGCGTCGAGACGATCTCCCGGAATTGTCATCGACGGCGATATCTCCAACGTTACGAACGGCGCTCTTCGGTGACAGCGTGGTCCCAGCTAGACCATATCTGTCTGTGCTGGGTATCGGCGTTAGCCGCCGCTCCAGCGGCCTCCGCGCCGTGTCACCTCGGCGGCACACTGTTCCCGGATCGTTACCACTTCGTGCGTTGCGCGCGTCGCGCTTCCGAGGTCGGACAGCAGGCAGGCCAACGCCCACCGTAACGGCACCAGACCATACGTGGCGGTCTCGGTCAACGCCCGATCGGCGACCTCGCGGGCGCGGTCGATGGCCCCCGCGCTGCAAAGTGCCGCGGCGAGCACCACGTCGCTCTTCACGCGGTGCCGGCGCAGCGCGGGCAGGGCCCGTTCGGCAAGCTCGACGCCGCGTTCGGCCGACGCCTGGGCCCGCATGCCGTCGCCGGCCGCCATCGCCAGTTCGGCACCCACCCAGGCCCGCCGGATCGCCAGCCGCGCCGGCGGGACGTCGACACGCGCCAGTTCGGCGTCGGCCCGCTCCAGCAGGGTGGCCGAGGCCGCCAGCCGGCCAACACCGAGGGCGTCCGCAGCCAGGCCGACAAGCGCGTCGACGGCGGGCTCCACGGTCGACGCGCCGTCGGTGCCCGCGAGGGCGAGCGCCCGGCCGTCCCAGCCGCGGGCTGCCCGGTGGCCGCCGAGTTGGCGCAGGAACGAAGCCCGGGTGCTCAAGGCCAGCGAGGCGAGCCCGCCGGCAGGCAACTGGCGCAGCAGTGCCGACAGGTCGGCCTGGGCGCTGCCGTAGCGGCCCTGGCCCCCGGCCGCGACGGCGCGCAGCCACAATTCGGCCGGTGTGTGCGCGGCGGGCAGGGGCCACATTCCGGGGTCCTCACCGAAGGCTGCGGCCGAGAGGGCGGTAGCGGTCATCTGATCCGCGACGCTACCAAGGGCGCCTAGGCCGAATGTGACGAGAAGGTCGGTTAACAGTTTGTGGTGGCCGTGTTACGGCCATGTCAACTGGCTGTCGAGCGCTATGAATTCAATGGCGTTGGTGGCAGCGGTTTTCTGCGGAAACGGGGCGCCGCCGGGTCCGCGCCCGCCCCGTTAGCACCCCGGCCAACGGCGCGGATGCGCAATGATGAACGTGATGTAAATTCTCGGCCTGCGGTTATGTGATTGCGCACATAAGTCCACTATTGACCGCCTCGCCGACCACCCCATAGCTTGTGTCCCACGAGTAGTCACCGGCGACAGTGCTCGGATCGGTTCCACAACTCACGCGCGAAAGATGCGCGGAGAGAGGGGTTTTCCAATGCCACAGCCGCAACAGCTACCCGGGCCCAACGCAGACATCTGGGATTGGCAGATGGCCGGACTCTGCCGGGGCGTCGACTCGTCGATGTTCTTCCACCCCGACGGCGAACGGGGCCGGGCGCGGGCGCAGCGGGAGATGCGCGCCAAGGAGATGTGCCGGCGCTGCCCGGTGATCACCCAGTGCCGCTCGCACGCGCTGGCCGTCGGTGAGCCCTACGGCATCTGGGGCGGCCTGAGCGAGTCCGAGCGCGAGCTGCTCCTCAAGCGCGGAATCCGCCGCACCGCCTGACCGCAAGCGAACGACTCGAGAGGCCCATCCCGCATCGGGGTGGGCCTCTCGTCGTTCACGGTATGTTGCGGCGATGAACGAGTCTCCCGCGGTGGAACGACGCGGCAAGGTCGCGATCCTGACCATCAACGACCCGCCCCACAACCCCATGTCGATGGCGTTCATGGACCGGCTCGAGTCGCTGGTCACCGACATCGCCGCCGACCCGGCCGTCCGGGCCGTCGTCCTCACCGCCGCAGGTGACAAGAACTTCTCGGTGGGGATGAACCTCAAGGAGATCAGCGGCTCGCTGGGCGACCGGGAAGCGCTCGACGCGATCTTCGATCAACGCCTGCGGGTGCTGGCGGCCATCGAGAACATGGACAAACCGTGGATTGCCACCCTGTTCGGCAATTGCCTCGGTGGTGGACTGGAGCTTCCACTGGCGTGCCACTTCCGCCTGGCCGCGCAGGACGGCGCGCGCATCGGGCTGCCCGAACTGCACCTCGGCACCGTGCCCGCCTGGGGTGGCAGCGCACGGCTCGCCCGGCGCGTCGGGCGCGACCAGGCCATCGACCTCATCCTGCGGGCCAAGACGTTGTCGGGTCCCGAGGCGCTGGGCATCGGTCTGGTGACCGAGGTCTGGCCCAACGCCGAGCTCAAGCACCACGCCGTGGAGTTGGCCGAGGAGCTCGCGGCGATGCCACGCCTCGCAGTCGCGACGATGCTGCGCTGCCTGGTGACCAGCGACGAGAAGACCCTGGCGGAATCGCTACGGGATGAGCGCGACGCCGTTCACGCGACCCTGTCCAGTCCGGACGCGGCTGAAGGCCTCTCCGCGTTCGTGGAGAAGCGCAGGCCGGTCTTCGGCTAGCCCCTCGACGCCCGCGCCGAGGCCCATTCCGGTGGGCGCTTCTCGATGAAGGCCTGCACACCCTCGAGCGCGCACGGATCCATCATGTTCGTGGCCATGGTGGCGCCGGCGTCGGCGTAGGCGGAGTCGATGCCGACCTCGACCTGGCGGTAGAACAGCGCCTTGCCCATCGCCACGGCGACACCCGGCTTGGCGATGATGCGGGCCACCAGGGCCTCGACCTCGTCGTCCAGCGCCTCCGGTGCGGCCACCCGGTTCACCAGACCCAGTTCCCGGGCCTGCTCGGCGGAGACGAAGTCGCCGGTGACCAGCATCTCGAAGGCGGCCTTGCGGGGCACATTGCGCGACAGCGCCACCCCCGGGGTTGCGCAGAACAGCCCTACGTTGATGCCGCTGACCGCGAAGCGGGCGTCCCGGCCGGCCACCGCCAGGTCACACATCCCGACGAGCTGGCAGCCCGCCGCCGTCGCCAGCCCGTGCACCCGCGCGATCACCGGGACCGGCAGGCGCTGGATCGCGAGCATCACCGCGGTGCATTGGGCGAACAGCCGCTGGTAGTACTGCAGCGACGGTTCGGCCCGCATCTCCTTGAGGTCGTGACCTGCGCAGAACGCCTTCCCGGACGCCCCGAGGACGACGACGCGCACCGTGTCGTCCGCAGCGATCGCGTCGAGGACTTCGCCGAGCGCGGTCAGCATCGCCTCGGACAGCGCGTTAAAGGCCCCGGGCCGGTTCAAGGTGAGCGTGACGACGCCGCGATCATCGCGGTCCTGGAGCAGCAGCGGTTCATCCACGCTTCCGATCCTGCCCCGCATCCTCCGATTGCAGGATGCCGAATCGTCAACAACATCCTCGTTCTGGCCGATTTTGCAGGGGTGGCGACTCCGGCAATCTGGTTTTCAGCAAGCCGGAGACACCGGCGACCAACAGAAAGAAGAGAAGATCATGAAGCGTTTCGCCGTTTCGACGGTGCTGGCCGGTGGGTTGTTCGCGGGCCTGCTGGGAATGGCCGGCGCCGCGCACGCCGACCTCAGCGACGTCATCTGGAACCAGCAGCAACAGCAGCGGGTCTACGTTCCCCACGTCGACACCACGGTTCATCACAGCCGCTGATCCGACTCCCTCCGACCGGCCGTCACCGCACAGGTGGCGGGCCGATCAGTCGTTGGGGAGGGCATAGAGATGCACTACCGCCGACTTGCCCTTCAGCGCGTGCGATCCCCGGTCGATCAGTCCGGGTGGTCGGAAACCGAGCGCATCGACGCTCTGTGCGGTCAGCAGGACCGCGTCGCCGGTGACCTTCGTGAGCTGTTCGACCCGGGCGGCGACGTTGACGGTGTCACCGATGAGGGTGAACTCGAGCTTCCCACCGCCGCCGATGGTGCCGGCGATCACCGTGCCGGTGTTGATGCCGATGCCGATTCGAAGCGCACCCTGGAACCTCCGGGCGACCAGCCGCTGAATCAGCTCCGCGGCCCGCATCGCGGCGTCGGCGTGACCGGTCAGGTCGTTCGGCGCCCCGAATACGGCCAGCGCGCCGTCGCCGAGGAACTTGTTGACGTGTCCGCCGGCGTCGACGACCGCGGGCACCACGATCTCGAACAGGGCATTGAGCCGCGCGACGGCGTCCTCGGCGGAGTGCGCCTCGGCGAACGGCGTGAAGTCGCGGATGTCGATGAACATCACCGTCACTTGCCGGCGCTCGCCGGTGAACACATCATCGCCCTGTTCGAGCAGGCGCGCCGCCAAGGCCGGATCGACGTAGGTGCCGAACGCCACCTGAAGACGTTGTCGCTCAGCCAGTCCGGCCTGCATGCGGTTGAATGATGCCGCGAGTGCCCCGAGGTCGTCATCCTGCACCACCGGCAGTCGTTGAGTGTAGTCCCCCGCCGCCACGCGTTTGGTGGCGGCGGCAAGGTCGCGAATCGGTGCTAGCGACGGGGCGAACACGCTTCCGACGGTGATCGGGACCCCGATTGCGAGCGTCAAAGCGCTGGCGAGCAACACCCACATCGCCGGACTCCGACCGAGCTGTTCGAATGTGGCCGTCACCATCGCAGTTGCGATGGAGAACGCGAACGCGACAGCGAGAATGGCCAGGTTCGACCATGCGGCGAATCTCGGCCTAGAACGCGGCAGGGAGTCGCCGATCGCGGTCCCTTCAACGAGCGTCACCCGCACCGGACGCATGGCTATCTCCGCGACGCTGTGCACTCCAATAAGGTGGCTGCCCGCCCCGACGGCAACACCCAGTAGTGCGTACTGGACAAGCCGTGATCCGCTCGCGCCTGCAAGTTCACCTGCGACGACCGCCAACACCGCCCCACACACCCCACAGACCACGAGACCCCTGACGATCGCGCCGCGGCCCCAGCTGTAGGTTGCTTCCAACGCCGTTGCCGCGTCGATATTTTCACCGGCAGCCCACCGCTCCACAGTCCGCAATGGGCCTACGCCGGGAAGCACCAATCCGAAGGCGAGAAACAGCATCGTCACACAGGTAGCACCGACCGCCGCGAGGTAGCGGTCAGAATGCTCGAAGGCCACGACTCCGGACGCCAAGTAGAGGTAGATGGGGAACGGCACCACACAGCTGATCGCCCAAAACGCCCAAGAGAAGTTCGACCCGTAGTGGTCCCAAGCCCACTGAACGAGGCGCTCCATGTGCCGAGAGTAGGCGTGAAGTTTGTAACTCCGATGGTCAACTGGGCGAATACAGTTCAGGTTGCGCCTCCCGAAGGAGATCCAGATGCCGAACCCACGGATAGTTGCCGCCGTCATCGGCGCCGCCGTGCCCGCCCTGACACTGTCCGCGCCGGCGCACGCCTCCCCGCTACCCGACTTCTGCTCGCCGCCCACGGTCGTCGACAACGTGTGCACCGTCCGGCTGGCGACGGTGACGGCCGATGCCATCGACGGGACGATCACCGGCTCGCCGGTCGGCGGTGGTGCGGCCATCACCCTGACCGGGCCCCTGCAGGCCTACCAGCAGTCGGCGGGATTCGGGGATGTGCCGCCCGCGCCGATTCAGCGTTGGGACTCCGAGATCGAGGGTGTTAGTTCTCTGAGCACCGACCCGAACGATCCCAACTGGTACGGCAACGCCAAGTCGTTGACGTTTCTGCCCAGGACGCTGAACGATCTGGCAACCCAGTTTCCCCCCGACACCCTGACAGTCCGGTTCACCGCCGACGACGCCCGACCAGGAACCTTCCAACTGGTGTCGATTCAGCCGACACCCCGTTAGGGCGCGAATCGCGTCAGGACCGGCGCCGGGTCACCAGCCGGACGATTCCGTAGACGACGCCACCCGCCACGGCCAGCGCGCCTAACCACGGCAACAGCAGGCCGAAGAGTAGAACCAGGTCGCCGGCGAGGGAAACCAAAGCGTCCCAGCCCCTTTCGACCTGACCGAAGAAGCCGCGGTACTTGTCGGGCGACGGGCCGCCGATGGTCTGGGCTACGAAGGTGACGTTGATGGTGCTGTAGGCGATTTGGTCGCCGAGAGCATCGCGCTGGGCGCGCAGGCTGTCGAGTTCGGCCTGTCGTTCGGACAGCGCATCCTCGGCCTTGATGAGTGCGTCGGGGTCGCGGGCGTCGCGCATGATGGCTAGCAGCCGGTCCACCGAGGTCTGCAGTGCCTTGATCCTGGCGTCGAGATCGACCCGCTGGGCGGTGACGTCGTCGGTGTTGACCTCGGCGTGTTCGACCGTGCCGAGCGCCGCGAGGTCCCGCATCACGTCGTCGAGTTTGGCGGCGGGCACCCGTAACACCATCGACGTACGCGCCCGGCCCGCACCCGACCCCGCGTCTGTGGATCGGCTGTCTACCCGGCCCTGGGCGTTGTCGACGGTGGCCGTGGCCTTGTCGGCGGCCTCGGCGGGGTTGCCCACCGTGATGGCCATCGACGCGGTCTTGACGATGTCGCGCTTGATCGGCGGCGGCGCCTTCGGGGCTTCCTGCGGCGCGGGCGCCCCCACCGCATCGGCGGGACCGGCGGGCAGCTGCGGCGCGCGTACCCGCTCCCCCGCGCACGCGGTCAGCAGGCCCAGCGCGGCGAGCACGGCCAGCAGCCAGGTTGCGATGCCGATGGTTCGCGAGTTCCGGTCCATCCAGCGAGGCTAGCGCGGTGCCGATCGGCGGCAGGTCGTGTCGCTCGAAGCCGACCGTGCGACCTATGCACGGAAATCGACGAAATTTCGTACACGAGCCCCACGGTCGAGGCCGTCCCCGCCTACGCGAAAACGCCCCCGGCGCAGGACCGGGGGCGTTTCTGCGACTACCTAGTGCGCGTGGCCGTGGTGGCCGTGGCCTGCGTGCTCGTCGGCCTCGACCGGCTTGTCCACCACCGCGGTCTCAGTGGTGAGCAGCATCCGGGCCACCGAACCGGCGTTGACCACCGCGGAGCGGGTGACCTTGACCGGGTCGATGACACCGTCGGCGATCAGGTCACCGAAGCTCAGGGTGGCGGCGTTGAAGCCGTGCCCCGAGGGCAGTTCGCTGACCTTGTTCACCACGACCGCGCCGTCCTCGCCGGCGTTGGTGGCGATCCAGAACAGTGGTGCCGACAGCGCCGAGGCGAACACCTCGACGCCCAGCGCCTCGTCCCCGGACAGCGACTCGCGCAGCTTGGCCAGCGCCGCGCGGGTCTGCACCAGCGCGCTGCCACCGCCGGCGACGATGCCCTCCTCGACCGCGGCCTTGGCCGCCGACACCGCATCCTCGACGCGGTGCTTGCGCTCCTTGAGCGCGGTCTCGGTGGCGGCGCCGACCTTGATAACGGCAACCCCGCCGGCCAGCTTGGCCAGCCGCTCCTCGAGCTTCTCGCGGTCCCAATCGGACTCGGAGGCCTCGATCTCGCTCTTGAGCTGCTTGACCCGGTCGGCGATGGCCTCGTGGGTGCCCCCGCCGTCGACGATCACGGTGGCGTCCTTGCTGACCACGACGCGGCGCGCCGAGCCGAGCACCTCCAGACCCACCTCGCGCAGCAGCAGCCCCACGTCGGGGTTGATCACCTGGGCGCCGGTCACGATCGCCAGGTCCTCGAGGAACGCCTTGCGGCGATCACCGAAGAACGGCGCCTTGACCGCGACGGCCTTCAGCGTCTTGCGGATGGCGTTGACCACCAGCGTCGACAGCGCCTCGCCCTCGACGTCCTCGGCCACGATCAGCAGCGGCTTGCCGGCCTGGGCCACCTTCTCCAGCAGCGGCAGCAGGTCGGGCAGCGAGCTGATCTTGTCGCGGTGCAGCAGCACCAGCGCGTCCTCAAGGATCGCTTCCTGCAGGTCGAAGTCGGTGACGAAGTACGCCGACAGATAGCCCTTGTCGAAGCCGATGCCCTCGGTGATCTCCAGTTCGGTGTTCAGCGTCGAGGACTCCTCCACGCTGACCACGCCGTCGCCGCCGACCTTGGTCATGGCCTCGCCGACCATCTCGCCGATCTCCTCGTCCCGGCAGGACACGGTGGCGACCTGGGCGATGCCGGTCTTGCCGGACACCGGGGTGGCGGCGGCCAGCAGCGCCTCGGAGACCGCGTCGGCGGCCTTGCCGATGCCTGAGCCCAGCGCGATCGGGTTGGCGCCGGCCGCGACGTTGCGCAGGCCGTTCTTGATCAGCGCCTGGGCCAGCACGGTGGCCGTGGTGGTGCCGTCGCCGGCGACGTCGTTGGTCTTGGTGGCCACCGACTTGACCAGCTGCGCGCCGAGGTTCTCGAAGGGGTCCTCGAGCTCGATCTCGCGGGCGATGGTGACACCGTCGTTGGTGACCGTCGGGCCGCCGAATGCCTTGGCGAGCACGACGTGGCGGCCGCGCGGGCCGAGCGTGACGCGCACGACGTCGGCGAGCTTGTCGACACCGGCTTCCATGGCGCGGCGCGCGGTTTCGTCGAATTCAATCAATTTGCTCATAAATCCTGACTTTCGCTTCAGCGCGATCCGCCCCGGAAACGTCCGCGATCAGACGCGGTGTTTCCGGGGCGGTTCACGGGTGCTACTTGTTGACGACCGCCAGCACGTCACGGGCCGACAGGATCAGGTACTCCTCGCCGTTGTACTTGATCTCGGTGCCGCCGTACTTGCTGTAGATGACGGTGTCGCCCTCGGCGACGTCGAGCGGGATCCGCTTCTCGCCGTCCTCATCCCACCGGCCGGGGCCGACGGCGACGACAGTGCCTTCCTGCGGCTTCTCCTTGGCGGTGTCCGGGATGACCAGACCCGACGCGGTGGTCGTCTCGGCCTCGTTGGCCTGAACGAGGATCTTGTCCTCGAGTGGCTTGATGTTCACGCTCGCCACGATGGAGCCCTCCACTGTTATGGGTGCGGGTCCGGGGCCAGCCCCGGACCAATCGGATTAACCAGGTGTTCGGCATTCGTCCGTGCCCTCGCGCCGTCGTCGCGGGTGCCGACACAGGGGTTGTCCGCCTGCCGCCTAGCACTCTATACATGAGAGTGCTAGCACTCAAGGGCGGGACCCTGCGAATTCGCGCTCAGCGGACAAGGCCGCTCAGCCGGGCCGGCCGCGCGCGGCGCGCAGATCCCCGAAAAACGCGATGACCAGGGCATTGAACAGGTCAGCACGCTCCCACTGCAGGAAATGCCCGGCACCGGGCAGCACGACGGGGCCGGTCCGGTTGGTGAAGGCCACCTCGCACGTGTGCAGGAACTCGGGGCCGACGACATGATCGTCCATCCCGTAGAGGATCAGCGTGGGCACGTCGACCTTGCGGTCCATGATCGGCGGCTCGCTGACCGGCCTGCCGTAGGCCAGTTGGTAGACGGCCCAGCCGGCCCGCAGCCGCTCCTCGGTGCCGAACGGCTCGGTCATGAAGTCGACGTCGGCCGGACCGAAGGTGCCCGGCGAGGCCCACAGCCGATGCCCGTACATCTCCCCCACGTAGCGGCGGCGCTTGGCAGGGGTGTCCAGTTCGGCGGCCAATGCGTCCGGGGTCTGCCCCTGGCGCTGCCGGTAGTCGCCGGTCGGCCCGTCACTCAGCACGGCCGCCGGGTCGATGCCCGCGGCGATGAAGTCGTCGAACACCAGGGGCGGCACGGTGTCGAAGAACACCAGCTTCTCGACGAAGCCCGGATAGCGGTGCAGCAGGTCCACCGCGACGACGCCGCCGACGTCACCGCCGACCACGCCGCAGCGCTCGTGGCCGAGGACGTCGTGCACCAGCAGGTAGACATCGCGGCTGTAGGCGGCGATGTCGTAGACGTCGGCCTGCGACAGCTCCGAATCGCCGTGCCCGCGCAGGTCCGGAGCGATCACCTCGTAGCCCGCGTCGGCGAGCGCGGTTATGTTGCGCCACCAGATCCGCTTGGTCTCCGGGTAGCCGTGCAGCAGGAGCAGCGGATAGCCCCCGCGCCCCTCGTGGACGAACGCCAGGCTCAGCCCGTCCCGGCCCGGGCTCGCGGGAACCTCGCGCCGGTGCACCTCGAACGCGTCGGGCGCCGGGGTGGCCGGCTGGGCGGGGCGCAGCCGAATGTCGTAGCGCATCAGCAGCGGGGCCGGCTCATGCCACCTGCCCGGCGATGACGGGCAGGCCCGGGTCGCTCGCCACATCGAGCCGCGACGGCGACGCACCGGCCGCGATCAGCTGCGCCGCGAACGAGGCGATCATCGCGCCGTTGTCGGTGCACAGCCTCGGCCGCGGGATCCGCAACGTCAATCCCGCTTCGGCGCAACGCTCTTCGGCCAGTTCGCGCAGTCGGGAGTTGGCTGCCACCCCGCCGGCGATCAACAGCGTCGAGACCTCCATCTCCAGCGCCGCCCGCACCGCCTTGGCGGTCAGCACATCGGCCACCGCCTCCTGGAATCCGGCGGCGACGTCGGCGGTCGACGCGTCGGGATGGCTCTCGACGTAGCGGGCCACCGCGGTCTTGACGCCGGAGAAGCTGAACGCGAACCGGTGATCGCGCGGACCGGTCATGCCGCGCGGGAAGGCGATGGCGTCGCGGTCCCCGGTGCGGGCCAGGTCGTCGAGCGCCTTGCCGCCGGGGTAGCCCAGCCCCAGCAGTCGGGCCACCTTGTCGTAGGCCTCGCCCGCCGCGTCGTCGACGGTGCTGCCGAGTTCCTCGATCGGCTCACCCAGCGAGCGCACGTACAGCAGGTGGGTGTGGCCTCCGGAGACCAGCAGACCGACACTTTCGGGCAGCGGGCCGTGGTCGTAGACGTCGGCGGCCAGGTGCCCGCCGAGGTGGTTGACCGCGTAGAACGGGACGCCCCAGGCGGCGGCGTAGGCCTTGGCGGCGGCCACGCCGACCAGCAACGCACCGGCCAGGCCGGGACCGATGGTGGCCGCGACGACGTCGGGCGCCTCGACGCCTGCGGTGGCCAGCGCGCGGCGCATGGTCGGGCCCAGCGATTCGAGGTGGGCGCGGGAGGCGATCTCGGGCACCACCCCGCCGTAGCGGGTGTGCTCGTCGACGCTGGAGGCCACCTCGTCGGCCAGCAGCGTCACGGTGCCGTCGGCGTCCAGCCGCGCGATGCCGACACCCGTTTCGTCACAGGAGGTTTCGATGGCGAGAACGATCATGAAACTGAATCCCGTCGCATGGTGTAGGCGTCGGCGCCGCTGACCCGGTAGTAGCGCTTGCGGACGGCGACCTTCTCGAAGCCGAGACTGGCGTAGAGCCCGATCGCCGGTTCGTTGTCGGTGCGCACCTCCAGGTACACCGGGCTGCCCGGGCCGGCGAAGTCGAGCAACTCGGTCATCATCCGCCGTCCGATGCCATTGCCCTGGTAGGCGGGGTCCACACCGATGGTGTGGATCTCGTACTCGAACGGCGGGGTGCGCCCGAGCCGCGAGATGCCCGCGTAGCCGACCAGCTCGTCGTCCACCCGGGCAGCGATGTAGCGGTTGTGCGACGCGGCCAGCTCGCGCACGAAGGCGATCTCCGGCCAGGGGTCGTCACCCTCGAACAGCTGCGTCTCGAGTTCCGCGCAGCGCGCGGCGTCACGCTTGCGCAGCGAACCGTACGAGACCTTCACCGCGCCACCCCGCGCTCGGCGAGCGTCTTGGCGTCCGGCCGGCGCAGATACAGCGGGAGCAGCGGACCCGGCTCGGCGGCCCAGTCCCCGACCGCGGCGACCAGTCCGGCCGCGGTCGGATAGTGCGGCTCGATACCGGGCAGCCCGAACCCGGCGGCCACCTCGGGCGGGCCGGCCACCCGGTCGGCGGCGCCCACCGCGATGTCGGCCGCGGCGCCGACCTCGGGACCCTCGACCCGAACCCCGTCGCGATAGCGCGCCCAATACACCTCGCGGCGGCGGGCGTCGGTGGCCACCAGCACCTCGCCGGTGGTCAGTACGCCGATGGCATCGAGGCTGCACACCCCGTGGACCGGCACGCCCAGCGCATGCCCGTAGGCGGCGGCGGTGGCCATGCCCACCCGCAGGCCGGTGAACGGCCCCGGCCCGCAGCCCACCACGACGGCGTCGAGGTCGGCCATCCGCAGATCGGCCTCGGCGACGGACGCGAGCACGTTGGGGGTGAGCAGTTCGGCGTGCGCGCGGGCGTCCACCCGAACCCGCTGTGCGGCAACCGCGATGCCGGTGTCGTCGCGGCGCACCACGGCGGCGGTGACGGCCGGGGTGGCGGTGTCGATGGCCAGGACGAGGTGTGTCATGCGCGGCTCCACTGCCAGTGCGCGATCCGCACGTCGGTGTCGGCACAACGCTGCAAGGAGATGTCGAGGTGGTTGTCGGACAACCGTTCGGCCAGCCCTTCACCCCACTCGACCACCACGACCGCATCCTCGAGATCGGTATCGAGATCAAGCGAGTCCAGCTCGCCGAGCAGTTCGGCGCCGGTGCGGTCGAGCAGCCGGTAGACGTCGACATGCACCAGCGCGGGCCGCCCGGTGCCGCGCGGCCGGTGCACCCGGGCCAGCACGAAGGTGGGCGAGGTCACCGGGCCTTCGACGTCCATGCCGAGCGCGATTCCCTTGGTGAGAGCCGTCTTTCCGGCGCCGAGCGGACCGGAGAGCACGACGACGTCGCCCGCGCGCAGTTGCCTGCCCAGCCGTTCCCCGAAGGCCATGGTGTCCTCGACGGTGGGCAGTTCCACGGTGCCCGTCTCGGTCTTTCGAACGTGGCCCAGACGTTCACGCATGCCGGGTCCGCGCCTTCCACCGACGGGTCAGCGCAACGAGTTTCGACGGTGTCGCCCGCTCGACCAGCCGAACCAGCGCGTCGTTGATGATCTGCGGCGCCTCGAGTTGCACCAGGTGCCCGGCGCCGGGGACCACCACCAGTTCGGAGTCCGGCAGCACCGCAGCCATTTCCTCGGAGTGGATGACCGGGGTCAGCACGTCGTGGTCGCCGCAGGCGATCATCGTCGGAATCCCGGCCAGCACCGGCAGCGCCGCGCTCTCGTCGTGGACCTCCAGGGCGTGCAGGAACTCCACCAGGGTCGCGATCGGGGTGTCGTGAATCATGTTCTCGGTGAACGCCACGACGCTAGGGCTCATGTGGTCGTCACCGTAGGACGCGGTCCGCAGGATCGGCCGCAGCACCGAACGGGCCGCGCCGCGGGTGCGATGCACCAGCTTCGGGGCATAGCGGGCCGCGAACCGCACCGCCTCCAGCGCGGGATTCTGCAGGATCTCGCCCAGCGGGGAGCGCGGCAGACCCTCGGCGGCCGAGGAGATCAACGCCGCACCGACGATGCGCTTTCCGTACTTCCCGGGGAACTGCCGGGCATGCGAGAGCACCGTCATCCCACCCATCGAATGCCCGACCAGGATAACCGGACCACGCGGAACCATCACCTGCAGAACGGTTTCCAGGTCCTGGCCCAGCTGGCTCACCGTGTAGGTCTGCACCGGCGCCGCGCCGGAACCGCCGTGACCGCGCTGGTCGTAGAACACCATCCGCACCTGCTCGCCCCACTGCTCGGCCAGGGCGGCGCGCTGGAAGTGGAACGAGCCCATCCGCAGGCAGAATCCGTGCGCGAACACCACCGTCAGCGGCGCGGTCACCGGCCCGACCTCGCGGACCACCAGCGGCACCCCGTCCGGCGTGGTGACCACGCAGCCGCGGTCGGCCTCCAGCAGTGCGAAATCCTCACCGACATAGGCGTCTTCGATGTACTCCTTGTGCCGCAGCGCCCTGGCCGCCGAGACCCCGGCGACGGTGCCCACCGCGCTCAACCCGGCGACACCGGCCAACAGTCCCGCCCTCTTACCGGGCCGCAGCCGCGGATCGCCGCCCTTGCGGGCCAGTCGCTCGGCGCTCTTGGCGGCCTGGCGGGCCAGGCGTTCGTCGATGCCCTTGGCGGGCTTGGGATTCGGCGTGGGCCCCGGATCAGTCGCCACCGGCGTCCGCCTCCCGGTAGCTGCGCACCACCCGCCCGCGCGGGCTGGTGACGACCTCGTAGTGAATTGTGCCGAGCAGGTCGGCCCAGTCCTGGGCGGTGAGCTCCCCGGATGTGCCGGGCCCGAACAGGATCGCCTCGTCACCCTCGGCGACGTCGGGTTCACCCGGGCCGAGGTCGACCACGAACTGGTCCATGCAGATGCGGCCGACGCTGCGGCGCAGCCGCCCATTGATCAGCGCATCGATCCGCCCGCCCAGGGCGCGGTAGACACCGTCGGCATACCCGACCGGTAACAGCGCCAGGTTGGTGTCGCGTTCGGCGATCCACTTGTGGCCGTACGAGACTCCCTCGCCGGCCTGCACCGGCTTGACCATCGCGACGGTGCACTTGAGCGTCATGGCCGGGCGCAGGCCCATGTCGCCGAGGTCGGGGATCGGGCTCAGCCCGTACACCGCGATACCGGGGCGCACCATGTCGAACGCCAGGTCCGGCCGGGTCATCGCCGACGGCGAGTTCGACAGGTGCGCCACCTCGAAATCGACGCCGCGGCGGCGGGCCTCGGCGAGCATCTCGGTGAACCGCTTGGCCTGCAGGTCGTTGAGCGGGTCCTCGGGGAGATCGCCGTTGGCCAGGTGCGACATGATTCCGCGCACCCGGATCGCCTCGCCGGCGGTGGCGCGCAGCACCGCGTCGAGCACCGCCGGATACTCCGCGGCGCTGACCCCATTGCGGTTCAGCCCGGTGTCGACCTTGATGGTCAGCTCGGCGGTGCGGCCGGTGCGGTCGACCGCGTCGAGCAGTTCCTCGACCTGCCGCACCGAGGACACCCCGATCTGCACCCCGGCGGTCAGCGCGGGCGCGAAATCGGTGCCGGGCGGATGCAGCCAGGCCAGCACCGGGGCGGTGATGCCGTCGCGGCGCAGGCTGAGCGCCTCGTCGATGGTGGCCACCCCGAGTTCGGCCGCCCCGGCCGCCAGCGCCGCGCGGGCGACCTGGGTCGCGCCGTGACCGTAGGCGTCCGCCTTGACCACCACCATGACCTGCGCCGGGCCGGCGTGTTCACGCAGAACGCGCACGTTGTGGGCAATAGCCCCCAGATCGACGACGGCCTCCGCGCTCGCAGCGGGGAGCTGGGAGTGCGTCGACGGGGTCACCGATGTCGTGTGCATGTTCTCCTCACTGCCGACGATTGTCCCAGAACCGGCCCGCCGGGCACCGAACAGGGCGCTGAGCAGGCCCGGTGTCGCCGTCACCGGCCCGCCGGGCCCCGATTCCGCAGCCGCGGCAGCACGGCGTCGAGCAGGCCTGTGGACAGCCCCGGAACCACGGCCGGGGCCACCGCCCGCACCTCGTCGCCGGGCGCGGTGCCGACGGCGATGCAGCGCATGCCGGCCGCCAGCGCGCCCCGTATCCCGGGCACCGAGTCCTCGAATACCAGCACGTCGGTCGGCTCGCGCCCGAGCAGCGCGGCGCCGGCGCGGAAACCCTCCGGGTCGGGCTTGCCACGGCGGACGTCCTCCTCGGCGACGACGACGGTGATCACCTCCCCGACCGGGCTGGCCGCCAGGACCGCGCGGACGTCGTCGCGCTGCGCGCCGGTGACGATCGCCATCGGCACGCCGTGGTCGGCCAGCACGCCCACCAGGGCGACGGTGTCGGCGGCGATCGGATTGTCGTGCGCGACCAGTTCGCGATAGCGGCGCTTGCGCAACTCCAGCAGCGGATCGACCGGCGCGTCGACCCCGGCAATCCCCAGCGCCTTCTCGACGATCTCGCGGTCGCTGTGGCCGAGCAGGTGCCGGTCGTAGTCGTCCTGCGTCATCGCCCAGTCCAGATGTTCGGCGAAGAGCTCGGCGAAGATCCGGAACAGGATGGGCTCGTCGTCGGAGAGGGTGCCGTTGAAATCGAAGATGACGGCCGGGTTGTCGGCCGCGGCCCATTGCGCGATCACGTCGTGGGCGGCACGCGGAACCGGATACGGCGGCACGGGTCAATAACCTAGTCTTTGCGAACATGCCGTTCCTCTCCGACTCGGAACTGGATGCGCTGCTCGAGCAGCTTCCGGCCCTGGCCGGCCGGCCGCGCCGGCTCGAGGAACTCTCCGGCGGTCTGACCAACCGCAACGTGAAGATCACCACGCCCACCGGCGCCTATGTCGCGCGATGCAGCGTCAACGCCCAGAACCTGCTCGGCATCGACCGCGACAACGAGTTCTACAACAGCAGGGCGGCCGCCGAGGCCGGGGTGGGCGCACCGGTGATCGACTACCGCCCCGATCTGGGGATCCTGCTGGTCGGTTTCCTCGAGGGTGTCACCCTGACCAACGCCGACCTGCAACGCCCCGGGGTGCTGGCCCGGGTGGCGACCGGGGTGCGCGGCCTGCACGCCGGGCCCCGCTTCCGCGATCGGTTCGACATGTTCGAGCGTCAGCCCGCATACCTGAAGGTGGTCCAGGACAACGGCTTTCGCCTTCCCCGCGACTACCTCGACTTCGCGCCGGCGTTCGCCGAGATCCGGCGGGTACTGGAGGCAACCGACCGGACCACGGTGCCGTGCAACAACGACCTACTGGCGGGCAACTTCGTCGACAACGGCGAGCGGGTGTGGCTGATCGACTACGAGTACTCCGGCAACAACGACCCGTGTTTCGAACTCGGCAACATCTGGGCCGAGTGTGGGCTGTCAGAAGACCAGCTGGCCGAACTCGTCACGCTGTACTACGGGCGCCCGCTGCGCAACAAGACCGCCCGCGCGCGGCTGCAGGGCATCGTCGGCAAGTACGGCTGGACGCTGTGGGGCTGCATCCAGAACGGCTCCAGCGCAATCGACTTCGACTTCTGGGCCTGGGCGATGGAACGCTACGAATCCGCGGTCGCCGAGTTCCGCGGCCCGGATTTCGCCCGGCTGCTCGACGACGCGCAAGCCGCTGACTAGGGAGGAACCCATGTCCACCCGTGAGCTACCCGACCGCGCCCAGATCGTCATCGTCGGCGGCGGCGTCGTCGGCGCCAGCGTGGCCTATCACCTGACCAAACTGGGCCGCACCGATGTGGTGCTGCTGGAGCAGGGCCAGCTGTCCTGCGGCACGACGTGGCACGCCGCCGGACTGGTGGGTCAGCTGCGCGCCTCGGAGAGCGGCACCCGGCTGGTGCAGTACTCGACGGCGCTCTATGCCGAGTTGGAGGCCGAGACCGGGCTGAGCGCCGGCTACAAGCAGTGCGGTGGTGTGACGGTGGCCCGCACCGAGGACCGGATGACGCAGCTGCGCCGCACCGCCGCCAGCGCGGCGGCCTATGACCTGGACTGCGAACTGCTCAGTCCGGACCAGGCTTTCGAGCGCTATCCGGTGATGCGAGTCGACGACCTGGTGGGCGCGATCTGGCTGCCCGCCGACGGCAAGGCCAACCCGACCGACCTGACGATGGCGTTGGCCAAGGGCGCCCGGCAGCGCGGCGCCAGGGTCTTCGAGCGGGTGCGGGTGCTCGATGTGCTCACCGACGGTACGGCGGTGACCGGCGTGCGCACCGACGCCGGCGACATCGAGGCCGAGGTCGTGGTCAACTGCGCCGGGCAGTGGGCCAAGGCGGTCGGCGCGCTGGCCGGGGTCAACGTGCCGCTGTACTCGGCCGAGCACTTCTACGTCGTCACCGAAACCATCGCCGGGGTGCACCCCGATCTGCCGATCCTGCGCGACCCCGACGGCTACACCTACTTCAAGGAGGAGGTCGGCGGCCTGGTGATCGGCGGGTTCGAGCCGGAGGCCAAACCGTGGGTGGCACCGGATGCGATCCCGTACCCCTTCGAGTTCCAGTTGCTCGACGAGGACTGGGAGCACTTCGAGATCCTGATGCGCAATGCGCTGCTGCGGATTCCGGCCCTGGAGCACACCGGGTGCAAGAAGCTGTACAACGGCCCGGAGAGCTTCACCCCGGACAACCAGTTCATCCTCGGCGAGGCCCCGGAGTGCGCGAACTTCTTCGTCGGTGCGGGATTCAACTCGGTCGGCATCGCCTCGGCCGGCGGGGCCGGGCGCGCGCTGGCCGAGTGGATCGTCAACGGTTCACCCACCACCGACCTCACGGGCGTCGACATCCGCCGCTTCGCCCCCTTCAACGGCAACGTGGCCTGGCTGCACGACCGGGTGGCCGAGGTACTCGGAGTGCACTACGAGATCCCCTGGCCCAACCGCGAACTCACCACCGCCCGGCCGTTCCGCCGCTCCCCGGTGCACCACCTGCTGGTGGCCGCCAACGCCAACTTCGGCAGCCGGATGGGCTGGGAGCGGGCCAACTTTTTCGCGCCACCCGGCACCGAGCCGGTGATCGAGTACTCCTGGGGCAAGCAGAACTGGCTGGACTGGTCGGCGGCCGAACAGCTCAACACCCGCACAGGCGTCACGGTGTTCGACCAGACGTCGTTCTCGAAGTACCTGCTCGCCGGGCCGGATGCCGAACGGGCGCTGCAGTGGCTGTGCACCGCGGATGTGGCTGTGCCGGTGGGCAGGTCGGTGTACACCGGCATGCTCAACGAACGCGGAACCTACGAGTCCGACGTCACCGTGACTCGCACCGGGGCCACCGAGTTCCTGATCGTCAGCAGCGCGGCCACCACCGAACGGGACAAGGACCACATCACCAGGAACATGCCGGCCGGCGCGCGGGCCGAACTGGTCGACGTGACGTCGGCGCTGGCGGTGTTCGGCGTGATGGGCCCGCGCTCCCGTGACCTGCTTGCCGCCCTCACCGACGCCGACCTGTCCGATGCGGCCTTCCCGTTCGGCACCAGCCGGCTGATCGCGCTGGGCTATGCCACCGTGCGGGCAACCCGGATCACCTACGTCGGCGAACTCGGTTGGGAGCTCTACGTTCCCGCCGAGTTCGCGGTCGGGGTGTACGAGGACCTACTGCGGGTCGGGGAACGCTTCGGCGTCGGCCGCGGCGGCTACTACGCCATCGAGTCGATGCGGCTAGAGAAGGGCTACCGCGCCTTCGGCCGTGAGCTGACACCCGGTGAGAACCCCGTCGAGGCCGGTCTGCTGTTCGCCTGTAAGCTGAAGACCGACGTCGACTTCCTCGGCCGCGCGGCGGTTGAGCGAACCCGCGCCGAGGGGCCGCGCAAGCGGCTGGTGAGCTTCGCCGTCGACACCCCCGACCCGATGCTGTGGGGCGGTGAGTTGATCCTGCGCGACGGCGCGGTCGCCGGTCAGGTGACCTCGGCGGCGTGGGGCGCCACCACCGGCGCTTGCGTGGGACTGGCCTACCTGCGCGCGGGTGTGGACACCGTCGTGACGCCGGAGTGGGTCCGCGCGGGTAGCTACGCGGTCGACGTCGGCGGCGAGATCCATCCGATCTCGGTGTCGCTCAGGGCGATCTACGACCCGGCCAACGAACGGATTCGCTAGCCGCGAGTGTGGGCCCTATGCACAGATTTTGGCGCAAAAGTGTGCGGGAGGCCCACACTCGGCGCAACGGCTAATGCGCGAAATGCTGTTCCTCGAAGTGGCCGTCCGGCTTGATCGCGTCGAGGTGGCCCAACACCGCGTTCAGGTCCTCCCACAGCGAGCGGGCCAGGTCGGCGGAGAAGCCCTCCCGCACCACCACCCGCAGCACCGAGACGTCCTCGGCGCCGTCGGGCATGGTGTAGGCGGGCACCTGCCAGCCGTAGGAGCGCAGCGCGGCCGAGACGTCGAACTCGGTGTAGCCGAAGTCCCCGGACAACTTGAACGCCACCACCGGGATGGCCGAGCCGTCGGAGATGACGTCGAAGTGGTGGCAGCTCTCCAACTGGTCGGCGAACCAGCGGGCAGTGCCGGAGAGGCATTGCATCACATGGGTGTATCCGGCCCGGCCCAGGCGCAGGAAGTTGTAGTACTGCCCCACCACCTGGTTGCCGGGCCTGGAGAAGTTCAGGGTGAAGGTCGGCATGTCGCCGCCGAGATAGTTCACCCGGAAGATCAAGTCCTCGGGTAGCGCATCGGAGTTGCGCCACACCACGAATCCGATGCCGGGATAGGTCAGGCCGAACTTGTGGCCGCTGACGTTGATCGAGGCCACCCTTGGCAGCTGGAAATCCCACTCGACCTCCGGGTGCAGGAACGGCACCACGAACCCACCGCTGGCGGCGTCCACGTGCACCGGGATGTCGAGTCCCCTGTCCTTCTCGAGTTGGTCTAGGGCGGCGCAGATCTCGGCGATCGGCTCGAGTTCACCGGTGTAGGTGGTGCCCAGAATCCCGACCACTCCGATGGTGTCCTCGTCGACGGCATCGACCACCTGCTCGGGGGTGATCACGTAACGGTCCTGCGCCATCGGCAGATAGCGCGGCTCGACCTCGAAGTACCGGCAGAACTTCTCCCACACCACCTGCACGTTGGAGCCCATCACCAGGTTGGGGGTGCGGGTCTTCCAGGCGTTCTCGTCCTGGCCGCCGACCCGCTCCTTCCACCGCCACTTCAGCGCCAGGCCGCCGAGCATCACCGCCTCCGACGACCCGATGGTCGAGGCCCCGATCGCGGTGGAGGCGTCGTCGTCGAGCAGGTTCTCGGCATGGAAAAGATCGGCGACCATTGCCACACAACGGCTTTCGATCGCCGCGGTGGCCGGGTACTCGTCCTTGTCGATCATGTTCTTGTCGAACGTCTCGGCCATCAGCTTCTCGGCCTCGGGGTCCATCCAGGTGGTGACGAACGTGGCGAGGTTCAGCCGCGAGCTGCCGTCGAGCATCAACTCGTCATGGATGAACCGGTAGGCCGCGGCCGGCTCCATGGATTTCGCGGGCAGCCGCAGCGACGGGATCGGGTTGGTGGACAGCCGTCCCGTGTACGCCGGTGCGATCGACGGGGAGCGGTACTTGACGTGCGGCATGGTTCCTTCTCTCTCAGAGTGCTGCGACGGCGGAACGGATGTGGGCGAGGATGCGCGACGCCGAGGTGGGCGCCGGTGCCGGGCCTGGGTCGGCGGCCGAGGCGTTGGCCGCGCGGGCGTGCACGAAGGCGGCGGCGGCGGCCGCCTCGACCGGGGCCAGGCCGGCGGCCAGCAGCGCGCCGATGACGCCGGACAACACGTCACCGGATCCGGCGGTGGCGGCCCACGACCCACCGGCGGGGTTGAGGTAGACCGGTCCGTCGGGTTCGGCGATGACGGTGACGTTGCCCTTCAGCAGCACGGTGGCCCCGAACACGTCGGCGAGCCGACGGGTGGCGGCGACCCGGTCCATCCCCGGCCCCGCTCCGGCCAGCCGCTCGAACTCCCCGGCGTGCGGCGTCAGCACCGTCGGCGCGTCACGTTCGGACACCAGGTGGGGGTGGTGGGACAGGATGGTCAACCCGTCGGCGTCGACGATCACCGGCAGGTCGCTGTTCAGCGCGTAGGTCAGCGCGGTCACCGCCGCCTCGTCGGTGCCCAGGCCGGGCCCGACGGCCCAGGCCTGCACGCGGCCCGCGGCGGCCGCGTTCGGCGCGGCGACCACCTCCGGCCAGTGCGACACCACCTCGGCGGCCGCGGTCCCGGCGTAGCGCACCATGCCGGAGGTCGCCGCCACCGCGGCGCCGCTGCACAGGATGGCGGCGCCCGGGTAGGTCGACGAGCCGGCCAGAACGCCGGTCACGCCCTGGGTGTACTTGTCGTCGTGCGGGCCGGGCACCGGCCAGCGGGCCTTGACGTCGGCGGCGTCGAAGCCGAGCACATCGGTGGCCGGCAGTTCCAGGCCGATGTCGACGAGTTCGACGCGGCCGCAGTCGGCCAGCGCGTGCACCGGCTTGAGTCCGCCGAAGGTCACCGTGACCGCGGCCCGCACCGCCGGCCCGGTGATGGCACCGGTCTGCACGTCGATGCCGCTCGGGATGTCAACGGCGACAACGGGAATGCCCGCGGCCTCGACGGCGTCGAAGATCTCGGCAGCCGGCCGGCGCAGCGGGCCGCTGCCGGAGATCCCAACCACGCCGTCGAGCACCAGTTCGGTGGACTCGGGCACCCCCGGCACCACCCGGCCGCCGGCGGCGCGGAACGCCGCCAGCGCCTTGGCGTGGGTGTGCTCTGGGTTGAGCAGCACCGCGCTGGCACCCGCACCCCGGCGGCGCAGGAAGGTCGCGGCCCACAGCGCGTCACCGCCGTTGTCCCCGGAGCCCACGACCGCGCAGATCCGGCGGCCCGCGATGCCGCCGGTACGGCGCCGCAACTCGCGGCCCACCGCGCTCGCCAACCCGTGGGCGGCGCGCCGCATCAGCACCCCGTCGGGCAGGCTCGCCAGCAGGGGCGCCTCGGCCGCGCGGATGGCGTCGGCGGTGTAGTAGTGCCGCATCGGGACCAAGGGTACGTGCCGGGGGCGTGCATAGAACCGAAGTCCCCGCGGGTACCCGCCGGCATGACCGATCAACAGTTGCTCTCCGAACTGCTAGAACTCGAACAGGCCGGCTGGCGATCTCTGTGCGACTCCGCCGGGGACCGCTTCTACGGCGAGGTGATGACCGACGACGCGGTGATGGTGCTGGCCAACGGCGCGGTGATGGACCGGGATGCGGTGGTGGCCGCACTCGGGCAGGCGCCGCCGTGGCGGGCCTTCGACCTGACCGACCCACGGGTGATCCCGGCCGGCGACGACAGCGCGGCGCTGGTCTATGTCGGCCGGGCCGAACGCGACGGCGCCGACGAACCGTTCGTCGGCGCGATGTCGTCGGTGTACCGGCGCACCGCCGACGGCTGGCGGCTGGTGCTGTACCAGCAGACGGCGGTGGCGGGCTGAGCCGCTATTCGACGGTGACGGACTTGGCCAGGTTGCGCGGCTTGTCCACGTCGTAGCCGCGGGCGCGGGCCACCGAGGCGGCGAACACCTGCAGCGGAATCGTCGACAGCAGCGGCTGGAAAAGCGTTGACACCGCGGGCATCTCGATGATGTGGTCGGCGTACGGCCGGACGGTGTCGTCGCCCTCCTCCGCGATCACGATGGTGATCGCGCCGCGCGCCTGGATCTCCCGGATGTTGCTGAGCAGCTTGGCGTGCAGCACCGCGGAGTTCTTCGGCGAAGGCATCACCACGATCACCGGCAGGCCCTCCTCGATCAGCGCGATCGGGCCGTGCTTGAGCTCACCGGCGGCGAAGCCCTCGGCGTGCATGTAGGCCAGTTCCTTGAGCTTGAGGGCACCCTCCAGCGCCACCGGGTAGCCGACGTGGCGGCCGAGGAAGAGCACGGTCGGCGACTGCGCGAACCGCCGGCCCAGTTCGGTCACCGGGCCGATGTGCTCGAGGACCCGCGCCACCAGGTCGGGCATCGCGACCAGCTCTTCGTACTCGCGCTGCACCTCGTCGGGGTACTTGGTGCCGCGGGCCTGGGCCAGCGCCAGCCCGACCAGATAGTTGGCGGCGATCTGGGCCAGGAATGTCTTGGTGGCGGCGACACCGATCTCCGGTCCGGCCCGGGTGTAGAGGACGGCGTCGGCCTCGCGCGGGATCTGACTGCCGTTCGTGTTGCAGATGGCCAGGACCTTCGCCTTCTGGGCCTTGGCGTGCCGGACCGCCTCCAGGGTGTCGGCGGTCTCGCCGGACTGGGAGATGGCGATCACCAGGGTGCCGCGGTCGAGCACCGGGTCGCGGTAGCGGAACTCGCTGGCCACCTCCACCTCGACGGGCAGCCGGGTCCAGTGCTCGATGGCGTACTTGGCCAGCAGCCCGGAGTGGAAGGCGGTGCCGCAGGCGACGATGAAGACCTTGTCGACCTCGCGCAGTTCCTGATCGCTCAACCGCTGCTCGTCGAGCACGATGCGGCCGTCGACGAAATGCCCCAGCAGGGTGTCGGAGACCGCCGCCGGCTGCTCGGCGATCTCCTTGAGCATGAAGTAGTCATAGCCACCCTTCTCGGCGGCCGAGAGATCCCAGTCGATGTGAAAGTGCCGGGCGTCGCCGGCGGCGTCGTTGCCGTCGAAGTCATAGATGCGGTAGCCGTCGGCGGTGATCACCACGGCCTGGTCCTGTCCGAGTTCGACGGCCTCGCGGGTGAACTCGATGAAGGCGGCGACATCGGAGCCGATGAACATCTCGCCGTCGCCCACCCCGACGACCAGCGGGGTGGACCGGCGGGCGGCGACGATGGTGCCCGGATCGTCGGCGTGGGCGAACACCAGCGTGAAGTGGCCCTCGAGCCGGCGCAGCACCGCGAACACCGACGCGACGAAGTCGCCCGCGGTCGGGCCCTCCCGGTAGGCGCGGGCGACCAGGTGCACCGCGACCTCGGTGTCGGTGTCGCTGGCGAACTCCACCCCGTGGGCTTCCAGTTCGTGGCGCAGCGTCGCGAAGTTCTCGATGATGCCGTTGTGCACGACCGCGAACTTGCCGGCGGCGTCGCGGTGCGGGTGGGCGTTGCGGTCGGTGGGCCTGCCGTGGGTGGCCCAGCGGGTGTGCCCGACCCCGGAGGTACCGGCCAGCGCCGCGGCGTCGGTCTCGGCCAACGCCGCCTCCAGGTTGGCCAGCCGGCCCGCGCGACGGCGCACCGTCAGCCCGCCGTCACCGTCGAGGATCGCGACGCCCGAGGAGTCGTAGCCGCGGTATTCCATCCGGCGCAGTGCGTCGATCACGACCTCACAGGCCGGGCGATGCCCGACGTAAGCCACGATTCCGCACATGGTTATCCAGGGTAGTGCAGCAACGGCGCCACCCCGGTGGGCTACGGTCGTGGGGTGGCCCGCACCCGCAAACTCTTCGCGGCGCTGACCCGCCGCGGCCCCAACAAGGTTTTGCGGGGTGACCTGGCCTTTGCCGGTATCCCGGGGGTCGTGTACACCCCCGAATCCGGCTTCAATCTGCCCGGTGTGGCCTTCGGCCACGATTGGCTCACAGATGTCGGTCACTACCACCGGACGCTGGAGCACCTGGCGTCCTGGGGGATCGTCGCCGCCGCCCCGGACACCGAGCGCGGCGTGGCCCCGTCGGTGCTCAACCTGGCCTACGACCTGGGCACGACGCTGGACATCGTCGCCGGGGTGCGGCTGGGGCCGGGGCAGATCAGCGTGCATCCGACCAAGCTCGCGGTGGCCGGGCACGGCTTCGGTGGCGCGGCGGCGGTGTTCGCCGCGGCCGGCCTGGCCGGGACCGGTCCGGGGTTGCACCCGAAGGCGGCGGCGGCGTTGTTTCCCGCGGTCACCAAGCCGCCGTCCCAGCAGCCGGCGGCCGGCCTGAAGATTCCGGGCCTGGTGCTGGCCGCCCCCGACGACGCCCAATCCCTGCGCACCGATGCCCTTGAACTGGCACAGGCCTGGGAGGGCTCGGTGCTGAAGATCGTCGCCAAGGCCAAGGCGTCCGGTCTGGCCGAGAAGCGCCGCTTCTCGCGGGTGCTGGGCCTGCCCGGGTCCAGCAGCAGCACGCAGAGGACGGTGCGGGCGCTGCTGACCGGGTTTCTGCTGTTCCACCTCACCGGCGACAAGGCCTACCGCGAGTTCAGCGAGGCCGACGCCGCCCTGCCGAAGACCCAGCAGCCGGATCCGGACGCGCCGGCCGTGACGCCCGAGGAACGGATCGTCGCGCTGCTCAAGTAGCCCGCACCCTCGCCCTACCAACTGGTTGGTGATATAACCGGTCCATGCGCATCGGCATCTTCCTGCCCTACGCGGGCGGTTTCAAAGAGTCCGTCGATCAGGTGGTCGCTCTCGAGAAGGCCGGTGTCGGGATCGTGCTGGTCCCCGAGGCGTACTCCTTCGACGCGGTCAGCCAGACCGGCTACCTGGCCGCCAAGACCTCCACGATCCAGTTGGGTTTCGGCGTGGTGCCGATCTACTCCCGCACCCCCGCCCTGATGGCGATGACGGCCGCCGGACTGGACTACGTCTCCGACGGACGCTTCCAGTTGGGCCTGGGCACCTCCGGCCCGCAGGTGGTGGAGGGCTTCCACGGCGTGCCGTTCGATGCCCCCCTGGGCCGCACGCGGGAGGTGGTGGAGATCTGCCGGAAGGTGTGGCGCCGCGAGAAGCTCGTCTACGACGGGAAGAGTTACCAGATTCCCTTACCCGCCGACCGCGGCACCGGCCTGGGCAAGCCGCTGAAGATCATCAACGAACCGGTGCGCGAACGCATTCCGATCCACATCGCCGCGCTGGGGCCGAAGAACGTGCAGCTCACCGCCGAGATCGCCGAGGGCTGGCAGCCGGTGTTCTTCAATCCGGAGAAGGCCGATGACGTGTGGGGCGAGGCACTGCGGGCCGGAAAAGCCAAGCGCGACAAGGCGCTCGGCGAACTCGACGTCATGGCCAGCGTCTCGGTCGCCGTCGGCGACGACGTCGAGGAGCGAATGCAATGGGCCAAGCCCCAGCTCGCGCTCTACATCGGCGGAATGGGCGCCAAGGGACGCAACTTCTACCACAACATCGCGACCAAATACGGCTACGGCGACGTGGCTGACCGCATCCAGGAGCTGTATCTGTCGGGACGCAAGGCCGACGCGGTCGCCGCCGTGCCCGACGATCTGGTGCGCGGCGTCTCACTGATCGGCCCGCGCGGTTTCGTCAAGGAACGCATCGCGGCCTTCGCCGAGGCCGGTGTCACCACGCTGCTGGCCACGCCGGTCGCCACCGACGCCGCCGAATACGTGCGCTACGTCGAGGATTTGCAGCAGCTGCTGCCCTGAGCTTTCAGCGCGGCCGGATGACCGGCGGCGTGGCCGCTCGCTGCTGATCGGCCGGACGCAACACCCGCCGCGACCCAGGCGGCGACACCGGCCGGCTGCTCTTGTCGGTCACTGGCCCACCTGCGGCAGCTCGTCGGCGGCGATCTCGCACGGTGTCGACGGATCGGGTTCGGGTGGGCCCGGCGGCGGAACGGCCGGTGCCGGTTCCGACTCGGGCTCCACGGGAGGCGGCGCGGTCGCGTCGGGGACGATCGGATCCGGTTGCGGCACAACCGGTCCCTCGCCCGCGACCGTTTCGTCGTCGGCCGGCTTCTCGTCGGCCGGCTTCTCGTCGGGCTCGTCGGGTTTGCCATCCGGCGGGTCGACGGGGTCGACCACATCCCCATCCGTGGGACCGCCCGGATCGTCGGTCGGCTCGTCGAACAGGCCGCCGAGCGCGTCGATGATCTCGCTCACCAGCGCCGACAGTCCCCCGCCCGATCCCAACCCGGTTCCGCCGCCGGCGGGTATCCCCGCGCCCGGCCCACCCAGCGGCGGCGCGAGGTCGGTGGCCGGCGGTGTCGGCATAGCCGCGGGTGGGACCGGTTGCGCCGCAGGAATCTCCGGGACCGGTGCGACGGCAGGCATCTCCGGTGCCGACGCCGCCGCGGGGATGACCGGTACGGCTGCGGGCGTTTTGCCGGCCGGCGGGAGCGACTCGACGGCCGGGACCCGCGCCGCGGTCGCCGGGGCCGGAATCGGCGGCCCCAATCGTGCGGGGACCGCGAAATCCACCGCGCCGCGGGCGCCCAACGTCCCGGTCGCTTCGTCGTAGGCTGCGTCCACCGCGCCGGTGGCCGAGCGCATCGCGCCCAGCCACTCGGTGCGGATGTCGGCGTCGACGTAGGGCGTGATCTGCTGCCGGACGATCTCGGTGGCGGCCTCGCGGTCCGCGGCGCCGGTCGTGACGGTGCGGGCCGCGGCCAACCACGCGGTGCGTTCACCGGCACGCCGGTCGTCGATCGCCGTCGCCGCCGCGACCTTGGCGTCGACGGCACCCCACAGCTTGTCCCGCAAGGCGGCACACACCTCGGCCGCGGATCGAACAGCCTCCGCGACGGCGGCGCCGGCCGAACAGTGCCGCTCCACGAAACCGGCTGCGGCGCTGCCCGACTCACCACCCCAGGCCGATCCGAGCGCAGCCATTCCCGCCCGCTCGATCCGCAGTGCCTCCTCGGCGGCCCCGGCCGCCGCCCGAAGGGCGGCGCAGTCCGCGTCCAGCGCGGCCAGGTCCAGGCCGTCCTCGGTGGAGTACCACTCGCCGATCTGGCCGCCGCGCGAGGTCAGGTCCGCATTCTGGTACCCCACGGCACGGCAGGCGTCGACATAGGCCTCGGTGTTGGCCACCGCGGGACGGCCTTGCGCCAGCCGGGCGGCGACGTCGACTGTCATTGCAGCACCGCCACGGCGCGCAGTTCGGCCTCGGCGTAGCGGTCGGCGTCGGCGCGCAGGGCGGCGGCGATCTCGGCGGCCGCCCTGGACCACTGCGCGGTGGCGGCGGCCAACCCGTCCAGCGCGGCGCGCAGCGCGTCACCGTGTGCCGCGTGGGCCCGGCCGGCGAGCGCACCACCGAACCGCAAAGCCCCCGGCGTCCCGTCGAGAATGTCGGCGGCGGCGGCGAACCGGCCCGCGGCCAGGCACACCGCCGCGGTGTCCACTTCTGTGTTGCTCACACCCGATACGACGCGGCACCCGGCGGCCGGGTTCCAAAATCGTTGGCGGATCAGCCTTCGGCGCTGACCGACTTCGCAACGCGCAGGGCAAGTTGGCGGGCGGTGTCCTCGTCGGAGGCTTCCACCATCACCCGCACCATCTGCTCGGTCCCCGACGGGCGCAACAGGATTCGGCCGGTGTCGCCGAGTTCGGCTTCGGCCTGGCGCACCGCGTCCTGCACGGCGGGGGCTTCGGCGACGGTGGCCTTGTCGGCGACCTCGACGTTGATCAGCACCTGCGGCAGCGACTGCATGGGCGAGGCCAGCGCGGCGAGCGACGAGCGGGTCTGGGCCATCCGCGCCATCAGCCTCAGCCCGGTGGCGATGCCGTCACCGGTGGTGCCCAGGGCGGGCAGCACGATGTGGCCGGACTGCTCACCGCCGAGGGTGTATTCACCGGCCCGCATCTCCTCGAGCACGTACCGGTCGCCGACCCCGGTGGTGATCACCGTTATGCCGGCCTCACGCATCGCCAGGTGCAGCCCCAGATTGCTCATCACGGTGGCGACCAGTGTGTTGGAGGCCAGTTCGCCGGCCTCGTGCATGGCCAGCGCCAGCACCACCATGATCCCGTCGCCGTCGACCACCTGTCCGGTGGCGTCGACGGCTAGGCAGCGGTCGGCGTCCCCGTCGTGGGCCAGCCCCAGGTCCGCCCGGTGGGCGAGCACCGCGGCCTGCAACTGTTCCAGGTGCGTCGATCCGCAGCCGTCGTTGATGTTCAGGCCGTCCGGTTCGGCGTTGATCGCGATCACCCGCGCGCCCGCGGCGTGATAGGCCCGCGGCGCGGCCCACGACGCCGCGCCGTTCGCGCAGTCGACGACCACGGTGATGCCGTCCAGCCTGGTAGCGGCGGCGGCACCCACGTGGCGCAGGTAGCGCTCGAGCGCGTCGGCGGCATCGCGCATCCGGCCGATCCCGGGGCCGACCGGGCGCAGACCGGGTCCCTGGGCCACTAGCTCCTCGATGCGGTCCTCGGTGGCATCGTCGAGCTTGTGCCCGCCGGGACCGAAGATCTTGATGCCGTTGTCGGGCATCGGGTTGTGCGAGGCCGAGATCATCACCCCGAAGTCGGCCCCGTAGGCGGCCGTGAGGTGGGCCACCGCGGGGGTGGGCAGCACCCCGACCCGCAGCGCGTCCACGCCCTCGCTGGTCACCCCGGCGATCACCGCGGCTTCCAGCATCTCCCCGCTGGCGCGCGGGTCGCGGCCGATGACCGCGAAGCGTCGGCCCGGGCCCGGGGTGGCGGCCAGCCGGCGGGCCGCGGCCGCCCCCAGTGCCAGGGCCAGCTCGGCGGTCAGCTCCTGGTTGGCGACGCCTCGGACCCCGTCGGTCCCGAACAGTCGACCCATGCGGACAAACCTCTCACAGACGTCGCGTTATGGCACAACCGACGAGGTTATCGGGCCACGTCGCGACCGAACCGACTTTGAGACGAGACCACCCACGCAAACACCACCCGCACCCGGGTCCGGGTGCGGGTGGTGCCGTCGGCTGAGCGAGCTCCTACCGACCCATTTGGCCCGGCGTCGTCGGCGACGCGCTCGGCGGCACGGTCGCGGTGTTGCGGTTCTGGCCCGGGGCGTTGGCGGAGTTACCCGGTCCGGTGAGGGCGGTGTTCTGCGAGAAGGTGTAGCTCAATCCGGCGGTGCCGGTGGTGCACACCGGGACGGACTCGACCTGGTTCGCGTCAAGCTGCGGCAGAGCGCCCGCGAGGTCCTGGGCCGGGCACACCGTGGTGGCGAGGGTGGTGGCGCTGGCCAGCGAGACGTCCTGCATGACGCCGATCTCCTGGCCGTTGACGCTGACCGTGACGTTCAGCTTGCCGTCGCCGACGAAGGACTGGCTCTCGGGCGGAGCCGCGTGCGCCAGGCTCAGGCCACCCGCCGCGAGCATCGAGCCACCCAGAATCACACCGGCGGCCGTCTTCTTCATCTTGTTCATGTTTGCTCCTTTTCTGCTGCGTTGTGGGCAGGGATCCAGAGCTGCGGGAGGTTCACCACACAGCCCCGAAGGAGGACGTCGACCCCCCGGAAAGGTCCGCCTCCTACCTCGGGAAACCGACATGGGTCGGCCTCCTGAGGCTTGCCGGGGGCCCAAGGATTCAAACCAAAACTTAATGATCGGTCGCCGCGTCACCCGTGAACTGGGCTTTCGCGCTGTGAGCCGGCGCACAAAAAACTCGCCGGGCACGTCCAGCCAGAAGGACTGGAACATGCCCGGCGAGCTCGCGTCGAGACGCGCGGCAGGTCAGCGCTTGCTGTACTGCGGCGCCTTGCGGGCCTTCTTCAGGCCGTACTTCTTGCGCTCGATGGCGCGCGGATCGCGGGTCAGGAAGCCCGCCTTCTTCAGCGCCGGGCGGTCCTCCGGCTGCACCAGGATCAGCGCACGGGCGATGGCCAGGCGAAGCGCGCCGGCCTGCCCGGACGGGCCGCCACCATCGAGGTGGGCGTAGATGTCGAAGGAGTCGACCCGGTCCACCGTCACCAGCGGAGCCTTGATGAGCTGCTGGTGCACCTTGTTCGGGAAGTAGTTCTCCAGCGTGCGGCCGTCGAGGTTGAACTGGCCGGTGCCGGGAACCAGGCGCACCCGCACCACGGCCTCCTTGCGGCGGCCGACGGTCTGGATCGGGCGGTCGATGATGACCGGCTCGCGCGGCGTGGCCACCTCGGTCACCTCAGGGGTGACGTCCGCGGTCTCGACGGTCTCCTCGGCGATCGCCTCGACGGCGGTCTCGGTCTCGGTTGCTTCGGTCACTGGGCCACCTGCTTGATCTCGAACGGAATCGGCTGCTGTGCGCTGTGCGGATGATCCGGCCCGACGTAGACCTTGAGCTTCTTCTGGATCTGCCGGCTCAGCTTGTTGTGCGGCAGCATGCCCACGATCGCCTTCTCGACGACACGGTCGGCGTGCTTGGCCATCTCGTCACCGAGGGTGCGGGCCCGCAGGCCGCCGGGGTAACCCGAGTGGCGGTAGGCCATCTTGGAATCCAACTTGTCGCCGCTGATGGCGATCTTGTCGGCGTTGATGACGATGACGAAATCGCCACCGTCGACGTTCGGCGTGAATGTCGGCTTGTGCTTGCCGCGCAGCAGAGTCGCTGCCGCAACGGCGAGCCGGCCGAGCACCACGTCGGTGGCGTCGATGACATACCACGAACGTGTGGTGTCACCCGCCTTCGGCGTGTACGTAGGCACAGCACTACCTCTCGTTTTCGGGGGTGTCCCCCGGTGGTGGGTCCCGGCGTGACCGGGTGCCGGTCGAGGCGTCGACGGTGGGGTTGTGACTCTCGGCGACCAACACTGACCCGAGATCCCGGCTCACCCCGCGAGAACTCGCGGCGTACCGCACGCCAACGAGGCAGCTTACCTGGGGTTATCCGCGCAGGTCAAAACGCCCTTATCCTCGCCTCGGGGACGCGATCGCAGAGGAGCGCCGTGGTGGAAGCCCAGTACCCGTATCAGGACGCGGGGTTGTCGGTGCACCAGCGCGTCGAGGACCTGCTGTCGCGGATGCCGCTGGCCGACAAGGTCGGGCTGATGTTCCACACCATCGCGGTGCCCGCCGACGTCGACGCGGTGGTGCCGCTGTTCGGGGAACGCTCGCTGCGCTCGCTGGTGGACAAGGGTCTGCGGCACTTCAACGTCCTGGGCTCGCTGCCGGACGGCCGGTCCTTTGCCCAGTGGCACAACAGCGTGCAATCCGCCGCGCTTCGGCACCCGCTGGGCATCCCGGTGACCTTCTCCTCCGATCCGCGGCATCACTTCGGCGACAATCCGCTGACCCAGATGATGGCGGGGCCCTTCTCCCTGTGGCCCGAGCCGCTCGGGCTGGCGGCGATCGGCTCGGCGGACCGGGTGCGGGAGTTCGCCGACATCGTGCGCCAGGAGTACCTGGCGGTCGGCATCCGCGTCGCGCTGCACCCGCAACTCGATGTGGCGACCGAACCGCGCTGGTCGCGGATCAACACCACGTTCGGCGAGGACGCCGAGCTCACTTCCCGGCTCGGCGTCGCCTACGTCGACGGCCTGCAGGGTGCCCGACTCGGTGCCGATTCGGTGGCCGCGATGGTCAAGCATTTCCCGGGCGGCGGTCCCCAGCTCGACGGCAACGACCCGCATTTCGGGTGGGGACGCGAGCAGGTCTATCCCGGCGACAACGCCGCCTACCACCTGCGGCCGTTCCGCGCCGCACTCGACGCCGGCGCGGCGGAGGTGATGCCCTACTACGGCATGCCGGTCGGGACCGACTGGGACGAGGTGGGGTTCGGCTTCAACAAGTCGGTGATCACCGGACTGCTGCGGGACGAGCTGGGATTCGACGGGATCGTCTGCACGGACTGGGGTTTGGTGAGTGACCACCCCGATCTGGGGGACCTGGGCGTCGCCCGGGCCTGGGGGGTCGAGCACCTGGGCCCGGCCGACCGGGCACTGCGGGTGATCGAGGCCGGCGCCGACCAGTTCGGCGGCGAGGACTGCACCGAAGTGCTGCTGGGACTGGTGCGCGACGGCCGGGTCAGCGAATCGCGGATCGACGAGTCGGTGCGCCGGTTGCTGCGGGTCACGTTCACCCTGGGGTTGTTCGAGCACCCGTTCGTCGACGAAGAAGCGGCATCGATCACGTTGGGCCGCAGCGATTTTCGCGATGCTGGCTTGGCCGCCCAGCGCGATTCGCTGACCCTGCTAACCAATACCGGGCTGCTGCCCCTGGCGCGCGGGGCCAAGGTGTTCGCCCCGCAGATCAGCGCGGCCGCGCTCGAGGGTCACGCGACAAGGGTCGACGACCCGGCCGCCGCCGACGTCGCCGTGCTGCGGATCAAAGCACCGTACGAACCGCGCACCGAGGGGATGGCCGCGTTGTTCCACCACGGCTCGCTCGAGTTCGCCGCCGAGGAGGTGCGCCGGATTCGCGCGGTGTGCGCGGCGGTGCCCACCGTCATCGACGTCTATCTGGACCGGCCCGCGGTGTTGACCCCGTTGGCCGGCGCCGCGGCCGCGCTGATCGCGAACTTCGGTGTGTCCGAGCGGGCGCTGATCGCGGTGTTGTTCGGGGCCGCCGAACCGCGCGGCACCCTGCCGTTCGACCTGCCCCGTTCCGACGCGGCGGTGGCGGCCAGCCGCACCGACGTCGCGTTCGACACCGCCGATCCGCTGTTCCGGTTCGGCCACGGTCTGCGGTATTGAGGCCGATCCGCCGGTTCGCCGCCGTGCGCTGGTCTAGCCTGAGACGGCTCACAGGAAGGGGGACGACCATGAAGAAGCGCACGACCGTTCTGCTGACCGGTTTGGCGATGACGCTGCTGCCGATGGCGGCGGCGCCGAGCGCGCAGGCCGTGTGCGGTGAAGTGGGCGGACCCTACGTGAACGCCAACGGCTGCCTGATGCCCGGCGAGGGCGCCGCCATCGCGGGCAGCATCGTGGCGGCGGACGCCTGGGACGAGGCGCGGCAGCGCTGGGAGGGCCGGCCGCCGTGCTTCACCCCCGCGGGTGTGCCCTACTACACCCCCGGGGATATGCCCTGCTGATCAGCGCCGGTGCTGCACGATGTTGACGACGTTGCCGTCCGGCGCCCGCACGAAGAACCGGTAGACGCCCCACGGCTCGGTGGTGAGCGGGTGCACGATCTCGTAACCGAGCCGCCGGGCTTCCTCGTAGGCTGCCTCGACGTCCTCGGCGTGGACGGACAGCACCGGTGTCTCAGGTGCGGTCGCGTCCTCGGTGACCAGCTGCACGTGCGCCCCGGTGTCCGGCGCGGTGTAGCGGGCCACCCAGCCGAGGTTGAACTCCTCGTCGGTGAGCCCGAGATATCCGGTGTAGAAGCCGTTAGCGGCCCCGATGTCGACTACCCGCAGGTTGGCGGTGATGCGTTTCGCTCGCATTGCCCCGGTATTGCACCCGCCGCGAGGTGCCAAACCGGCTCCTGCTCTTGGGATCGGTAGCCGCCTTGACGGCGTCTGCTTGACCTATCGGCGACGCGACACCTGCGGAGCCCGGACAGAAGGAACGCTGCAATGACCACCATCCATAACGTGAAGCAGATCATCATCGGCGGGTTCATTGCGGGCGGCGTCGCCCTGGCCGCCATGGGCCTGGGCACCGGCGTTGCCGGCGCAGCCGGGGACGGCTCGGTACGCGTGTCCGACCAAGCCGAACACGCAACCGGTGACGGCTCGGTCCGCGTCGGGCACCCCGGCGAACACAAAGCCGGTGACGGCTCGGTTCGCATCGGGCACCCCGGCGAACACAAAGCCGGTGACGGCTCGGTTCGCATCGGGCACCCCAGCGAACACAAAGCCGGTGACGGCTCGGTTCGCATCGGGCACCCCGGCGACCGCGCCGCCGGTGACGGCTCGGTGCGGGTCGCCCGCTAGGACTGTCTCGGACCCAGTTCTGCCCACTCCGCTTCACGAGCCACCAAACCGCTCGGCTAGGGTCTGGTGCTCATGACGAATCTTCGCCCGCTTTCCGCCGCCATCGCCGCTGGCGCCGTGTCCGCCGCTGCGTTCTGCGGAACCGGCATTGCCGGCGCCGACCCGAACGCGGTTGCGCCCACCATGCTGAACACCACCTGCACGCTGGACCAGATCATGGCCGCCACCAAGGTGGCCGACCCGGTCGCCTACGGGGCGATCGTGGAGAAGTACAACTCCGAGCCGGGTTGGGTGCAGGGCGGGGTCGTTTACCACCTGAATTTGTTCCTGCAGAAGTCGCCGCAGGAGCGGCAGGCCGAGATCGCTGAGATCGGCCGCTTCTTCCCGCAGTACGCGGGGCTGTTCACCGCCGCCGCCCCGGTCGCCGACGCCGTCGCCGCGCAGTGCTCGACGTTCCCGGCCACCGATCCCGGCGTCTGGAACCTCACCCCCTAACCCGACGTGACCCGGCCCGGTCAGGACAACGCCGCGACCCGGCTGGCCCGCGCGCTCGCAGACAACAGCGCGATCGTCGAACGCGAAATCGAGGGCCTCGGTGAACTCGAGGCCCAGCGCGCGTTGTTCTTCCTGCTGTCCGCCTATGACCTGGCGACCGAGATGTGGTTCCAGAAGGGCGATCCCGCGGCACCCGTTCTGACGAACTGGGAACGTCCGTGGCGCAAGTACGGCGGCGACAACCCGACCACGATCTACCTCAGCGCTCCCATCTCCCCGGCGATGACCTACCGGCTTCAGGGGCCGATCGGTGACGCCGTCTACGCCGGCGTGCAGGTCTACACCCGCGGCGCGGGCTACAACGCGCCGTCGGCCAACATCTCCGATCGTCGGCTGCTCGGGGACGGCCGCGATATCGACCTGCTGATCGGTGGCGACGATCCGGGCGACGGCCGTCCGTGGCTGCCGCTTGTCGCCGACGACTTCCTCGTCATGGTTCGGCTCTACCACGAGCACGCGCCGGAATCCGAAGCGGCGCTGTCGATTACCCGCACCGGTGGCGCGGACCCGGCGCCAATGTCGTGGTCGCAGCGTGCGGACCGGGCCGAGGAGTATTTCCGCGACGAGATTCAGTGCACCATCTCGGTCACCGAGACGGTGCGGTCCGCCGGGGTCAACGCCTACCCGCCCCCGGATGCCCCGGTGCACCAGCCGCGCTACACCGGTGCGCTGTTCCCCACCCTCGACAACGTTTACGACGGCTTCTACGTGCAGCTGGAATCCGGTGCGGCGCTTCGGTTGCGCGGCCGGCCGCCGCAGGCACGGTTCTGGTCGTTCGTCTTCTACGACCGTTGGTTCAACACCCCGGACTTCCCCGCACACCGCTGCTATCTGACCGGTGCCGACATCGTCCTCGACGACGACGGCGGTTACGAGGTGATCCTCGGTCCCGACGATCCGGGACACCCGAACTGGATCGATACCGCCGGGCTCCGGGACGGGATCTTCGCGATCCGCTGCCTACTGCCCGAGCAACGGGAACTGCCGACGGCCGAGGTCATCACCGCCGGCCGCTGATCGTCGGATCAGAAGTTGTGGCAGTTGTTGACGGCCCTGCCGATCGGACCAGTGGACGAATCCATGATGTCATCACTGACACCCAGCCATTGTTCGTAGCCGAGCGTCTGCTCCAACGTGTTGACCAGCGGCTGGCGTTGACCAGGCGGGGCAGCGAGGACGACGGCCAGCCCGTCCCGCAACTCCTGCTCCAGCTTCGGATCCCGATTGATCCGCCACCAGATGACGGGATCGTTCTGCTGGATCGAGGACATGATCTGCTGATCGGAGCACGTCGTCATGTTCAGATCGTCGGCGTGGGCCGGACCCGCTGCCGCGATCGCGAGACAGGCGAGGCCGGCCGCCGCGCCCACCTGCGAAAGCCCTCGGACGCGCATATTGAATCCCCTCATGCCAGGCAGCATAGATGCGCGGCCACGTCCCGGGAGCACTTCGGGTCAGCCTGGATCAGTGCACAAGCTTGAGCCCGACCACGCCGCCGATGATCATCACCAGGAAGACCGCCTTCAGCGGCGAGGCCGACTCCCCGCCGGTAGCCATCGCGTAGACCACCGTGAGAACCGCCCCGATTCCCACCCAGACGGCGTAGGCGGTCCCGATCGGCAGGTTGCGCATCGCATACGCCAGCCCCGCCATGCTGCCGATGATCGCGACCACGAACACCACGCTCGGTGACAGCTTGGTGAACCCTTCGGACTTGCCCATCGCCGTTGCCCACACCGCTTCGAGCACACCGGATAGGACGAGAACCAGCCACGACACGACGTTCCTCCCGGGCCGTCTTGTCGCACACCGGGTACGGCACCCATCGTCCGGAAGCCCGTCGGGGGCTCTTCTACGAAGATGGCACAGCGGCCGGTGATCGGCAAAACCGGAGTGAACGAAACCAGTCACCGGTCGCCACTAGCCCGTTCTGGCCAGTATGGTGTCGGCCACCAGCGCCGGGTCGTCCACCATCGGGACATGGCCAACGTCCGGCAACACCTTTACCGACGCCTGCGGGATGCGGTCGACCCCATCGAGGACACCGGCCGGCAGCAGGCTCTCCTTCTCGCCCCAGGCGATCGTTATCGGGCATGGCAGCGGATCGAGCCTCTCGATGAGCCACTCATCCGCGCATAGATCGGCAAGAACCTCGCAGCCGATGCCGTCGTCGATGAATTCGAGAGCGCGAGCCGCTGAGATGCGATCTGCGTGACACACGACGTCACGCAGGATGAGCCGGCGCAATCTTGGGGAGCTGTAGATCACCGGTAGGAACGGACGTGTCAAGCGACCGAGCGCGACGCCCCGTTGGAGTCTGCCGAATGCTCGCTGCTGGAAGCCGTCGCCGGAACTCCACAGCCCGGCCGGCGAGAAAGCGCATACGCTCGCTGCACGACTACGCCGGGCCAACTCGATGGCGACAAACCCGCCCATCGAATTCCCAGCGATATGGGGTCGATCAAGACCACAGTCATCGAGGTACCGTTCAGCTGCATCCACCATGTCGGTCATCGTGGCGGGGCGTCGCTGCACCGGAGGGCCGCCACGGTGGCCGGCAGCGGTCGGTAGATGCGTTTCGTGATGGACACGCACCAGAGGAACGACGTCACGCCAGGCGTTGCCCGACATGGCGAGACCGTGGAGAAGGACAAGTGGGGACCTGTCGCAGGTCATATGACAGTTTCCCATCAATGGCCCTGTGTGCATTCACTTTCCTATGGTCTGCTCTTCGAATCAGAAGTTGAACCGGAACTCCACCACGTCACCGTCACTCATGATTCCGGTACGCCAGCGGCTGGGTCCTCGATGTACACGAGCACGTTGCCGTCGGGATCGGTGAATTCGAACATCGGCGGCGCAAATTCCAGGCGCAACACCTCGTCGCGAACCGACGAGTCGTGCTGCTTGATCACCCGATGTGCAGCATCGGAGTCCACCACACCCATGCGAACGCCCACCGGGATCTCGCCCTTTTCGTCGAGGAGTAACAGCACCACGTCTGATCCAGGCAGGCCAACCTCGATGAGGCGGGCTCCCTGCCACAGCTCTTTGTCAACCAGAAGATCGAAGCCGAGCACATCGCAGTAGTACTGCTTCGCCCTTTCTTGATCTGACACCGGTATCGACACCGAGATGATCTTGGTGGTTGGGATCGCGGGTGACGTCTTGCCCATGACGCTCTTTCCTTTGATTTCGACGGTCTATGCGTAACGACTGTCGGGATCGAACAAAGTCATCGCTCGGCTCGAGTTCGCGGCCGGAAGAGGCTTGGGGTCACGTCTTAAGTTGATGCTCAGACGTTGAACCGGAATTCCACGGAACCGGCACCTAGCCTGTGCGCGCTGCTGCTTCGATCCAGTTCGAGAACTCGATCGCAAGGTGCCACCGGTGGCCACGGAGGATCGTCGGCAACGACACGGCGGGAAACTCGACCGTCAGCAGAGCGCGAAACCCACCAGCTTCGTCACGGAACTGATGCCGCACCCCTCCTATCGCCAACCCGTCAGCAAGTCGAGCGACACCGGCGACCTGAATGGGGTACGCCGGACTCGGCGGCGTTCGCAGCGACGAGGTGTCGTCGTAGTCGATGAAGAATCGGGCCGCCAACGGCGATCCACCGTTCGTCTCCCATACCTCCTGACGGCCGTCACTGCCGGTGCGGAAGAGGTAATGCTCAGGATGTGCGGCGAGCATGGCCAACTCGTCGTCTGTTTCGGTGCGCTGATTGAACCATTCCACGAAGTCGGTTGCCGATCCCCGTGATACGCCCAACTCGATCACGCTCAAGGCGCGACGGCCTGATGAAGCCATTGCGGTTATCCGGGCCACGCGCGTCGACCAGCGAATGTCGCGGGCCAACAGCCGTTCGATCCCGCTGTGGCCCAACTCTGCCTTGCGTGTGCTTAACGCCTGCCGTAGCGACTGTAGGTCGCCACCGGTCGGCGGTGCGCCCAGCTTGGAAAGTGTGTGCCGCGCGCGAGCGATCTCTCGTTCGAGAACGTCGGCGCGTGTGAACCTTCTGCCACCAAGGACTGTGGCTATTTCGGGAGGTTCCGTCATCGGTGACCCCTGACTACCTTCGTCAAGCAAGTCTGTGCTTGGACTGATTTCAGACGTTGAACCGGAACTCCACCACGTCGCCATCGGCCATCACGTAGTCCTTGCCTTCCATCCGGACCTTGCCGGCAGCCTTGGCCGCGGCCATCGAGCCGGCGGCGACGAGGTCGTCGAAGGACACCACCTCGGCCTTGATGAACCCCTTCTCGAAATCGGTGTGAATAACCCCGGCCGCCTTGGGCGCGGTGTCGCCGCGGTGAATCACCCACGCGCGGGCCTCCTTTGGGCCGGCAGTCAGATAGGTCTGCAGATTCAGGGTGTGAAAACCGGCGCGCGCCAACGCATCCAGCCCGCGTTCGCTCTGCCCGATCGACTCCAACAACTCCGCCGCCGACTCGTCGTCGAGCTCTTGGAGCTCGGCCTCGATCTTGGCGTCCAGGAACACCGCGTCGGCCGGCGCCACCAGCGCCCGCAACTCGGCGATGCGCGCGGCATCGGTGAGCACCGACTCGTCGGCGTTGAACACGTACAGGAACGGCTTGATGGTCATCAGGTTCAGCTCACGCAGCAGGGACCAGTCCTTGCCGCTGGCGAACAGGGTGGTGCCGTCGTTGAGCACCTGCTGCGCGGCGACGGCCGCCTCGTGCACCGGCTTGCGCTCCTTGTTGTTGCGGGCCTCCTTCTCAAGCCGGGGCACCGCCTTCTCCAACGTCTGCAGGTCGGCCAGGATCAACTCGGTCTCGATGATCTCGATATCGGACTTCGGGTCGACTTTCCCGTCGACGTGCACCACGTCATCGTCGGCGAATACGCGGACCACCTGGCAGATCGCGTCGCACTCGCGGATGTTGGCCAGGAACTTGTTGCCGAGGCCGGCGCCCTCGGAGGCGCCCTTGACGATGCCCGCGATGTCGACGAACGTCACCGGCGCCGCCAGGATGCGCTCGGATCCGAAGATCCTGGCCAACTCGCCCAGCCGCGGGTCGGGCAGCGGAACCACGCCCTCGTTCGGCTCGATGGTGGCGAACGGATAGTTCGCCGCCAGCACGTTGTTGCGGGTCAGCGCATTGAACAGCGTCGATTTACCGACGTTGGGCAGGCCGACGATTCCCAGGCTGAGGCTCACAGGGTCCACAGTCTAGGAGAAGGCCCTGATCTGACGTTCGCGTCACAGGCACGCCGCAGGCGTCGCGACGGTCGAGTTGGGTCGAGAACCGGTACGGTCAACGTGTGTCAGCACAGCGGGCCCGATCGTCGGTGGCAGCCGATCATCGCTCCGCGCACCCGAATCTTCCCGGCGTACCGTGGTGGGCCGCGATCCTGATTGCGGTGACCTTCACCACGATTGGCTTCGCGTTCGACGCGGGCAGCGGCGGTAAGGAACTCGGCGGCGTCTTCGCCGTGCTGTACGTCCTTGGATGTGTGGTGGCCGTGCTGGCGGTACGGCACTCCGGGATCTTCACCGCGGTCATCCAGCCGCCCCTGCTCCTGTTCGTCGCCGTCCCGGGCGCCTACTTCCTGTTCAACGGCGCGAAGTTCACCGGCCTCAAGGACACCCTGATCAACTGCGGCTACCCGCTGATCGAGCGATTCCCGCTCATGTTGTTCACCTCGGCCGCCGTGCTGCTGATCGGCATGGCGCGCTGGTACTACGCGATGTGGAGCAGCGTGCGCACCCCCGCACCCGCCGCCGACCCGGCCGGTGGGACCGCAGTCGCGGCACCGCACCGCTTCGGTGGCCTGACGGCGAAGGTCTCGTCGTTCTTCGGGGCCGGTTCGGGCATCGACAACGGCAGGGCCGACGAGGCGACCCCCGAGACGGCCGCCGGACGGCCCAGACGCAAGCACGGCATCGACCGGCCCGCCACCACCGAACGGCGGGCCCGCTCCGAACGTTCGGCGCAGCGACCGGCGCCCACCCGGTCCCGGCACGCCCGGCCCCCACTCGACGACTTCGATGAACCGCCGCGGGAGCGGGCCCGTCGTCAGCCGACCGCCCGCCAGGGCGACCCGGCGCGACGCCGGCCCCGGCCGCCGCAGGAGCCCGGCTATCGGACTCCGCCGCCGCCGCGACGCCAGCCGCCGCCCGACCGCGAGGCGTATCGCCCGCGGGCGCCCAGGGGCAACCGATTCGAGCCGTACGAGCCGTTCGAGCCCTACCCGCCGTACGAGCCGCCGGCCCCGCCGCGGCGCCGGCCGCCGCCACCGCCGCGTCCGGATGACCTGAACGGCGACAGCGGCACCCATCACCCGGTGTCCCGGGTGCGCTACCGCGACGCGGGTTACGACCGCTGAACTACGACCGTGCGGGACGGATCTCGCGGGGGAGCGCGAACACCAGGGTCTCGTTCGCGGTGGTCACCGACTGGACGGTGTCGTAGCCGAGCCCGGCCAGCCGATCCAGCACGCCCCGGACCAGGATCTCGGGCACCGAGGCGCCCGAGGTGACTCCGACCGTGGTGACGCCGTCCAGCCAGGCCGGATCGACGTCGTCGGCGTAGTCGACCAGGTAGGACGCCCGCGCGCCCGCCCCCAAGGCGACCTCGACCAGGCGCACGGAGTTCGACGAGTTGCGCGAGCCCACCACGATGACCAGGTCGCACTCCGGCGCCATCGCCTTGACCGCGCCCTGCCGGTTCTGGGTGGCGTAGCAGATGTCGTCGCTGGGCGGATCCTGCAGCTTGGGGAACTTCTCCCGCAGCCGCTGCACGGTCTCCATGGTCTCGTCGACGCTCAGGGTGGTCTGCGAGAGCCAGATGACCTTGTCCTCGTCGCGCACCGTCACGTGCTCGACGGCATCCGGGCCGTCCACGAGCTGGACGTGGTCGGGCGCCTCACCGGCGGTGCCGACGACCTCCTCGTGGCCCTCGTGGCCGATCAGCAGGATGTCGTAGTCGTCGCGGGCGAAGCGCTTGGCCTCGTTGTGCACCTTGGTCACCAGCGGGCAGGTGGCATCGATGACCTGCAGGTTGCGGGCCGCGGCGGACTCGTGCACGGTCGGGGCGACGCCGTGGGCGGAGAACACCACGATGGCGCCCTCGGGCACCTCGTCGGTCTCGTCGACGAAGATCGCGCCGGCCTTGGCCAGGGTCTCCACCACGTGCTTGTTGTGCACGATCTCGTGACGCACGTAGACCGGGGCGCCGTGTTTCTCCAGGGCCCGTTCGACGGTCTCGACGGCGCGGTCCACGCCGGCGCAGTATCCGCGCGGCTCGGCCAGCAGCACCCGCTTGCCGCCCGAACGGTCGGCAGCCGTGCTGGACGCACCGGGAATCCCCATGTTGACGGTTGGCGGCATGGTTTCAGGGTACGTTCCCGCAACGCGGCCGGGCCAGCCGTAGGCTTGGACCCATGGCTACAGCACCGTATGGGGTTCGTCTGCTGGTCGGCGCCGCCGTGACCGCCGTCGAGGAGACCCTCAAGCTGCCCCAGACCATCCTGATGTACCCGGTGACGGTGGCCAGCACGGTCGCTCACATCGTGATGAAGGTGCAGCAGGACATCGCTGAGCTGGTCACCAAGGGTGACTCGGCGCTGGAGAGCATCTTCCCGCCCCGCGACGAGCAGCCGGAGTGGGCGACGTTCGACGAGGACTACGCCGACGACGAGGCGCCCGCGGGTAACGGCGAGCGCCGCACCGAGGGCCGGTTCGCCCTGTACTCGGTGGCCGACGCGGCCCCGGCCGCCACGTCCGCACCGGCGGTCAAGACCGCCGCCGGCAAGAAAGCCCCCGGCAAGACGGCTGGGGCCAGCGCACCGGCGATCGTCGAGGAGCTCGACTACGAGTCGCTCACCCTGGCTCAGCTGCGGGCGCGCCTGCAGTCGCTGAGCGTGGCCGACCTCGAGGCGCTGCTGGCCTACGAGGAGGCCTCCAAGTCGCGAGCCCCGTTCCAGACCCTGCTGGCCAACAGGATCACCCGCGCGACCGCCAAGTGACCAGCGCGCAGGGCAGCTCGGCGGAGAACCCGTTCCCGGTCCGGGCGGTCGCCACCCGGGTTGCGGCCTGGATCGACAAGCTCGGCACGGTCTGGGTCGAGGGTCAGCTGACCCAGATCAACCTGCGCAGCTCGACGGCGTACATGGTGCTTCGTGACCCCGCCGCCAACATGTCGCTGGACATCATCTGCCCGCGTGACCTGGTGGCCGCGGCGCCGGTGAAACTCACCGAGGGCACCCAGGTCATCGTCCGCGGCAAGCCCAGCTTCTACACCGTGCGCGGATCGTTCTCGTTGCGGGTCAACGCGATTCGCGCGGTCGGGCTCGGCGAGCTGCTGGCCCGGATCGAGCGGCTGCGCCGCCTGCTGGAGGCCGAGGGACTGTTCGACCCGCGGCTCAAGCGGCCGCTGCCGTTCCTGCCGTCGACCATCGGGCTGATCACCGGCCGGGCCAGCGCGGCCGAACACGATGTGACGACGGTGGCCGGCCAGCGCTGGCCCGCGGTGCGGTTCGCGATCCGCAACACCGCCGTGCAGGGCGCCAACGCCGTCACCCAGATCGTCGCGGCCCTGGCCGAACTCGACGCCGATCCCGAGGTCGACGTCATCGTGATCGCGCGCGGCGGCGGCAGCGTCGAGGACCTGCTGCCGTTCTCCGACGAGACGCTGTGCCGCGCCATCGCGGCCTGCACCACGCCGGTGGTCAGCGCGATCGGGCACGAGCCCGACAACCCGGTCTGCGATCTGGTGGCCGACGTGCGCGCCGCCACCCCGACCGACGCCGCCAAACGGGTGGTACCCGACGCCACCGCGGAGCTGGCACTGGTCGGCGAGTTGCGCCACCGCAGCGCGCAGGCGCTGCGCAACTGGGTCGTCCGCGAGCAACGCACGCTGGCCCATCTGCGCAGCCGGCCGGTGCTGGCCGACCCACTGCGGGCGGTGGCCGAGCGCGCCGAGGTGGTGCACCGCGCCCGCGCGGCGGTGCGCCGCGACATCAACCGCCTGGTGGCCGCCGAATCCGACCGGATCGGTCACCTGGCGGCCCGGCTGGCCACCCTCGGCCCGGCCGCCACTCTGGCCCGCGGCTACGCCGTGGTGCAGACGATCGACGGCAGCGCCGCCGTGCTGCGCTCGGTGGCCGACGCGCCGGCCGGAGCCCGGTTGCGCATCCGGCTCTCCGACGGCGCGGTCGGCGCCACCAGTTCCGGCCCGACGGATGGAGTCCCATGACCGAACCCGGTGCACACACCCCCGCCAGCGAACTCGGCTACGAGCAGTGCCGCGACGAGCTCACCGAGGTGGTCCGCGTTCTCGAGCAGGGCGGGTTGAGCCTCGACGCGTCGCTCAAGCTGTGGGAGCGCGGTGAGGAGCTGGCCGCCCGGTGCGAGGAACACTTAGCTGGAGCGCGCAAGAAGATCGAGGATGCGCTGGCCGCCCGGGACCCGGAAGCCTGATCTTGCAGTAAAAACCATCCACGCGGATCGGGACCGGAAGCCGTTTCTGTATGCTGGTCGAATGGGTGACACTTTGCTGACCGCCGATCTCGGCCGCGTTCTGGTGACCGGCGGCGCCGGATTCGTCGGGGCCAACCTGGTCAAGGAACTTCTCGACCGGGGCTACCGGGTGCGTGCCTTCGACCGGGTGCCGTCGCCACTGCCGCCCCACGAGCAACTCCAAGTGCTCCAGGGCGACATCTGCGACCCGGAGACCGTCGCGACCGCCGTCCAGGACATCGACACGGTCTTTCACACCGCGGCGATCATCGACCTGATGGGCGGGGCCGCGGCGACCGAGGAGTACCGCCGCCGCAGTTTCGCGGTCAACGTCACCGGCACCGAGAACCTGGTGCACGCCGCGCAGGCGGCCGGTGTCCAGCGCTTCGTCTACACCGCCTCCAACAGCGTCGTCCTCGGCGGGCAGCGCATCGCGGGCGGCGACGAGACCCTGCCCTACACCTCGCGCTTCAACGACCTCTACACCGAAACCAAGGTGATCGCGGAGAAGTTCGTGCTGGGCCAGAACGGCGTCGAGGAGATGCTGACCTGTTCGATCCGGCCCAGCGGGATCTGGGGCCGCGGCGATCAGACGATGTTCCGCAAGATGTTCGAGCAGGTCATCGCCGGCCGGGTCAAGGTCCTGGTGGGCAGCAAGGACGTCAGGCTCGACAACTCCTACGTGCACAACCTGATTCACGGCTTCATCCTCGCGGCCGAGCACCTGGTCCCGGGCGGCACCGCACCCGGGCAGGCGTACTTCATCAACGACGGCGAGCCGGTGAACATGTTCGAGTTCGCCCGGCCGGTGGTCGAGGCGTGCGGCGAGCGATTCCCGAAGGTGCGGGTGCCCGGCCGGCTCGTGCACGCGGCGATGACGGCCTGGCAGCGGCTGCACTTCCGGTTCGGGCTGCCCCAGCCGCCGCTCGAACCACTCGCGGTCGAACGCGTCTACCTCGACAACTACTTCTCCATCGAAAAGGCCCGCCGCGACCTCGGTTACGAGCCGCTCTTCACCACCGAGCAGGCGTTGCAGGACTGCCTGCCGTACTACACCGATCTGTATGACGAGATGAAGAACGCCGACAAGCAGCCGGTCCACGCCTGACTCAGGCGTCGGCGACCTGGCTTACCCGGCAACCGCGCCGAGCCGCCGACTCCACATCCTGGTAATCAGCGCGGGTGGGCTTCCGGGTCCGACGGGCTGAACGTCGTCGGCCCCGATCTCCGCAGCGATGAGATCGTCCAACTGCCTGTCGAGTTCGTCGATGACGGATTCGGCGCCGACCCCGCCGGCACCAAGGTGAGCCAGGTTGGACATCTCCGCCGGGTCTCGCAGCCGGTCGTAGAGTTCAAGGTCGGCCGCACGCCGGCCGAGCCCTTGCTCACCGGGCCGGAAATACCGCCCGTACTTATGTCTTTCGGTAACGATGCCGCGCAGGAAACCACGGTGTGGACCGGCGGGCCCCATGCTCGAGAACGCATCACTCGAAAACAACACCGAGTCTCTGACTGCTTGGTTCGGATTCGACCAGAGCGGGCTGAGGTCATGGCCGGGAAGCGGGGTGGAGTCGACACCGGCGGCTGAGAGAAGAGTGGGCACCAGATCGACTGCGCCAGAGAGCCTCTCGGTGGAGGTACCGGCTGCAATACGTTCGGGCCAGACCATCGTCAACGGGACCTGGATGTTCTCCCGATAGAGGTTGGCAGCTTTCTGACGAAGGCCGTGGGCGCCCGCCATGTCGCCGTGATCAGACGTCGAGACCACCAGGGTGTTCTGCCGACAACCGGACGCCACCAGGCTGTCCAGCACCGTGCCCAGATGGCGGTCGACCTCGGCGTGAAGGTCCACATAGGCGTTGATCAGCCTGCGCCAAGCTCTTTCGTTGCGAACGACTCCGGCGGTGACATCGCAGGTGGCCTTCCAGTACCGCTGGGTGACCGGCTTGGTGGTCAGGTCGTCGGAGAAGTTCGGGGGCAAGTCGACTCCGTGCTCTCGCACTCTGAGCTTGCGGAACCGTGGGTAGAGCATGATGTCGTGGGGATTGACGAAGGAGCACACCAGCAGCCATGGTCGGTCGTCGTTGGCGTGCCGATCAATCCACTGCGCGGCCCGATCAGCGATCCGGCCGTCGATGAAGTGACCGAGATAGGGCGCACCGTGAGCGTCTGGCGCGTTCCAATCGTCGAAGCCGTAGGCCCGGATGCCATCGCGCCGCGACTCGCCCCCGAGATGCCATTTGCCGACGTAAGCGCATCGATAGCCGGCGGCGGCCAGCAAGTGCCCCATGGTCGGAACGGTGGGGTCGAGCGGCCGTTGCCACGAGAAGTTGACGTTGTCGAACATGCCGCTGATGGCGGCGTGCTGGCCGGTGAAGATGGTCGCCCGACTCGGGGTGCACGGGCAGGTGTGGACGTGATGGTTGGTGAATCGCATGCCCTGGGCAGCCAGCCGGTCCCGGGTGGGGAATCGAACACCGTCGGGAAACCAGAGGCGCTCTCGCTCCTCGTCGGTCATGAGCAGCAGGATGTTGGGACGGTCCCTTGGTGACACGTGGTCAGCATTCCATGCTGTGCCGAACTCCCGGTCGGTCTGCGCAACCTGCCATGCTTGACTAGAACACGTTCTCGTGGGTTCGGGAGGAAACTGCATGTCCGACGCTGTACTGGTGACCGGCGCTTTCGGGTTGGTGGGAACCGCGACGGTGAAACACCTGGCGGCCCGCGGCCGGCACGTGGTGGCCACCGACCTCGACACCCCGGCCAACCGCAAGGCCGCGGCCGCGCTGCCGCCCGGTGTCACGGTGCGCTGGACCGACCTCACCGATGCCAAGGCGGTGGGCACACTGGTCAGCAGTGTCGCGCCGGCGGCGATCATCCACCTGGCCGCGGTGATCCCGCCGATGTGTTACGTCAATCCGGGCCTGGCCCGCAAGGTCAACGTCGAGGCCACCTCGACGCTGGTGAACGCGGCGGCCGCCGAGCCCAAGCCACCACGGTTCGTGCAGGCGTCCTCGATCGCGACCTACGGGCCCCGCAATCCGCACCGCACCACCGAACTGCTCACCCCGGACACCCGGGTGCGGGCGTTCGACATCTACGGCGGCCACAAGGTGGAGGCCGAGCACCTGGTGCGCGGCTCCGCCCTGGACTGGGTGATCCTGCGGTTGGGCGGGGTGATGACCACCGAGTTCAGCCTGGGCATGGGCCCGGACATGCTGTACTTCGAGGGTCTGCTGCCCAGCGACGGGCGGCTGCAGACCGTGGATGTGCGCGACGTCGCGCACGCGTTCGCCGCCGCGACCACCGCCGACGTCATCGGGCAGACGCTGCTGATCGGCGGTGACGACACCCACCGGCAGGTCCAGGGGGAGGTCGGCCCGGCGATCACCGCGGCCATGGGCCTGGTGGGCGCAATGGCCAAGGGCCGCAAGGGAAACCCCGCCGACGACGACGCCTGGTTCGCCACCGACTGGATGGATTCCACCAAGTCCCAGGAGTTGCTGGGCTACCAGCATCACTCGTGGCCCGACATTCTCAAGGAGACCGCGGAGAACGTCGGCTGGAAGCGGTATCTGTTCCGGGTGGTCGCCCCGCTGGCCCACGAGTACCTCAAACGGCAGTCGCCGTACTACCGGCAGCCCGGCCAGTACGCCGACCCATGGGGAGCCGTGAAACGCAAGTGGGGCCGCTACGAGGCGGACAACGCATGAGCGGGCAGCGGGTCGCCGTGATCATCGGCGGCGCCTCCGGAATCGGCTGGGCCAGCGCGGGCAAGTTGGCCGCCGAGGGCTGCCGGGTCGTCATCGCCGACCGCAACGTCGACGGGGCGCGCGAGCGCGCGGCCGAATTGGGAGCACCGCACACCTGGGCCCAGGTGGAGGTCACCGACGAGGACAGCGTCGCGCGGTTGTTCGACGACGTGGTGGCCCGCGAGGGCGGCGTGCACGTGGTGGTCAACTGCGCCGGCTTCAGCGGCTTCGGCCTCATCACCGATCTGGCCGCCGAGGATTTCCGCTCCGTGATCGACGTCTGCCTCACCGGCGCGTTCCTCGTCATGAAGCACGCCGGGCGCAATCTCGGCGAGGGCGGGACGGTGGTGTCGCTGACGTCGCTGAACGCCCGCCAGCCGGCGATCGGAATGAGTTCCTACTGCGCGGCCAAGGCCGGCCTGTCGATGCTCACCGAGGTCGCCGCGCTGGAGATGGGTCCGCGCGGTATCCGGGTCAATGCCGTCGCCCCCGGCTTCGTGCACACCCCGCTGACCGAGGGTGCCGCCGCCGTGCCCGGCGTGGTGGACGAGTACGTGGAGAACACCGTGCTGGGCCGGGCGGGCACCCCGGAGGACATCGCCGAGGCCGTGGCCTTCCTGTGCTCTGAGAAGTCCTCCTGGCTGACCGGCGAGGTGCTCGACCTCAACGGCGGCGCGCATCTCAAGCGCTACCCCAACATCCACGCACACCTGACAAAGCTGATGGGGCAATGAGTTTCGCCGGCAAGACCGCCGTCGTCACCGGCGGGGGCTCTGGTATCGGCGCCGCGTTGTGCCGGGCCCTGGTCGGCGCGGGCGCCGACGTGCTGTGCACCGATATCGACGGGGAGGCCGCTGCCGCGGTTGCCGCCGCGGCCGGGGGTCCGGGCAGCGCGCGGGCCGGCCGCCTGGACGTCACCGACGCGGCCGCCGTGCAGGCTGCGGTCGACGGCGTCGTCGCGCGGGCCGGCCGCCTGGACCTGATGTTCAACAATGCCGGCATCGCCTGGGGCGGCGACACCGAACTGCTGACGCTGGATCAGTGGAACGCCATCATCGACGTCAACATCCGCGGCGTGGTGCACGGCGTGGCCGCCGCCTATCCCCTGATGGTGCGCCAGGGCCACGGTCACATCGTCAACACCGCGTCGATGGGCGGACTGACCGCCGCCGGCCAGATCACCAGCTATGTGATGACCAAGCACGCCGTGGTCGGACTGTCGCTGGCGCTGCGCTCGGAGGCCGCCGCCCGCGGTGTCGGGGTGACGGCGCTGTGCCCGGCCGCAGTCGAGACGCCGATCCTCGACAAGGGTGCGATCGGCGGCTTCGTCGGCCGGGATTACTACCTCAAGGGGCAGGGCATCAAGACCCCCTACGATGCCGATCGGCTGGCGCAGGACACCCTGGTGGCGATCGAACGCAACAAGGCGCTGCTGATCAAGCCGCGGACGGCGCGCGCCCAGTGGCTGTTCGCCCGGCTGGCGCCGGGGCTGATGCAGCGGGCCTCGATCCGGTTCGTCGAGAGCCAGCGGGCCATGCAGGCCGCGGGCGGCGGTTAGTCTTCACGGCGGTGGACACCGAATTCACGCTGACCCAGAAGCGCGCACTGGCCGTCGTCACAGTCATCGCGGTGCTCTTCGGCGCCTACTTCCTGCGGCACTACTTCATCCTGGTGGTGATCGCGGCCATCGTGGCCTACCTCTTCACGCCGGTCTACAACCGCTGCCGGGTCCGCTTCAACACGGGGTTGTCCGCCGCAATCACCGTGCTGGCCGCGCTGGCCACCGTGATCATCCCGCTGGGGCTGCTGATCACCCTTGCGGTGCTTCAGATTTCGCACATGGTGGTGCACGTCGCCGAGTGGGTGCAGACCGCCGACGTGTCCACGCTCGGCGACCAGGCGATCGACTTCATCAACCGGACACTGGCCAAACTGCCGTTCGGGCACTTCACCGTGACCGCCGAATCACTCCGCCAGGCGTTGGTGAGCGTCTCTCAGAACGTCGGCGAGTTCCTGCTGCGCGAGGGGCGGGGTGCGGCCGGCGGCGTGATCGGCGTCGTCACCTCTGCGATCATCTTCCTCTACGTGCTGATCTCACTGCTGACCAACCAACAGCAGTTGTTGACCCTGATCCGCCGGTTGAACCCCCTCGGGGAGGAGGTCACCGACCTCTACCTGGCCAAGATGGGCGCCATGGTGCGGGGAACGGTCAAGGGCCAGTTCATCATTGCGCTCGTTCAAGGCATCGCGGGTGCGACTTCGATCTACATCGCCGGGTTCCACAACGGGTTCTTCATTTTCTGCATCTTTCTGACCGCGCTGTCGGTGATCCCGTTGGGCAGCGGCATCGTGACCATCCCGTTCGGCATCGGGATGATGTTTTTCGGCAATGTCGCGGGCGGGTTGTTCGTGGTGCTCTTCCACGTCATCGGCATCACCAACATCGACAACTTCCTGCGACCCATCCTGGTGCCGCGCGAGGCACGCCTTGATCCGGCCCTGATGCTGCTGGCGGTGTTCTCCGGCATCGCGATGTTCGGGTTCTGGGGCATCGTGCTGGGTCCGGTGCTGATGATCATCATCGTCACGACCATCGCCGTGTACCTCGCGGTGTACAAGAACGTGGAGATGACGCAGCACGAGCCGCCCGACAAGCGGCGCAGGCTGTTTCGACGCCGGATCAAGGCCGAGGCCGCCGACGCCGTCGCGGACGGCGCACCCAGTTCGGACTAGTCGACCTGGCGGTACCAGGAAACCGTGACCATCACCATCGCGGTCACCAACGCGATGATCACCCATAACACCAGCGCCACGTCGATCCAGGCCCCGGGCGGTGGCACCCCGGGAAGGATGTTGCGAAGCGGCACCACCGCGAACAGCATCGCGGCATACCAAGTTGCGAATGCGATCTGGAATTGCTTGCGCCCGGTGATCACCGGCAGGGCGGTGAACATGGCGAGCGCCGGTAGGGTGAGTAGCACCAGGACGATGCCGAGGTCGAAAGCCAACGGTCCGAGCGCCCGGCTCATCGTGATCTGCACAGCATCGCTGTCGCCGCCCTTCGCCTGCGGTGACGGCGTCACCGTCTCGCTGGACAGGTTCCAGCCCTGAAGAGATCCCTCCACCACCACCCGGGCCGGTACGAGGCGCCGATCGGCACCCTCGCCGATCAGCAGGTCGGCGCTCATCTCGTCGGTCGTATAGGTGTCGAAGGGCCAGGCGTTGACATCGCCATCGACGTCGATGGTTGCCGCCGTTTCCGCCGGTGCTGATCCCGCCGGAAACTTGATTTCTCCCAGGGAGTTCCATGGATGCAGCCGTACGACGATGTCCTGCTTCAGCGCATCCAGCTGCTCGTCCACCAAGGAATCGGCCGGCGATACAAGGACTTTGACATCGACGTCGTAGTCGACGGTGCGTAGTGACTGCAGCGCGATCAGGACCACCGTGTCCGATCCGCTACCGAGCTCCGGGGCTTCCACCTCCAACTCCGTGGCCGACCCGGAAAGCCACCAGTAGCCGAGCAGCGTCGCGACGTAGATGAGCGCCATGACCGCCGCCGCCGAAACGATGGCGACCGCCCGCCGAGGTGCCCCCCTGCCCCGACCCGCACCGGGCGACGCAGGCGTCGAGCCCTGCTGCCCTGCCGGGGAGGTGGGATTCATTCAGCGAATGCTATACGGACGTGATCCAAGTCACACCACTCTTGGCGGCTAGAAGGGTGGTGGGTCGGCGTCGTTGTCGGGTGGTGGTGGGGCGGGGCCGAAGAGGTTGTAGGCGTGGGTGACGGGGCGTAGGGCTCGGTTGTGGGCGCGTTCGGCGGTGATGCGGGCGGCCCGGTTCTGTTCGCGGGTGCGTCTGCGGGTGGGCATCATCGCGGTGCGCTCCCCGTGGCTGTCGTCCACTGGGGTCGACCGTCGCGCGATCTCACCGGTGGGTAGGCAGAGTCGGGGAAACAACAGCGCGCTGCCCGGCGTGGTGACATGGCGATGTCCGCCGGGCAATGTCCAGATCACAGTCCCGTCCGGCATTTGGGTGTCCCGCCAGCCCCAAAACGTCTTCAACAAATGGTGAACGCGGCACAGGGCTTTGATGTTGGAGGCATGCGTGGGCCCGGCGGGCCACGGAATCGTATGGTCGAGATCGCAGTGGGTGGCCGGCCGATCGCACCCGGGCGCCCGGCACGTCAGATCCCGGGCCCGCACGAATTCGGCCAGCGCCGTCGAGGGCCGATACCCCGACTCGGGGCACGCCTGGGCGGGGTTCATCAGCGGGCGTACCCGCGCGTCCTTGGCCAACTCGGCGACCAACTCCGCAGACACCAAGGTGTTGGGTCCCAGCATGCAGGCCGGCGTCTCCGAGCGGCCCGCCACGCTGGACTGTTCGGCCACCAGGTGGATGACCACCCCCGGGCTCGCCGGGCGCTGCCCGGCCGGGCACTGCGTGCTGTCACAGCGGCACGCCAACCGGTCCATCCCGACCGCCAGCGCTCCGAGCGCATCGGCTCGGCGCTGCTCAAGGGTGCGCGGGTCATCCGGGCACACCGTCGCGGCCAGGGCGTCCAGTCTGGCGTCGAGTGCGGCGGCGTCGGTGCTCATCACCAACCCGGCCAGCTCGGTGGTGCCGTTGCCCTGATCCCACAAGCTCACCCGGCGATCCATGGTCTTCTCCTTCGCCTGGCGCACGGCATCGCGGTCGTGGCGGGCGACGAGCTGATCGATCTTGGTGGCCAGCCGGCCCCGCGTCATCGACGGCCAGTGGGCCACCCGCTCGGCGAGCTCGCGATCCACCGTGGCCATGACCTCGGCGTCGGTGATCAACTCGGTTCGGTAGTAGATCGTCTGGAACACACCCATGTCGATATCGCCGGCCAAGAACACCGCGGCCACGGCCGGCCGGGTCAGCATCGCCAGCGCGTAGGTCAGGTAGCTGCCGGCCTTGGCCAGGCTGATCTGCAGCGCCGCGGCGACCTCGGCACCGACCGCGGCCCAGGTATCCACCGCCCAGTCCGCGCGCTCGCCACGCTCACCGCGCCGCAGCTCGAACAACTCGCCGATCACCTTCAGCCGAAGTGCGGCCGCCCGATTCTCCGCCCGCGACGCCAAACCCAGCTGCGCGATCAGACCACGGGACTGCGCCGTGTCCGACGGCAGGAAGTAGTCGTGATACGGACTTCGTGCGAACATGTGTTCGATCATGCCAGAGCACCCCGACAAGACGGATCCCGTAGTCCGTCGGCCGCCAATCGCATCGCTCGCGTGGCGCCAACGCCCCCGCCGTTGCTACCGTCGCACTCGCGCACGGCGCGAACTCCCTCGTCGGCGTGGAGAGCGATCGATGGAAGAAGCCCGGCTGGCCCGATGGGGCCGTGGCGCCGCCGCAGTGGTGCTGCTCTTCACCGTTGTCGACCTGCTCAACGTCAAGACCGCACCGTGGACCTCGCTGTGCCTGGCCGTACTCGGCCTGGCGATCCTGGTCCAGTCGGGGCACCCGAACCGGCCCCGGGTCTGGCTGGGTCGCACCCTCGCCGTCGCGGTGGCCGCCTTCGGCATCGTCGTGCTTGCCGAGCATTTTGCCAGCAAGTCTTTCGGGCCGACCCCGCGAACCGCGGCGTCGATTCTGTACCTGTCCGCCGGCGTGCTGTTGATGCGGATCGACCGGCGCCGCACCGGCTGGCTATGGGGGCTGTCCCTGTTGGCGGCCCTCGCCACGCCGATCACCACCGTCGTCGGCCATACGTTCAAAGCCGTTGCGGCGGTGAACATGCCGGAGTCGACCGGCCAGGGCATCTCGACCGCCGTCGGTGTGCTGCTGCTCGTCACGGCGACGGTGATGGCACGCCCGGACCGCAATCCGGTTGCGTGGCTGGTGAAACGGCCCGACCGGTGGGCGCTGCTGCGGCTGGTCGGCATCCTCGGCGGGCTGCCGTTCCTGGTGGGCCTGACCCGTCTGCCACTCCTGGCGGTGGGCCTGGGCGACGAGGCGGCCTGGATTCTCTCGACGACGATCGCCACCGTCGTCGTCGGCGCGGCGGTCTTCTACCTGAGCCAGCGCGAGCAGGGCCTGCTGATCGAGCGCGAGACGCTCAGCCGGCAACGCGCCGAGGCCGAGATGCGCTACCGGATAATCGCCGACAACGCCGTCGACGTCATCCTGCACCTCAACGGCGGCCGGGTGGAGTGGGTGTCCCCATCCGTCGAGACGGCGTTCGGGGCACCCCCCGAACACTGGATCGGCACCGACATCGGCCACAACATCGACCCCGACGACTACGAACGGGTGATGGCGACGCTGGCCGGGGTCGGTTCCGGCGAGCCGATCCAGACGCGGTTCCGGGTGCACACCGCCGACGGCGGCTACCACTGGGTGGACGGCCACGCGAAGCCCTACGTCGACGCCGAGGGCAACACCAACGGGCTGATCGCGGCCCTGCGCATCATCGACGAGCAGGTCGAAGCCGAGCAGAAGTTGGACAGGCTCGCCAGGTTCGACGCCCTCACCGGGCTGCCGAACCGCGCCGAGGCGATCAGCCGCCTGGACGCCGCACTCGAGGAGCCGCGGACCCCGGGCTCATGTGTGGGCATTCTGTTCTGCGACGTCGACCACTTCAAGACGATCAACGACACCCTGGGGCACGCCGCGGGCGACGCCGTGCTCTCGACCCTGGCGAAGCGGATCAGACAGGGCGTCCGCCAGGGCGACACCGTCGGCCGGATGGGTGGTGACGAGATCTTGGTCGTGCTGCCCGGCTTGCGCAGCCTCGATGACGCGACCCGGATCGCCGAGGAAATCCGTTGCCGTGCAGCGGAACCCATTCACCACGCCGGTGAGGCCATCGAGGCGACGCTCAGCATCGGGGCCACCATCGCAAGCCCCGGCGAATCGGCCGGCATGGTGATGGCGCGTGCCGACGAGGCCATGTATCAGGCCAAACAAGCCCGCCGCAACATGGTGGTCCGGATCTAGGCTGCCGGGAAGCGGTCCTCAATTCGGCTGAACGTACCGCTGTTCAAGGCGGGCGACGAACTGCCGCCAGTAGCCGACGGCTTCCGGCGCGACGATCCCGGGCATCATGACGCGCCAGATCTGGGCCATCCGGGCGCAGACGTCGTCGCCGATCGCGCCCGCGAGCAGGTGCGAACCCAGAATCGCGGCGAAGCCCGCCTGCGCGAAGTCGTTGGCGTCGAGATCGCTGCGCAGATCCCCTTCGGCGATGGCCACCTCGGCCAGGGCGGCAAGCATCCTGGGCTGTTCGACGTAGCTCTGCGGACCGCTCTGGCTGACCTGGTTCAGCGACTGCCGCAGCAGGTGGCCGGCCCGAATGAGCTTGTCCCGCCTGATCCCATCCGCGACGGTGAAACCCAACCGGATGAGCTTCTCGAACGCCGGTGACACCGACGAGATGACCTCGAAGATGGCCGCGCTCTTACGGCCTTCCGCCTCTTCGATCACGGCGGCGGCCACGGATTCCTTGGTGTCGAAGTGGTAGTAGAAGGCGCCCTTCGTGATTCCGGCGCGGCTGATGATGTCGGCGAGGGTGGTGTTGCCGTAGCCGATCCCGTTGAACTGGTCGACGGCGGCCTCCATGATCGCCTGCCGGGTCACCTCGGCCCGCAACTGCACTGCCACCGGCTCGCCCCCCGTTTGCGCAAGGATTCCCGTCAGCCGGGAAGCATAGATGAATTCATGTCAGCCGTTCCTTGAAGAACTCGACGACGCGCCTGCGGGCCTCATAGGCCTGCTGACCCTCCTGTTCGCGGACCTCCAAGGTCAGCACCGAGTGCGCCATCCGGCCGAACCCGCCGGCGTTGCCCGGCGACGAGTCGATCTCGATGACCTCGAACGCGTCCCCGAGGCGGTCCTTGAGGGTCTTGAAGCGCTCCGCAGGCACCAGCGGATCGCCGCTGAACCGCAGGCCGAGGGCGCACAACCCCTCGTCGGCGGCGCGCCGCTCGATGACCTTCATCTCCGCTTCCGAGATCCCCGGATCGCGGCGCTGTGCGGCCGTCAGCGGCAGCGGCACCGACGGCTGGCTGAGCACCGGGGCCAGCACGCTGTCGTCGACGGCGGCGGCCAGCGCGAAGCCACCGGAGAAGCACTGACCGATCACCCCGACACCCTTGCTGCCGGTCTTCTCCTTGAGGTCCCGGGCCAGCGCCCGCAGGTAGTGCGAGACGGGGCGATCCTTGTTGGTCGCGAACGCGGCGAACTCCTTGGCGACGCACCCCCGCAACAGAATCGGCACCATCGCGGGGCGAACGGCGGCCGCGCCCGGGGTGCCGTACAGCGACGGGATGGCGACGGTGAAACCGTTGTCCACCAGGTAGTCACCCAACGCGAGCACGCCGGGGTGCGCACCGGGCATCTCGGGGATGAGCACCACCCCGGGACCGGCACCCTTGCGGTACACGTCGTGGGTGAAGCCGGCGGCGCTGAACGGCTCGCACGCCCATCCGGTGAGGTCGGCCTCGGGTGCGGTCATGGTTCTCCCTGTTATCGGCCCGGTACGAGCGGCGGTTGGGTCTGCGTCGCGATGGCCAGCGTACGGAAGTCGTCGCTGCTGCCCGCACCGGTGACGGCGATCTGGGCGGCCCCGCCCGGGCCGGCCAGTCGGGTCGTCCACACCGGCTCGGTGTCCTCGCCGCCCTCGTAGACGATCCACTTCACCCCGTCGAGGTCCTGCGCGCCGGTGGGATACATCGCGGCGTGGATCGACCCGACCAGCTTGGCCTCGTCGGCGTTGCTCTGGGTCAGGCTGAGATACATCTTCGAGGGCGCGATGTAGCCGACGGTGGAGGTGACGGCACGCTGGGTCTGACCGGTCTTGGGGTCGGTCCGGCCGTCGTCGATACCGCCGCGCGAACCGGAGTTGGCCTGCCAGCCCGCGGGCAGCCGCGGCTGCCGGATCGGAATGCCCAACGTGTCTGCGTCCGCCCGCAGGGCGGCCGTCACGTCGTAGGACGGTGCCCTGCCGTCCCCGGGCCCGTTCGGGCGGAACGAGCACATCCCCACCAGGCCCGCGAGCACCACACAGGCCAGCACCAGCGGTGCCAGCGACCAGAACATGTCGCGGCCGTCCTGCAGGAGGCGCGGTTTGGCCGCCTTGGGGCCCGGAGCCGCGTTGCCGGCGACATTGGGGCCCGGAGCCGCGTTGCCGGCGACATTGGGGCCCGGAGCCGCTGGGTCGGACGTCACGACCGTCAGTATCCCAGGTCTGGACCGCCGACCTGCTTCTGGGACAATCTCAGCCATGCCTGATGCCCGTCGCCGCGAAGCACCCGATCGAAACCTCGCCCTTGAGCTCGTCCGGGTCACCGAGGCCGGCGCGATGGCCGCGGGCCGCTGGGTGGGCCGCGGCGACAAGGAGGGCGGTGACGGCGCCGCCGTCGACGCCATGCGCGAGCTGGTCAACTCGGTGTCCATGCGCGGCGTCGTGGTGATCGGCGAGGGCGAGAAGGACAACGCCCCGATGCTCTACAACGGCGAAGAAGTGGGTAACGGCGACGGACCGGACTGCGACTTCGCCGTCGACCCGGTGGACGGCACCACCCTGATGAGCAAGGGCATGCCCAACGCCATCTCGGTGCTCGCGGTGGCCGAGCGCGGCGCGATGTTCGACCCGTCGGCGGTGTTCTACATGAACAAGATCGCCGGCGGACCCGACGTAGCGGACTTCATCGACATCACCTCGCCGATCGCGGCCAACATCCAGCGCATCGCGAAGGTCCGCAAGGCGTCGGTCTCCGACATCACCGTCTGCATCCTGGACCGCCCTCGGCACGCCAAGCTGATGGCCGAGGTCCGCGAGGCCGGAGCGCGCATCCGGCTGATCTCCGACGGTGACGTGGCCGGCGCCATCTCCGCCTGCCGGCCGGACTCCGGCACCGACCTGCTGGCCGGGATCGGCGGCACCCCCGAGGGCATCATCACCGCCGCGGCGATCCGCTGCATGGGCGGCGAGATCCAGGCCACCCTGGCCCCCACCGACGACGAGGAACGCCAGAAGGCCATCGACCGCGGCCACGACCTGGACCGGGTGCTCACCACGAAGGATCTGGTCTCCGGCGAGAACGTCTTCTTCTGCGCCACCGGCGTCACCGACGGCGACCTGCTCAAGGGCGTCCGCTACTTCGGCGGCGGCTGCACCACCCAGTCGATCGTGATGCGTTCGAAGTCCGGCACGGTCCGGATGATCGACGCCTACCACCGGCTGTCCAAACTCAACGAGTACTCCGCGGTGGACTTCACCGGGGATACCACGGCCGCGTATCCACTTCCGTAAGAAAGGCAATAGATGACCGACAGTGCTGTTGGTAACGGCGTCGAGGGCGAATACCGCATCGAGCACGACACCATGGGCGAGGTCCGGGTACCGGCAAAGGCCCTGTGGCGCGCGCAGACCCAGCGGGCCGTGGAGAACTTCCCGATCTCCTTCCGCGGGCTGGACCGCAACCAGATCCGGGCGATGGCCTTGCTGAAAGCGGCCTGCGCACAGGTCAACAAGGACCTCGGGCTGTTGCCTGCGGAGAAGGCCGACGCGATCATCGCGGCCGCCGGTGAGATCGCCGACGGCCTGCACGACGAGCACTTTCCAATCGACGTGTTCCAGACCGGCTCGGGCACCAGCTCGAACATGAACGCCAACGAGGTGATCGCGTCGATCTGCGCGCGCAACGGCGTGACGGTGCACCCCAACGACGACGTCAACATGTCGCAGTCGTCCAACGACACCTTCCCCACTTCCACCCACATCGCGGCCACCGAAGCCGCTGTGCGCCAGCTTATTCCGGCGCTGGAGGTGCTGCACGAATCCCTGGAGAACAAGGCCCGGCAGTGGCGCACCGTGGTGAAGTCCGGCCGCACCCACCTGATGGATGCCGTGCCGGTGACCCTCGGCCAGGAGTTCGGTGGTTACGCCCGCCAGGTCGAGGCCGGTATGGAAAGGGTGCGTGCGACTCTGCCGCGTTTGGGTGAGCTCGCGATCGGCGGCACCGCCGTCGGCACCGGCCTCAACGCCCCGGACGGTTTCGGCGCCAAGGTGGTCGACGTGCTGGTGGCGCAGACGGGTCTGGCCGAACTGCGCACGGCGACAAACTCTTTCGAGGCCCAGGCCGCCCGCGACGGGCTGGTCGAGGCGTCCGGCGCCCTGAAGACCATCGCGGCCTCGCTGACCAAGATCGCCAACGACATCCGCTGGATGGGGTCCGGCCCGCTGACCGGTCTGGGCGAGCTGGCGCTGCCCGACCTGCAGCCGGGCAGCTCGATCATGCCGGGCAAGGTCAACCCGGTCATCCCGGAGGCGGTCACCCAGGTCGCGGCCCAGGTGATCGGCAACGACGCCGCCATCACCGTCGGCGGGCTGTCCGGCGCGTTCGAGCTGAACGTGTACATCCCGATGATGGCGCGCAACCTGCTGGAGTCCTTCACGCTGCTGGCCAACGTGTCGAAGCTGTTCGCCGCCAAGTGCATCGACGGCCTGGTGGCCAACGAGGCACACCTGCGCGAGCTGGCCGAGTCGTCGCCGTCGATCGTGACGCCGCTGAACTCGGCGATCGGCTACGAGGAGGCGGCCGCGGTCGCCAAGCAGGCGCTCAAGGAGAAGAAGACCATCCGCCAGACCGTCATCGACCGCGGGCTGATCGGCGACAAGCTGTCCGAGCAGGAACTGGACAAGCGCCTCGACGTGCTGGCCATGGCGAAGGTGAAGGACGGCGACTGAGGCCTCACAGCGGTTGATCGGCCCGATCGGCAGACCCGCCGAGGGCCGCGGGCTACGGCACGGCCGGGGCCGAGCCGACTGACCGGAACCGGCCGATGCCGAGCGGGGCGGTCAGGCTGTGCAGCAGCAGGCTGATCGTCACCGCGACCACCACGACCTGGACGATTACGTCGGCCTCCTCGATCCGGCCGCGCTCGAGCACGATGAGACCCAGCACCACCGTGCCGATGCCGCGCGGGCCGAACCAGCCGATGAAGGCGCGGCTGTACATCGGCAGGTCGCTGCGGATCAAGGCGATAAGCACCGCGACCATCCGCACCGCGAAGACGCCGAGCACGGCGAACAGCACCACCCGCCAGCCGGCGTACTGCCAGCCCTCCTTGACGGCGAATGCCCCGAACATCGCGAACACCACGAGCTCCAGTAGCTGAGCGGTCGCGTCGGAGACCTGCGTGGGAACCTGCTCCTCGTAGCGACGGGCGACCACCGCGAAAGCCAGACCACCCGCGAACGCGGCGACGAACCCGCTGCCGTGCAGTTCCTCACCGGTCTCGAAACACAGCAAAGCGACCGCCACGGTCGCCAACTGCGCCCAGGTGTCGCTCATCGAGCCGCGTTTCCAGGATGCCGCGATGGCCCATCCGCCCAAGACTCCGATGACGGCGCCGGCCACCAGCGAGACGATCTCGGTGCGGAAGGCGAACCACGCCCAACGCCCGGGGTGTGCGTCGTTGCTCGCGGAGGCCAGGGCGACCGCCGCCAGCAGGGCCGCCAGGGCGAAACCGTCATAGAACCCGCTCTCGACCGACAACGTATGGCGGATCCGCTCCGGAATCCGCTCGTCGTCGAGCAGTGCGTCGATCAGCGCGACCTCGGTGGGCGCGATGATCGCGGCCAGACACACCGCCTCCCACCACGGCAGCACCGGCAGCAGCAGCGCAGCGGTCACGGCCCCGAGAGCCAGGGTCAACGGGATGCCGATGAAGATGAGGCGAAAGGTGAGATGTCCACGCTGCACGACCTGCCGCACATCGAGTCGGGCCGCCTGGTTGAACAGGATGACGGTCAGCGCCAGCTGGGCCAGCACGGTGAAGCCGCCAGCCTCCGGGCTGGCTTCGATGACGTGCAGGCCCGACGGTCCGAGCACCATGCCGAGCAGGACGAAGATCAGCGCGGGGGCGACGTACCAGCGGCTGACCACGGCCGACACCACCGCATAACCCAGGACCAGCAGCGTCAGGACGAGCGTGGTGCTGGTGTGCACGGTGAGCTACATGCCGTTGTTGGGGCCGCCGGAGTTGGCGCCCGGAATGTCGGTGATCGGGAAGTTGGCCATCGGCGCGGGCGACGGGGTGGCGGGCAGGCTCGGGATGTCGGCGGCCGGGATGTCCTTGAGCAGGTTGACCGGCGGGCCGTTGTCGCGTCCGCCGTACACGCTGCCGGGGGCGCGCGGGCCGAGTAGCTGGCTGACGGTCACCAGGTGGTAGCCGTTGGCCTTGAGCACCGGGATGAACTGGTGGACCAGGTCGACGGTGGACGAGTAGGAGTCGTGGAACAGCACCACCGAGCCGGGCTTGATCTGCGTCATCAGCATGTACCGGGTGGCCGCCGTGTTGGAGTCGTTGATCCAGTCGAACGGGATGACGTCCCACAGGATGGCGGCCAGCCCGGACTGGGCGGCGACCTTGTTCACCGCGTCATTCGTCAGGCCGCCGGCCGGCCGCCACAGCGACGGGGTCTGCCCGGTGGCCGCCTTGATCGCGTCGTTGGCCTTGCTGAACTGGGCCGGGACATCCTCGGCCGGGATCGCCGTCATGTTGGGGTGTTCCCAGGTGTGCGAGCCGATTTCCATGCCGGCGTCGGCGACCCGCTTGGCCCCGGCCGGGTTGGCCGCCACCTTGTTGCCGATCATGAAGAACGTGGCCTTCGCGTCGGCGTCCTTGAGCACCTGCAGCAACCGGTCGGTGTAAGGGGTCGGCCCGTCGTCGAAGGTCAGCGCGATGCATTTGTCCACCGCGCAATCCACCGCGTCCGCCTTGGCCCTCACATGGCCGTTGCAGGCCCCGATGATGACGACCAGGACACCGGCGCAGACCGCGGTCACGGTGCGCAGATAGCTCCAGGACGGGCGCTCGGGACGGCGGGGCACCAGGGAAGTTTACCGGGCCTGGCTGGCCGACCCCGGTGACGCGGTCACGGCAGGGCGTTGGGGCTGATCTCCTCGAGCATCTCGGTGACCAGCGCGGCGATCGGCGAACGCTCGCTGCGCATCAGGGTGATGTGCGCGAACAGTGGGTGGCCCTTGAGTTTCTCGATGACCGCGGCGACGCCGTCGTGGCGGCCGACCCGCAGGTTGTCGCGCTGGGCCACGTCGTGGGTGAGCACCACCCGCGAGCCCGCCCCGAGTCGCGACAGCACGGTCAGCAGCACGTTGCGCTCCAGCGACTGGGCCTCGTCGACGATGACGAACGAGTCGTGCAGCGATCGGCCGCGGATGTGGGTCAGCGGCAGCACCTCGAGCATGCCGCGGGACAACACCTCCTCGAGCACCGCCGGGGACGCCAGGCCCTCCAGGGTGTCGAACACGGCTTGCGCCCAGGGGCCCATCTTGTCGCTTTCGCTGCCCGGCAGGTAACCGAGTTCCTGACCGCCGACCGCGTAGAGCGGGCGGAACACCACGACCTTGCGCTGGGTGCGGCGCTCCAGCACGGCCTCCAGCCCGGCGCACAGCGCCAGCGCGGACTTGCCGGTGCCCGCCTTGCCGCCCAGCGAGACGATGCCCACCGACTCGTCGAGCAACAGGTCGAGTGCCACCCGCTGTTCGGCGGAGCGCCCGCGTAGCCCGAATACCTCCCGGTCGCCGCGAACCAGCTGCACCTTCTTGTCGGCGTTGACCCGCCCGAGCGCGTGCGAACTTCCACCGAGCAACCGGATTCCGGTGTGGCAGGGCATGTTACGCGCGTCTTCGAGGTCGATCTCGCCCTCGGCGAAGAGCGCGTCGACCTCCTCGGCCGACACGTCGACCTCAGCCATCCCGGTCCAACCCGAGGTGATGACATCCTGGGCGTGGTACTCGTCGGCGGTCAGGCCGACGGCGCCGGCCTTGACACGCAGCGGAATGTCCTTGCTCACCAGGGTGACTCGCTTGCCCTCGGCGGCGAGGTTGGCCGCGCAGGTCAGGATGCGCGCGTCGTTGGTGTCGGTGCGAAAGCCGGCGGGCAGCACGGTCGGGTCGCTATGGTTGAGTTCGACATGCAACGTTCCACCTTGTGTCCCAACGGGAATCGGCTGATCGAGGCGGCCGTGCTCGATGCGCATGTCGTCGAAGAGGCGCAACGCCTGGCGGGCGAACCAGCCCAGTTCGTGATGGTGGCGTTTGGCTTCCAACTCGCTGATGACCACCAGTGGCACCACGACTTCGTGTTCGGCGAACCGGGTGCACGCCCACGGATCGGACAGCAGCACCGAGGTGTCGAGCACGTAAGTCCGAATGGGCGACTGCGAATCGATCACTGGGCGCTCCTCGAGTCCGCGCGGTCCCGCGCGAACCTCTCGGCGGACACTGCGGCACCAGGACCGGGACCGGTCCTGTCGTAGTCGAAACGATAGGTACCGCCCGGACGACAAAGCATGTCGCTAGCCATCGAAAACGACGCTACTCCGCCCGCCCCCGACCCGCCGTTCCGGCGCGCCGGGTCATTCGCAGGTCAGACGAGGAATTTCTTGAGCACCGCGACGTCGTCGGCACCCCACGCCCTGATCCGGTCGGAGACCACCTTGCGCGAGTCGTCGAGATCGAATACTCCGGCGTCGGCGACGACCTTAAGCTTGTCCTGGTACTCGATGATGTCGCCACCGACCAGGCCCAGGCTGCTACCGCGGCGCGCGATGGCCGCGATGGTGGACTCGCGGTGGTGCTCCATGCAGTGCGCCACCAGGTTGTGGAAGAACTCCTCGTGGCGCTCCTCGTCGGCGGCGATGCGGCCCAGCAGACCCTTGAGGATCGGCTCGGTGACCTTGGCCTCGAGGTTGCGCACGTAGACCGCGTGGGCGCGCTCGTAGAGCGCCATGAACACCAGGGTCTCGATCTGGGTGAAGTTGTCGCCCCGGTAGCCGCGCATGACGTGCGCCACCCGCACGTCCTCGTTGGCGGCGGGGTCGAAGTTGCGGGTCACCACCAGGTACTCGCGAATGGCGATGGCGTGCAGGTTCTCCTCGGCGGTCCACCGGCCCAGCCAGCGACCCCACTTGTTCTCCAGGATGAAGTGCTCGACAAGTTCGCGGTGGTAGCCGGCCAGGTTGTCCTTGGTCACCAGCAGAACCTCGAGGGCGTCCACGACATCGGACGGCAGGGTCACCTGGGACGCATCCCAGTCCTTTCCGCCCAGGAAGGCGAAGTTCTCACCCTGGTCGAACGGGACGAAGTCATGGGCGTACCACTCGTTGGCGGTCTCCAGGTAACGGGCCAGGTTGTCGGCGACAACCGGCTCCAGTTCAAGGGTCAGCGCGTTCGCGACAGGTTTCTGTGCCATGCGGTAACTGTAACCCTAGTTAACGGTTGTTGTGAAATCACCCGAACGGGCGTTTCGCGCCCCTACAGCGTCAGTCCCGGATACAGCGGGTTGGCGTCCAGCAACTCCGCACCGGCGGCGCGCGCCCAGTCGGCGATGTTGTCCGCCAGCTTGTACTTGGCCTTCGAGGTGCCGTCCGGGGTGGTGTTGGTGAGCACCTCGACCACCAGTTCGGCGACCCGGTCGAATTCGGCGGGCCCGAAACCCCTGGTCGTCAGCGCCGGGGTGCCGAACCGGATGCCGCTGGTGTACCAGGCGCCGTTGGGATCGGCGGGGATGGCATTGCGGTTGGTGACGATGCCCGAGTCCAGCAGGGCCGACTCGGCCTGCCGGCCGGTGACCCCGAACGACTGCACGTCGAGCAGCACCAGGTGGTTGTCGGTGCCACCGGTCACCAGGCGTGCGCCGCGCCGGGTCAGGCCCTCGGCGAACGCCTTGGCGTTGTCCGCGACCCGCTGGGCGTAGGCCTGGAACGACGGCTGCCGGGCCTCGGCCATCGCGACGGCCTTGGCGGCCATGACGTGCGAGAGCGGGCCGCCGAGCACCATCGGGCAGCCCTTGTCGACGGCGTCGGAGTACTCGGCGGTGGCCAGCACCAGACCGCCGCGCGGACCGCGAAGCGACTTGTGCGTGGTGGTGGTCACGACGTGCGCGTGCGGCACCGGATCCTCGTCACCGGTGAACACCTTGCCGGCCACCAGACCGGCGAAGTGTGCCATGTCGACCATCAGGGTGGCGCCGACCTCGTCGGCGATCTCACGCATCTTGGCGAAGTTCACCCGGCGGGGGTAGGCCGAGTAGCCGGCCACCAGGATCAGCGGCTTGAACTCGCGGGCGGCCGCGGCGATCGCGTCGTAGTCGAGCAGGCCGGTGTCGGGGTCGGTGCCGTAGCTGCGCTGGTGGAACATCTTGCCGGAGATGTTGGGCCGGAAGCCGTGGGTGAGGTGGCCGCCGGCGTCCAGCGACATGCCCATCAGGCGCTGGCTGCCCAGCCGGGCGCGCAGTCGCTCCCACTCCGCCTCGGAGAGGTCGTTGACCCCTCGCACGCCGGCCTCGGTCAGCGCGGGGGCCTCCACCCTGGTGGCCAGGATGGCCCAGAACGCGACCAGGTTGGCGTCGATCCCGGAGTGCGGCTGGACGTAGGCGTAGGGGGCGCCGAAAAGTTCGCGGGCGTGCTCGGCGGCGATGCTCTCGACCTCGTCGACGTTCTGGCAGCCGGCGTAGAAGCGGTGCCCGACGGTGCCCTCGGCGTACTTGTCCGACAGCCAGGTGCCCATGGTGAGCAGCACCGCCGGCGAGGCGTAGTTCTCGCTGGCGATCAGCTTGAGCGAATCCCGTTGGTCGGCAAGCTCTTTGCGCGTCGCCGCGGCGATGCGGGGTTCGACGGACTCGATGACCTTCAGCGTGGCGCGGTAGGCCGCACTGGCCGTGTCGGCGTAGTCGGCGCCGGGGGCGGCGGCCGGGCTGGAGAGCGTCGAGTCTGCGGTCATGGGCCCAAGCCTATCCGCGCACGCCGACGAATGAATCAGCGGCACGACGGGGTTTCGCGGGTTGGCACAGCAGCCCCGTCGGCCCCATCCGTCCCGTGCGCCCCGTCGGCAAGAAGGTTGGTGTTGCTCGGCTTTCAGCGACTATCGATCGGGGCGCCCGGGAGGCGGCCTCAGGCCGCGTCGGCCCGCAGCGCGGACGGAATCAGCGGCTCGTCCAGCAGCCGGCCGAACCGCTCAGTCAGCCCCACCCCGGCCGGCCGCTCGTCCAGCCAGCCCCGCAACAGCCGGTAGCCCTCGACGTAGGTGCTGGTGTAGGCCCGCCACAGCGGCGAGGACAGGAACCGCAGCGCCTGCCGGGCCCGGGTGTCGTTGACCAGCAGCCAGCGCTGCAGGAACGCCACCACCTCGTCGGCGTCGCGGTGCTCGTCGTGCAGCATCAGCGCGGCGTCCTGGCGGACGTCGGCGAGCGCCGCCGACGCCTCCGAGAGCGCCTCGGCGCGCTCCCCGTCGAACCGGAGCCCCAGATCGGCGTAGATCTCGGCGGCCCACCGGCCCCACCCCGGGCCGACCGCGGCGTACAACGCCAGATCGGCCAGGCCCTCGGCCATCAGGCATTGCGGGGTGTTCACCAGGAAGAGGGTCTGCTCGTCCTGGCCGAGGCCGCCCACCAGGCCGGCCTCCTTGCGGCAGTGCTCGGTGTGGTGGCCCGGGTAGGACTCGTGGGCGACCAACCGCGGCAGGTTGGACATCTGCTGTTTGAGGTCGGCGTTGACGGCCACCCGGGAGCGGTAGTCGCCCTCGTAGTAGTTGAACCCCGACCACGGCTTGTCGGTGACCACCTCGTAGACGACGGTCTCGTTGTCCGGCAGCGGATAGCTGGCGCGCACCCTGTCCCGCAGGGCGCTGGAGAACGCGTGGATGCACTCCTCGAGCCGCTGCGGCGGGATCTCCTCGGCGCTGCGGTGCGCCTCCATCCGCTCGGCCAGCGGGCCGCTGCCGCCGAGCACCTCGTCGAGGCGGGCGTGCGCGGCGCGATAGCGGTCCGGATCACCGCGCGCGATCTCGACGTCGAAGTAGTCCCGCACCTCCTGGACGAACCCGACGGGCTCACCGGCGAACTTGCGCGCGGCGCAGGCCAGTGCGCGCAGGTGTGCGCCGATGAAGGCGGCCCGCTGCTCGGTGAAGCCCCCGGGCCCGGCGGAGCTGCGGGGCACCTGCGGCAGTTCGGCGAGCAGGCGCTCGGCCTGGCGGAGCAGTTGGGCCGGTTCGGGTGCGGGTTCGTCGGCCACCAGCCGGCGCAACTCCGGATCGCCGGTGAAGGCGTCGACGTAGCCCTCCTCGATCCGGTCGAACCGCAAACCGAGCATCAGGTAGTCGCGTATCAGGGTGCCGGGCTGCATGGAAACCACGCTAACTGCAAGACTGAGCGCATGGCGCGGCTGAGCGAACCGAGCCCCTACGTGGAGTTCGACCGGACTCAATGGCGGGCGCTGCGCATGTCGACCCCGTTGAAGCTCACCGAGGAGGAGCTGATCGGGCTGCGCGGTATGGGCGAGCAGATCGACCTGCTCGAGGTGGAAGAGGTCTACCTGCCGCTCGCCCGGTTGATCCACCTGCAGGTGGCCGCCCGCCAGCGGCTGTTCGCCGCCACCGCCGAGTTCCTCGGCGAGCCGCAGCAGAACCCGGACCGGCCGGTGCCGTTCGTGATCGGCGTGGCGGGCAGCGTCGCGGTCGGCAAGTCGACCACCGCCCGCGTGCTGCAGGCCCTGCTGGCCCGCTGGGAGGACCACTCGCGGGTGGACCTGGTCACCACCGACGGTTTCCTGTATCCCAACGCCGAACTGACCCGCCGAAACCTGATGCACCGCAAGGGATTTCCGGAGAGCTACAACCGGCGCGCGTTGATGCGGTTCGTGACCTCGGTCAAGTCGGGCGCCGATCAGGTCTGCGCGCCGGTGTACTCACACCTGATCTACGACATCATCCCGGGCGAGAAGCACGTCGTGACCCATCCTGACATCCTCATCCTGGAGGGGCTCAACGTCCTGCAGACCGGGCCCACCCTGATGGTCTCGGACCTGTTCGACTTCTCGGTCTACGTCGACGCCCGGATCGAGGACATCGAGCAGTGGTACGTCGAGCGGTTCCTGGCGCTGCGCAGCGGGGCGTTCGCCGACCCGGCGTCGCACTTCCACCACTACGCCGACCTGACCGACCAGCAGGCGGTGGCCGCGGCGCGGGACATCTGGCACTCGATCAACCGGCCCAACCTGATCGAGAACATCCTGCCGACCCGCCCGCGGGCCACGCTGGTGCTGCGCAAGGACGCCGACCACGCGATCAACCGGCTCCGGCTGCGCAAGCTTTAACGGGGCTCACCGCCACATGCGGCGCAACCCGAGGTACTGCAGATCGGCGAACACCAGGGTGTACACGCCGCCGGCCAGCACCGCGACCACACCGGCCGTCGTCAGGTCCACCGGCCGCGCCAGCACCACGACCACCGCGGCGACGGTGAACAGCAGGTTGGCCACCATGGTGGCGATACCGGCCGCGCGCACCTGCTCCAGCCCGGCGGCCAGGAACACCACGATCGCGTAGACGACGAACGCGGCCCCGGCGCCATACGCGACGGCCGTCGGCAAGCCGGTCAGCTCGGAGAACCAGCCGGCGGCGGCGATGAGCGCGACGCCGACAAGCCCCGACAGCACCGCGTCGGCCCGCATGGCCAGGCGCAGCAGGGAGTCCGACGAGGTGCGGGGGGTGGACACAGCGGTCATGAGATTTCCTTTCGGGAGTGGGGAAATGAGAGCCGGTGCGGGGCACACACCGCGGGGATGCGGCGGGAGCCCCACACCGGCGGGGCGGGAGTCACGCCAGCCGGCGCACTCCGAGGTATTGCAGGACCGCGAAGATCGCGGTGTAGGCCCCACAGGCCAGGGCGACCGCCACGCCGCCGGAGGTGTGTGCGGGCACACCGGCGGCGGCGATGCCCACGAAGCCGACCGTGCCCACGGCGTTGGCGACGACCAGGGCGATGCCGACCTGGCGGATTCCGGACATGGCGGCCAGCGAGTACACCACCAGGCCGTAGAGCACGAAGGCCGCGCCGATGACGTAGCCCTGGGCCGGCGTCAGCCCGGTCAGCCTGCCGAAGGGATCGGCCGCCACCGCGATGGCCAGCCCCAGCAGGCCGGTCAGGACGGCGTCGAGGCGCATCGCGAAGCGCAGCAGTGAGTCGGTGGATTCGGACAGTGGTCGGGTGATGATGGCGGTCATCTCGTCGGCTCCTCGGTGAGCGTCGGTGTCGGACACCTTCGACACTGCGCACGAGCCACTGCCAGATCGACACCCACCGCTGCCAGTTACTGCCAGCCGCAGGTCAGGGCAGGGCGACCGCCGATTGGGAACGCAGGTCGGCGGCGATCAACCGGGCAGCCGCGTTCTGCCAGTTGTGCAGGGAGCGCTGCGGCACCTCGGTGACGAGCCACTGCCAGGCCTGGCGCGCCACCGGATCCAGGCCCGCGGCGGTGGCGTTCTGCGCGTAGGCGCGCACCCCCACCACGTAGGGGAAGTACAGCGAGTTGTAGTAGCGCCAGTGCTCGGTGGTGCCGAACTCGCCGCCGTCGCGCGGCTTGAGCCGGGCGATGTGGTCGGCCAGCAGTGCCTTGAGCTCGTTGGCCCGCTCCAGCGGCTGATCGGTGGCCCCGCGGGCGGCCAGCCGCTCGTCGATCACCGGCAGCTGGGTCAGCGGGCTGGCGACGAGCTTGGACAAATCGCCGTAGTGCCCCAGGGCGCGGCGGGTCAACCGGGCGAAGGTGTCGTCGTCGAGGTGGTCCAGCGGGCCTGGCGAACGCAGCGGCAGCGCGGCCTCGGTGCTGCGCAGCGCGGCGCGGTCGGCGCGCAGCGTCGGGGACCGGGAGAACGCGAGGCGGTCCAGCAGCCCGGCCAGCGGATCGGCCAGCACGTTGATGGCGATGGCGATCGCCAGGCTGGTGAACAGCAGCACCGTGAGCGCGGTGCGGCCCGGGCCGTCCCCACCGGTGACCGCCATCCCGAGCAACGCCTGGCCGCCGAAGAGCACGGCGACCACGAAGGTGCCCGCGAACGAACGCAACATGTCCGCGCGCAGCGCCTGCCCCTCGTCGAACGCGTCCCACAACGCCACCGCCACACCGAGCAGCAGCACGTCGAAGCCCGTCGACGCCAGCGCCAGCCAGCTCGGCACCAACCCGAGCGGGATGATCAGCACCGCGTTTCCCAATGCGAAGAACAACGTCGCGACCACCACCACCCCGACCACCGAGACCGGCTGCGAACGCCTGCGCACCGCGGCGACCAACGCCCCCAGGGTGGATGCGGAGATCACCGCGAACATCACCCAGTGCCCGGTGCGCAGCGGCCCCTCGACACTGCCTGCCATCCCGGCGCCCACCAGCGTGGCGGCTGCGACCACCGCGACCAGGCTGAGCTCGGTGGCCCGGCCGCGCCAGGTCTCGGGCGGGCGCGCCAGTTCGAGCACGACCGCGAACCAGGCCACCCCGGGCACCGCGACCAGATAGATCTCGATCTGGCTGAGCAGTCCGGCGTGCGCCACGCTGACCACCCGCACCGCGTCGAGCGCCACCACCAGTGCGAAACCGCACAACCCGGTTGCGGCCAAGGCCAGCACGGGTTTTCGCGGATCGCGCGCCAGCAGGTACAGGCCCAGCCACCAGCTCAGCGTGAACACGACCGCCGACAGCGCCGCCATGGCTAGTGCCCGAACCGCCGGTTCCGGCTGCTGTAGTCGCGCAGCGCGCGCAGGAAGTCCACCCGGCGAAACGCCGGCCAGTACGCGTCGGTGAACCACATCTCCGAATAGGCGCTCTGCCACAACAGGAATCCGCTCAACCGCTGCTCCCCCGACGTCCGGATCACCAGATCGGGGTCCGGCTGCCCGGAGGTGTAGAGGTTCTCCGAGATGCCCTCGATGGTGACCGCCTCGATCAGCTGCTCGGCGGTGGCGCCGTCGGCGAGTTTCTTGGCCAGCAGCCCGCGCACGGCGTCGACGATCTCCTGACGGCCGCCGTAGCCGACGGCGACGTTGACATGAAACGACGCCGGCGGCAGCCCGGCGGTGCTGTCCACCGCGTCGCGCAGCCGGCGGGCCGGCTCCTCGCCGAGCAGTTCCAGATCGCCGACGGTGCGCACGCTCCAGCGGTTCACCGGAGCGCAGATCTGCTCGACGACCTCGGTGATGATCTCGATCAGGCAGGACAGCTCGCCGGGTTCGCGCTGCAGGTTCTCCGTCGACAGCAGGTACACGGTGGCCATCTCGATGCCCGCGTCGGCGCACCAGCGCAGCATCTCGGCGATCTTGGCCGCGCCCATCCGGTAGCCGTAACTGACGTCGTCGTGACCGGATTCACGTGCCCAGCGCCGGTTGCCGTCGCACAGCACGGCAATATGCCGCGGGAGCTGGGATTTGGAGCGCGCCAGCTCGTGGCGCAGCCGCATCTCGTAGAGCCGGTAAGCCGGTTCCTTGAGGCGAGGCGGAATGATCTCCACGAGAAATCAGACTACTGTGACCAAAAGCAGATCACGCCCCCGTGCGCGCAATGGAGGTGACATGACCGCAAGCGTCGACACCACCGATCCCCGCCGACCCGGCACTTCCGACGACCGCGACGCCGAGGACTTCCCGGAAGCCGTCGTCGACGCCGCCGTCGAGTTCCTCGGGAAACCCAGGGCGCGCGGCTGGATTCACGTCTACTCGGCGGTGATCGCGGCGATCGCCGGATCGGCCCTGGTGTCGGTGTCGTGGTCCCTGCAGGGCACCCGCGCCGGGCTGGCCACCCTGCTCTACACGTTCACGATCGTGGCGATGTTCGCCGTCAGCGGCACCTATCACCGGGTGAACTGGAAGTCCGAGACCGCGCGCAAGTGGATGAAGCGCGCCGACCACTCGATGATCTTCATCTTCATCGCCGGCAGCTACACGCCGTTCGCCCTGCTGGCGCTGCCCTCTCAGAAGGGCATGGTGCTGTTCTGGATCGTCTGGGGCGGCGCGCTGGCGGGCGTGCTGCTGAAGTGCTTCTGGCCGTCGGCGCCGCGCTGGGTGGGGGTGCCGCTCTACATCCTGCTGGGCTGGGTCGCCGCGTGGTTCATCGGTCCGATCATGGACGGCGCGGGTGTCGCCGCGGTCGTGCTGCTGATCGTCGGGGGCGCGCTGTACAGCGTCGGCGGCGTGCTCTACGCGCTGAAGTGGCCCAACCCGTGGCCGACGACGTTCGGGCACCACGAGTTCTTCCATGCCTGCACCGCGGTGGCGGCGATCTGCCACTACATCGCGATGTGGTTCGCGGTCTTCTGAGCACTCGACACCTCAGACCGTACTGATGTTCTCCGGGCCCCAGTAGGCCTTCATCGAGGCGATCTTCGCGTCGTCGCCGAACGTCATCACGCTGATGATGCTGATCCGCATGCCGTGGATGCTCAGCGCCCAGTAGAACGCCGCCTCGTTGCCCAGCACCCGCAGGGTCTCGACATCGGCTTGGCTGCTGGCGTTTTCGACCGCTGTGTAGAAGCTGCGGATGGCCTGGCGGCCGACGTGCACCTCGCCGCCGACGGGATCCTCGACCGTCGCGTCGGTCGCGTAGAGCGTCGCGATCCGGTCGGCGTCGCCCTTGGCGACGGAGTCGAGGTAGGCGTGGACGGTCTCGGTGATCTGCTCGGCGCTCGGCATGGGCCGAACGCTACACGGACGCACCCAGCGCCTCGGCGAGATCTTCGGCACTCGTGACCGGCAGGTCGCACACCCGGCCGCGGCAGACATAGGCCGCGTCGGCGCCGTGCACCCGGTCCCGGCCGGCCAGCAGCGGGGCCGAGTCCATCGGCCCGCCGACCACGACGGTGCCCCCGGGTGCCAGCCGGCGCGCGGCGGCCAGCAGCGGCGATTCGGCCCCGTCGCAGGCGACCGCCACCTGCAGCGGCCCCCGAACGGCGGCCTCGGCCACCGCGAGCCAATGCCCGGCCGACCTCGGCGCCTTGTCCAGCAGCGGCGAGTGCGCCAGCAGTGCCTCGGCCGCCGCCTCGCCGTACCGCGTCGCCCATTCGCCGTCGACCAGGTGCGCGATCGTCAGCAGCGCCTCGGCGATCAGCGCCGCCCCCGACGGGGTAGCGCCGTCCAACGGGTCGGCGGGACGGACCATCAACCGCTCGGCGTCGTCGGCGCTGTCGAACCAGCGGCCCGGCCGGTCCGGATCGGCGAAGTGCGCCTGCGCCAGACCGACGAGCTCGGCCGCGGTGGCCAGCCACGAGGCGTCGGAGGTCAGCTGGTACAGCGTGAGCAGGCCGGTGGCCAGCGCGGCATAGTCCTCCAGGATGGCGGCGCTGTCCCCGACCACCCCGCCGAGGCTGGCGCGGCGCAGGCGCCCACCCACGAAGTGCAGGTCGACGATCATCTCCGCGCAGCGCACCGCGGCGGCCAGGAGGACCGGATCATCAAGGGCGACACTGGCTTCCGCCAGCGCGGTGATCGCCAGCCCGTTCCACGCCGTCACAACCTTGTCGTCGCGGGCCGGCTGCACCCGGCTCGCGCGGGCGGCGAGCAGCGCGGCGCGCACCCGCTCGAAGCGTTCGGCGTCGTCCGGTTCGGCCGGCAACTGCAGCACCGAGGCGCCGTGCTCGAACGTGCCGCGCTCGGTGACCGCGAAAACCGTTGCCGCCCAATCGCCGTCGTCGGCCCCGAGCACCTCGCGCAGCTGCGCGGATGTCCACACGTAGGTCGACCCCTCCGAATCCGCGGCGTCGGCGTCCAGCGACGAGGTGAACATCTCGCCGTCGGCCAGGTCGTTGATCAGGAACGCCGCGGTCTGCGCCGCCACCCGGCGGGCCAGCGGGTCCCCGGTGCGCCGCACCCAGTGCGCGTACGCCCGTAGCAGCAGCGCGTTGTCGTACAGCATCTTCTCGAAATGCGGCACCACCCAGTCGGCGTCCACGCTGTACCGCGCGAACCCGCCGGCCAGCTGGTCGTAGATGCCGCCGCGCGCCATCGCCGCACCGGTGCGCTCGACTGCGGCCAACGGCACCGGTGAACGGGTGCGCTCGTGGGTGCGCAGCAGCGCCTCGAGCAACGCAGACGGGGGGAACTTTGGCGCGGACCCGAACCCCCCGCGCCGGGTGTCCTCGTCGCCCAGGATGGCCGCCACCGCCCGGTCGCACAGACTCGGTTCGATCTCCGGGCCGCCGCCGGGCAGGCCGGCCGCCATCCGCCGCAACTCCCCCGCCACCTGGTCGGAGGCCTGCTCGACGTCGGCGCGCTGGAGGCGCCAGGTCTCGGCGACCGCGGCCAGCAGCTGCAGGAACTGCGCCTTCGGATAGTAGGTGCCGCAGAAGAACGGGCGGCCGTCCGGCGTCAGGAAGCAGGTCATCGGCCAGCCGCCCTGACCGGTCATCGCCACCGTGGCGTTCATGTACACCGCGTCGAGGTCGGGGCGCTCCTCCCGGTCGACCTTGATGCAGACGAAGTCGGCGTTCGCCGCGGCCGCGACCTCGGCGTCCTCGAACGACTCGTGCGCCATCACATGACACCAGTGGCAGGCGGCGTAGCCGATCGACAGCAGGATCGGCACGTCGCGGCGGGCGGCCTCGGCCAGCGCGTCGGCCGACCATTGCTGCCAATGCACCGGGTTGTCGGCATGCTGGCGCAGATACGGGCTGGTGGCACCCGCGAGGGCGTTAGCCCCCTGGCTCATGCGCGGGCTTCTCGGGGGCGTCCACCGGCGCGGCCGGGGCGCCGTCCGCGTCACCGGTCTGCGCGGTCTCCGCGGGTTCGGCGTCGGTGTCGAACGTCTTCGGCAGCTTCTTGAGGTGCCGGTTCATCGACCACACCAGGATGAACACCCCGATGAGCAGCAGCACGATCACCAGCAGGCCGACCGGGCTGGCCTTTCCGAAATCCGGTCCGGTGTTCTTCGGCGGTTCGGCGAACACCGACACCGTGGCCATCATCAGGTACGTCACTCGAAGATCTCGATTCCGGCGAACAAGTCGTCCTCAGGCAGTTGAGCGGGGACGCGGGAGCGCGCCAACTCGAACTCCTCGGTCGGCCACAACCGCTGTTGCCACTCTATGGGGGTGGCGAAGAAGAATCCGGTGGGGTCGATCTGGGTGGCGTGGGCCTTGAGCGCCTCGTCGCGCTGGGTGAAGTACTCGGAGCACGGCACCCGGGTGGTCACCCGCCCGGCGTGGACGTCGAACTCGGGATCCCAGTGCTCGAGCCACCGGGCGAACGGGCCCTCCTGCCCGTTTTTGGCGAACTCGTCCTGGAGCATCTGCATGCGCTCCCGCAGGAATCCGTGGTTGTAGTACAACTTGCTGACCGTCCACGGCGAGCCGGCGTCGGAATGCAGCCGGTAGTCGCCGGCGGCCTCGAAGGCGGCCACCGACACCTGGTGACACCGGATGTGGTCGGGGTGCGGGTAGCCGCCGTTCTCGTCGTAGGTGGTCATGACGTGCGGACGGAAGTCGCGGATGACCTTGACCAGTTCGGCGACCGGCTCCTCCAGTGGCACCAGCGCGAAACACCCGTCCGGAAGCGGCGGCGGCGGGTCGCCCTCGGGCAGGCCGGAGTCCTCGAAGCCCAGCCAGTGGTGTTCGACGCCGAGGATTTCGGCGGCCTTCGCCATCTCGTCGCGGCGGATGTCGGCGATGCGGCCGCGTACCTCGGGCAGGTCCATCGCGGGGTTGAGGATGTCGCCGCGCTCACCGCCGGTCAGGGTGACCACCAGCACCCGGTGGCCCTCGGCGGCGTAGCGGGCCAGCGTGGCCGCACCCTTGCTGGACTCGTCGTCAGGGTGGGCGTGCACGGCCATCAACCGCAGTTCGGTCACGTCTCCCTCTACTTGTCGGTGGTCAACTGGTGTGCCTTCGCGTACCACTGGAACAGTTGCAGCACGCCCTATAGTTCCTGTCCTAATGGTCCCATCAGGACACCGGGTACCCGCAATCCCGCCGGCGACGAGAGACGCACACCATCATGACCGAGCCACCCGCCCTGCCGCCGGAGTCCCGGTACGGCCGTCGCACGTCCGCGGCCACCCGGCGCCGGGTGGCGATCGCCCTGGGCGTGCTGGTCCTGGCCGCCGGTGTCGGCCTCGCGGTGCTGGGTTATCAGCGGTTCGCGGGCAGTGACGTCGAGGGCAGTATCGGCGCCTATCGGGTGCTCGACGACCAGACGGTGTCGGTCACGATCAGCGTGACCCGAAAGGACCCGTCGCGGCCGGCGTCGTGCATCGTGCGGGCCCGGTCGCGTGACGGGGCCGAGACCGGCAGGCGCGAGGTGCTGATCCCGCCGTCGGAATCCAAGACCGTGCAGGTAACCACTACGGTGGCGTCCTACAAGCGGCCGTTCGTCGGCGACATCTACGGCTGCGGGATGAACGTCCCGGACTACCTGGTCGGCTCGTGATCGGCGTCCGGGCGGCGAACAACGAACTGCGAAAACGTAAAGGTCCGCCGACGCCCCGGTGGTAGACTCGGTGCCACACGGTTCCTGCTGGGAGCCGTTTATTGCGTCTGTAGCGCGTTTACACGCGGCTCTGAGGTGGCAATACACGGGCACTGTCCCGCGCGTTCCCGGCAGTGACACACAAAAGACTGCCAAGCGAACATCGCGGAACCAACGAACGAGGAGCGCGACGAGATGACCGATACCCAGGTGACCTGGCTGACCCAGGAGTCCCACGACCGGTTGAAGGCCGAGCTCGACCAGCTGATCGCCAACCGGCCGATCATCGCCGCGGAGATCAACGATCGCCGCGAAGAGGGCGACCTGCGCGAGAACGGCGGCTACCACGCCGCCCGCGAGGAGCAGGGCCAGCAGGAGGCCCGCATCCGTCAGCTCCAGGAACTGCTCAACACCGCCAAGGTCGGCGAGGCGCCCAAGCAGTCCGGCGTGGCGCTGCCCGGCTCGGTGGTCAAGGTCTACTACGACGGCGACGAGTCCGACACCGAGACCTTCCTGATCGCCACCCGCCAGGAGAGCGTCAACAACGACAAGCTCGAGGTGTACTCGCCGAACTCGCCGCTGGGCTCCGCACTGCTGAACGCCAAGGAAGGCGAGACCCGGACCTACACCGTGCCCAGCGGCAGCGTCGTCAAGGTCACCCTGGTCAGCGCCGAGCCCTACCACTCCTGACCCCCGCGCCCCCGCCGGCGGGGGCTACAGTTCCCGCTCGTGGCGCGGATCGCCGAAGACCTCCTGCTGCTGCTGCTCGACAACGCGTCGGCACAGCCGGGACTCGACCGCGCCAAGCGCAAGCGCCTGCTGGCCGCCGCCGTGCTGCTGGACCTGGCCTACGCCTGCCGGGTTCGGCCCGCCCTGCCGCAGGAGCCGGTGCCCCCGGGACGGCTGGTCGCGCTGGCCGGTCCGCCCCCGCTGGACCCGGCGGTGCGCCCGGCGCTGGCCCTGCTCGAACAGGGACCCCTCACCCCGAAGGCCGCCATCGCCGCCTTGCGCAAGCGCGCCGAGGACGACGTGCTGGACCAACTGCTGCGGACCGGGCAGCTGCACCAGGTGGAGCTGTCCACCGGGCGGTTGCGCCGTAGGCGGGAGTACGCGTGGCCGATCAACAACCGGGCGCGGGCCGAAGGGGTGCGGGCCGCGGTGATGGCCGCGCTGTTCGATCGGCACCGGCCCGACCCGCCCACGGCCACCGTCATCGCCCTGCTGGCGAGCGTGAACGGCCTGGGTGCGGCGTTCAGTCTCAACGAGCGCGGCTGGCGGTGGGTGCACGACCGCGCCAACGAAATAGCAAGCGGCTGTTGGGTCGACGAGGCGGACCTCGCCGATGTCAACCTCGCGGTCACCACCGCCGCGGTGCGGGCGGCACTAGGCTAGCGCCTGCTCCAGGTCGCCGAGCAGGTCGGCGGCGTCCTCGATGCCGACCGACATCCGGACCAGATCGTCGGGCACCTCCAGCTGTGAGCCCGCCGTCGAGGCGTGGGTCATCGCGCCCGGATGCTCGATCAGCGACTCCACCCCGCCCAGCGATTCGGCGAGGATGAAAACCTCTGTGCGCGAACACAGGTCGCGGGCGGCCTGCGCGCCGCCGCGCATCCGAACGGAGATCATGCCGCCGAATCCGCGCATCTGCCGGGCGGCGACGTCGTGGCCGGGATGGCTCGGCAGGCCCGGGTAGAGCACCTGGCTGACTGCGGCGTGGTCGGCCAGGAACGCGGCGAGGACGGCGGCGTTCTCGCAGTGCCGCTGCATCCGCAGCTCGAGCGTCTTGAGGCCGCGCATGGTCAGGTAGGCGTCGAACGGGCCGGGGACCGCACCCGCGCCGTTCTGCAGGAAACCGAACCGGGCGTCGAGTTCCTCGTCATCGGTCACCAGCGCGCCGCCGACCACGTCGGAGTGCCCACCGATGTACTTGGTCGTCGAGTGCAAAACGATGTCGGCGCCCAGCGTCAGCGGCTGCTGCAGCGCAGGCGAGGCGAAGGTGTTGTCCACCAACACCTTTACCCCCGAGGCGCCGGCAACCTCGACGATGGCCGGGATGTCCGCGATCGACAGCAGCGGGTTGGTCGGCGTCTCGACCCAGATCAGCCGGGTCTGGCCGGTGATCGCCGCCCGGACCGCGTCGAGGTCGGCCAGCGGCACCGGGGTGTGGTGCACACCCCACTCCCGGAAGACCTTGTCGATGAGCCGGAAGGTGCCGCCGTAGGCGTCGTCGGGGATGACGACGTGGTCGCCGGGGCGCAGCACCGCGCGCAGCGCGCAGTCGGAGGCCGCCATTCCCGATGAGAAGGCCCGCCCGTATGTTCCGGCCTCGACAGCGGCGAGCACCGCCTCCAGTGCGGAACGGGTCGGATTGCCGGTGCGCGCGTACTCGAAGCCGCCGCGCAGACCACCGACCCCGTCCTGCTTGAAGGTGCTGCTGGCGTAGATCGGGGCGTTGACCGCCCCGGTTCCGGGGTCGGGGCGGTAACCGGCGTGGATCGCCTTGGTCGCGAACCCCTGCCAGCGGTGGGAATCGGCTGCACTGCGCTGCTCACTCATCGCATCCGAGCCTAACGGTGCCGCCCGGCGCGCAGAACTAGGCGGTCGGCAGGCAGACCGTCGTCATGATCTTGTCGGCCAGCGTCTGCCGCTTGGCATCCCACAGGGGGAACAGGTAGCCGATGTAGCAGATGACCGCGTCGACGATGTGGGCCAGCTGCCGGACGATCGACAGCCCGAAACCGATCGGCTCACCGGTCCGCTCGCTGACCACCTTGAACTTCAGCGCCGCCTTGCCGATGCTCGAGCCCGTGATGCCCTGGCGGGCGCCGTAGTTCCACAGCGCGAACGCCAGCGCGGCCAGCCCGAAGAGGAAGGACAGCGCCAAGCCCAGCGTCGAGGGCTGTGCGGTGCAGTACACGCCCTGACCGCCGTTGTAGCCGCGGGTGCTGCAGTTACCCTCACCGAAGAGGAACAGCATGCCCTGGCCGAGGCCGGTGAGCAGGAGCACCGGAATAGTGTCGATGATCCAGGCGCCGACCCGCCGGATCCACGGCGTGTAGGCGTTCTGCGGCAGCGCCGGCACCGCATTCGTCTCGGCGGGCGGCGGCGTGAAAGTGCCGGGCGGCGCCGGGTAGCCCGGCAGGGACGGCTTGCTGCCGGGCGGCGGCGGCGGGTAACCCGATGCCGACGGGTAGTCGCCGGGCGGGATCGGAACCTCGCCGGGCGGCGGGGTCGGTTCGGTCACCGGGGGAATCCTCTCGTGCGGGGCGCTCGGGAGTCAGGCGCTACAGCGGCAGGCAGACCGTGGTCATGATCTTGTCCGCCAGGGTCTGTCGCTTGGCGTCCCACAGCGGGAACAGGTAGCCGATGTAGCAGATGATGGCGTCCACCACGTGGGCTAGCTGCCGAACGATCGATAGGCCGAAACCGATTGGCTGGCCGGTCTTTTCGCTGACCACCTTGAACTTCATGATCGACTTGCCGATGCTCGAGCCGGTGGTGCCCTGTCGGTATCCGTAGTTCCACAGCAGGTAGCCCAGGCCGATGAGCAGGCAGAGGTTGAAGGCGACGAGCCCCAGGGTGGAGTTGCCGGTGGCGCAGAACTCGCCGAGGTTGTACTCCGAGGAGTCGGTCACGCACGCCGTCTCCTGCGTCGCCATTTCGATGCCGTAGCCGATACCGACCAGCACCAGGTAGGGCAGGTAGTCGATCAGCCACGCGACCGCGCGGGTGACCCACGGCGTGTAGGCCTCCTGCGGCAGCTGCGGAACGGCCTGGCCCGGCGCCTGGGCATAGCCGGGCGGCGGCCCGTATCCCGCTGGCGGCGGTGGTGGGTAACCCGCGGGCGGCGGTGGATAACCCCCGGCCGGCGGGGGTGGGTAGCCGCCGGGGGGCGGTGGCGGCGGGTAGCCGCCGGGGGGCGGGACAGGTTGGCCGCCCGGAGGCGGTTGTGGAGTGTTTCCCGACGGGGGGCCTGGCGGTTGTTCGGTCATCATGCCTTCCACTGCAGACGCATTGGCGAAAGCGAAGCGGCACTCACCCTATCGTCGGCGCGGCGCCTCGGACAGGAATCCGAGCAGATCGTGGCGCGTGATCACCCCGACCGGCTTGCCCTCCTCCACCACCATCACGGCGTCCCAGTCGCGCAGCGCCTTCGCCGCCGCACTGACCAGTTCACCGGCGCCGATCAGCGGCAGCGGCGGGCTCATGTGCAGCGAGACCGCGTCGGCGAGCTTGGCGCGGCCCTCGAAGACCGCCGACAGCAGTTCGCGTTCCGAGACGCTTCCGGCCACCTCGCCGGCCATCACCGGCGGCTCGGCGCCGACGACCGGCATCTGCGACACCCCGTACTCGCGCAGGATCCCGATCGCGTCGCGCACCGTCTCCGACGGGTGGGTGTGCACCAGGTCGGGGAGCGCGCCGGACTTCCCGCGCAGGACGTCACCGACGTTCGGCTCCGGCAACGAATGGTCAAGCGGGGTACGCAGAAACCCGTAGGACGACATCCACGCGTCGTTGAAGATCTTGGACATGTAGCCGCGCCCACCGTCCGGCAGCAGCACGACCACCAGGGCGTCCGGTCCGGCGTCCTCGGCGACCTTCAGCGCGGCCACCACGGCCATCCCGCACGAACCGCCGACCAGCAGGGCTTCCTCGCGGGCCAGGCGGCGCGTCATGTCGAAGGAGTCGGCATCGGAGACGGCGATGATCTCGTCGGGCACCGACGGGTCGTAGGCGGCCGGCCAGAAGTCCTCGCCGACGCCCTCGACCAGATAGGGCCGACCGGTACCGCCGGAATACACCGAGCCCTCCGGGTCGGCGCCGATGATCCTGACCCGCCCGCCCGAGACCTCCTTGAGGTAGCGCCCCGCACCGGTGATGGTTCCGCCGGTGCCGACCCCGGCGACGAAGTGGGTGACCTTGCCGTCGGTGTCGGCCCAGATCTCCGGGCCGGTGGTCTCGTAGTGGCTGGCCGGGCCGTTCGGGTTGGAGTACTGGTCCGGCTTCCAGGCGCCCTCGATCTCGGTGACCAGCCGATTGGACACGCTGTAGTAGCTGTCCGGATGGTCCGGCGGCACCGCCGTCGGGCACACGACGACTTCGGCGCCGTAGGCCCGCAACACGTTTCGCTTGTCCTCGCTCACCTTGTCCGGGCAGACGAACACACACTTGTAGCCGCGCTGCTGGGCCACCAGGGCCAGGCCGACACCGGTGTTCCCGGAAGTCGGCTCGACGATCGTGCCGCCCGGGTTGAGCTCACCGGCGGCCTCGGCGGCGTCGATCATCTTGATCGCGATGCGGTCCTTGGAACTCCCGCCCGGGCTGAGGTATTCGATCTTGGCGGCGACCGTGCCGGATCCCTCGGGGACGATGGAGTTCAGAGCGACCAGCGGGGTGTTCCCGATCAGTTCACTGACATGCCGCGCGATACGCATGCCTACATGGTGTCAGACGGTGCTCATTCGGTGGCTTCGCGGATGTACTCGCCGATCTGGCGTAGCGAGCGGGTCGCCTCCGGGATGAGCGGGGCCGCCATCTGGAAGTCGTGGATCTGGCCGGGCCACACCCGGACCTCGGTGGGCACGCCCGCCGCCGCCAGCCGGCGGGCCGCGAGCCGGGCATCGTGCAGCAGCACCTCGGAGCCCGAGACGTGGATCAGCGTGCGCGGCAGGCCGGGCTCGATGTGGTCGAGCGGTTCGTAGACCCCCTCGGGTTCGCCGTCGACGACGTTCTTGGCGGCCGCGCGGGCGACGAGCGCCACCAGCGCGTCGAATGCTCTGGCCGAGAACAAGGCGTCGCTGTGGATGTTCGGGTGGGACAGCTTGGGCTGATGATCGAGTTGCAGCAGCGGCGAGATGGCGACCAGCGCCGCGGGCTCCTCGCCCTCGGCCTGCAGCCGCTGGGCCAGCGCGAGCGCCAGGTAGCCGCCTGCGGAGTCGCCGGCCAGCACGATCTGGTCCGGTTCGTAGCCGCGCAGCCGCAGCCAGCGGTAGCCGTCGTAGCAGTCGTCGATCGCCTTGCCGATGGTGTGCTTGGGGATCAGCCGGTAGTCGACCACCAACACCGGCGAGTCGGCGAACTTCGACAGCGCGACCGAGATCCGGCTGTGCGAGTTCACGCCGCAGGTCAGGAACGCGCCACCGTGCATGTAGAGGATGACGCGGCGCTTGCCGTCGGCGGGCAGCACCCCGGGCGCGCGGACCAGCTGCGCCGACGCATTCGGCAGCCCGACGGTGGCACGGACGGTGCCGGGAGACGGCAACAACGCCCGTGCGACAAAGTCGACGAGACCGAACGGCCAGGGCAGGTGCGGCACGTGGCTCAGGACGGACAGCACGGGCCGGAAGGACAGGCGCAACGAGAGCGACGTGAGCCGGGCCTGGATGCTGGGCCCGCTCTCGACCACCTCGACGGGCGCACCGTCGCTGACCGGATAGCGGCGGGCGCGGTACCCGCCGACCGGATGAACACGATGGGCGGCCGGGGCCGGAACCTTGATGGATGCGGTCATCGTCAACACTCCCTACGCCGTTGTAGCGTCGTGTCTCCCGCAGTTGCAGCGAACCCCGGGAAACTCAGCTTGACAGCTGCCTTGCATACAACAACTAACGATCTGTTTTCTTGCCGCAAGTGATACCTGTCCGTAATCCGGCGGCCATCGTGGCGACGGCGTTCCCTTTGTTTGCGTACCTAAACTGAACCCGTGGCCATACGCGCTCCGCGTGGTTCGGCAACGGTGCTGACGGTGGCGGGGGTGATCGCATCCACCGGCACCGCCGTGGTGGGTGCCCGCAACCTGCTCAACATCCAGGCCGAGCGGGCCCGCAGCGTGATCCCGAAGTCCTGGGACACCCCGCCGCGGGCCGACGGCGTCTACGCCCCGGGCGGCGGGCCGGTGCGCCGCTGGGACCGCAACACCCCGTTCGACCTGCACCTGATGGTGTTCGGCGACTCCACCGCCACCGGCTACGGCTGCCGCGACGCCGACGAGGTGCCCGGGGTGCTGATCGCCCGCGGGCTGGCCGAGGAGTCCGGCAAGCTGATCCGGCTGTCGACCAAGGCGATCGTCGGCGCCACCTCCAAGGGGCTGTCCGGGCAGGTCGACGCCATGTTCGTGGCGGGTCCCCCGCCGGATGCCGCGGTCATCATGATCGGGGCCAACGACATCACTGCGCTCAACGGCATCGGGGCCTCGGCCCACCGCCTGGGCGCGGCGGTCCAGCGCCTGCGCGCCAGCGGCGCCGTCGTGGTCGTCGGCACCTGTCCGGACTTCGGCGTCATCACCGCCATCCCCCAGCCCCTGCGCTGGACCGCCCGGTCGCGCGGACTGCACCTGGCCCGCGCGCAGGCCACCGCGGTGCGCGCGGCCGGCGGCATCCCGGTGCCGCTCGCCGACCTGCTGACCCCGAACTTCCTGCAGGCCCCGGAACTGATGTTCTCCGAGGACCGATATCACCCGTCGGCGGCCGGATATGCGTTGGCGGCCAACCAGTTGCTGCCCGCGCTGTGCCATGCCCTCGGGGAGTGGACGGGTGCGACGGTGCCCGACCTGCCCTGGGCAGCCCGGTCCGAAGATCGGTCGCTGGCCGCCCGGTTGCGGCCGGTGACCCGGCTGCTGCGCCGCCGGACCACCGGGGTGCCCGCTCCGATCGTGGTGACGGCCAGCTAGGTTCGATACCAGCTTGTCGCCGCGAACCAGGAGTCGTCATGCCCGAAGCCGTCATCGTTTCCACCGCCCGCTCTCCGATCGGCCGGGCCATGAAGGGGTCGCTGGTCGACATCCGACCCGACGACCTGGCCGCCCAGATGGTGCGCGCCGCGCTGGACAAGGTGCCCGCGCTGGACCCGCGCCAGATCGACGACCTGATCATGGGGTGCGGACAGCCCGCCGGTGAGTCCGGCTTCAACATCGGCCGGGTGGTCGCCGTCCAACTGGGCTACGACTTCCTACCGGGCACCACGGTGAACCGGTACTGCTCGTCGTCGCTGCAGACCACCCGGATGGCGTTCCACGCGATCAAGGCCGGTGAGGGCGACGCGTTCATCTCGGCGGGGGTGGAGACCGTGTCGCGGTTCGTCAAGGGCAACGCCGACGCCTGGCCCGACACCAAGAACCCGCTGTTCAACGAGGCCCGCGAGCGCGCCGACGCCGCGGCCGGGGGTGCCACCGAGTGGCACGACCCGCGCGAGGACGGTCAACTGCCCGACGTGTACATCGCGATGGGCGAGACCGCCGAGAACGTCGCCCTGTACACCGGGATCAGCCGCGAGGACCAGGACCACTGGGGTGTGCGCAGCCAGAACCGCGCCGAGGAGGCGATCAAGAGCGGCTTCTTCGAGCGCGAGATCTCCCCGGTGACGCTGCCGGACGGCACCGTCGTCAGCACCGACGACGGCCCGCGCGCCGGCACCACCTACGAGAAGATCAGCCAGCTCAAGCCGGTGTTCCGGCCCAACGGCACGGTCACCGCGGGCAACGCCTGCCCGCTGAACGACGGCGCGGCCGCGGTGGTGATCATGTCCGACACCAAGGCCAAGGAACTCGGGCTGACCCCGCTGGCGCGCATTGTGTCCACCGGGGTGTCGGGGCTGTCGCCGGAGATCATGGGCCTGGGCCCGATCGAGGCGGTGAAGAAGGCGCTGGGCAGCGCGAAGATGTCGATCTCCGACATCGACCTCTACGAGATCAACGAGGCGTTCGCGGTCCAGGTGCTCGGCTCGGCCCGGGCGCTGGGAATGGACGAGGACAAGCTCAACGTCTCCGGCGGCGCGATCGCCCTGGGCCACCCGTTCGGGATGACCGGCGCCCGGATCACCGCCACGCTGCTGAACAACCTGCAGACCCATGACAAGACGTTCGGCATCGAGACGATGTGCGTCGGCGGCGGCCAGGGCATGGCCATGGTGGTCGAGCGGCTGTCGTGAGTTTCACCCGTTGAGTCAGAACTCTGGCACAGGAAGTGCGAGAGAGCCCCTGCATGGTGTCTGACTCGATGCAGACGACAAAGCCCCGGCCGCGATGGCCGGGGCTTTGTCGTCGTAGGGACAGCTAGCGCTGCTGGAAGTAACTCAGCAGCCGCAGGATCTCCAGGTACAGCCAGACCAGCGTCACGGTCAGGCCGAGGGCGACACCCCAGGCGGCCTTCTCCGGGGCGCCGGCACGGATCATCTGGTCGGCGGCGTCGAAGTCGAGCAGGAAGCTGAACGCCGCCAGGCCGATGCAGACCAGCGAGAACACGATCGCCAACGGGCCGCCGTTGCGCAGCGGGCCGCCGTCGTGCGAGCCGAAGATCGAGATCACCAGGTTGCCGAGCATCAGCACCAGCACGCCGATCATGCCCGCGACCAGCATGCGGGTGAACTTCGGGGTGACGCGGATGGCGCCGGTCTTGTAGACGATCAGCATACCGGCGAACACGCCGACGGTGCCGAGGATGGCCTGGCCGATCAGCGCCCCGGCGTTGGCGCCGGAGACGGTGAAGTTGGCGATGACGAAGGACACCGCACCGAGGAACAGGCCCTCAAGTGCGGCATAGCTCAGCACGATCGCGGGGTTGTCCTGCTTGCGGCCGAAGGTCGCGATCAGCACCAGGGCCAACCCGCCGAGCGCCCCCACCAGGGTGAACGGCATGGCCAGCGCGATGTTGGCCGACACCAGGAAGTAGGAGACGACGGCCACCGCGGACAGCAGGGCCAGGGTGATGCCGGTCTTGGTGACGACATCGTCGATCGTCATCGGCCGCGAGACACCGGTCTGCGGCGGGTAGCCGTAGGCCTCGGTCTGGTAGGCCACCTGCTGGGCGCCGGCTACGCCGGAACCGAATTGCGCGTATCCGCCCTGCTGCTTGGGCAGCGAGCGAAACACGGGGTTGCTGGTCTCCCGCACCGTCAGATCCTCTCGGAGAAATGTCGAGTGAACACACCGTCAACGTTCGAACGCCCGGACCGGTTCCCACGAAATCCACAAACTTTCCGTCGAACCCGGCCCGCACCGTCCCGCCAGACCCTACCCGCGGCGGGTGGCCGGTGGGCCGGGATGCCGTCGGTGCTGGTAAAACTAGGACGTCCAAGTTTTCACGCGACGGAGGACCGACTCCCTGTGACAGCGCAATCCGACGAAATCCTGACCCGGGTCCGCGGCGGTGTCGGCCTGGTCACGCTGAACCGGCCGAAGGCGATCAACTCGCTGACCCACCACATGGTCACCGTGCTCGACCAGGTGCTTACCTCGTGGGCCGAGGACGCCGCCATCACCGCCGTCGTACTCGACGGAGCCGGCGAGCGCGGGCTGTGCGCCGGCGGTGACGTCGTGGCCGTCTACGAGAGTGCCAAGGCAGGGGGCGAGGACGTCCGTCGCTTCTGGTGGGACGAATACCGGCTCAACGCGAAGATCGGCCGCTACCCCAAGCCCTACGTGGCGATCATGGACGGCATCGTCATGGGTGGCGGTGTAGGCGTCTCGGCACACGCCAACGTGCGCGTCGTCACCGACCGCTCCAAGATCGGGATGCCCGAGGTGGGCATCGGCCTGATCCCAGACGTCGGCGGCACCTACATCCTGTCCCGGGCGCCGGGCCTCCTGGGTCTGCACGCCGCGCTGAGCGGAGCGCCGTTCAGCGGCGCGGACGCCATCGCCCTGGGCTTCGCCGACCACTACGTGCCGCACGAGAAGCTCGAGGCGTTCACAGCGGCCGTCGTCGGCGAGGGCGCCGAGGCCGCCATCGAGGCGTTCGCGATCGAGCCGCCGCCGAGTCAGCTTCTGGCCCAACAACACTGGATCGACGAGTGCTACGGTGCAGAAACCCTCGCCGGGATCGTCGCCGCGCTGCGTGGCCACGAGGACGCCGATGCCCACGAAGCAGCCGATCTGATCGACGGCCGCTCGCCCATTGCGGCGTCGGTCGCACTGGAGGCCATCAGACGCGCCGCGCACCTGTCGACCCTGGAAGACGTCCTGGTGCAGGAGTACCGGGTGTCGTGCGCGGCGAGCCGCTCCCACGACCTGGTCGAGGGCATCCGCGCCCAGATCATCGACAAGGACCGCGACCCGAAATGGTCCCCGGCGTCGCTCGCAGCGGTGACCGAGGAGGATGTGCTGAGCTACTTCGCACCGGCCGATCCGGACCTGACCTTCGAGGAGGACAAGTGAGTTTCGAGACCATCCTGGTCGACCGCGAGGACCGGGTCGGCATCATCACCCTGAACCGGCCGCAGGCGCTCAACGCGCTCAACTCGCAGGTGATGGTCGAAGTCACCACGGCGGCAGCCGAATTCGACGCGGATCCCGGGATCGGCGCGATCGTCATCACCGGCAACGCCAAGGCGTTCGCCGCCGGTGCCGACATCAAGGAGATGGCGACGCTGTCGTTCTCCGAGGTGTTCGACGCCGACTTCTTCGCCGCCTGGGGCAAGCTCGCGGCGGTGCGCACCCCGACCATCGCGGCGGTCGCCGGCTACGCCCTGGGCGGTGGCTGCGAACTGGCGATGATGTGCGACCTGATCATCGCCGCCGACACCGCGAAGTTCGGCCAGCCGGAGATCAAGCTCGGCGTGCTGCCCGGCATGGGCGGTTCGCAGCGGCTCACCCGCGCGATCGGCAAGGCCAAGGCCATGGATCTCATCCTGACCGGCCGCAACATCGATGCCGCGGAGGCCGAACGCAGCGGGCTGGTCTCCCGGGTGGTCCCGGCCGACGATCTGCTCACCGAGGCCAAGGCGGTGGCGACGACGATCTCGCGGATGTCGCGGTCGGCGGCCCGGATGGCCAAGGAGGCGGTCAACCGCGCCTTCGAGTCCACGCTGACCGAGGGTCTGCTCTACGAACGCAGACTGTTTCACTCCTCGTTCGCCACCGACGACCAGAGCGAGGGCATGGCCGCCTTCACCGAGAAGCGCCCTGCCAACTTCACCCACCGCTAATCTGCTTGGGTGACCGAAGCCGAGGCCGCCCAGACCCTTGAAAGCCAGGCCACCGAGGAGCCGACCCCCACCGCGCCGACGGAGCCGAAGCCCGACTGGTGGCAACGCCGCTACACCTTCACCGGTACCGCGGTCGGCATGGTCTTCCTGTGGCTGTCACTCACGCCGTCGCTGCTGCCGCGCGGCCCGCTGTTCCAGGGGCTGGTCAGCGGCGCCGCCGGCGCGATCGGCTACGCGCTCGGCGTGTTCGCCGTGTGGCTGGTGCGATTCATGCTGTCCCGCCCGTCCAGCCCGCCGGCAACGCGCACCGCGTGGGCGGTGCTCGTCGTCGCGGCCGCCATCGGCCTGGTGTTCTCGATCTACTTCTTCCACGTCTGGCAGGACCAGGTGCGCGACCTGATGGGCGTGCCGCGGCTCAAGTGGTTCAACTACCCGCAGGCCGCGATCATCGGCGTCGTGGTGCTGTTCGCATTCGTCGAGATCGGACAGCTGATCGGCAGGCTGATCAGGTTCCTGGTCCGCCAGCTCAATCGGGTTGCCCCGCCACGGGTTTCGTTCGTCGTCGTGGTCGCCGTCGTGCTCGGGCTGAGCATCGCACTGCTCAACGGCGTGGTGATCAAGGGCACGATGAGCTTCCTCAACAAGTCCTTCGCCGCGGTCAACGACGAGATGGACCCCAACAACCCGGCCCCGACCACCCCGCTGCGCTCCGGCGGCCCGGGCTCGCTGGTCAGCTGGAACACCCTGGGCAACCAGGGCCGCATCTTCGTGGCCGGCGGACCGAAGGTCGAGCAGCTGACCAAGTTCAACGGCGCCCCGGCCGTCGAGCCGATCCGCGCCTACGCGGGCAAGAACTCCGCCCCCGACATCCGGGCCACCGCCGAACTGGCCGCGCGCGAACTGGAACGCGCGGGCGGGCTCAAGCGCAAGGTCATCGCGGTCGCGACGACGACGGGCACCGGCTGGATCAACGAGGCCGAGGCCTCGGCGCTGGAGTACATGTTCAACGGCGACTCGGCCATCGTGTCCATGCAGTACTCGTTCCTGCCCAGTTGGCTGTCGTTCCTGGTGGACAAGGAGAACGCCCGCCAGGCCGGCCAGGCGCTCTTCGAGGCGGTCGACGAGCGGGTGCGGGCGCTGCCGGAGGGGCAACGCCCGAAGGTCGTGGTCTTCGGTGAGAGCCTCGGTTCGTTCGGCGGCGAAGCGCCGTTCCTGAGCCCGAACAACATCATCGCCCGCACCAACGGGGCGCTGTTCTCCGGTCCGACGTTCAACAACACGATGTGGGACGACATGACGGTCAACCGCGACGAGGGCTCGCCGATGTGGTTGCCGATCTTCGACGACGGCGCCAACATCCGGTTCGCCGCCCGCCCGGAGAACCTCGGCCGCCCGGAACAGCCGTGGGGCAATCCGCGGATCGTCTACCTGCAGCACGCCTCCGACCCGATCACCTGGTGGAACCCCGATCTGCTGTTCGCCGAGCCGGACTGGCTGCGCGAGCCGCGCGGATACGACGTGTCGCCGGACATGAACTGGATCCCGGTGGTGACGTTCCTGCAGGTCTCGGCGGACATGGCGGTCGCCATCGACGTGCCGGACGGCCACGGCCACCGCTACGTGCGTGACGTCGTCAACGCGTGGGCGGCGGTGCTACAGCCGCCCGGGTGGACGGCCGACAAGACCGAGAAGCTCCGCGGGATCGTCCAGGCCCCGGAGTAGTCAGGCCAGTTCGGCCAGCACCCCGGCGTCCGACAGCGCCTGATAGCCCCCAATGACGTCGGTTGCCCGATGCAGCCCGAGGTCCACCAGCGCGGCGGCGGCCAGGCTCGAGGTGTAGCCCTGCGAGCACAGCAGCACCCACTCGACGTCGTCGTCCACCGCCTGCGGCAGCCGCGCGTCGCTGGTCGGGTCGCAGCGCCACTCCAGCACGTTGCGTTCGATCACCAGGGCGGCGGGCACCTCTCCCTCGGCCGCGCGCTGAGCCGCCGGGCGGATGTCGACCAGGATGGCGCCGCGGCTCAGCGCGGCGGGCACCTGGCCGGCCGGCAGCCGCTGCAACCGGGCCCGGGCGTCCGCCAATGCGCGGTCGATGCGACTCTGCGTCATTGGCCCTCCGGTTCGTCGGTGAGTTCGGTACGCGTTCGGCGCAGCGTGCCGCGCTCGCCGACCTCGTAGTACGACATCGCCGTCAGCGGCGGCGAATAGGCGTGCACGCTGAGCGTGGTCCCGGCGTGCGCGCCGACAACGTCGTGCACCCAGCCGAGCGGAAAGCCCGCCTGGTCGCCGGAATCGAGTAGGCGGCGGCGCAATCGCAAACCGTCCCAACGGTATTCGTGCAGCGAGCCGGACAGCACCGTCAGCGCGCCCAGCGAGCCGCTGTGGTCGTGCAGTTCGGTGGTGTGGCCGGGCACCCAGCTGATCAGCCAGACGTCGAGTTCGAAGTCGGCGTGCAGGCGGGTGAACCAGCGCCGGTCGGTCGGCACGCCACCCCTCGGCAGCAGGTGGTCGAACCCACCGCGCAGCACCTCGTCGGCGAACCGGTCGGTGGTGTGCAGCAGGTCGGGCAGGCGCAGCCGGGTGGGCGCCGATACGGACGGAAACGACATGGTCGACATGGGTGGAGAACTCCGGGGAGAAGAGGGGACGGATCGGGGGTCGCTTACGCGCGACAACACTCCACGGACCCGGTGCCCTCCAACACGGCCGCCAGTGTTGCATAGATTGGGCGTCATGCGCAGGCACCCACGTCGCTACCTGGCCACCGTCGTCGCCGTCGCCGCGGCGCTGGCGGGCTGCTCCACAGGCGGCGGTTCGCAGCCCGGCTCCGCCGCCCCGCACCCGTCTCCCGGCGCGCAACAGCCCGCCGCGGGCCGGGCGAACGAAGGCCCCATCGGGGTCTCCGCGGGCGGGGTGACGACGACGATCGACGTGCCCGCGGAATCCACCGAGGAGCAGTATGCGCAGGCCTGCCGGGCCGCCAAGGAGTGGATGGACACCCGGGGCGGCGAGAATCCCGACCTGGTGGAGCCATTCCTGAAGGACCTGCAGGGTTCGGCTGCCAGCGGTCCGGCGACGTTCAACCAGACCTGGGCGCAGCTGTCCACCCCGCAACAGGCCGCGGTGATCATCGCCGTGCGGGCCGCCGCGTCCGGCGGCTGCAGCTGACCGCCCGGCTTTTCGATCACGGGTAGCAGAACCCGCGCGGCGTTCCTGCCACCGACCGCCCAGTTACTGCCAGCGGAACTATTGCGCCGCGCCGCGTGGTTCTCAGTGGACATGAAGACCTACACGATCGCCACCCTCGCGGCCGGCGCCCTGAGCGCAGCCGTCATCGGTTTCGCCGCTCCGGCGGCCGCGGGCCCGGACGGCCCGAACAACGGTCGGGACACCCGCGTCCTCGACACCCTGGGATACACCGTCTCCGTCGACAGGCTCGGCGCCCTCGACGCCGTCCAACGCGATTGAGCCGCTGACGCAGAATGGAGTCATGCCCGCGCAGACCCCGACCGGCCGAGTAGCCCTGGCGCTCGGTAGCGGCGGCGCCCGCGGCTACGCCCACATCGGCGTCATCAACGAACTGCGCTCGCGCGGCTACGAGGTGGTCGGGGTCGCCGGTTCCTCAATGGGCGCCCTGGTGGGCGGTCTGCATGCCGCCGGGTCGTTGGACGAATTCGCCGAGTGGGCAACCACTTTGACCCAGCGGGCGGTACTGCGGCTGTTGGACCCGTCCATCACAGCTGCCGGCGTGCTACGGGCGGAGAAGATCCTCGACGCGGTCCGCGACATCCTCGGCGACGCCACCATCGAGAGCCTGCCGATCCCCTACACCGCGGTGACGACCGACCTGATCGCGGGCAAGTCGGTCTGGCTGCAGCGCGGGCCGGTCGACGCCGCCATCCGCGCCTCGATCGCCATCCCCGGCATCATCGCGCCGCATGTGCTCGACGGCCGGCTGCTGGCCGACGGCGGCATCCTCGACCCGCTGCCGATGGCGCCGATCGCGGCGGTGAACGCCGATCTGACCATCGCCGTCAGCCTCGGTGGCGCCGACCAGGACACCCCTCAGGACCCGGACCCCGACCAGGCCGCCGGCCCGGAGACGCGTGCCACCACGGAGTGGCTGAACCGGCTGCTGCGCAGCACCTCGGCCCTGCTGGACACCGCGCCGGCCAAGTCGGTGCGCAGCCGGTTCGGCGCCGCCGAGGACGCCGGCGAGGAGACGGCCGACGACTCCGATCAGCTGGTGGACGGCGGGCGTGAGGCGTCGATCCCGAAGCTCGGCAGCTTCGCGGTGATGAACCGAACGATCGACATCGCGCAGGCGGCACTGGCCCGGCACCAGTTGGCGACCTATCCCCCCGACCTGCTCATCGAGGTTCCGCGCTCGACCTGCCGCAGCCTGGATTTCCACCGTGCGGCCGAGGTCATCGACATCGGGCACGAACTGGCCGCCCGGGCCCTGGACGGCTTCAGCCCAGAAACTCGGTGACCGCGGCCGCCACCCGGCGGCCCTGTGCGCGTCCGGCCCGCGCGGACGGTACGCGGCAGCGCGGATCGAGCGGGTTGGGCCCGAACGCGCGCAGCGAGTCCTCGTCGGCGAACACCGCGCAGGTGCGCGCGCCGAACGCCGCGATCTCGGCGGCCACGCCCGCGCTGAACGGTGACGGCGCGAACTCCCCGGCGGGCACCAGCACCACCGCCGTGCTGCAGTCGGACGCCACCGCGGTGTGCACGGAGCTGGCCACCCCGCCGTCCATGTAGCGCCGGTCACCGATGGTCACCGGCGGCCAGGTGCCCGGCACGGCGCAACTGGCCGCCACCGCGTCGACCAGCGCCACCCCGGACGACGCGTCGAACACCACCAGTTCACCGGTGTCGATGTCGATGGCGGTGATCCGCAGGTCCCGGTCGGGCCAGTCGTGACTGGGCAACCGGTGCTCGATCACCCGCCTGCGCACCGGCTCGGCCACCGTGGGTGTGCTCGCTGCGATGGCGCCGATGCGCTGGAGCTTCTGCCGCGCCGTCGCGTCCGGTTGCGATACCGCGTCGAGAAAGAGTCGGCCGAGCGCCTCGATGTCGACGGCGGGATCGAGTTCGTGGGAGTCCTCGGCGACCTGCCGTTCGTAGAGCAGCTGCAGCGGCATGCTTCCGCTGATCTGGGCGGCCACCGCCGAGCCCGCCGAGGTGCCGACCAGGATCTCGGAGTCCAGCAACGCCTGCGCGGTGGCCGGCGCCTCATCTGCGATGCCCTGGAGGATCCCGGTCTCCCAGGCGATCCCGGCCAGCCCGCCGCCGGCGAGGATCAGCGCGTGAGTGCTCACACCGTGGGAGTGTGCCAGCCCATCACCGCGTGCCGGCGTAGGCCCGGGCAACCCGGGTGACGAACTGGTAGACGCCGTCTTCGTCGGGGGCCAGCGGGCCGGGCCGGGCGTGCGGTGAACTCAACCCGCGCTGCACCGATTCGCACGCCCCCCAGTCCTGACGGTTGGTCAGGTCCCAGAAGTCCACGGCGTAGGACGGATCGAAGTCCGGCTTCTCCAGCGCCTCCTTCGGGAACGCCCAGGCGCATTCGACGTGGGTGCGGTCCACGGCCAGGGGCGTCATCAGGTGGGTCATCACATAGTCGGGATGCAGGCTGACCAGGAGGTTGGGGAAGCCGACTAGGTACATCACCGTGCGCAACTCCTGCTGCGACAGGCCCTTGATGGCCACGCCGCCGCTCTGCCCGCTCAGTGACATCGTCTGCGCCTCGTCGATCATCGACATCCAGCCGCCCATCCAGTCGCCCGGCAACTCGATGTTCTCCCCGCTGGTGGGCGGGCTGATCCGGGAGAGCTCGGGGTGGATCGCCTGACAGTGGTAGCACTCCTGGTAGTTCTCGACGATCACCTTCCAGTTGGTGTCCAGCTCGTAGGAGTGCCGGGCCACCACGGTGAGTTCCTCGGGCTTGTACGGTCCGACGATCTCCTCCATGCCCGCGACATGCCGCTCGAAGTCGATGTCCGCACCGCTGGGATCGACGAAGAGATAGCCGTGCCAGTCGACCAGTCGCAGCTCGGTCAGGCCGAATTGACCTGTGTCGAAATGGAATCCGTCGCCGGACTCGAACCCCGGTGCATGGCGGAGTTCACCGGTGAGCTTGTACGACCACGAGTGGTACGGGCACACGACACCGCGGCGCTTGGCGGTGGTGCCGCAGGCCAGCATCTCGTGGCCTCGGTGCCGGCATACGTTGGCGAAGGCGCGCACGCGGCCGTCCTCGCCGCGCACCAGAAGGATCCCGTCCTTGCCCGAGCCGACGGCCTTCTGCGCCCCGACGCCCTCGAGGTCCCCGGCGTGGCCGACGCAGTGCCAACCGCCGAAGATGTTCCGCTTCTCCCACGCGAAAACGGCCGGGTCGACGTAGGCCTCCCGCGGCAACATACGGGACTGTCCGAACGGGGCCAGGGAGGCGGCGAGATCGTCGGCCGGAACCGGGGCGGGATCTTGTTTGAACATACAGTCAGACTAGACGTTCGCGGGGTCGCGGTCCAGAGATCGACGGGAGTCAGGCCTCGCCGGCGAACGCCGCGATACCCCTGCCCGCCGTGTCATCGCCGCGAGTCATCTTCCGGTACACCAGGTATCCGATGGTGACGGCGATCAGTGCCGCCGCCAGCAGCAGGGTGGCGAGCGCATTGAGGGCGGGCGTCGGCGCGGCGCGGGCGGTGTTGTAGATCTTCACCGACACCGGTTCGGTCGAGGAGTTGCCGGACAGATAGCGCACCAACACGAAGTCGTCGATGACGTCGGCGAACACCAGCACCGTGCTGGCGAAGATGGCCGGCATCAGCATCGGCAGGGTGACCCGCCGCAGCGCCTCGAGTGCGGAGGCGCCCAGATCCATTGCGGCCTCCTCATACTGGCTGCCGATGGTGGCAAGCCGGGCCCGGACCAGGACCGCCGGATACGCGATCTGGAAGGTGACCAGACCGACCACCTGCGCCGAGGTGCCCAGCCCGATAGGCAGGGTCAGCGACGTGACGACGAACAGCAGGGCGACGGCGAGCAGCACCTCGGGAAGCACGAACGACACCAGCATCAGCAGGTTCGCCCCGGCCGGCAGCCTGCCGCGCCATCGGTCGATACCGATCGCCAGCATGACGCCGAGCGGAACCGTGATGAGCGTGGTGATGAGACCGAGCTTCAACGTCTGCAGAAGGGCGGTGTGCAGCGAGGCGTCGTGCCACACCGAGCGCGTGGTGTCACCCCAGTACCACCGGAACGAGAAGCCCTGCCAGTTCGTTCGCGACCGGCCGTCGTTGAACGAGAAGATCACCGCGATCAGCACCGGCAACAGCGACCAGACCAGGTAGCCGACGGTGACGCCGAGCAGGATCCGCGGCGGACGCCACGGGTCCTTCCACCATGCGACCGGCCCCCTCACGTGGAGACCTCGTCGGCGCGGGCAGTGACCCGCACGTAGTAGAGCATCGGCAGCACCGTCACCAACAGCACCAGCATCACGAAGGCGCCGGCCTGTCCGGTCTGACCCGGCGACTGCACGCTGTCGTTGATCAGGTTGCCCACCATCGCGGTCTTCGGCGATGCCGAGAGCATGTCGGAGGTGAAGTAGTCACCCAGCATCGGCAGGCAGGTCAGCAGCACGGCCGCCACGATGGTCGGCCGGCACATCGGCAGCGTCACCCGCCAGAACGACGCGAACCGGTTGGCGCCCAGGTCACGCGCGGCCTCCAGGGTGGCCTGCGGCAGCCGATCCAGGCCGGCGTACAGCGGCAGGATCATGTACGGCACATAGCCGTACACCAGACCCAGGACCACGACGACGGGCTGGCCGGTGAGCCAATGGGTGTGCACGTCGAACAGCCCGCCCAGACTCAGCACCCTGTTGACCAGGCCATCGTCCTGAAGCAGGTTGACCCAGGCCAACATTCGCATCATGTAGCTGATCCAGAACGGGGCGATCAGCGCGGCCAGCAGCACACCGGCCCAGCGGCCGGCCAACCGCGCGGTGTAATAGGCCACCGGGAACGCGATCAGCAGGCAGAGCAGGCTGGCCGCCACGACGTAGACGGCGGTGCGCGCCAACGCGGGGCCGAACACACCGTTCTCGCCCACGATGCGCGTCAGAACATAGGTGAACTGATCGGGATTCCACTGCAACGGATTCCACACCGGTATCGGGGTGCGGAAGATCGGATCCACCCGGCCGAACACGATGGCCAGCACCACGTAGAGCGGCGCCAGGAAGAACAGCAGCAGCCAGACTATGCCCGGCATGGCCAGAGCGGGCCACAACGCGCTGTTGCGGGGGCGCTTGGACGGTGCGTCGGGTGGGGCGGCGACCGGGGCGGGAGGCGGGGCGAGGACCACCGCCGTCAGGATCCCCCGGCCTTGAAGGCACGCCAGACGTTGTGCCACGCAGCGTCATTGGCCGCGTCGAGTTCGAGGGTCCGGTAGCCGACGTCGAAGTACTCGGGGCGCACGATAGCGCTCCTGAGGTTCTCCGGGACCAGCCCGTCGGCGACGAGCGTATCCGGGTTCAGCGAGTTCTGCGGCGGCTGATAGCCGATCTGCTTGAAGTTCAGCTTGGCCATCTCGGTGTCCAGCATGTGGTTGACGAACAGATGGCCCAGCACCGGGTTTCTGCCGCCGCGCAACAGCACCATCAGGTCGTTGTCCACCAGACCCTTGCCGTCGGCGGGGAACCAGTAGCGCAGGATGTCGGGCTTGGTCCCCTCGGGCAGGTAGTTGACGGCGTTGATGATGTCACCGGACCACATCTGGGACAGCCCGATCTGACCGGCGGGCAGGTCGCTGTACATGGTGATGGTGACCTTCGGCGAGGTGGCGGCCACCAACGCGGTCAGCTGCTCGCCGACCTTCTTGAGGTCATCGGCCGAGGAGGTGTTCACGTCGGTGATGCCCAGCTTCAGCAGCACCATGGCCATCGCGGTGTGCCAGTCGTCGATGACGGCGGTCTTGTTCTTGTAGGCCGGATCCCACAGCGAATCATAGGGATTCTTCAGCGCGCCGATGTCGGCGGGCACCTGGTCGTTACGCCAGCCGATGCCCGTGGTGTAGACGGTGTAGGGCACCGTGTAGCGCCACTCCTGGTCATAGAAGGGGTTGGTGAAGAACGGCCAGACGTTCTTGATGTTGGGGATGTAGCTGTGGTTGAGCGAGCGCACCAGCCCGCCGTTGATCAGCCGGCTGATCTGGTCGTAACTCGGGAAGTAGAGGTCGTAGTCGACGTTGCCGCCGCGGATCTTGGTGATGGCCTCGTCGGTGTCGTTGAACGTCGACACCTGCACCGTGGCCGAGTACTTCTCCTCGAACGACTTGATCGCGTCCGGCGCGATGTAGTCGGCGTAGCTGTAGAGCTGGAGGGTGGCGCCCTTCTCCGGGGCGAGGCCGTCGGCGATCGGCTTGTTGTCACCGGGGATGTCCCACTTGACCGGGCTGCTCGGCGAGGCGATGGTCAGGCTGGGAGCCGAACTCGGTTGTCCGCCTTTGGAACACGCGTCCAGAAACGCCACCATGGCGGGAGTGCCCGCAGCCAGCAGTGCGGCCCGTTGCAAGAACTGTCGGCGGCTCGGACCGGGTCGGTTGGGAACAGGCATCCGCACCTCCGTGGTATTCGCATCTTGTCGCTGCTTGGACTGTGACATAGACTGAACACTCAGTCAATAGCTGCGGCGGTACCTATCCGCAGGTCCGCGCAGCATCCGAGCGGAGGTTTCCGGTGGCTTCGTCGACGTTCGAGAGCCGGGTCCGAGACGCAGTCGACGAGTTGATCGCCGACGAGGAGAAGGTGTTCCTGGCGCGCCAACCGCGCAGCACCGCGATGATCGCCCGCGCCCGTGCGCACCTGGCCGGTGGCGCCACCTCGAACTGGCAGATCGCCCAACCACAGGCGGTCTGGATGAGCCACGGCGCCGGGTCGAAGGTGTACGACGTCGACGGGACCGAGTATGTCGACATGCACGGCGGCTACGGGGCGTCGATCGCCGGTCACGCCCACCCGGCGATCGTCGACGCGGTCAGCCGCCAGGTGCGCCGGGGCACCCACTTCGCCCAGCCCACCGAGGACGCGATCTGGGTCGCCGGAGAGTTGGCCCGCCGTTTCGGCCTGCCACTGTGGCGATTCGCCAACTCCGGCACCGAGGCCACCATGGACGCCGTCCATCTCGCCCGGTCGTTCACCGGCCGGGACCTGATCATCAAGGTCGAGGGCTGCTACCACGGCCACCACGACTCCGTCGAGGTCTCGGTGCTGCCCGAGGCCGACGAGGTCGGCCCCCGCGACCATCCGAATGGCGTGCCCGGCAACAGTGGCATCCCGACGGCGATCCGTGACCTGGTGGTCGTCGTACCGTTCAACGACCCCGAGGCGGTGGCCCGGGCCCTTGCCGAGCACCGCGGCCGGGTGGCCGCCATGATCCTCGAACCGGTGATGATGAACGCCGGGATCATCCCGCCCGCCGACGGCTATCTCGCCGCGATCCGCGACCTGGTGCACGCCGAGGGCGCGCTGCTGATCTTCGACGAGGTCAAGACCGGCTTCACCACCGGCCCGAGCGGGGTCATCGGGATGTCCGGTGTGGTGCCCGACATCGTCTGTCTGGCAAAGGCTTTGGGGGGCGGCATCGCGGTGGCCGCCATCGGCGGCAGCGCGGCGGTCATGGAGCTGATCGCCGACGGCCGCTACGAGCAGGTGGGTACCTTCAACGGCAACCCGCTGGCGCTGGCGGCCACCCGGGCCACTCTCGGCGAGATACTCACCCCGGCAGCCTACGAGCGGATGGGCCGGCTGGCGGCGCGGCTGCGGGACAGTTTGGACGCGACGATCGCCGAACACGGTTACGGTTGGCACGTGGTGAGCGTCGGCGGCAAGGGCTGTGTGACGTTCAGGCGTGAGCCGGTACGGGAGTTCCGCGATTTCCTGCAGATCGACGACCGGCTGGGCCACCTGCACTGGCTGATGCAGCACAACGGCGGCGTGTTCCTGCCGCCCTGGGGCAAGGTGGAGCAGTGGTTGCTCTCGGTTCAGCACGACGAGGACGATGTCGACCGGTTCGCCCGCAACTTCGCCCGGCTGGCCGAGGCGGTGGCCGGCTGAGCCGCTGCCGTCGGGGGCGCCACCGGTGACCGGCGGCGCGATCCGGCTGCACCAGCTGGCGAAGTCGTTCGACGGCGTCGCGGCGGTCACCGATATCAACCTCGACATCCCGGCCGGACAGTTCTACTCGCTGCTGGGCGCCTCCGGTTGCGGCAAGACCACCATCCTGCGAATGATCGCCGGATTCGAGAAGCCGGACGCCGGACGCATCGAGCTCGACGGCCGTGACGTCGCGCCCGATCCCCCGCACAAGCGCCCGGTCAACACCGTATTCCAGAGTTACGCGTTGTTCCCGTTCATGACGGTCTGGGACAACGTGGCCTTCGGCCTGCGCTACCAGAAGGTCGGCAAGCAGGAGACCAAGCGGCGGGTCGGTGCGGCCCTGGAGATGGTGCGGATGAACGAGTTCGCCAAGCGTAGGCCCGCCCAGATGTCGGGGGGCCAGCAGCAGCGGGTGGCGCTGGCCCGGGCGCTGGTGCTCGAGCCGCGGGTGCTGCTGCTCGACGAACCGCTCGGCGCCCTGGACGCCAAACTGCGACGCCAGCTCCAACTCGAGCTTCGCGCGATGCAACGCGAGGTGGAGATCACGTTCGTCTACGTGACCCACGACCAGGAAGAGGCGCTGACGATGAGCGACCGGATCGCGGTGCTGGCCGAGGGCCGGATCGAGCAGGTCGGCCCGCCGGCGGAGATCTACGCCGCACCGGCGACCACCTACGTGGCCGGATTCCTCGGTACCGCAAACATTTTCGACGCCGACGTGCTGGAGTGCGGAAACGGTTCGGCGGTATGCTCGGCGCTGTCCACCCGGTTGGGCGCCGCGGTGGACAGCAGCTGCGCACCGGGGCCCGCCGCGATCGTCATCCGTCCGGAGCGGATCACGCTGCAGGGCCGGGACGAGCCGGTGCCGACGGGGGGAAACGCCATCGAGGGCACCGTCGCGCAGGTCGTCTACCACGGCGCCTCGACCCAGGTCCATGTCGACGTCGGCGCCCCCGCCGCCCTGATCGTGGACGTGCCGAACCAGTTCGGGCCGCAGTCGGTGGACTACCAGGCCGGGATGGCGGTCACCTGCGTGTGCAGCCACGACGCGGTACGGGTGCTGACCCGAAGCACCGCGGCACTGATCAGCGATCCGGCCGCGGAGTTGGTGGCCGGCCCGGTGGAGGCGCTCAGCGCGCCCTAGCGCGCTTGCGGTCCGCGGGCAGGTTCAGCTCGCGCTCGGCGAATCGCATGGCGATGTCGTAGGCCACCTTCGAGTCGACCTCCGGATCCTCCAGCGCGACCTGGATGGACAGCCCGTCCAGCAGGGCGGAGAACTCGAGGGCGAACATCCGGGCGTCGACGTCCAGGTCGGCCGACTCGACGGCGTCGACGATCATCCGGCGCCAGCGCGCGTCGAGCTCGACCCGGCCCGCCCTCACCTCGTCGTGCCGGAAGGCCTGCGCCCACAGGTCGAACCAGAGCCCCCAGGCCCCGGGAATCTCGTTGTGTGTTCCCGGAGCCGCCGGGCCGGCGACATCGGGGCCCGGAACACAGGTCCACTGCGTCAGCAGCGACAGCCGTTCGTGCACCGAGGGAATCTCGGCCAGCATCCGCTCGGCGGCCTCGTAGAACGACTCCTCGGAGTACCGCAGGGCGTCGACGAGCAGCCGGTCGCGGGTGCCGAAGTAGTAGATCACCAGCGCCGAACTCACCCCGGCCCGCTTGGCGACGTCGGAGATCCTGGTTTCGGAGAAACCCCGCTCGCAGACGAGCTCCGCTGCGGCGCGCAGCATCTGGATGCGGCGCGCCTCGTTGTTCTCGGTCGCGGGTGCGGGATCGGCCATCTCGTCAACTCCCCTCGGCGGCACCGGCGCTGGCACTTGTCGAAAAGTCTAACACTTGGTTAGATTGAACGATCAGTCAAACAGCCCGCGCCGGGTGAATGAAAGTGGGGCGCAATGTCGAACACCTATGACGCCATCGTCATCGGCGGTGGCCACAACGGCTTGGTCTCGGCCGCCTACCTGGCGCGCTCGGGTGCCAGGACCGTGGTGCTCGAGTCGCGGGGCGCACTCGGCGGCGCGGCCACCACGGAGGCGCCCTGGGAGGATGCCCCGCACCTGCGGGTGACCCGGCTGTCGTACGTGATGAGCCTGATGCCTCCGACGATCGTTCGGGACCTGTCCCTGGAGCGCCACGGCTACAAGGTGCACCCGATGGGCCCGTACTACCAGGCATTCCCCGAGGGTGGCTCGCTGACCATCTACGAGGACGACCCGGCCCGCACTCATGAGCAGCTGGCCAAGTGGTCGAAGAAGGACGCCGACGCCTGGCCCAAGTGGAATGCGTGGCTGGAAGGCATCGCCGATGTGATGGGGCCGCTGCTCACCCAGGTGCCGCCGAACATCGGCTCCCGCCGCCCGGCCGACCTGCTCGACCTCGCCAAGCTGGCCTGGGGACAGCGCGGGCTGACCGTCCGCAAGACCGGCGACATCACCCGGTTGCTGACCATGAGCATCGCTGACCTGCTCGACGACTGGTTCGAATCACCCCAGATCAAGGGCGCTTTGGCGGTCAACGGCGTGATCGGGACCTGGGCCGGCCCGTACGAACCCGGTACCGCCTACGTGATGGCGCACCATTCCATCGGCGATGTCGGTGACGGCCAGCTGGGCAGCTGGGGCTATCCCGAAGGCGGCATGGGCGCGGTGTCGGAGGCCATCGCCCGTTCGGCCCGCAGCTTCGGCGCCGAGATCCGGACCAAGGCCCGGGTGTCGCGAATGCTGGTCCGGGGCGGCCGGATCGAGGGTGTCGTGCTGGAGAACGGCGACGAGATCCGGGCGCCACTGGTGGTGACCACGCTGCACCCGCGTACCGCGTTCCTGGACCAGACCCCCCGCAACGAACTGCCCGCGGACTTCGTCAGCGACATCGAGCACTGGAAGACCCGCAGCGGCGTGGTGAAGATCAACCTGGCACTGGCCGAACTGCCGAACTTCACCGCGGATCCGAGCAGCGGCATCGCCGAGCATCACACCGGTTCGGTGGAGATGGCGCCGACGATGGAGTACATCGAGTCGGCCTTCCAGGACGCCAGGGCGGGCCGGCCGGCGCTGGCCCCGTTCAGCGACGGCGTCATTCCGACCACCTTGGACAAGACGCTGAATCCCGATGGCACGCACATCATGTCGCTGTTCACCCAGTGGGTGCCCGCAGAGTGGGCCAACGAGCCGCACACGGCTGAACTCGACGCGTACGCCGATCGGCTGATCGACCTCTACGATCAGGTGGCGCCGGGGTTCAAGGCATCGATCCTGCACCGCGACATCGTCGGGCCGCACGAGATGGAGGTGGAGTACGGCTTGATCGGCGGCAACATCTTCCACGGTGAGTTGTCGCTGGAGCAGCTGTTCCACATGCGCCCCGCACCGGGCTTCGCCGACTATCGCACCCCGATCGCCGGTCTGTACAACGGCAGTTCGGCCACCCATGCCGGCGGCGGCGTCTGCGGCATCCCGGGCTGGCAGGCGGCACGCGCGGCGCTGGCCGATCAGAAGAAGGGGCGGAAGCGGTTCCGCCGCACATGAACCCGACGAGCGCCGTCACCGCGATGCTGCAGGCGCGGTCGGTCGCGCTCGTGGGCGCCAGCCCGCGCCCGGGCAGTTTCGGCGAACGGATGGTCATCGAGGCCCGGCGCAGCTCCGCGCGCATGCACCTGGTCAATCCGCGCTACCAGGACATCGACGGAATCCCCTGCGCCCCATCGCTGGCGGCCCTCGACGAAGAGATCGACCTGGTGTTGCTCGGGGTGCCGGACGCCGCACTGCTGGACGAACTGAAAGCGGCCGCGGCCGTCGGTGCGCGCTCGGCGGTGATCTTCGGCTCCGCCAACGGCCGGCCGCTGCGCGAGGCGGTGATCGAGATCGCCGGCGAAGCGGGGATGGCGGTGTGCGGCGCCGGCTGCATGGGCTTCGTCAACAACGCGACCGGGCTGCGAGCGCTGGGCTACCTCGAGCCCGATCCGCTACCGGCGGGCGGTGTCTCGCTGGTCACCCATTCCGGCTCGGCCTTCTCCACCGTGTTGCGGGCGGGCCGCGGTTTCGGCTTCCGGCTGGCCGTGTCGTCGGGTCAGGAACTGGTGACCAACACCGCCGACTACGTCGAGTACATCCTTACCGACCCGGACACCACCCTGATCGCGCTGCTGCTGGAGACGCCGCGGGCGGTGGGCCGGTTGCGGTCCGGCCTGCGCCGGGCGGCCGGGCGGGACATCCCGGTGGTGATCCTGCCGGTCGGCCACTCCCCTCGCGGCCGGGCGATGGTCGCCGCGCACTCCGGCGCGCTGGCCGGCGACGCGGCGGGATGGCAGGCGTTCTGCGCGGACACCGGCGCCATCCAGGTCGGCGACATCGCCGAGTTCGCCGACACCATCGAGCTTTTCGAGGCCAAGCGCCGCCGCCGGCCCGGAGCGCGCGGCATCGCGACCGTGCACGACTCCGGGGCCGAACGGGCGTTGTGCGCCGACCTGGCCCACGAGCTGGGCGTGGACTTCAGTGAACTGGCCGCACCGACGCTGGCGAAGATCGGTGCACAACTGGACGAAGGTCTGGCGGCGGGCAACCCGCTCGATGTGTGGGGTACCGGGGCGGACACCCGCGAACTGTTCGGCGCCTGCCTGCGGGCGATGGTGGACGACCCGGGGGTTGCCGTCACCGCACTGGCGATCGATCTGGTCAGCGAGTTCGACGGTGACACCGCCTACGCCGACGCCGCCGTCGACGTCGCGGCCGGAACCGACGCTCCGTTGGCCGTGCTCGCCTCGGTGGGTTCGGCCATCGACCGTGCCACCGCCGAACGGTTGCGCGGCAACGGCATTCCGGTCCTGGAGAATGCCCGCAGCGGCATTGCGGCCCTCGGCCATCTGGCTCGCTGGCCGCGGCCGCTGCCCGCGCCGGGCCCCTCGGTGAACGGCGAGCGCCGGCAGCGCTGGGCGGGGCGACTCGCCGAACCCGGCTGGGACGCGCCCGCGGCGTTCGAACTGCTGGCCGACTACGGCATCCCGGTGGCACGGTCGAAGGCCGCCGGTGACCTCGCCGGGGTGCTGGCGGCCGCGGAGGCGATCGGCTACCCGGTCGCGTTGAAAACCCTTGGTGCCGAACACAAGAGCGATGTCGGGGGCGTCGCGCTGGGCCTCGACGGTCCGAGTGCGCTACGGCGGGCCTACCTGGCGATGGCCCAAGCGCTGGGCCCTCGGGTCAGCGTCGACGCCATGGCCGCACCGGGGGTGGAGATCTCGGTGGGCGTGGTGCGAGACGACAACTTCGGACCGCTGGTGATCGTGGCCGCCGGCGGAACGCTGGTCGAGTTGCTCGCCGACCGCGCCGTGGCCTGCCCCCCCGTGAACCGGGAGACCGCCACCGAACTGCTGCGCTCGCTGCGCACCGCCCCACTGCTGGCGGGATGGCGGGGCGCAGCGGCGGTCGACATCGATGCCCTCGCCGACGTCGTCGTCGGATTCTCCTCGCTTGCAACCGAACTCGGTGAGTTCATCGATGCGGTGGAAGTCAACCCGGTGATCGCTTCGCCCAGCGGAGTGGTTGCCGTCGACGCGCTGGTGGTGCCCCGCGCCTGACCGGCGATCAGAACATCGCGTAGGCCTTGCGCACCGTCTCGTGCAGCACCCAGGTTCCGGTCCACCCGACCGGGAAGACGGCAAGATCCCCCGGGCCGATCTCGCTGGGCTCGCCGCCGTCCGGGGTGACGGTCATCCGCCCGGCGACGACGTAGATGACCTCGTTGACCTCCAGGGTCCAGCGCGACGGACCGGGCTCGCACTGCCAGACGCCCGCCGACCGGTCACCGTCGGCCCAGATCTCCACACCGTGGGTGGCCATGGGATGGTCGGTGGCCTCCTCCAGCGGACCCCAGTCCTCCAACTCCGCGTCGGCCGCGCCGGCCAGGACGGTGGTGAGCACCGCAGCAGTCATCGGGATACCTTTCGTTTGTCATGCGTGTTGGGGAAACGGCAGGGATATCGGCTCGGGGGCCAGGCGGCTGTTGCCGTCGGCATCGAAGCGGTCCAGTCCGAGGTCGGTCAGGTCGAGCCAGCCGCACTCGCCCCTGAGCGTCAGATCGGCGGCCGCCTCGGCGACCGCCGGGCCCCACATCATGCCGTGACCGGCTGGGCCGGCCACCACCGTTCCGTCGACCGGGCCGTCGTCGGTGAGCAGCGGCCCCAGGATCGGCAGATGGTCGTTCGTGTAGTCGATGGTCGCCGCCCAGGTGCGACGCAGGCCGAGTCCACGTACCGACGGAAACAGGTATTCGATGCGCGCCCTTGCCTTCTCGTAGTAGGTGCGGTCGAAGTTGCACGCGTCCCCGGGCGGTTCGTCCGGGTTGCTCATCCCCCACAGCACACCGCCGAACTCGCCGGGGCGCCAATAGATCCCGTCGGTGACGTCGAAGACCATCGGCAGTTCGTCGATGGCCCATTCCGTCAACGGTTCGGTGACGACCACCTGATGCCGGGTGCCGCCGGCCGGGATCCGACCGCCGGCCGCGGCGCCCACCGCGCCGAGTTGCGGGCCGCCGGTGAGCACCACGTGACTGGTCGCGATGGGGCCGCGGGCGGTCTCCACCCCGGTGACGTGGCCGTGGGCCACCCGCAGTCCGGTGAACGCGCAGTTCTCCCGGACGTCGACGTTGTAGGCGGTCAATGCCGCGGTGTAGGCCAGCACGTTGCGGGGCGCGTTGATGTACCCGTCGCCCGCCGCGTACGAACCGCCCAGCGTCACCCCCGGGGCAAGCCCGGTGTTTCGGCTGTCGATGTCGGCACTGGAAAGCCACTCCACGTCCAGCCCGAGCCGGTGCTGCAATGCGATCCGTTCCTGCGCCGCGGCCACCTCGGCCTCGGTGAAGCACGGCATCAGGTAGCCCTGCGCGACGAAGCCACAGTCCAGGGGATACCGATCGCCGCTGGCTGCGTAGAACTCCTGGCTGCGCAGCCCCAGCCGGATCGCCGTCTCGGTGCCGCCCTGCGCCCGGACCATCCCCGAAGCCCGGCTGCTGGCGCCATCGCCCAGGGTGTGCGCCTCCAGCAGCACGACATGGCCGGCGCCCCGCTCGGCGAGTTGCACCGCCGTCCACGCTCCGACGGTGCCGCCGCCGACCACGACGGCGTCCGCACGCTGAGTGCTGGGCATAGCCCAAGACCGTGGCATAGACTGAACGCTCAGTCAATAGCTTCAAGCGAGCGGAGATCGCGGCAATGTACGGGTTGACAGCCGAAGACCTACGGATCCGGGACACCGCCCGGGAGTTCGTGGAGACCCTGATCCCCTACGAGGCCGAGGCCGAGGAGGCCGGCGGGCAGCTACCCAAGGAGATCACCGCCGAACACCACGCCCGCGCCATCGAGCTGGGCTTGTACGCCACCAACATGCCGACCTCGGTCGGGGGTCCGGGATTCACGGCGCTGCAACAGGTATTGGTGCAGGAGCAGGTCGGCCGGGTGACCAACGCGATCGCGTGGGTGTGTCACACGCCGCCGCAGTGGTGGGCCGAGGTGGCCACCGACTATCAGAAGGAGCGCTGGCTGCTGCCCGCGGTACGCGGGGAGAAGCACGAGGCCTACGCCATCACCGAGGAGTTCGCCGGCTCGGACGTCTCCGCGCTGGAGGCCACCGCCCGCCGGGATGGCGACGAGTACGTGATCAACGGGGTGAAGTGGCATGTCACCTCGTTCAACCTGGCCGACTATGTCTTCGTCCAGGCCGTGCTGACCGACGGACCGCACCGGGGCGACCACGTGCTGCTGGTGGTCGACCTGCCCTGGCCGGGCGTGGAAGTGGTTCGCACGCCGCACTATTCGCACAGCATCCCCGACGAGCACCCGATCGTGTCCTTCATCGACGTGCGGGTGCCGGCGACCCACCTGGTGGGCGCCGAGGGCGAGGGCATGACGTTCACCCAGGACTGGTTCCGATTCGAGCGGATCATGGTGGCGTCGCGCTGCGTCGGTGCGGCCCAGCGCCTGGTCGACGAGGTGACGGCATTCGCCAGGGACCGGATCGTGGACGGCAAGCCGCTCGGCGAGCACCAACTTGTCGCGGGCATGCTGGCCGACAGCGCCACCGAACTGTTCGCCGCCCGCAGCCTGCTCTACGAGGTGGCCCGCGGTATCGACGCCGGCCTGGACCGCAAGGCGCTGCACGGCCAGGCGTCGATGGCCAAGCTGTACTGCTCGGAGATGGCCGGGCGGGTGGCCGACCGGGCGGTGCAGATCTTCGGCGGGCGGGGCTACATGCGCGAGAACGTCGCCGAGCGGATGTTCCGGGAACTGCGGGTCGAGCGAATCTGGGAGGGCGCCAGCGAGATCCAGCGCATCATCATCGGGCGCCAGCTGATGCTGCGGGGACCGGGAGCGGTACTCGAGCCACGCTAGCGGGTCCTCTGTTCACGTTGCGCGCTCTGCGCGGTCGGACTCAGGTCCTTGTGTCGCAACAGATGCCGTGGTGGGTCGGGGAAGGCAAGTCGCCGTTCGATGTTCTCATCGGCGTCGACGTGCACCAGTTCGCCCGGTTCCAGCAGCCGCCAGGCCGGGTTGTCGTCCATCCGCTCGCTCGCGAACACCACCGACGGTAGCCGGCTGAGATGTGCGGACCGGGCCGCAATCCGGTCGGTGCGCAGTTCGAACGCACCGGTCTGCCCGCGGCGGTCCAGAACGTAGAGCTCGTGGGTGTCGGGGTAACGCAAGGCCCAGAAATCCCTTGCGGTGCAGAGCAACACGTTCACCGCGTAGAGCGGCAGTCGGTCGGCCACCCAGGAGATCGCGTCGATCAGCCCGCCACCCACATCACCACCATGGTCCCGGATGCCGGCGGTGATCAGGGCGAAGACCCGTTCGGAGTCGGTCTGGCCCTCGACCAGGTCGCGGGCGCCGAGCGACTCCAGCCGCTCGTCGAGTTCATCGAGGCCCTCGACCACCCCGTTGTGAGCGAAGATCCGGCCTTCCTGCAGGAACGGATGGGTGTTGGCCACGTCGAGCTTACCGGTGGTGGCGTAGCGGATATGCGCCAGGAACGTCGTTCCGGTCAGCTCCTTTGCCGCACAGGCGAACTCGCGGTCGTGCCAGGCGGCCATCGGCTGCTTGTGCAACTCGGGCCTGCCGTCGGCGCCGAACACCCCCAGGCCGGTGCCGTCCGGGTTGCGCCGGCTCTGCGCGGCGAGGTTGTCCGGGGCGTCGAGCAGCCAGAACGTCGCACCGATCACGTTGCGGCCGGCGTGCAGTCCGAACAGCCGACACACCGGCTCAGCCCACCAGGTGCCCGGACAGCGTCTCCAGCGCCTGCCGGGCGTAGCCGCGCCAGATCCGGGCGAACATCGGCAATGCCGGCGCGGACAGTGCCGAGCGCGGGTGCAGCGTCCACCGCCAGGTCACCAGGGTGCCGGTGCCGTGCGGGGTGAACAGCCATTGGCCCTCGACGTGGTCGATCAGCGGTGCCATGGCGCCGCGGACGTCGCTGAGCGTGTAGCCGAACGAACGCGGCGCGTCGACGCTGGTCAGCGTCTCGCGCATACCGCCCCCACCCACCAGGGCGATGGTGCGGGTCTGGCCGACGCCGGCCCACTCCCCCACCTGACCGCGCACCGCCTTGATCGGGGGGATGGGGCCGTACCAGCGCGCGAACAGCTCCGGCAGCGGCATCGGCATGGTTTTGGCGAACGCTTCGTCGGGCGAGATCGGGATCGCCCGGGACCGCTCGACGACGACGGGATGAGCCATGCAGAGATCGTAGTGCGCCCTCAGCGGCTCAGGTGCGGGGCGGCGCGACCGGTGATCGGCGGCAGATCGAAGAACGTCGCGATACCCGGTGCCGCGGCGCACGTCGCCGGCACCGCGTTGACGCAGTGCGCCGCGGTGGCGACCACACCCGGGTTGCTCTGCAATCCCTCCTCGACCGTCTCGGGTTGCCAGCCCTTGACCGTGACAAAGGTGTCCGGGTGGCCACGGACCTCCATCTCGTAGCGCTCACCGGCGGGGCCGAAAGACCAAGCGGGATCCAGGTTCTCCTCACCCATCAGCCAGTTGACCGTGATGCGGACCACCACCTCGTCACCCACGACGGCACCCCAGTGGAAGCGCCGGCCGGCCACCTGCCCGGGTTCGATCACACCCATCGGCGAGTCGATCGGCGCGGTGGCGACCGTGATCTCCTGCGCGGTCCGGATCTTCGGGTCGGCGGCGAAGCCCAACCGGTCGACGACCAGCCGGACCGACTGGAAGAAGCCGCCGTTGAGCAGCTTCTGCATCGGCCCGCTCAGCGCGCTGTCGGGTGTCCCACCGAACCCCATCACGTGGCGCAGCACATCCGGTGCGCCGTAGGTGCGCAGATCGGAGTACTCCTCGGCGCGGACGAACGTCACACCGGTGGACATCACCGAAAGCAGCAGCGGAAACAGTTCGGTGGCCGCGCCGGGTCCGATCCCGGCGCCGTGCAGGGTGACGCCGCCCTCGCGGGCAGCGGCCGCCAGCGGCGCGGCCTCCGAGGCGCCCGGGTAGAACCAGCCGATCGGGCTGATCACATTCTTGCCGGACCGCAGCAGCGCGGTCACCTCGTCGAGGTTGGGCAGCAGCGGTGCGTAGATCACCGCGTCGGCGTCCAGAGCGAGGATGTCGTCGAGGCTGTTCGTGGCGATCACCCCCAGCGGCGCGGTGCCGATGATGTCTCCGACGTCGCGGCCGGTCTTGGCCCCGGAATGCACCCAGCAGCCGGCCAGCTCCAGTTCGGGATGTTCCAGCACACCCTTGATCGCCGCGACCCCGACCCCTCCGGTCGCCCACTGCACCACACGCAACACCATGGGGTTCAGATCTACACGACGGCGCCTGCCGCGGGACGCGATTCTGCGCCCGCCGAGCCGGGAGTATGTTGCCAAGAGATCAACCAGCGAGAGGACCAGCCATGCCGAACAAGGTGTACGTCGTCGGGGTCGGGATGACCAAGTTCGAGAAGCCGGGCCGGCGTGAGGGCTGGGACTACCCCGACATGGCGCGCGAGTCCGGCACCAAGGCGCTGGCCGACGCCGGCGTCGACTACGGCCAGATCGAGCAGGGCTTCGTCGGCTACTGCTCCGGTGACTCCACTTCCGGACAGCGCGCGCTCTACGAATTGGGGATGACCGGCATCCCGATCGTCAACGTCAACAACAACTGTTCGACCGGCTCGACCGCGCTGTTCCTCGGCGCGCAGGCCATTCGCGGCGGGCTCTCCGACTGCGTGCTGGCGCTCGGCTTCGAGAAGATGCAGCCCGGCTCGCTGGGCGGCGGCGCCGACGACCGCGAGTCTCCGCTGGGCCGGCACGTCAAGGCCCTGGCCGAGATCGACGAGTTCGGCTTTCCGGTGGCACCGTGGATGTTCGGCGCGGCCGGCCGCGAGTACATGCGCCAGTACGGCGCCACCGCCGAGCATTTCGCCAAGATCGGCTACAAGAACCACAAGCATTCGGTGAACAACCCCTACGCCCAGTTCCAGGACGAGTACAGCCTCGAGGACATCATGGCGGCGAAGATGATCTCCGATCCGCTGACCAAGCTGCAGTGCTCGCCGACCTCGGACGGCTCGGGCGCGGCGGTGCTGGCCTCGGAGAAGTTCGTCGACGAGCACGGCCTGGCCGCCCAGGCGGTGGAGATCGTCGGCCAGGCGATGACCACCGACTTCGCCTCGACGTTCGACGGGTCGGCGAAGAACATCATCGGTCACGACATGAATGTTCAAGCGGCACGCAAGGTCTACGACCAGAGCGGGCTGGGCCCGGAGGACTTCGCGGTCATCGAACTGCACGACTGCTTCTCGGCCAACGAGCTGCTTTTGTATGAGGCGCTCGGTTTGTGCGGCGAGGGCGAGGCGCCCAAGCTGATCGACTCGGGGGACACCACCTACGGCGGCCGCTGGGTGGTCAACCCGTCCGGCGGGCTGATCTCCAAGGGCCACCCGCTGGGGGCCACCGGCCTGGCGCAGTGCGCCGAGCTGACCTGGCAACTGCGCGGAACCGCAGACAAGCGCCAGGTCGACAATGTCACCGCCGCCCTGCAGCACAACATCGGGCTGGGTGGCGCGGCCGTCGTCACGGCCTACCAGCGCGCCGAGCGCTAGAGGGTCACCACCTCGTAGGCATTCTCGGCGTGCCGGGAGCGGATGGTCTTCTTGTCGTACTTGCCGACGCTGGTGCGCGGGATCTCGTCGACGAATGTCCAGCGTTCCGGCAGCCACCAACGAACCACCTTGTCGGACAGGAATTGCCGCAGTTCCTCCGGGGTGACATCGGCGTTGTCGTGCAAGACGACCGCCGCCAGCGGGCGCTCCTGCCAGCGGTCGTCGGGCACACCGACGACGGCGGCCTCCCGCACCGCCGGATGGGCGATGAGGTGGTTCTCAAGTTCGACCGACGAGATCCACTCCCCGCCGGACTTGATGACGTCCTTGGCCCGGTCGGTCAGGGTTATGTAGCCCTGCGGGTCGATGCGGCCGACATCGCCGGTGCGCAGCCAGCCGGACTGGAACTTCGACTCGTCGGTGTTGCGGTAGTACGACCCGGTGATCCACGGCCCGCGCACCTCGAGCTCGCCGACGGCCTCGCCGTCGTGGGGCAGCGCGGCACCCTCGTCGTCGACGATGCGGGTCTCCACGCCGCACATCGGCCGGCCCTGCGTCCCGCGGATCTCCCACGACCGGGCCGTGGGCGTGCCGGGCGGCGGCCAGGCCAGCGTCGCCGTCGGTGAGGTCTCGGTCATCCCCCACAACTGCCGGATCTGCACGCCGTGCCGCTCCTCGAACGTCTTCATCAGCGACATCGGAACGGCGGAGCCGCCGCAGGCCACCAGCCGCAGCGACGAAATATCATGCCCGGGTTCACGTTCCAGGTAGTTCATGACGTCGTTCCAGATGGTGGGGACGGCACCGGCCACCGTCGGGCGCTGGGTCTCGATCATGTGGACCAGGGTCTTGGCGTCCATGTGCCGGTCCGGCAGCAGGATGTCGGCCCCGGCCATCAGCGCGGCGTACGGCAGGCCCCAGGCGTTGGCGTGGAACATCGGCACGATCGGGAAGGCCTTGTCCGAGAAGCTCAGGCCCATGCCGTTGCCGCTGCACACTGCCGTCGAGTGCAGGTAGGTCGACCGGTGGCCGTACACCACGCCCTTGGGATGTCCGGTGGTTCCGCTGGTGTAACACATTGCCGCAGCGGATTTCTCGTCGATCGCCGGCCAGTCGAACTGATCGGACTCGGCGGCGGTGATGTCGTGGTAGCGCACTACGTTCTTGCCGGACCGCTGGAACGGCTCCAGGTCGCCCGCGCCGACCGCGACGACGGTGTGCACGGTCTCCATCTTGGGCAGCACCGGCGCCAGGATCGGCGCCAGTGAGAGATCGGCGATCACCACCCGGTCCTCGGCCTCGTAGGCGACGAACTCGATCTGCTCGGGGAAGAGCCGGATGTTGAGGGTGTGCAGCACCGCACCCATCGACGGCACCGCGACGTAGGCCTCCAGGTGTTCCTGGTTGTTCCACATGAAGGTCGCGACCCGGTCGTCGCCGTCGACACCGAGCCGGCGCAGCGCGTTGGCGAGCCGGCCCGCCTGCCTGCCGACCTCGCGGTATGTCGCATGCCGGTAGCCGTCGCCGGTCGCCGTGGTCACCGTGCGGTCTCCGTGCACAGTGCTCGCATAGCGCAGGATGGCGGCGACCGTCAGCGGGACGTCCTGCATGGTGCTCTGCATCGGGGAACCACCTTCACACTCGGCCGGGGTGTGACGAATGTTATCGCCGTGCACCTTTCGCCAGCGGTGGTTCCCGCCAGAAGGGCTACCCGGCCGCGCGACTGAGGCGCGCGAACCGCCGCACCAAGCGCCCGCCGAGGCGACGGGGCGGCAGCGGGCGAGGCGGCGCCGAACTGGAGCGCAGGCGCATCAGGTCGACATGGCGGCCCGGCTCGGTGCCGAGGTAGTCGTCCCCGGTGTGCTCCCGCAGCGGCGAGCCGGCCCGCAGCATGGCGTCCTGCCAGGCCTCGGGGTCGTCGCCGATCCGCTCGTCGGTGGCGGTGCGGCGCAGCGCCCACCCGAGCTCGGCGTCGAGCAGCTGACGCATCATGTCCGCCGCCTGCCGCGGCTCGGCGAGCATCCAGGAGTGGTGGGCGCCGGGCACCCGATACAGCGTCGCATCGGCCCGCTCGGCCATGTCGTGCGCGTTGGCGAAGGGTACGACGCCGTCCTTCTCGCCGTGTACCACGATGGTCGGCAACCGGTGGCGGCGCATGGCGGCCAGCAGCGGAGAGAAGTCCCCGGAACCGATGATCGCGTGCAGCGCCCCGGAGAGCCCGCGCGGAGCGCGGACATTGCGGCCCAGTGCGCCGGCGATCACCCGCAGGTAGGCCACGAGTTCGGCGGCGGGCAGCCGGGCGGGATCGCCCTGCGCGTCGACGGCGGCCGCTAGCAGGTGGCCGGCCACCTTGCGGGGCGAGCGCAGGCTCGCGGTGAGGATCGATTCGTCGAAGGGCGCCCCGGCGGCGGCATTGAGCAGCACGGCGGCCAGCACCCGCTCGGGGGTGGTGGGCGGCGAGGTCGATGATCATCCGCCCGCCCATGGAGTGGCCCACGAACACCGCCTTGCGCACGCCGAGCACATCGAGGGTGCGCAGGGTCAGCCGCACCCGGTCCTCGAGTGCTGCCGCGCCGCGCGGGAGGGTCGGGGTTTCGCCGTGACCGGCGGCATCTGGGGCGATGACCAGGAAGCCCAGCCCACCCAGCCTGCTCAGCAGCCGCAGGTAGGCGCGGCGGTTGAGCCCGAAACCGTGCAGGAACACCAGCGGGACACCCGCTCCGCCGACGGACACCCCGACCCGCTGGTCCCCGTCGAGGGTCAAAACGCGGTGGGTCAGGCGGACGCGACTCGTCGGCAAGCTCGGTTCCGGGGGCACGCCCCGAGGGGTAGCCGGTCCCGGGATCGCGAATCGCCCCGGCGGTGTGGTGTCGGCACCGGCCCGGCCGTGCGGTGACGGCGGTCACCGCACGGCGGGAGCGACCAGCAGACATGAACGGGCCCGGCCGAATCGATCGGCCGGGCCCCATCGGGTGGTCAGCGCCTACTGGTGGGACTTCTGCCGCTGTTCCTCGGTCTTGGCCTCACCGCGCGCCTTCTCCGCCTCGGCCTCCTTGGCGGCGGCATCACGCTGGGCGTCGGCCTTGTCCTGCTGGGCCTTGCCCTCTTCGGTGAGGTCACCGCGGCCGGTCACCGTGCCGACGGCTTCCTTGGCCTTGCCCTTGACGTCCTCGACGACGCCCTTGATCCCCTCTTCGGGTCCGCTGTTCTCTGCCATGGGTCCTCCTCGATGGCTTGCCGGCTTGAAGGATGAGACGTCCGCCGCAAGATTCGCGCCCCGATCCGGGACGCCCGAACGCCTCCCGACCCGGTTATCCCCAGTGCGGACCCGCTAAACGTCCACCCTGCAAGGCAATTCGCTCGCGTCGGCCGAACCCTCCCGCCGCCGAACCGCCGCGGCGCTGCGCCGTCGGGCGAACAACCAGGGCGGACCCGGGAACGAAACCGGCGCTTGCGACGATGTAAGAGGAGAATCGTCGGCATGAGAGCGTGGGAGGTCGCGGCTATGGGTAAGACATGGGCGCTTGCCGCGGTCGCGGCCATCGGCGGCGCGGTCGTCGGCCCCGTCGGCATCGCGTCGGCCGACGACTCGGCGCAGACCACGATCAGCGAGCTTCAGCAGCAGGGTTACACCGTCAACATCGACCGGGTCGGTACCGCGCCGCTATCGCAGTGCGTGGTGACCAGTGTGCGCAACCCGCAGACCATCACCCAGTGGATGCCCTACACCGGCCCCGGGCGGGGCAAGCTCGACGGCAACTTCCTGGTTCCGGTGGTCACCAGCCAGACGATCTCGGTGTCGCTGGATTGCACCGGAAGGGGTTAGCGGTCCAGATCGATCCGGATGGTGAGCAGGTTGTCTCCCATCGCCCGCACCGCGGCGCTGTTCATCTTCGGTAGCGCGGCCAGCCGCCCCGCCGCGTCGTCCTCGGGGAGTAGCTGCGCGGTCCCGGTGTGCCAGCGCCCGCGGACGCGTACCCGCACCCGCGGATTCACCTGGATGTTGCGGACGTACTGGGAGCGCTCACCGAACTCCGAAACCAGCCAGAACCGACCGTCCTCGAGTAGGCCGCCGACCGGGGTGCGACGGGGCTGACCCGACTTGCGCCCGGTGGTCTCCAGCAGGGTCTGCACCGGAACCAGCCGCATCACCGGATTGGCGACGTGCCGCTGGACGAAGGTGACGAGGCGTTGGCGGGAGGTCGGGGCCATCCCCCGATTGTGTCAGTTCGCGGCTCAGGACGCCGCGGCCGCCAACTCCCGCAGTCCGGTGCTCACCAGCTCGTGCAGGGCGTGACCGGTGCCGGCCTCGACCCGCAACGCCGTGATGGTGCCGGCGTAGTCGGCGGCATACAGCCGCGCACCGTCCGGGCTGGCGGCCAGGCAGGACAGCTGACCACCGATGACGACGCTGTCGATGACCTCGTGGGTGGCGGTGCACAGCACCACGATCTGGTCGCGGTCCACGACGAACGCGATGTCACCGCCGCGGTCGAACACCAGCTGCGTCGGAAGTCCGCCGAGGGCGACGGTGTCGATGAGGCGGGCCGCGGCGGCGTCGACCACATGGATGACGCCACCGAGTTCGGCGTCCCAGCCGGTCACGAAGACCTTGCGGCCGCGCGGCGCAACGGCGATGTCCCCGATCGACCCGCCCAGGGCGGCCGTGCGCTGCACAGCGCCGCTGCCGGTGTCGATGATCGCGAGCGAGCCGCCGGCCGGGGTGGTGACGGCGGCGAACACCTTGGTGCCGTCGGCGCTGACCCGGATCGCGTCCACCGACGCACCGGGCGCGGTGGTCAGCTCGATGACCCTGGTCGCACCAGTCTCGACGTCGATGGCGGCGATGTCGACGACCGCGTCGCCGTTGCGCCCGACATAGAGCACATCGCCGGCGGGGTTGACCGCGATGCCGGCGGCGGTCTCGTCGACGATGGTGGCGGCGAGCGCCCGGCCCGTCGTCGTGTCGATCGCCACGACCGCGTCGTCGGAGTCGGACGCCGAGCTGACATAGGCGCGGTCGGCAACGGTGACGCGGTACGGCTCGGGGACGTCGGTGATGGTCGCGGTCACCGCCATGGCGGCGGTGTCGACGATCGAGACGACGTCATCGGCGTAATGGGCGGCCACCAGGCGGCCGCCGTCGGAGCTGACGGCCAGATCGCTGATCGGGCCGTGCGTACCGGCGATCGCACCGCCGACCACCAGCGCGGGCGCGGCGATCGGCTCGGTGGGCAACTCGAGTTCGGCGGTGCGCAGCGGCTGCGGGAGCAGTTCGCCGACGGGGGCGCGACGGATCGTGGGCAGCGTCGACATCCACAGCGCGTGGGCTGCGGCGACCCGCTCGGCCACCGCCACGCCGCCGGTGCGGCCGGTGTCCTCGGTGGTGCCAGTGATGTTTGCCATGATCGTCTTCCTCCGTCGGTCCCTCGTCGGGGCCGAACTGTTTGGGTGAGCCTGTCCACGGCACCGAGCGGCGCCGTTCTGCAAAGAGTCTACCGAGCGAATTCGCGTTGAATTTCCGGTCATTGAGGCCCAATTCACATCCGTCCCTGCCGTCTCAGCCGTCGCTAAGGTGGTGGTTGTTATCGCCTCGTTGTATTGCCCCAACAGCGAATTCAGATACCGCCCCCGCCTGTGGTTTCGGCCTATTGGCAATTGGTCGGACAATGCCGCGCAGAAACGGCTCGGCTGAGAAATTCTCAGCCCTTACCGGCCAAAAGAGGCCGAAATCACAATGGCTCAGTCGTGTCTAAGTTTGTAAGGAATCATCTTAGATTGTGGTGTGCTCATGCCGGTCCGGCGCGCCCGGCGGCCGCGGACCGTGCCGGCGTGCCCGGCGGAGTTCGCTGCCGGCGCCGCTCGGCGGCAAACCCCGCAAACAGCGCGACAACTGGCCGCTCCCGCGCCATAGTCAGCTCATGGAGCGAGCGGAATGAGCGTCGAGGACGATCCGGAGAAGCGCATTCGGGAACTGGAGAGCGGCCTGAACGATGTCGCCCGGGCCAGCGAGCTGGGCACGAACGGGCCACCCGGTGCCTACCTCCCGTCACCGGGGCCACCGCCGCCCGGTCCGCCCCCCGGGGGCTACCCTCCACCGCCGGGTTACTACGGCGCCCCGATGCCGCCACCACCGCCACCGCCGGGCTACTACGGTGAACCGCCGAAGAGTTCCGCCGGCATGCGGTTCGGCTGGATCGCGCTGGGCTTGCTGGTGGTCGGCCTGGTGGTAGCCGGCGTCGCCATGGTCGCGAGCAACCTCGTCTCGCGCACGGACGCACCGCCGGGCAGCCCGAGCACGGCCAGCACATCGGCCGGGCCGTTCACCTCGCCCACCCGGCGCACCAGCGCCGCACCGACGCCCACCGCCCCGACCTCGACCACCCAGCCGGGGTCCGCGCCGACGAGTTCGGCGGCGACGGTCTCCACCGCCCCGCCGGGCGGCAGCATCAGTGTGTCCGGGGTCGAGGAGAACCGGACCATCGCCTGCAACGACAGCACCGTCACGATCAGCGGCGTCGACAACATCGTGGTCCTCACCGGCCACTGCGCGCGCGTCGACGTGTCGGGCGTGCGCAACGTCGTCACGGTCGACGCCGCCGACTCCATCGTCGCCTCCGGCATGAACAACAAGATCACCTACCACTCCGGCACACCGGAGGTGGACAAGTCCGGTATCGACAACAGCGTTCAGCGGGGCTGAGCCACGCGCGCGCCCGCGCCGATCGCGATGACATGCGCGGGTGATACCGGCATACGTTCGGGCAGAACGATTTTCAGCGTCCCATCGTCCACCCGCCAGTCCACCGGCTCGGGCAGGCCCAGCACCCGGACGTCGCTGACCCCGCTCGCGTCCAGGCCACGGATGCCGAACTCCCGGGTCGGCAGGTCGAGCAGGATGGCGTACACGGCGTCGTCGCGGCGCGTGAAGCGGACCTCGGTTCCCTGCGTGGTGGCCGAACTCGCGATCTGCCAGGGCCGCGTCGCATAGATCGCCTCGCCGTTCACCCGCAGCCACTCGCCCAGCTCCCGCAGCGGCGCGCACTGCTGCTCCGGGACGCGGCCCTGCTCGTCCGGCCCCACACCGATGAGCAGATTGCCGTTCTTGGCGACGATGTCGGCGAAGGACCGCACGAGTTCCGTGCCGGTGACGATGTCCTCGGGGCGTTCGTTGCGATTGGCACCGAACGAGTGACCCACCCCGCGGGTGGACTCCCACTTCTTCGGCTGGATCGTCTCGAAGGCGGCATACTCCGGGGTCCGGATGTCGAAATGGTGGTTGGCGGGAAACGTCAGCGACTTGTAGCGGTCGGGTACCAGCGGCCAGAGTCGTTGTACCGCAAGGCCGGCCAGGCGGGAGACGGAATCGGTCACCGGCCCGCGGCGCCCGGGCGGCTCGACCCATCGGTCGTTGATTACACCGTCGGGCACCGCGTTGTAGTACGCCGCGAACAAGGCCGGCAGGTCGCCCCCTGTGGGCCAACAGATGTCGTTCCACAGCACCGACGGCCGGTATCGGCCGATCAGCTCGCGCACATGCGCCGTGGCGTAGTCCACGTAGTCGGGCGAATCGGGGACCGCCAGGAAGCTGTCGGCCAGGCTCTTGACCATCGCGTCGTTGTACGGCCAGTCGTATCCGCCCGAGTAGTACAGCCCCATCCGCAGGCCGGCGTCCAGCACGGCGCGGCGCAGATCGCCCACGATGTCGCGGCGGGCGTGATAGCGACCCTTGCGGGGGTGCGGAATGTCGGTGGGCCACAGGCAGAATCCGTCGTGGTGTTTGGTGGTGAGCACCACGTACCCGGCCCCGGCATCACGGCAGAACGTGGCGATCGCATCCATGTCGGCCGCGGCGCTGCCGTCGTCAAAGGCCGGGATGAAGTCGTCGTAGGTCGCGTCCGGGCCGTAGGTCTGGCGTTGATGGTGCCAGGTCGGGCTGCCCGTCAGTCGGCTGGTGTTGAGGTACCACTCCGCATAGGGGTTGTCCCGCAGCATATCCGCGGGGCCCTTCTCCTTCAGCAGTCGCTGGATGTCGGGCACCTGGGGGGCCCAGCCGGGTACCGAATAGAGCCCCCAGTGCAGGAATACGCCGAGTTTGGCATCGTCGTACCACTGCGGAAGGGCATGCGCGCCAACGGATTCCCAGGTGGGCTGGTAGGTCGGTAAGGCCACGCGGCGGCCGGCCGAGAGGCGCTTCTTAGGCGACCAGTTCGAGGTGGCGACGCCCGCGGCGCGCCTTGGGCTGGGCCTCGACGGCGACTGCGGCGGCCTTCTTCGGGCTGACCGCGATGAAGGAGCCGGTGCGAACGACGCCCAGCGGGCCGGCCGGAGCGAAGCGCATGATGCCCGTCATCTCCATCGCGAACCCGAACTTGGCCTGGCGGTGTCCGATGCGGACGCCGGTGGCGAAGAACACCAGTAGCCCGGCCAGGCCCGGCAGCGCGGCCAGGGCCAGTTCGGCCAGCGAGACCGTGCGCAACGCCTCCCGCAACGCCTGTGCGATCTGGCTCGGCAGGTTCGCCAGCGGGCTAGCGGTCGACGCCGGCGCGGTGGCCTGCGGGGGTGCGACAGCGATGCCGAACGGCGCCGACAGCAGCTGGGGGGTCAGCGCCGCGGCCGGGCCGGAGAGCGGCGTGATGAACGTGCGGGGCAGCTCCCCGGCCGCCGGCATCACCGCGGGCGCCACCGTGGCGATCGCCGTTGTCCAGGTTGCCATGAGGCCCTTGGCCTGCATGCTCATTTCAGGGATGGCCCCAGATACGCCCCAGTTGGGTACCAAGGCATGGACGACGGAACGGACTATGACCTCGACGTCCGCCATCAAGTTCAGGACCGGCGCTAGCAGCTTGGGTATCTGCGCCATCAACTGCATCAGCGGTTCGACCAACCCGGGAGCGATCGGCTGCAACACAGACGGCAGTTGGGCGACCGCGTTGACGAAGGACTGAACCGCATCCGTCAGCGGCGTCGCCATCGGGTCGAAGGTCGCCGTCGCATTCCGGGTGGTGCTCGCCGTGGTCGCAGCCGATGTGGTGGTCGGCGACTGGGTCGCCGAGTCGTTGGCCGGGTCGGTGGCCGCCGCGAATGTCGTAGCAGTCTTGGAACTGCTAGCCCCCTCGGTCGGGGTCGACGACCCCTCGCCCTGCTTGGCGGCAGTCGCCGAGGTGGGCGACGAGCCTTCGTCGGGCTTCGTGGTGGTCGCGGCGACGGTCACGGCGGCTTCCGCCGGGGTGGTGGCCGCGCTGGCCGGCGTCGAGGAGGTTTCATCGGGCGCCACGGTGTCCGCCGCGACCGTGGCGGCGGCCGGGGCGCTGTCCGCGGCGGCCGGTGTCGACGAGTCGGCGGCCGGGGTGGTCAGCTTGGCCGTCGAGGACGACGACGGCGACGAGGAGTCGCTGGCGGCGGTGCTGGTCGTCGACGCCGACGGGTCACCCTGGCGGACCGTGCTGGTCCCGGACGCGGTGACCACGCCGGGGGCCGCCGAAGTGGGGCCCGCCGCCGGCTGCGGGGAGCGCTTCTGTCCGGGACCCCGGACAGTGCTGAGGTCGTGCAGGGTCTTCAGGATGCTGGCTATGGGGCCGCGGCGGCGCGGGCCGGGGGCAACAGTGCTGGTGTTAGCGGTGCTGGCGGTGGTGGCGGTGCCGCTATCGGTGCTGCTCGAGCTGGTGGAGCTGGTGGAGCTGCTCGAGCTGGTGGAACTGGTGGAGTCGCTGGAAGTGCCGGTGCTGCTCGATCCGGTGCTGTCCGGGGCCGCCGCGGCAATGCCGCCGCTACCAGCCAAAAGCACACCGCTGGCCAGCACGCAGGCGCCGAAGACGGCGCTCACATGGGTACGGACCACGACTGACTCCCCGGCTTCTTCAGGACGTTCGTCCACGATACAGGTGCTTGACGATACTCTAAAGCGGCGACGTGTCTGGCATTACGGCTTCACTTTTTCGACAGGTGTAAAACTCGTCACAGCGGCCGCCGTGGCGGTCAACCATCCGAAGCCCGAGTTTGCGCGGTCGCGCCGAGCGAAGGGGCCGAAATGAGACGCACCGTCCATGTCCGCTCAGCAGCGCTGATGGCGACCAGTCTGCTCGCCGTCGCCTGCGGCAATTCTTCGACCTCGACCAGCACGTCGACGGTGACTGTGACCGGCGCCACATCGGGGTCGCCCACCAGCACAACGGCCACCGTGGATCTGCCGTCGTTGCTGCCCGTGCCGGCCGGCAATCAGCGCGCGGACGGTCCCGACCCGGTCGGCGAGAACGGCATCCACAAGCACTTCCTGGTGAACGGCGCGCCGACCGACGTGATGAACGCCTACAAGACCACGCTTGAGGGCGGCGGCTGGTCGCTCACGGTCCAGAACTCCGGCGGCGGCGGTGGCGGCGGCGGTGCCACCTACACCGGCACCAACGGCACCGCCTATGGGGTGTTCAGCGGGGGCGGGTACGGCAGCACGACCGATATCGACGCCTGCGTGTGGCCGGCCAAGCCCGCCGACACCAACTGCGGCCAGCAGAACTGAGCGTTCAGCGGCGGATGTCGCGCGGGTCGGCCGTCGGCGTGCCCGCCGCGATCACCGCCCGACTCCGTTCCGCGACAACGGGAATCGGCATCTTGACCACCCAGCGGTCATAGCTCAGGAACCCATTGACCTCGTTCTCGACGTCGGTCGTCTGGGTGTAGATCGCCCCCGACAGCCCGTCCCTGCGGACGATGTCCTCCAGCGCGCGGCTGAGCTCGACGTAGCGCTGGGTCAGCCGAGCGGGGTTTCCGGCCATCTCGTAGGCCTCCGGCCGGCCCGGCCAGCGGTTCCGGTCGACCGCCAGGCCCAGTCCGCCGTATTCGCCGTCGACCCGCACCCGCCGGTCCCGGCGCGCCGGCCGACCGGGCCCGACGTAGGTATGGTCGTCGTAGATGTCGCCGGCCCCGGTGTCACCTCGGGACTTGCAGCAGTTCACCCCACTGTTGGCGTCGACCATCCGGGTCGGGTCGGCGGCCTTCACCAGGCCGGCGATGCGGGCGGCGTCGTATTCACCCCAGCCCTCGTTGAACGGCACCCAGCCGACGATCGACGTCACGCTGCGGAGTTGGTCGATCGTCTCCGACAGTTCGCGCTCGAAGTTCGCCTTGGCCACGGGCGGCGGATCCGGGGCCCGGCCGACCGGCACCGCGAGCGACACGTAAAGCGACGGCATGTCCTGCCACACCAGCAGCCCGAGCCGGTCGGCCCAGTAGTACCAGCGCGCCGGTTCGACCTTCGCGTGCTTGCGCACGAAGTTCATCCCCAGCTCCTTGATCCGCTGCAGGTCGGACTTCAGTGCGTCGTCGGTGGGTGCGGTGTAGATGCCGTCGGGCCAGTAGCCCTGGTCGAGCGGGCCGTGCAGGAAGGTGATCCTGCCGTTGAGCGCGATCCTGGGCCTGCCCTTCGCGTCGGGGACGGTGCCGATCGTGCGGAGACCGGAGTAGCTGGACACCACGTCGACCACCGCCCCGCAGGGGCGCACCAACGCCACCTTCAGGTCGTACAGGTAGGGGTCGTCGGGCGTCCACAGGTGCGGCGCCGGGATCGGGAGGCGGATCGGCCGGCCCGCGGCGCCGGAGGCCATCGCAACCACGCGGCCGCCGCGTTGGGCGACGAATGCCACGGCACGCTCGACCGTGGTCCCGGAAGCCCTTGGCGTGACGGTCAGCCCGGTCAGATCCGGGACGATGTCGAGTCTGTCGATGTGGGCGGCGCGCACCGGCTCCATCCACACCGTCTGCCAGATCCCCGATGCGCCGGTGTAGAACAGCCCGCGGGGGTTGGTGCGCTGCTTTCCGACCGGGAATGCGTTGGCCTCGTTGCGGTCCCGCGCCCGCACGATGATCTCCTGCGGGCCCGGCCCGCGCAGCGCCGCGGTCACGTCGGCGCTGAACTCGGTGTAGCCGCCCTCGTGGTGGGCCACCTGCCGGCCGTTGAGCCAGACGGTGGCGATCTGGTCGACCGCGCCGAAATGCAGCAGCACGTGCTGGCCCCCCCACGAGCTGGGCAGTTTGAACACCTTGCGGTACCACATCTCGTCGTCATGGCGACCGATGCCGGACAGCGCCGACTCGGTGGGATAGGGAACGAGGATCTGTTCGCGGTAGGCGGCCGGCGGGGGCGGCGGCGCATCTGCCGGGGCCCCCCGCCGCCCGGTGTAGCCCCACACGCCGTTGAGGTTCAGCCACTGCTTGCGCACCAGCTGCGGGCGTGGGTACTCGGGCAGCGCGTTGGCGGGCCCCACCAGGTGGGTCCACGGGGTGGGGAGCAAAGCGGGCTTGGGGTGCCACATGACGGCCGCTCCGACCGGCGCCTGCCCGGTCAGCAGGAAGGCCGCGAGGGCCAGCGCCACTACCGCGATACGGCTGATCCACACCATGACTGTTTCCTCGACGCACATCAATGGGTACGGCGAAGCCCCGCCGCAGCTGTCCACAGCAAAGGAATCGGTCCGGTTGCGGCCCGCCGGAACTCGGCGATTCCCGGTGGGGCCGCCCACGTGGGGCGCAGACGATGCGAATGCCGAGGGCACTGTAGCGTGCCACCGCACACGATCGGTAGCGAAAACGAAATCAGTTCTGCCAGATAATTTTCAGTGCAAAATCATCCGGGCCGGACGGTGTCGTGGCCGTGCCGCGCCGGCCCCGCGGACCTGCGCGTACCCGGCCGCTTCGGGGGTGGGGCCATCCGCACCGCTGGGCGGCGGGCACCGCAGTCGAGCAACATCGGGTGCGCCGTCGGGGTCGAGGCCGCCGGCCGGGTGCACCGCTCGCCGGACCGGGGGCACTCCCCTAGTCTGGCGTGATGGCGCACGTGGAGTCGGTCAATCTGGCCCGGGTCCGGGTGAACCCCGATCCGAAGGCGCGTGGGAAATCGACGGGCATCGACAAGGTGCCGACCGACGAGGCGGTGAGGGTGCGGGCGCCGGGCCCGACGGGCAGCGGGCTGACCGGCGACACCATCGGCAACCACAAGCTGCACGGTGGGGACGATCAGGCCGTGTACGCCTATGCACGCGAGGACCTCGACGGGTGGGAGACCGAACTGGCGCGCCCGATCAGCAGCGGCATGTTCGGCGAGAACCTCACCACCGCCGGCGTCGAGGTGACCGGCGCCCGGATCGGCGAGCGCTGGCGGATCGGCACCGACGGCCTGCTGCTGGAGGTCTCGGCGCCCCGGACGCCGTGCCGGACGTTCGCGGCGTTTCTGGCGGCCGACCGGTGGATCAAGACGTTCACGCGGGCGGCAAGGCCTGGTGCCTACCTGCGGGTGATCTCGCCCGGGACGGTGCGGGCCGGTGACCCGATCGTGGTCGACCATCGCCCCGAGCACGACGTGACGATCGAGTTGGCGTTTCGTGCCCGGATGTCCGAGCCGGGCCTGCTGCCGAAGTTGTTGGTGGCCGACGCGCTGTCGGCCGATCTCAAGGCATACGCGGGCCGGCGGGCCGGAAGCTAGCCCGGATCACAGCATCTGCTCGACCTTGTCGCGGCTGCGGACGGGATCGCTGCCCAGCACGTAGGCCGGTTCGGTGTGGTCGACGATCGTGCCGTTGGCCACCCGGCGCTGCGCCTGCTGGAACTCGGGGAGCTGACCCATCGCGGCGCGGGTGCCGTTGATGGCGGCCCAGGTGGCGGCGCGGCGGGCGGCGCGCTCGACCGGGTGCGGCGGCTTGTGGGAGATCAGTTCGGCGGCCCACTCGGGCATCGCGTCGCGGATGGCCCAGTCGAAGAACTTCGCGGTGGCCGGGACGTCGGGGTTGCTCATCAGGTTGGCGCCGGTGGACATCGCGGCGCCGTGCGTCAGCGCGAGGCGGGGCAGGTACGACCGCAGGCAGTCCGCCGTCTCGGCCTTGGTGGACGGTAGATCGGTACCGCCGAGCGCGTGCCCGACCCGAACGAATTCGGCGTAGTAGCGGTCGATGTCGCGCAGCGGCATCGGGTGGTAGAGCTCGTGCGCGGTGGCGATACCCCAGACCACGGTGGCGTAGTTCCAGCGCAGCCACTCCGGGTCGTCGGCGTCGTAGGGCAGGCCGTCGGGCCGGACTCCCTTGATGGTGTGGTGCATCGCGCGCACCGTCTGGGCCACCTTCTCGGCGGTGCGGGTCGACCCGTAGGCGGTGCCGATGAAGAACGCCAGCGAGTGGGCCAGCCGGGTCTGGGCGCCTTCGACGTCGATGCGGCCGGTCGGCGTGCCGTCCTCATCGCGCTCGACCAGCCGGGAGTGGTCCGAGCCCATCCAGAAGATGCTGGGGTCCAGCCGCTCCATGAAGGCGGCGCACTGCAGGCCGAAGATGAGCGCGGAGGTGTGGGAGTGCACGTGCCACACCGCGCTGCCGGGTCCGAACCAACCCGGATCGCCCTCCGGCTCGACGAACTCCAGCCCGCGGAAGAATCGCCGGCGAATGTCCCTGTCGAAGTCGGACCGCACCTTCTCCTCGACGATCTGATGTGGCAGCAGCAGTTTCATGTCGCCGGCTCCTTCTGGTCACGGTCGTAGCCAAAACTAGCATGTTTGGCTACACCTGTCACCAAACGCGTATCCTCGACCCATGACGCGCGCGACCAGATGGGCCGGGGTGTCGCCCACCGATCGCCAGGCGGAGCGGCGCGCCCTGCTGGTCGCCGCCGCGTTCGAACTCTTCGGCGACGGCGGGGAGGGCGCCGTCTCGGTGCGCTCGGTGTGCCGTGCGGCCGAACTGAACACGCGCTACTTCTACGAGAGCTTCACCGACACCGACGAACTTCTCGGCGCCGTCTACGACGAGGTGGCGGCCACGCTCGGCGAACTGCTGGCCGCGGCCATGGGCGGCGCCCCGAACGACGACCGGGCCCGCCTCAAGGCCGGTATCCGGGCGGTCCTCGACTTCAGCTCCGCCGACCCGCGGCGCGGCAGGATCCTGTTCACCGAGGCCCGGACGAACCCCGTGCTCGCCGCGCGACGGACCATGGCCCAGGACAACCTCCGCGAGTTGGTGCTGAGCGAGGGCAGGCGTGCGTCACCCGAGAACGACAGTGTCGCAACCGAAGTCGGCGCCGCGATGTACGCCGGCGCGATGGCCGAGCTGGCCCAGCAGTGGCTGGCCGGCACCCTGGGCGACGACCTGGATGCGGTCGTCACGCACGCGGTGGCGCTGCTCGTGCCCGCCTGAGCTCAGGCACCGGACAGCAATCGGTCGACGCTGCGGATCGCCAGCGCCGCCGCGGTCAGTGTGGGATTGACGGCCAGCGGGTCCGGAATGACGCCGACGGTGGCCAGGTAGAGATTCTCGGTACCCCACACTCGTCCGAACTCGTCCGTCACGCAGGTGCCGTCGTCGGCGGCTCCCATGCGGCAGGTGCCCATCACGTGGGCGAAGCCCAGCTCCATCCACTGCGGCTCCAAACCCGCTCGAAAGCGTCCCAGCGCCCCGGCCAACTCGTGCTGGTCGGCGAGCACCGCCGCCATCCGCGCCCGGTCGGCCTCCCGCAGCGGGACGTCGAAGGCCACGGCCCCGTCATCGGCGATCGTCATCGTGTTGTCCGGGTGGATGTCGACCGGGCAGAACGTCTGGATCTCGAGCAGCCGGTGTGCAGGCAGATCAACATCGGGGGCCGACGGTGGTACGGGATTGGTATCGCGCAGCAGCATGGTATTCCAGGGTGCGCCCGGGGCCGGCGGAATCCACAGCCGCGGCGGCACATCACCAGCGCCGCCGCACACGTCCGGGTCAAGCACCAGCTGCGAATACAGAACCGGGTGATAGGTGAGACGGCAGCCGAGGGCCGGGTGCCGAATTCCCGAGCGGTGCAGCAGGATCGGAGTGTCGAAGGCTCCGGCGGCCACGACCACCGCCGAGGCCGGCACGGTCGGGCCGTCGGCCAGCCGCACCCCCGAAGCGCGCCCACGGTGGAACAGAACGTGGCGAACGTCGGCGGTCTCGATCCGCACCCCGACGCCGGCCAGGATGTCATCTGTGGCGACATAGTGGACGGTGTCGGGAGCCACGAGGCGGCCGGCCATCGGCTGCCCGCGGAGATCACGGCCGGCCGCGGCGAGCACGGGTCCGAGGCGTTCCAGGATCCGTTGCTGGCGAACCGAACCGGAGAACGTGTCGTCGGTGACGCCCAGGTAGCGTTCGGCGGCGCCGAGGTAGTGTTCCCACTCGTCATCCGACAGCAATTCACCGCGTTCGGCCGGCGTCGGCCTGGGGCAGTTATTGGTCCACAACACGCCCTGGCCGCCGACCGCGGCGCTCACCGACGCCCCCGGCAACCCCCGCGGCGGCGCGGTTTGGTCGAAATAGGTTATGTGCGAGGCGATTCCGGCGAAGAACGAGTCCGGGTCCCGCTGGTATCGGGCCTGGTTTCGGACGTGGGAGCCCGGTGGATCCGAGATCGCCGGCCCGGCCTCCAAGATGGTCACGGCACGACCTGCCTCGGCAAGACGGCGGGCGGCGACGGCTCCGAGTGGGCCACTGCCGACCACCACCACGGGTTCGTTCCGGCTGTTCATCTGCACTCCTATACCACCGGCGTCGACTGTAGGTCGAACTCACCGTGGCGACGTGCGGATCAGGCTCCCGGGGCCGCCGTCGTCGTGGTGACCGGCGGTGCCGCCGTGGTGGTGGTCGGGAGGGACGGCGTCGTGGTGACCGTCGTCGTGGGGGTGGCCGACGGCGACGTCTCGGTGGCGGAGGTGGTGGTGCTCGTCGTGGCCTCCCCCGGCGCCGGCACGGCCGTCACGGTCGTTGAGGTGACCGTCGAGGTGCTGGTGGACGTGGACGCCGCGGTTGCGCTGGCCGGCGCGAGAACCGCGCAGGCCACTCGCTTGCCGGCATCGCCGGTGGCCATCGTGGTCTCGTCGGGACCGGGCTTGCCGTCGACGGAGTAGCGCGGCGGAATGTTGGCGAAGTTGTCCGCGCCCTCGTGGATGATCAGTGCCGCCCCCTCCGGGCCGGTCAGGTCGGCCTTGGTGAAGGCGTCGGTGGTGGTGACCAGCTTGGCCGACCCGTCCGACCGGACCTCCAGCGACGTCAGGTCACCGCTGGCCGGATGGCCGGTATGCCCGGGCACCTGCAGGTGTCCGCCCGCGGAGTTGAAGTTGCCCGGCGCTCCCCCACTGGGCGCCACCGAGTCGGCCTCGCACTTTCCCACCGAGTGGATGTGCAGGCCGTGGAAACCGGGCGCGAGGATGCCACCGCTGACGGTCTCGACGGTCACCGTCGCATAGCCGTCGGACCAGTCGAAGGTGGCGTCGGCGACCGGCTTGCCGTCGGCCGTCTTCAGTTGTGCGGTAAGGGTTTCCGCGCCCGCCGTAGTGGTCGAGGTGGTCGACGAGCTGGTCTGGTTCGACCCGTTGTCAGACGAGCAGCCCACCAACAGGGCGACGGGAGTGATCAGGACAGCGGCGCAGGCAGTGACACGACTAGGCATTTCCGTACCCTACCCACTGAACCGCTCCCACAAACTGGCGTTCCACTGGGAAGTGGGCCAGACCGTCAGGAGATGCGGATCCAGTCGACGAGCATCGACACCGGGAAGTTGGTCAGGGCGGGGTCGCCGCCACCGGGCCCCCCGATCGCGAGGTTGAACATCGGGCTCAGCCAGTACCCCGGATTGTTGAACGGCCAGCGCAGGTCGGTCGGGTTGCCGTGGACCGGGATGGGCTTGGGCGGCACCGTGAAGTACGGCTTGGCGCCGTCGACGTAGTCCCGCCAGAACTTGAACCCGTTCTCGTCCCAGCGCATCCGCCAGTTGTGCCAGGCACCGTCGACCAAGCCCGCAATCGACTTGCTCTCCCACGTCTTTCCGTTCGATGCGGCGTGAACCGTCGTCCCCGGGGGCCAGTTGAGGTTGCCGTAGAACTCCATGATGTCCACCTCGCCGTCGGGCAGCGGGTCTTCGTTGACGGCCCAGAACGCAGGCCAGGCCCCCGGTACCAGGCAGTCGAGCTTGACGCGCGCCTCCCAGGTGTGGCCCATCGGCACCCGCCAGTTCCCGCGCACCTTGCCGCTGAAGTACGTGTCGTCTTCCCGGGTGGCCCGGATCACCAGGTTCGAATTCCCGTCCAGAAAGACGTTCTGCCGGTCGTCGCGGTACTGGCTCGCGACCGGCGGCCACGTGTCGTCCTGCCAGTTCTGCACCGTCCAGTTTCCCGGATTGGGGGGCGAGCCCGCGGGTCCGTCGAAGTCATCCTCGAACAGGTAGGCACCACCTGGGGGAGCCGCGTCGGCGCGCGGGAGCGGGATCGCGGCGGCCAGCAGGCCCAGCCCCGATATCAGGAACATGCTTCGGCGGTCCAGTTCAGGCACCGCTCAACCATAAAGACACCAACCGCGCTCCGGAGCCATTCCTACCGGATCAGAGGGCGACGAGTTCGGGGTGGAACTTGGCGGCCATGCGGCGCATCCCGTCGCGCCAGTCGACGGTAGTGGTGCCGATAAGCTCATGCATCCTGCTGACGTCCAACGGATTACCACGCAGCGCCCGATCGCTCTCCTCGAACACCGGCTCCCTGCCGACGAGCGAGCCGAGGTAGGCACACCAGTCTTGAATGCTGATGAACTGGTCACCGGCCCAGTTGACCGTGGTTGCCGGAACCGAGGCCAGCTCAAGCAGTTTCGGGATCATCGCGATGATGTCGTCCTCGTGGATCGGGTTATAGACGGCCGGGCCGCCGGGCGGCACCGGGATGGGTGTGCCGTTGAGCATCATCTCCAGGTGGTAGCGCTGCCAACCGCCGTTGTCGCCGTATGGGACGTTGAGGCGCGCAATGGTGGCCGGGATACCTAGGGCGCGCGCCATGGTGGCGACGACGACCTCTCCGGCGATCTTGGAGATGGAGTAGGTCGGGAGCAGGGGCGTGTGGTTGTCGCCGTAAACGGTGCGTTCGGTCCGGGGTTCGTCGTTCGGCGGATCGTAGACAGCGCCGGACGAGCAATGCAGGAAGGCCCTCACGCCCCGGCAGTGCGACATGAGCAGGCCGGCGGACTCCGCATTGACCGCGAGGTCCTTGTCCCACCTGCCGCTCTTGGCCACCGCGAAGTTGAGCACGTAGTCGAAGTCTGCCGGGAGCCCGGTGAAGTCCCCGGCGGCCATGTTGACCGCCGCGCACCGAACTCCGGCCTGCTCGAGGCGTTCCCGCGCCGAAGGATCGGTGAAGCGCGCGGCCCCCCACACCTCGTTGTCGGCCGCGAAGGCCAGGGCGATCGGGGTAGCGACCTGGCCCGTCGCTCCGGTGATGAGAATCTTGGATCCGCGCATCGGCTGATGGTAGGCAGCCGATCACGCCGGGACGGCGATTTGGTGAGTCTTGCTTGAACTGGTCAGATCCAGTGCCCCCAGTGCGACTCGAACGCACACTTGGCGGATTTTAAGTCCGCTGCCTCTGCCGATTGGGCTATGGGGGCTTCCCAGCAGAGAGCGTACTTTCCGGCGCTCACCGCCGAGGTTGGCGCACCGGCCCTTTCAGGCGTCGGACTGCCGGTCAGTTGTTGCTGTTCGGGCAGGACAGGGTGAGGAAGACGGTGGTGTTGGGCGGCGGGTTGCTGCCCTTGAGGCCGTCGACCGACGTGATCCGGCACTGCGAGAGCACGCTGCTGCCCGAGTAGCCGCCGCCGTTGTTGATCTGCACGATGTAGCCCTGGCTCTCCAGGGCCAGCATTGCGTCGGCGGCGTTCTGGTTCTGGTTGAACGCCCTGGGCGGCATGTTGATCACGCCCTTCTCCACCGGCGACGGCGGGGCGGGCGTGGTTGTGCTCGTGGGCCCCTGCTCGGTGCTGCTGGAGCAGCCCGCGGTCAGTCCCCCGGCACCGGCGAGCGCCGCCCCGGCCCCCACCATCGCCACCGCCCTGGCCGCATTCGATCGAGGCATCGACAACCCTTCCCTCCGGTTGAGTGGACGGCCGCCACAGCCCGCCGCCGGCCGACCGTAGCAGCCCGCGGGCACCGGGGCCGGGCGCGCGATTGTTGTTCACCTGTCGGCCATCCCGGGAAAGCGGTGGTCAACCGACCGTGGCCGGGCGTCCCGGGGTATCGGCATCGTCGAGCATGGTGAGCTCGACCCCACCAGCAGGGTGGCCACCGCGTTGCCGGAGAAGTTCGTGACCGGGCGCGCCTCGGACATGAACCGGTCGATCCCCACGATGAGGCCGACCCCGTCGAGCAGTTCCGGGCGATGCGCCTCGGCTTCCTTCCGGGCCAGCGGCCGTGCCCCGTTTGTTCCGTTTTGCAATTCACCGTATGTGGTACAGGTCACAATTGCAGGGGAGAGCAAGGAGGCAGATGTGTCCGCGACGCCCGAACTGCGCAAGGCCCTGAGTCAGCGGCAGCTGACCATGATCGCGATCGGCGGGGTGATCGGCGCCGGCCTGTTCGTCGGCTCCGGGGTGGTCATCCGGGACACCGGGCCCGGGGCGTTCATCACCTACGGACTGTCCGGCCTGCTGATCATCATGGTGATGCGGATGCTCGCCGAGATGGCGGTGGCCAACCCGTCCACCGGGTCGTTCGCCGACTACGCCCGCACCGCGCTCGGCGACTGGGCCGGCTTCTCGGTCGGCTGGTTGTACTGGTACTTCTGGGTGATCGTCGTCGGCTTCGAGGCGATCGCCGGCGCCAAGATCATCCAGTACTGGGTGCCCGGCGCCCCGCTGTGGCTGACCGCGCTGCTGCTGCTCATCGCGATGACGGCGACCAACCTGTTCTCGGTGTCCTCGTTCGGCGAATTCGAGTACTGGTTCGCCGGCATCAAGGTCGGCGCGATCGTCGTGTTCCTGGTGATCGGGTCGCTCTACGTGTTCGGCCTGTGGCCGCACAAGAACATGGACTTCTCCAACCTGTGGACGCACGGCGGCTTCTTCCCGCACGGAGTCAGCGCGGTCACCGTCGGCGTGGTGACCGTCATCTTCTCGATGGTCGGTCCCGAGATCGCGACGATCGCCGCCGCCGAGTCCTCCGATCCCGAACGTGCGGTGGCCAAGGCCGCCAACTCCGTGATCGTCCGGATCGCCGTCTTCTTCGTCGGCTCCGCATTCCTGCTCGTGACGATCATGCCGTGGAACGACGAGCAGGCCGGCGCCTCGCCGTTCGTCGCGGCCTTCGAGCGCATGGGCATCCCCTACGCCAACCAGATCATGAACGCGGTGGTCCTCACCGCAGTGCTGAGCTGTCTCAACTCCGGGATGTACACGGCGTCGCGAATGTTGTTCGTGCTGGCCGCACGTCGGGAGGCCCCGCCGCAATTGGTGTCGGTGACCCGGCGCGGCGTCCCGGCCGTGTCGATCCTGACCTCGTCGATCGTGGGACTGCTGTGCGTGATCGCCGCCGCGTTCGCGGAGAAGTCCATCTTCGCGTTCCTGCTGAACTCCAGCGGAGCGATCATCCTGTTCGTCTACCTGCTGATCGTCATCTCGCACATCGTGCTGCGCTACCGGACACCCGACGGCGAACTCAAGGTCAAGATGTGGCTGTTCCCGGTGCTGTCGCTGATCACCGCTGCGGCAATCATTTTGATCCTGGTGCAGATGTACCTGCAGCCGGCCGTGCGCTCCCAACTGGTGCTGAGCCTGCTGTCATGGGCGGTCGTGATCGTGCTGTTCTTCGCCAACCGGTGGTTCATCAACAGCCGCCCGGCACCGGCCGGGGTGGCCGCGACGGCACCGCCCCATCGGGTGCTGGTGCTGGCCAACGAGGTCGTCGATTCCACCGAACTGCTGGAAAAGCTGCGCGAGATCGGCGCGGACCGCGAGACGGCGTTCCAGGTCGTGGTACCCGCAAGCCCGGTTGAGACCGGCGTCGCGGCCACCCACGGCCCGCTCGACGTGTGGGACGCGACAGTGGCCGCTGCCCAGGAACGGCTGGACAACACGCTCAACACGCTTCGCGCCGAGGGATTTTCGGCCGAGGGCACGCTGGGTGACTACCGGCCACTGCGCGCACTGGCCGCCGGCGTCGAGTCGTTCCACCCCGACCAGATCGTGATCGCAACCGCACCTCCGAGCGAATCGATCTGGCATCGCTTCGATGTCGTCGACCGCGCCCGCGGCGAGTACGACGTGCCGGTCACCAACGTCATCTCCCAGGCGGGCACCGTGGGGCGCGCGCCGTGACGATCCTGGCCGGCTTCAGCACCAGCCGCCAGAGCGATGCACCGATCAACCTGGCGATCCGGATCGCTCACAGCAGTGGGGAATCCATCGTCGCCGCGGCCGTGGCCGAGCGCTCCTGGCCGCCCCGTTCGGATCCGGTCGAAGACGAGTACCTGACCGTTGTGTGCGACCAGGCCCGCACATCACTGGAACAGGTGATCGGCCGGGTGGGCGGTGGCCTGGACATCCCCGTCGTGATCCATCAGGCGACCTCGATTCCGGTCGGGCTGCTCGAGCTCGCCGAGGAGTACCGCGCCGACGTGGTGGTGGTCGGGTCGTCGTCGTCGGGCCTGCTCGGCCGGGTGACCCTGGGCAGCGTAACCGACCGGCTGGTGCACACGGCCGCGCTACCGGTGGCGATCGCCCCGCGCGGCTACCCCGCCACACCGGCACCGCTGAGCCGGATCACCGCCGCCTACGGCGGGGAGGCCGACCTGAACGGTCTGCTCGCGGCGGCCGCCGACCTGGCCACGGCGTGGTCGCTGCCGTTGCGGATCGTGTCGTTCACGGTGCGGCCGGCCTGGTTCGGTTCGACGGCGTCCGGCGAGGACCTGGTCGTATCGCACTGGTCCGAGCGCATGCAGGAGGAGATCGCGGCTCAGCTGGACGATATCCGGCAGCGGCTGGCGGTACCCGATGTCGACGTCGTCGTGGGCAGCGGACGGTCCTGGCGCGACGCCGTGGAGAGCGTGGCCTGGGATGCCGGTGACCTGCTGGCGCTGGGATCGGGCACCGCCGGCGACCTCTCCCACGTCTTCCTCGGCTCGGCGGCGGCGCGGATCGTCCGGCACTCACCGGTGCCGGTGCTGATCCTGCCGCGTCAATAGGGGCCGAACCGGTCGGTGCAGGTGAAGGGCTCGTCGCGCCAGTAGGTGTTGTGCTGGGCGTCGTACACGACCGGGTACTGCGTTGCCGGATCGCAGAGCTTGTCGATCTGGGCGGGGTCACCGGATGCGATGGTGAACCAGTACTGGTTGGTGTCCGCACTGATGTTCTCGCACTTGTAGAAGAAGCCGATCAGGCCGGGGCCGAAGACATCTCGCAGGAAGTCGGTCGACAGCTTCCGGTTCAGGTTGATGTTGTCGCAGTCGGCCCTCATCCCGGCGACGCTGGTGGTCTGGGCCGCCGCGGTGGTGAATCCCTTAGCCGTGTGAATGCCCGATGCGGTCCAGCGCGGCGCAGGCAGGCCGGTCTGGTTGGCGACCACAGTCAGGAAGTCGCCCGGAGCGCTCGGGGTTGTCGGGCTCTCGGGTTGCGCGGCGGCGCTGGGGCAGCCGCCGACGGCCAGCACGGCCGCGATGATCAAAGGCGTTGCCGCGGTGAGCATGCCTCGCTTCTGGTTGTGTGGCACATCGGCTCCTGTCGATGGTTGCGGTCAGCCCATGGCCTCGTCGAGCCACAGCTTCTCGATGCGGCCGATCTCCAGGGACAACAGGGCGACCGTCTCGTTGTCGCAGCGCAGCTCGGTAGCAGTGCGGAGGGCGGCGGCGGCGCCGGATTTGGACAGGTGCGGGCGCAAAGTCTCGAACCACTCGTCCCCGACCGCGTTGGGCGCCGCCGATCCGTCGGCGCTGTCGGCGAGCGACCGCTGGTAGGAGTCGCGGGCGTGCTCGAGGCCCATCCGCCACAGTTTGATGGTGGTATCGCGTTGCGCCCGAAGGCTGGCCACCACCTGGTGGCGGCGCTCCGCCTCGGAGGTACGGCGCTGAGCGGCGTTGTCCAGGGCGGACTTCAGCAGGGTGATGAGCCCCGTCGACGACGCACCCGCGACGGCGCCGACTATGCCCATCATCGCCAAATTCATCGGCGGTATTGAACCACATGGGCATTTCCCCGAGCACCGTTTTCCGGCATCGGTCATTGGCCGCTACCGGTCCCGCTCAGCGGTGCTGAAGCGCTGCGTGTACCGGGCGAAAAGCGACCCCAGTGCGTCGACATCGATGCCGAACGCCTCCGGTCCCGGCCGGTCGATCTGCTCCCGGTTGACCGCCGAGGTCTGCCACCACCGCCGCATGCCGGCCTCGAACTCGGCGCTGACCTCCGCGCCCAGCCACGCATACAGCGACCGCACCGTCTCGATCGGTTCGGATTGCATCTGGCGAAAGTCGATGTCGTAGAACCGGTCCTCGTTGTCGGCCCGGAAGTCCAGGGTGCGGGTCATGCCGACACTCCAGGTCTCCACGTTGAGCTCACCGAGGTAGTGGCGGTCCAACTCTTCGGTGAACGGGTTGGCCAGTTCGCTGTAGAGATCGGCTATCGACGGGATCACGTCGACGACGTCGCGGTGCGTCATCACGAACCTGGCGTCGGGAAAAGCGTTGGCCAGGGCCGCGATTCCCACCATGTGCGCCGGTGCCTTGAGCCGCCACGGCCGTGCCGGGGTGCCCCACTGCAGCAGCCGCAGCACCCGGCGGTGATAGGCGTAGGCCGTGCTCAGGTCCGCTCGGTACAACAGCCAGGAGGAGTAGGACGGGATGCGGGCGTAGGCCTCGAAGGCCTGGGACTTGAAGTCCAGCGCCATCAGGTCCAGGCACTCCCCCGGTGCGGTCGCCGTGACCGGCACAAGGTGCTTGATGCGCGGCATGAACTTGTCCTGCAACGCAAGCGATCGCTCCATCCGGGCGATGCGGGGGTCCGGCCCACGGACGGTCGAGGGGGGCGGGCACGGTTGGTTCGACTCGAACCAGCGCAGCGACCGAACCTCGGGATCGTGACCGAGCAGCACCGACAACGCGGTGGAGCCGGTCCGCGGCAGACCCAGCCCGATCAGCGCGGGCTCGAGGGCCTCGTCGGCGATCTCTGGATGGCGTCGGTACCAGTCCTCGACCTGCAGTCGCTGGCTGAGATGGCCGACGACCTGGCGGCGCATCGCGCGTTCCCCGACCGCGTTGAGCCGTGCCTCGTCCCGCAGGGCCGCCACGAGGATCTCCAGGCCCTCCCGGAAGGTGTCAGCCCCGAAATCATCGAGGCCGGTCTCCGAGCGCGCTTCGTCCAGCAGGTCCGCTACCGCGCCGAAGGCTGACACCGGTTCATTCGACCACGCCGTGTGCGAAGCCCGTAAAGGCGACCCGTTCGGGCGTAAAGAAACCGTCAACGGCGGGCGGTGGCGGCCTGCGGGCGACCTAGCGTGGTCGTGGTCGTGGACCGTGAACGGAGAGAGATGGGTGTCGTCATATACCTCGTGCTGACGGTGGCGATCTTCGCGCTGCTCGGCCTGGTGCAGAAGTTGGTCGAGCGCCTGTGAGCCTCGAGAACGTCGTCGGTCTGGCGCTTGCCGTGGTGCTCGCGGTCTTCGTGGGCGCCGCGCTGCTGTTCCCGGAACGGTTCTGATGACCACGACATCGGCGGGGATCGCGTTCCTCGCGCTACTGGTCCTTGCCCTGGCCGCCGTGCACGTGCCGCTGGGCGACTACATGTACCGCGTGTACAGCGCGGAGAAGGACAACCGGGTCGAGCGGGTGATCTACCGGCTGATCGGCGCCGACCCACGCTCGGAGCAGAACTGGGGCGCGTACGCCCGCAGCGTGCTCGCCTTCTCGGCGATCAGCATCCTGTTCCTTTTCGTCTTCCAACTGGTGCAGGGCAGGCTGCCACTGCATCTCAAGGATCCGGCCACGCCGATGACGCCGGCGCTGGCGTGGAACACGGCGATCAGCTTCGTGACCAATACCAACTGGCAGGCCTACTCCGGTGAGTCCACCCAAGGCCACCTCGTGCAGATGGCCGGCTTGGCTGTCCAGAACTTCGTCTCCGCCGCGGTAGGCATGGCGGTGGCCGTCGCGCTGGTGCGAGGGTTCGCCCGCCGTCACGCCACCGAGCTGGGCAACTTCTGGGTCGACCTGGTCCGCGGCACACTGCGCATCCTGCTGCCGATCGCTGTCGTCGCCGCGATCATCCTCATCGCCGGCGGCGCGATCCAGAATTTCCATCTGCACGACCAGGTGGTCGACACCCTGGCCGGCGCGCAGCAGACCATCACCGGCGGACCGGTGGCCAGCCAGGAGGCCATCAAGGAACTGGGCACCAACGGCGGCGGCTTCTACAACGCCAACTCCGCGCACCCGTTCGAGAACCCGACCACCTGGACCAACTGGATCGAGGTCTTCCTGCTGCTGGTGATCAGCTTCTCGCTGCCACGCACCTTCGGGCGCATGGTCGAGAGCAGGAAGCAGGGCTATGCGATCGCCGCCGTGATGGCGGTCCTCGCACTGATCAGCGTCAGCCTGATGCTGCGGTTCCAGCTCCAGGCCCACGGCACGGTCCCAACCGCGGTCGGTTCGGCGATGGAGGGGGTGGAGCAGCGCTTCGGGGTGGCCGATTCCGCGGTCTTCGCCGACGCCACCACCCTGACGTCGACCGGTGCGGTGGACTCGTTCCACGACTCCTATACCAGCCTCGGCGGGATGATGACGTTGTTCAACATGCAGTTCGGCGAGGTCGCGCCGGGCGGCACCGGATCGGGCCTGTACGGCATGCTGATTCTCGCGGTGATCACCGTCTTCGTCGCCGGCCTCATGGTCGGACGCACCCCCGAGTACCTGGGCAAGAAGATCACGCCACGCGAGATCAAGCTCGCCGCAAGCTATTTCCTGGTGACACCGCTACTTGTGCTCACCGGGACCGCGATCGCCATGGCAATGCCCGGACAGCGGGCCGCAATGCTCAACTCGGGTCCGCACGGCTTGTCCGAGGTGTTGTACGCCTTCACCTCGGCCGCCAACAACAACGGTTCCGCCTTCGCCGGCCTGAGCGTCAACACCGACTGGTACAACACCGCGCTCGGCCTGGCGATGGTGCTCGGCCGGTTCCTGCCGATCGTGCTGGTGCTCGCCCTGGCGGGCTCGCTGGCCAGGCAGGGCCACACCCCGGAGTCGATCGGCACCCTGCCCACCCACCGACCGCAGTTCGTCGGAATGGTCGCCGGGGTGACGCTCATCCTGGTGGCCCTCACATTCCTGCCCGTGCTCGCGCTCGGGCCCCTTGCTGAAGGAATCCACTGACCATGGCCGCCAACACAATCGAGGCCGACACCGTGCAGAGCGCCCCTAAGAACCAGGTGCAGGGCGGCCTGCTCGACCCGAGACTGCTGTGGAAGTCCCTGCCGGACGCCCTGCGCAAGCTGGATCCGCGCACGCTCTGGCGCAATCCGGTCATGTTCATCGTGGAGATCGGCGCGGTCTGGAGCACCATCCTGGCGATCTTCACGCCGAGCTGGTTCGCCTGGCTGATCGTGTTCTGGCTGTGGCTGACCGTGGTGTTCGCCAACCTCGCCGAGGCCGTCGCGGAAGGCCGCGGCAAGGCACAGGCCGAATCGCTGCGAAAGACCAAGGCCGACACCATGGCTCGCCGCCTGACCGGCTGGGAGCCGGGTCGACCCGGCACCGAGGAGGGGGTGGCCGCGCCGCTGTTGAACCAGGGGGACATCGTCGTCGTCGAAGCCGGACAGGTCATCCCCGGTGACGGTGACGTCGTGGAAGGCATCGCCTCGGTGGACGAATCGGCCATCACCGGCGAGTCCGCCCCGGTGATCCGCGAGTCCGGTGGCGACCGCTCGGCGGTGACGGGCGGCACCACGGTGCTGTCGGACCGCATCGTCGTTCGGATCACCCAGAAACCGGGCGAGAGCTTCATCGACCGGATGATCGCCCTGGTCGAGGGCGCCAACCGCCAGAAGACGCCGAACGAGATCGCGCTGAACATCCTGCTCGCGGCGCTGACGATCATCTTCATCTTCGCCGTCGCCACTTTGCAGCCACTGGCGATCTATTCGAAGGCCAACAACCCGGGCGTGCCCGACTCCCTGGCGCTGACCGGCGACGGTGTGACCGGCATCGTGATGGTGTCGCTGCTGGTCTGTCTGATCCCGACGACCATCGGCGCGCTGCTGTCGGCGATCGGCATCGCCGGCATGGACCGCCTCGTGCAGCGCAATGTACTGGCCATGTCGGGTCGTGCCGTCGAGGCCGCCGGCGACGTCAACACGCTGTTGCTGGACAAGACCGGCACCATCACGCTCGGCAACCGGCAGGCTTCGGACTTCGTGCCGCTACCCGGGGTCGGCTCCGATCAGCTCGCCGACGCCGCGCAGCTGTCCAGCCTGGCCGACGAGACGCCGGAGGGCCGCTCCATCGTGGTGTTCGCCAAGGAGGAGTTCGGCCTGCGCGCCCGCACCCCAGGCGAACTGGTCAACGCCGAGTGGGTGGAGTTCTCCGCGACCACCCGAATGTCCGGGGTGAACCTGGACAACGGCCACCAGCTGCGCAAGGGTGCGGCGAGTTCGGTGGCGCAGTGGGTGCGCGACCAGGGTGGCACCGTGCCCGCCGATCTCGGCAACCTCGTCGACGGCATCTCCGCCGGCGGCGGCACCCCGCTGGTCGTCGGGCAGAGCTTCGATGGGAAGGCCGAGGTGCTGGGCGTCATCCACCTCAAGGATGTCGTCAAGCAGGGCATGCGGGACCGCTTCGACGAGATGCGCAAGATGGGCATCCGCACGGTGATGATCACCGGCGACAACCCGTTGACCGCCAAGGCGATTGCCGACGAGGCCGGGGTGGACGACTTCCTGGCCGAGGCGACGCCGGAGGACAAGCTCGCGTTGATCAAGCGCGAACAGGAGGGTGGAAAGCTGGTCGCGATGACCGGTGACGGCACCAACGACGCGCCGGCGCTGGCCCAGGCCGACGTCGGGGTGGCGATGAACACCGGCACCTCGGCGGCCAAAGAGGCCGGCAACATGGTCGATCTCGACTCCGACCCGACCAAGCTCATCGAGATCGTCGAGATCGGCAAGCAGTTGCTGATCACCCGGGGCGCGCTCACCACGTTCTCGATCGCCAACGACATCGCCAAGTACTTCGCCATCATCCCGGCGATGTTCGTCGCCCTCTTCCCGGGACTGGACCTGCTGAACATCATGCGGCTGCACAGCCCGCAGTCGGCGATCCTGTCCGCGGTCATCTTCAACGCGATCATCATCATCGCGCTGATCCCGCTGTCCCTGCGCGGTGTTCGCTACACCCCCAGCAGTGCGTCAAAGCTGTTGAACCGCAACCTGTACGTCTACGGCCTCGGCGGCATCGTCGCCCCGTTCATCGGGATCAAGCTCATCGACCTCGTCATCCAGTTCTTACCGGGAATGTGACAGATGAACCTTTCCACACTCATTCGCCAACACTGGGCCGCGCTGCGCGCGCTGCTGGTGCTCACCGTCGTCGTGGGCATCGGATATCCGCTGTTGATCTGGCTGGTGGCCCAGATCCCGGGCCTGAAGGACAAGGCCGACGGGTCGATCATCGAGCTCAACGGAAAGCCGGTGGCGTCCAGCCTGATCGGCCAGCTGTTCACCGACGACAAGGGCAATCCGTTGCCGCAGTACTTCCAGAGCCGCCCGTCGGCCGCCGGTGCCGGCTACGACCCCCTGTCGACGAGCGCGTCGAACCTGGGTCCGGAGAGCATCGTCGACACACCCGGCAGACCGAGCCTGCTGACGCAGGTGTGCACGCGCAGCAAGGCCGTCGGCGACCTCGAGGGGGTGGACGGCAAGCGGCCGTTCTGCACCGGCGGCGGCGTGGGCGCCGTGCTTTCGGTCATTGGCCCACGCGATGCCGGCGGCAAGGTGCTGCGTCCGACGAAGGTCGTCAGCATCAATGAGCCGTGCGGGACGACCGCCCGCCCGTTCATCGACACCTACGAGGGCATCCGGGTGGTGTGCGCAACGGCCGGTGCGGACTACTCGGCAGGACAGATCGTGCCGGTCGAAGGGGCCGCGGTCGACCCCGCGGTGCCGGCCGACGCGGTGACCGCCAGCGGCAGCGGCCTGGACCCGAACATCTCCCCCGCCTACGCCGAACTTCAGATCGCGCGCGTCGCGAAGATCCGCGGAGTGAGTCCAGACGCAGTTCGCCAACTCGTCGTGTCCCACACCGAAGGCCGCACGCTGGGCTTCCTCGGCGAGCCGGGGGTCAACGTGGTGGAGCTCAACATCGCCTTGGACCAGAAGTATCCGATGAAGAGCTGATGGAGCGGTGGATCGATCTGCGAATAATAGAAGCGTGGACACCGTCCAGCCCCCACGCGTGACTTCCGGCGGCGAACCGCCGCCGGACACGTCGTCGGAGAGCGATGAGCAGCCCGCCTCGCCCGGCTCCAAGCCGAAGCGGGGCGAGTTGCGCATCTACCTCGGTGCGGCGCCTGGTGTCGGCAAGACCTTCGCAATGCTCGGCGAGGCGCACCGCCGCCTCGAGCGCGGCACGGACCTGGTCGCCGCGGTGGTCGAGACCCACGGCCGCAAGAAGACCGCCGAGCTGCTCGACGGGATAGACATCATCCCGCCGCGCTACATCGACTACCGCGGCGGCCGTTTCCCCGAACTCGACGTACCGGCCGTACTGGCCCGGCGGCCTCAGGTCGTCCTCGTCGACGAACTGGCCCACACCAACACCCCGGGCAGCAAGAACCCGAAACGCTGGATGGACGTCGAAGAGCTGCTCGACGCCGGCATCTCGGTGATCTCCACCGTCAACGTGCAGCACCTCGAGAGCCTCAACGACGTCGTCGCGCAGATCACCGGCATCGAACAGCAGGAGACGGTGCCCGACGAGATCGTCCGCCAGGCATCCCAGATCGAACTGGTCGACATCACACCGGAGGCCCTGCGGCGCAGGCTTTCCCACGGCAACGTCTACGCCCCCGAGAAGGTCGACGCGGCGCTGTCGAACTACTTCCGCCGCGGCAACCTCACCGCGCTGCGGGAGCTGGCCCTGCTGTGGCTCGCCGACCAGGTCGACGCCGCCCTGGCGAAGTACCGCGCCGACAACAAGATAACGGCCACCTGGGAGGCCCGCGAACGCGTGGTCGTCGCGGTCACCGGCGGGCCCGAGTCCGAGACCTTGGTGCGCCGGGCATCCCGCATCGCGTCGAAGTCCAGCGCCGAGCTGATGATCGTGCACGTGGTGCGCGGCGACGGCCTCTCCGGGGTTTCCGCACCACAGATGGGCAAGGTTCGGGAGCTGGCCGCCAGCCTCGGCGCCACCGTACACACGGTAGTCGGTGATGACCTGCCAAAAGCGTTGCTGGACTTCGCCCGTGAGATGAATGCCACCCAGCTGGTGATCGGTACGTCGCGCCGGTCGCGCTGGGCGAGGATCTTCGACGAGGGAATCGGCGCGGCGATCGTGCAGAACTCCGGGAAGATCGACGTGCACATGGTGACCCATGAGGAATCCAAGCGCGGCTTCTCGGTGCGCTCGGTCTCCCCGCTCGAGCGCCGGGCGATCTCCTGGGTGGCCGCCGTGCTGGTCCCGTCCGTCATCTGCGCGATCACCGCCCTGTTCCTCGACAGGTACCTGAAGATTCCCGGCGAGACCGCCATCTTCTTCGTCGGTGTGCTTTTCGTCGCCCTGCTGGGTGGCGTCGCACCGGCCGCGGTGTCAGCTGTGCTGTCCGGCCTGTTGCTCAACTACTTCCTGACCGAGCCGCGCTACACGTTCACCATCGCCGAACCCGACTCGGCCATCACGGAGATCGTGCTGTTGTTGATGGCGGTCGCCGTCGCGGTGCTGGTCGATCGGGCCAGAAGCCGGGAACGGGAGGCCAGGCACGCGTCCGCCGAAGCCGAGCTGCTGACGCTGTTCTCCGGGTCGGTACTGCGGGGCGCCGATCTGGACACACTCCTGGAACGGGTGCGCGAGACCTATTCGCAACGCGCCGTGAGCGTGCTGCGCGTGCTCGGCGACGAGGAGCAGATCGCCGCGTGCGTGGGTGACGATCCCTGTCTAACAGTCGATTCCGCCGACACTGCCATCGAGGTGGGCGATGACGAGTTCTGGATGCTGATGGCCGGACGCAAGCTGCCCGCGCGCGACCGACGGGTGCTGACCGCCGTGGCCAAGCAGGCCGCGGGCCTGGTGCGCCAGCGCGAGCTCGCCGAGGAGGCCGGCAAGGCCGAGGCCATCGAACGCGCCGACGAACTACGCCGCTCGCTGCTGTCGGCGGTCAGCCACGACCTGCGCACGCCGCTGGCCGCGGCGAAGGCCGCGGTGTCCAGTCTGCGCTCCGATGACGTCGGGTTCTCCCCGGAGGACACCGCCGAACTGCTGGCCACTGTCGAGGAGTCGGTGGACCAGCTGACGGCGCTGGTCGACAATCTGCTGGACTCGTCCCGGCTGGCGGCCGGCGCGGTGCGTCCCGAGTTGAAGCGGGTGTACCTCGAGGAGGTGGTGCAGCGCGCGCTACTCGGGATCAGCCGGGGCACAACCGGATTCGGCCCGGGCGGCCTGGACCGGGTCAAGGTCGACGTCGGCGACGCGGTGGCGATGGCCGACGCCGGCCTACTCGAGCGGGTACTGGCGAACCTGATCGACAACGCGCTGCGCTACGCGCCGGACAGCATCGTCCGGGTCAACGCCGGGCGGGTATCCGACCGCATCCTGATCAACGTCGTCGACGAAGGCCCGGGCATTCCGCGCGGACTGGAAGACCAGATGTTCGACGCCTTCCAGCGCCTGGGCGACCGCAACAACAGATACGGCGTGGGGCTCGGGCTGTCGGTCGCCAAAGGTTTCGTGGAGGCGATGGGCGGGACGATCGCGGCCACCGACACCCCGGGTGGCGGGCTGACGGTGGTGCTCGACCTGGCGGCGCCGCCCGGAGTGGCCGTCCGATGACGAAGACCAAGGTGCTGGTGATCGACGACGAACCGCAGATCCTCCGGGCGCTGCGGATCAACCTCAGCGTGCGCGGCTACGAGGTGATCACCGCGGCCACCGGGGCGGCCGCACTGAAGGTCGCAGCCGAGCAGCACCCGGACGTGATCGTGCTCGATCTCGGCCTGCCCGATATGGACGGCATCGAGGTGCTCGGCGGGTTGCGCGGCTGGTTGAGCGCACCGGTGATCGTGCTCTCGGCTCGCACCGACTCCGCCGAGAAGGTCGAGGCGTTGGATGCCGGCGCGGACGACTACGTGACCAAGCCGTTCGGCATGGACGAGTTCCTGGCCCGACTGCGCGCCGCCGTCCGCCGGGGCGCGGCGGCCTCGGACACCGACGAGCCGGTGATCGAAACCGATTCCTTCACAGTCGATCTGGCTGCGAAGAAGGTGAGCCGAAACGGCGCTGAGGTGCATCTGACCCCCACCGAGTGGGGCATGCTCGAGATGCTGGCCCGCAACCGCGGCAAGCTGGTCGGCCGCGAGGAGTTGCTCAAGGAGGTATGGGGGCCGGCCTATGCGAAGGAGACCCACTATCTGCGGGTGTACCTGGCCCAGTTACGGCGCAAGCTCGAAGACGATCCGTCGCACCCGCGTCATCTGCTCACCGAGGCCGGGATGGGCTACCGCTTCGAGGCGTGATCCCGGCGGGTGCGCGGGCAACCGCAGCGGGGCGCACAGATTCCACTGACACACCCGTCAAACGCGAACTATCGTGTGCACAGGGCCCGTCGGCCGGGCCGCGAAGGAGATGATCGACATGCAGGTTTCCGTGCAGATTTCCGGGAAGCACACCGGTGGCTGTACCTGTCGTTGCAACGCCTGCGACGGTGGGCACCACTGCCACAACATCGGCAGCGGCTGCCGCGTCAAGCTCGGTCACTGATCTCCGCACGCAGCGGGACGCCGCGGTTGCGACGACGCCGCTGTTGCGTACAAACACCGTTGTTTGCCCCCCGCGCGCCGGGCTGGACTTCGTCGCGGCCGTCGGAATGACCGCTCTCGGTGCGCCTTTGGGCCGCCGCGCCGTCCACCGTGACGTGCTCCGGGGGCCGACCCCGGGCCTTGCCCGCACCACCTCGTAACGCGTGGTTGGCGGCCGCGCGCAGCGGGTATGCCAGCGACCTGCCGGCCCGTCAATACCGCAGGGGCCGCTGAGGGAAGGCACCACCATGGGGACCGTCCGATCCGGTAGGCCCCGCACCCGGCGGGTCGGGCTGCTGGCGGTACAGGGCGCGACGCTGATCGTCGCCGCGCTGTTTCTGGCCGCGGGGATCGCCGGGTTCATCCCCGGCCTCACCAGCCATCTCGACCAGCTGCGGTGGCAGGGGGAAAGCTCACGCGCCCAGCTGTTCGGCGTGTTCGACATCTCGGTGGTGCACAACCTGGTACACCTCGTGTTCGGTGTCGCGGGGCTGATCCTGGCGCGCACCTACGCCCGGGCCCGCACCTACCTGATCGGCGGCGGCTTCGTCTTCCTGGGCCTGTGGCTCTACAGCCTGCTCAGCGACGCCCCCGACCGGGCGCTGCCCCTCAACAACGCCGACAACTGGCTGCACTTGTCCGTCGGCGTGGTGATGATCCTGCTGGGCCTGACGCTGGCCGGCAGCAAGGTGCCCACCGGCGCCGAAGGCGAGATCCTCATCCCACCGGAGTGACCCCCTCAGCCGATCGACAGCGCGATCCCGTCCAGGATGTCGTGCTCGCTGACGACGAGTTCGTCGATGCCGGCCCGGGTACCGAGCGCGTCGGCGAGTTCCTCCACCACGATCGCGCCGCCGCCGATGACGTCGACCCGGCCCTCGTGCATCGGCCCCAGCGCCGCGCGCTGACTGCGCGTCATGCCGATCAACTGCGCGCACACCGGCAACAGCTCCGCGAACGGCACCCGGGACAGGTGGATCGCCGCCGGGTCGTAGGTGGTCAGCTTCGCCGCCAGCGCGGCGATCGTGGTGAACGTCCCCGCCACCCCGACCCAGGTCTTCGCCCCGTCGACGGGAACCGCCCGCACGGCCGCCCCGAGACGCTCGCGCACCACCTCGCGGGCGGCGGCCACCTCGGCGGCGGTCGGCGGGTCGGAATGCAGGCAGCGCTCGGTCAGCCGGACACAGCCGATGTCGGCGGAGAAGCTGGCCTGCACACCGTCCCGGTCACCGAGGACCACCTCGGTCGATCCGCCACCGAGATCGACGACCACGAAAGGTGCTGCTCCGGAATCCAATTCGCCCACCGCGCCGTTGAAGGACAGCTCGGCCTCCTGCGCCCCGGTGATAACCTCGGCGACCGCGCCGGGGCAGACCCCGCCGAGCACCTCGGCGGTCATCGCGAAGAACACCTCCCTGTTGGCCGCGTCCCGGGTCGCCGAGGTCGCCACCATGCGAACGCGGCCGACGCCGAAGCTGCCCAACAGTTCCGCGTAGTCGATCAGCGCGGCCTCGGTGCGCGCCAATGCGTCCGGCGCGAACCGACCGGTGGCGTCAACGCCCTGACCCAACCGCACGATGCGCATCTCGCGATGCAGGTCGACCAGTCGGCCGTCCACCCGGTCGGCGATCAGCAACCGGATCGAGTTGGTCCCGCAGTCGATGGCGCCCACCCGATGGTTCTCGACGCTCACCCCCAGTCCCCCTTCGCCAGGATCCCGGCCATGGCCGGTTCGACAGCCAGCACCGCGAGCGCCTCGTCCCCGAACGGGTTGACTCCCCGGCCCTTGGCCAGGGCATGCGCGATCAGCACGTGCAGGCACTTGACCCGGTCGGGCATGCCGCCGCCGGAGAAGCCGGTCCCCAACGGTTCGATCGCGTCCCGCTCGGCGAGATACGACTCGTGCGCGCGCCGGTAGGCCGCGGCCAGCTGCGGGTCCGCGGCAAGCCGGTCGGTCATGTCGCGCATCAGCCCCTCGGACTCCAGCCGGCTCGCCGCGGCCGTCAGCACCGGATGGGTCAGGTAGTACAGCGTGGGGAACGGCGTGCCGTCCGGAAGCCGGGGCGAGGTCTTCACCACTGCCGGTTCACCGTTGGGGCAACGGTAGGCGATCTCCAGCACGCCGCGCGGCTCGCGCCCCAGCTGCCGCGTAACGGCGTCCAGGTCGGCGGGATCAACCACCAGGGGGCACCGGGACGGGCTCCGGCGGCGGTGGCAGCGGAAGGGTCGGCGACGTCGTCGGGGTGGTCGGCGGCGGTGGCGGTGGACCGTGGGGCGCATCGGCGATCGTGTGCCACAGCGAGGTGTACCAGGGGTCGTTGCTGCGCACCGCCGCCGACTTCGCACCGCCACCGGTCTCCACGGCGGCGCCCGGCGGCAGCTGAACCTGGTAGGGAATGTCGCCGGGCATCACGAACCCGAGCCGCTCACGGGCCTGCGCGGCGATGTACACCGGATCGGCCAGCTTGGCCTTCTGCGCCTCAAGGTCGGCGATCTGGGCCCGCAGCGCCGCCTCGCTGGCGGCGAGTTGCTTCATCTCGGTGCGCTGAGCGAAATACGTGCGCACCGGCCCGGCGATGGTCAGCGTCAGCACGCACACCACCGCCGCCAGGATCGCCGCGCGCCGTGCGGTGAATCCCAGCCGCTGTTCACTCTGCTGCTCGACCGCCGCGGCCACCGCACGCCGGATGGGCTCGACGATGCTGTTGGCGGCCGACTCGACCGCGGTGCGCGCCTCGGTGGGCCGGGCCTCCCGTTTGGCCGCCGGCGAGGTGCGCGACCGGCTCCGCCCCGACCCGCCCGGCCGGGAGGCCGGTGCGCGTCGATTCGACTCTGGCCGCTTACCTTCCGCCACAGCGTTTTTCGCTGCCTACTCGGGTCCGACGAACCGGGGGAAGGCCAAGTCGCCGGCGTAGCGGGCGGCGTCGCCCAGGGCCTCTTCGATCCGCAGCAACTGGTTGTACTTGGCCACCCGCTCGCTGCGGGCGGGTGCCCCGGTCTTGATCTGGCCGCTGCCGACGGCCACCGCGAGGTCGGCGATGGTGGTGTCCTCGGTCTCGCCGCTGCGGTGGCTCATCATCGTGCGGTAGCCGCTGTTGTGGGCCAGCGCCACCGCGTCCAAGGTCTCGGTCAGGGTGCCGATCTGGTTGACCTTCACCAGCAGCGCGTTGGCGGCGCCCCGCTCGATACCCTCCTCGAGCCGCTCGGGGTTGGTGACGAACAGGTCGTCGCCGACGATCTGCACCCGGTCCCCGATGGCGGTGGTCAGCTCCACCCAGCCGTCCCAGTCGTCCTCCGAGAGCGGATCCTCGATGGACACCAGCGCGTAGGCGTCGAGCAGCTCGGCGTAGAACTGGGTCATCTGCTCGGCGGTGCGGGTCTCGTTCTCGAACCGGTAGCCGTCTCCAGCGGTGTAGAACTCGGTGGCGGCCACGTCGAGCGCCAGCGCCACATCGGTGCCCAGGACGAACCCGGCACCCTCGATGGCCGAGCCGATCAGATCCAGCGCGGCCCTGGTCCCGGCCACATCGGGAGCGAAACCGCCCTCGTCACCGAGTCCAGTCGCCAGGCCCTGCTTCTTGAGCACCGACTTCAGCGAGTGGTAGACCTCGGCGCCCCAGCGCAGCGCCTCCTTGAAGCTCGGGGCACCGATCGGCGCCACCATGAACTCCTGGACGTCGACCCCGGTGTCGGCGTGCGCGCCGCCGTTGAGGATGTTCATCATCGGCACCGGCAGGATGTGGGCGTTCGGCCCGCCCAGGTACCGGAACAGCGGCAGCCCGGCGCTGTCCGCGGCGCCCTTCGCCACCGCCAGCGAGACACCCAGGATCGCGTTCGCACCCAGCCGGGACTTGTCCGGCGTGCCGTCCAGGTCGAGCAATGCCTGGTCGATCAGCCGCTGATCGTCGGCGTTCATGCCGATGACGGCAGGCGCGATCTCGTCGAGCACCGCCTCGACGGCCTTCTCCACGCCCTTGCCGCCGTAGCGCCCGGCGCCGTCGCGCAGTTCGACCGCCTCGTGCTCACCGGTCGACGCGCCGGAGGGAACGGCCGCCCTGGCGAAGGTGCCGTCGATCAGGGCCACCTCGACCTCGATGGTGGGATTGCCCCGGGAGTCGAGGATCTCGCGAGCCGCGACCTGCTCGATGATGGGCACTGGCGTCTCCTTGCGTCGTGGCTCGTCCGCGGCTCGGCTGGCCGGAAGGGCTGTCGGCCATAGCCTAGATGGTGTCCCACCTTGTAGCGGGCTACGGCGGGCTAGAGCGGATGTCCCGCGGCGTACGCGGTGGCCCAGTCCCGCACGGTGCGGGCGTACTGATCGGAGTGGTTGTAGGCCCGCAGCGCGTTCATCCAGCCGCGCGCGGTGGCCAGGTCCTTGCCCCGGAAGCACAGATAGCCGGCGGCCGAAAGCGCCGCGTCGTCGATGTTGTCCGGGCTGATCACGCCGTCGTTGTTGGCGTCGACGCCGTAGAGCCGCCAGGTCTCCGGGATGAACTGCATGGGCCCCATGGCCCTGGCGTAGACCGGGTCGCCGTCCAGACCGGCCTCGCTGTCGACGATCTCGAGGTTGCCGTTGCTGCCGTCGAGGCGCACCCCGCGGATCGGCGGCGTGACGTCGCCGTTGGGCAGGATCTGCGCGTCGTGGTAGGTGCCGTGGTGGCTCTCCACCATGCCGATACCGGCCAGGGTGGTCCAGGCCAGGTGACACTTCGGGTTTTCCACCTCGGCCACTCGCGCCGCATAGGCGTACGCCTCCAGGGCGTGCACCGGAATGCCGAGCGCGGGAGCGCGTTCGGCGGCCCACTGGTGCAGCTGGTCGGCGCCGCGACCCGGTGCGTGGGTGTCGATCGCGGGCACCGGGTCGCCCGCCGGCGGCGGCACGCCCTCCGGAATCGGGGTCCCGAGCTGCCATGAGCAGCTCGATGCCAGCAGCACCGCCGCCGCCGCTACGACGACGACGGCACGCAGGCAACGCGACGACGACAACAGGACTCCTCGAACCGGACTTTCGGTCTGGTACATCGTCCCATGACCCCGGGTCCGTTATCCCCTACCGATGCCGTGACCCGGGGTGGTAACGTCATTACCCAGCCTCTGCTAAGGTGAGCCACACCTTGGTTTGGTAAGCCAATGCTTGCCTGCCTTCCGACACGAGTGAGGACACGCCGATGGGCACCCTGAGCGCGGCGGCCCCGAACATTCCTGCCCAGGTTTTCGGCAGCGGGCTGATCGGCCTGCGCGAGGGCTTGGAGGCCGGCATCGTCGTGATGGTTCTCATCGCCTTCCTGGTCAAAGCCGGCCGCCGGGATGCGCTGAAGTGGGTGTGGGCCGGGGTGGCCGCCGCGGTCGCGATGACCGTCGGCGTGTTCCTGGCCATCCAGTACGGCGCGTACACGATCAAGGACCTCGCCGCCGAGGCGATCGCGGGCGTGGCGTCGCTCGTCGCCGTGGCGATCGTCACGTCGATGGTGCTGTGGATGCGCTCGGCGGCGGCGGGCCTGTCCGGTGAACTGCGCGCCGGGATGTCGCGGGCACTGGAGACCGGCGCCCTGGCGGTATTCATGCTCGCCTTCCTCGCCGTCGGCCGTGAGGGCGTGGAGACCGCGTTGTTCATGGTCGGCTACGCCGAGGCCGAGACCGCCTGGCCGCTGCTGGGGCTGCTGATCGGCGTCCTGGTGGCGGCGGGCATCGCGGTCGGCATGTACGCCGGCGCGGTGCGGATCAACCTGGCCAAGTTCTTCACCTACACCGGCGCGTTCCTCATCGTCGTCGCCGCGGGCATCCTGTCCTACGGCGTCGGCGCACTGCAGACCGTCGGGTGGCTGCCGAACCCCGGCGGCCGGGCGTTCGACATCAGCACCTGGTTCAACTGGTCGTCCTGGTACGGCGAGATCATCCAGGGCGTCTTCAACATCACCCCGACGCCGACGGTACTGCAGCTGGTCTGCTGGCTGACCTACCTCGCCGTCGTCCTCACCCTGTTCCTGCGGCCCACGCGGGCCGCCGTCCCCGCCGCGGCCGAACCCGAACCGGCCCCCATCTCCGAAAGGTCGACCACGTGACACCCACCGACGGCATCAAGACCGGTACCGCGGCACTCGCCGCGATCCTGGCGGGTGTCACCATGGCCGGTTGCACGGCCAAGGAATCCAAGTCCGCCGACACCAGCGCCGCCAAGCCGGCGGAGGTCACCGTCGACGCGACCGACACCGACTGCAAGCTCTCGGCCACCGAGGCGGGCACCGGACCCACGACGTTCGTCATCACCAACAACGGGACCAAGGTGACGGAGTTCTACGTCTACGGCGAGGGCGGCCGGGTGCTCGGTGAGGTGGAGAACGTCTCCCCAGGGCTGCAACGCAGGCTCGTCGTCCAGCTCGGCGAGCCCGGCACCTATCAGACCGCCTGCAAACCCGGCATGGTCGGCGACGGCATCCGGGCCGATTTCACCGTCAAGGGCGCGGCCGTAAAGACTGACGACAGCGGCAAGTTCAAACAGGCCGCCGAGGACTACAAGCGGTATGTCGAAGGCCAGACCGACGAACTGATCACCGCCACAACCGCTTTCGTGGCTGCCATCAAGGCCAGCGACATCGTCTCGGCGAAGGCGCAGTACCCGACCACCCGTACCTATTACGAGCGCATCGAGCCGGTGGCCGAGTCGTTCCCGGACAACCTCGACCCGCGAATCGACCTGCGCGAGGCCGATCTCGAGCCGGGGCAGCGCTGGACCGGCTTCCACCGCCTCGAGAAGGACCTGTGGGTGACCGGGCCGCAACCGGACACGAATGCCATCGCCGACCAGTTGCTGGCCGACATCAAGGAACTGAACCAGAAGGTCAAGTCCCCGGAGTACGCCATCGACTCCACCCAGATCGCCGGGGGCGCGCAGGGTCTGCTCGACGAGGTCGCGGCCAGCAAGATCACCGGCGAGGAGGACATCTTCAGCCACACCGACCTGTGGGACTTCTACGCGAACGTCGAGGGCTCCCGAACCGCGGTGACCTCCGTGCGGCCGATCCTCGACGAGCGCGACGCGGAGTTGGGCAAGCGGGTCGACCAGCGGTTCGAGGCGGTCGACAGGATGCTGGACAAGTATCGCAAGGGTGACGGCTTCGTGTCATACGACACCGTGACGGAGCCGCAGCGCCAAGAGCTTTCGCGGGCGATCGACGCGCTGGGCAAGGAAGTAAGTCAGGTTCAGGGTGCCATCGCTCCCCAGTGACACCGGGCAGCCCGCCGGGCTGTCCCGTCGCAAGCTGTTCGGTGCCGCCGGGGTGACGGCCGCGGTGGTCGGGGCCGCGAGCGCCGGGGCCCTCGCCGGGCGGGCGTCGGCGGCCGACGCCACCCCGGGCGGCCTGGACAGGCCGGTGCCGTTCCGCGGCGAGCGCCAGGCGGGCATCGTCACCCCGGCCCAGGACCGAATGCACTTCTGCGCGTTCGACGTGACGACCGACTCCAGGGCCGACGTGGTCGCGATGCTCAAGGAGTGGACCGGCATGGCCGAGCGGATGACCGCCGGCCACGAAGCGGTCCACGACGGCGCCGTCGGGCTGAATCCCTATGCGCCGCCGTCGGATACCGGCGAGGCGCTCGGCCTCGCCGCCTCTCAGCTCACCCTGACGATCGGGTTCGGGCCGAGCTTCTTCGTCAAGGACGGCCGGGACCGCTTCGGCATCGCGCGGCACAAACCCCACCTGCTGGCCAACCTGCCGAAGTTCCCGAACGAGACGCTCGACCAAGCCCGCTGCGGTGGCGACATCGTGGTCCAGGCCTGCGCCAACGACCCTCAGGTCGCGGTGCACGCCATCCGCAACCTGGCCCGGGTCGGCTTCGGCACGGTGGCCGTGCGCTACTCCCAACTGGGTTTCGGGCGCACATCGTCGACCACCCGGGAGCAGAGCACGCCACGAAACCTGTTCGGCTTCAAGGACGGCACCAACAACATCCAGGCCGAAGACACCGGCACCCTCAACGACCAGGTGTGGGTCGCCAAGGGTGACGGGCCGGACTGGATGACGGGTGGCACCTATCTGATCAGCCGCCGGATCCGGATGCGCATCGAAGCCTGGGACCGCACCACGCTGCTCGAGCAGGAGCGGGTGATCGGACGGCAGAAGGGCACCGGTGCGCCCAACGGGCTCACCGAGGAGTTCGACGAGTTGAACCTCGACCTGGTGGACAACACGGACACCCCGCTGATCGACGTCGACGCCCACGTGCGGCTGGCGTCACACCAGCATCTGAACGGCATCCGAATCTTGCGGCGCGGCTACAACTTCACCGACGGGTCGGACGGCTTCGGCCACCTCGACGCCGGGTTGTTCTTCATCGCGTTCGTGCGCAACCCGGTCACCCAGTTCATCCCGATGCAGGCCGAACTGGCCCGCAGTGACGCGCTCAACGAGTACATCACCCACACCGGCTCGGCGATGTTCGCCTGCCCGCCGGGTCTGCGCGACAGCGACTACTGGGGCTCGTCGCTGCTGGACTGATCGTTGCTCGCCGAGTGTGGGACCTGTGCACAGTTTTCGGCCGAATATCGTGCACAGCACCCACAGTCGCGGGTCTAGTTGTCCGCCCCCGGCTCGTCGATGCCGACATCCAGTTCGATGTCGTCCACCCGCTCGCCCAGGTCCAGTGGCTCGTCATCGGACACCACCACGGGCACCGCCGGGATGTCGTCGAGCGGTTCGCGACCGCCGGGTATCGGCCAGTGCCTCCGCCACTCCTCCTCGCTGACGGCACCCAGTGGCGCGGCGACGTCCAGCTCGGCCGGCAGGTCGGTACCACGACGGGACGCCGCGATCGCCGACTCGGCACGGCGAACCGTGTCCATGAACTCCAGAACCGCTGTGCGCAAGTCGCTCTCGGCATCGTTGTGCACTGCGACCACCACCGTCGTGAGCTCCGACGGGATCAGATCGGCCGGCAGTCCCGCGCCCACCACCCGCGCGATGACCTTCTGCGCCAACGCCAATGCCGGCTGGCCGGTCGGGATGTCCTCCATGCAGGACATCCGCGCGGACTTCTCCGCAGTCTTGCGCTCCTCCCACTGCGCGATTTGATCCTCGAGCGTGATCGGCTCCCCCGCCAGCACGGCGGGCACCCGGTTGCCCAGCTTGCGGACCAGCGCGTCGGCGACGTCATCGATGCTGAACGGCTGATGCAACGCCTCCTCGGCGATGCGGGCGTGAAACAGCACCTGCAGCAGCACGTCGCCGAGTTCCTCGCGCAACTCGTCGGCGTTTCCGCCGCGCACCGCGTCGAACAGTTCGTAGGTCTCCTCGAGCAGGTACCGCCGCAGCGAGTCGTGAGTCTGCTCGCTCTCCCACGGCCCGGCCGTACGCAGCGTGTCCATGATCGCCACCGCGTCGACCAGTCGTTCGCCGCGCTGCGGTTCCGGGACGGCGATCAACCGCTCGCCGGCCGCCAGGCGGGCACGCACCTCGGGATGGCGCCGATCGGAGGACAGCAGCACCGGGGCGTCCGCACCGGTGTACACCGGGCGCGCCGACGGCAGCGACCAGGGCACCCGGATGGGCATCTCCTCGGTGTACTGCAGGTCGCCGCCGAGCATCGCGACCGCCTCGACGGGCACCAGGTAGGGCCGCCGCGGATCGACGAGGATGACCGTCATCGCCCGTCTCCCGTCCCGGCGCCCGTGGTGGCCGTGAAGGTGGTTATATCAGCCTCGGCTTGCGGCTTTCCGTCAAGCGCCAGAAGTAGGTCAGCCACCATCTGCACCAGCGCGAGATCGCGGATCCGCGGAGCGCCGATACCACTGCCCTCGCGGGGGATCGGCACCTGCACCGTGGCGGTCGTCGCCCGATACCCCGCACCCGGATACACCCGCTTGAGCCGCAGCTGCGCCGAGTCGGGCAGCGCAAGCGGCGACACCCGGATGGTGGTGCCGGAACCGGTTCCGGTCGCCGCGACGTCGGTCACCCCGTACCGCCGACACAGCAAGCGCAGGCGGGCCACCGCCACCAGCCGCCGGGCCGGCTCGGGCAGCGGGCCGTAGCGGTCGGTCAACTCCTCGATGACCGCATTCACGGCCGCATCGTCGGCGGCCGCGGCCAGCCGCCGATACGCCTCCAACCGCAGCCGGTCACTGGCGATGTAGTCCGGCGGCAGATGCGCGTCCACCGGCAGATCGATGCGGACGTCCTTGGGCTCCTCGGGCGTGGTCACCGTCTTGCCGTCGGCGGCCGCCCGGTACGCCTCGACGGCCTCGCCGACCAGCCGCACGTACAGATCGAAGCCGACCCCGGCGACGTGGCCGGACTGCTCGACCCCCAATACGTTGCCGGCCCCGCGAATCTCCAAGTCCTTCAACGCAACTGCCATGCCCGCACCCAGCTCGTTGTTCTGCGCGATGGTGGCCAGCCGGTCGTAGGCGGTCTCGGTCAGCGGCATCTCCCGTGGGTACAGGAAGTAGGCGTAACCGCGTTCGCGGCTGCGACCCACCCGGCCGCGCAGCTGGTGCAGCTGGGACAGGCCGAAGGTGTCGGCGCGCTCCACGATCAGGGTGTTGGCGTTGGAGATGTCCAGACCGGTCTCGACGATGGTGGTGCACACCAGGATGTCGAACTCCCGATTCCAGAACCCCTCGACGGTGCGTTCCAACTGCTCCTCGGGCATCTGGCCGTGCGCGACCACGACGCGGGCCTCCGGAACCAGCTGCTTGACCCGAGCCGCCGCGGCATCGATGCTGCTCACCCGGTTGTGGATGTAGAACGCCTGCCCGTCCCGCAACAGTTCTCGGCGCAGCGCGGCCGCCACCTGCTTGTCGTCGTGCGGGCCGACATAGGTCAGCACCGGGTAGCGCTCCTCGGGCGGGGTGAGGATCGTCGACATCTCCCGGATCCCGGCCAGGCTCATCTCCAGGGTGCGCGGAATCGGGGTGGCGCTCATGGTCAGCACGTCGACGTGGGTGCGCAGGCTCTTGATGTGCTCCTTGTGCTCGACGCCGAAGCGCTGCTCCTCGTCGACCACGACCAGGCCCAGGTCCTTCCACCGCACCGCGGTCTGCAGCAGCCGGTGGGTGCCGATCACGATGTCCACCGACCCGTCGGCCATGCCCTCGAGCACCGCCTTCGACTCCCGGCCATCGGTGAAGCGGGACAGCCCCTTGACCGTCACCGGAAAGCCGGCCATCCGCTCGGTGAACGTCTGCAGATGCTGGTCGGCCAGGAGCGTCGTGGGCACCAGCACCGCGACCTGCTTGCCGTCCTGCACCGCCTTGAACGCCGCGCGCACCGCGATCTCGGTCTTGCCGTAACCGACGTCGCCGCAGATCACCCGGTCCATCGGGACCGGTTTTTCCATGTCGTTCTTGACCTCGGTGATCGCCGTGAGTTGATCGACGGTCTCGGTGAAGCCGAACGCGTCCTCCATCTCGGCCTGCCAGGGCGTGTCCGGGCCGAATGCGTGCCCGGGTGCGGCCTGCCGCTTGGCGTACAGGGCGACCAGCTCGCCGGCGATCTCCCGAACGGCCTTGCGCGCCTTGGTCTTCGTGTTCGCCCAGTCGCTGCCGCCGAGCCGGCTCAGGCTGGGCTCCTGGCCGCCGACATAGCGCGACAGCTGGTCCAGGGAGTCCATCGGCACGAACAGTTTGTCGGCCCCCTGGCCGCGTTTCGACGAGCCGTACTCCAGCACCAGGTACTCGCGCCGGGCGCCGCCGACGGTGCGCTCCACCATCTCGACGAACCGGCCGATGCCGTGCTGATCGTGGACCACCAGGTCACCGGCGGTCAACGCCAGCGGGTCGACGGTGTTGCGGCGCTTGGCGGCCAGCCGCTTGCCGTCGGTGGCGGTCACCCGGTTGCCGGTCAGATCGGTTTCGGTGATCACCACGAGATTCGCGCCGGGCACCGCGAGCCCGTTGTGCAACGGTCCCTTGAGCACTCCGACGACGCCGGGCCTGGGTGCCTCGCCCGGCGCCAGCATGGCCGCCGGGGTGTCCCGCTCGCCGAGTTGCTCGACGACCCGGTGCGCGGTGCCGGTGCCCGGGGTCACCACCGCGGCGAACCCGCCGGTGGCCACGTGGGCGCGCAGCATGGCGAAGATCTCGTCGACGTTGCTCTGCTGTCCGCGCGCCGAGGGCGCCGGGCGCACCTCGAGCTCCACCGCCGCCTCGTCGCCGAGCTGGCTCAGGGTCCACCACGGGTGGCCGCCGGCCTGCGCCGCGGTGTGGACCTCATCGAGTTCGCGGAAACCGGAGCCGCCGAGTTGGGCGATGTCGATGGGCGCGTCGCCGCCGATCGCGGCGACCGACCACGACGCCTCGAGGAACTCCCGGCCGGTCTTGATCAGGTCGGCGGCGCGGGTGCGCACCTTCTCCGGGTCGCACACCAGCAGCGGGGTGCCCGCGGGCAGGTGGTCGATGAGCAGGGTCAGCTCGTCGGGGTTCAGCACCGGTTGCAGCGCCTCCATCCCGTCGACCGGGATGCCCTCGGCGAGTTTGGCCAGCATGTCGCCGACGCTGCCGGAGACCCGGTTCTCGTCGGCCACGCGGTCGGCCAGCAGCGCGCCCGCGCGGGCCCGGGCCGCGTCGGTCAGCAGGAACTCCCGGCACGGCACGGCGACGACGGTGTCGACCGCGATCTCGGGAATGGAACGCTGATCGGCCACCGAGAACATCCGTATCTCGGTGATCTCGTCGCCCCAGAACTCGAACCGCACCGGATGTTCGGCCGTCGGCGGGAAGAGGTCGAGAATGCCACCGCGGACTGCGAATTCGCCGCGTTTGCCCACCATGTCGACGCGGGTGTAGGCCAGCTCGACGAGCCGGGCGATCAGGTCGTCGAAGTCGAACTCCGCTCCGGCGCGGAGGGTCACCGGCTCGATCTGGGCGATGTCGGCGGCCATCGGCTGCAGCAGCGAGCGCACGGTGGTCACCACCACCCGCAGTGGCGGGCCCAGCCCCGGGTCGTCGGGGTGGGCCAGCCGGCGCAGCAGCATCAGCCGCGCGCCCACGGTGTCAACCCCCGGGGACAGCCGCTCGTGCGGCAGCGTCTCCCAGGACGGGAACAGCGCCGCGGCATCGCCGAACACCCCACGCAGTTCGGCGGTGAGGTCGTCGGCCTCGCGACCGGTGGCGGTCACCACCAGCAGCGGGCCGCCGCGGGCCAGCGCGCAGGTCGCGTACAGCTGTGCACTGGCCGGGCCGACGAGGGCGAGTTCGGCGGGGCGCGCGGCGGCGCGCTGCGCGAGTTCTGCGAACACCGGCGCGGTGAGCGCCAGATCGACCAGCCCGGCTATCGGGGTCTGGGCAGACGGGTGCCCCGGCGAGGTCATGGTGGTTCCATCCTAGGTGGCGTCACCGAAGCCGTTGCGGCTGGCCGCGTTTGACCGGTGTCAGTCGGCTTCCAGCTGAGGGTCGGCCTCGAGGTGCGTCAACCCGTTCCACATCAGGTTCACCAGGTGGGCCGCCACCACTTCCTTCTTCGGCTCGCGGGTGTCCAGCCACCACTGCGCCGTCATCGACACCGAGCCGACCAGGGCCTGCGCGTACAGCGGTGCCAGCTCCGGATCCAGGCCCCGGCGGGCGAAATCACCGGCCAGGATCGAGGCGACCTGGCTGACCGCGTCGTTGAGCAGGCTGGAGTAGGTGCCCGAGCTGATGGCCGCCGGGGAGTCACGGATCAGAATCCGGAAGCCGTCGGTGCGTTCCTCGACATAGGTCAGCAGCGCCAGGGCCACCCGCTCGACCCGCACCCGGGACCGGTTGTTGGTCAGTGACGAGGTGATGCCGTCCAGCAGCGCCGACATCTCCCGGTCGACCACGACGGCGTAGAGGCCCTCCTTGCCGCCGAAGTGTTCGTAGACGACCGGCTTGGAGACCCCGGCACGCTGGGCGATCTCCTCGATGGAGGTGCCCTCGTAGCCCCGCTCGGCGAACAGCGACCGGGCGATGTCGATCAGTTGATGACGACGCTCGGTGCCCGTCATCCGCGCGCGGGGTGCGCGCGGCTCCTTTTCCGGTGCTGCCACGGCTGCCAGCCTATTCCCCGGCCGCCGGGGGTCTTGCCGGCCTTGCACTAAAGTCTCAGGCGGACATTTCAGCCAGTCCGTCGTGGTGTAATCGGCAGCACCTCTGATTTTGGTTCAGATAGTTCAGGTTCGAGTCCTGGCGACGGAGCGAGTTCTTGGCGGGCGACAGACCGCGAAGAGCGAGCTCTTGGCGAGCGACAGAACGCGACTGTGCAGTCTCATACGGTGTGAACGGCGTGGCGCGTACGAAACCGCACACTGGGGAGGTCCGGTGACCACACACAGCGAGGCGGCGGTCCTGATACTGGCCGCGGGCGCCGGCACCCGGATGCGCTCCGACATTCCCAAGGTGCTGCACGGCCTCGGCGGACGCAGCATGATCTCGCACGCCCTGCATGCCGTCGCGAAGGTCGCGCCCGCCCACCTTGTCGTGGTGCTCGGCAAGGACCGCGAACGCATCGGCCCGGTGGTCGGTGAGCTGGCCGAGCAGCTGGGCAGGCCCATCGAGCTGGCCGTGCAGGAGCAGCAGCTGGGCACCGGGCACGCCGCACTGTGCGGGCTGTCCGCGCTGCCGGACGATTTCGCCGGCGTCGTCGTGGTGACCTCCGGCGACATCCCGCTGCTGGACGCCGACACGCTGGCCGCCCTGATCGAGGCGCACAGCGGTGAGCCGGCCGCGGTGACCGTGCTGACCACGACGCTGCCGGACGCGACGGGCTACGGCCGGATCCTGCGCACGCAGGACGGCGAGGTCATCGCGATCGTCGAGGAGGCCGACGCCACCCCGCAGCAGCGGGCCATCCGCGAGGTCAACGCGGGCATCTACGCCTTCGACATCGGCGCGCTGCGCTCCGCGCTGAGCCGGCTGTCGTCGGACAACGCCCAACACGAGCTGTACCTGACCGACGTCATCGCGATCGTGCGGGCCGACGGCCAGGCCGTGCACGCCAAGCACGTCGACGACCACGCCCTGGTGGCCGGCGTCAACGACCGGGTCCAGCTGTCGGACCTGGCCCGCGAACTCAACCGCCGTATCGTCGCCGCCCACCAGCGGGCCGGCGTCACCGTCATCGACCCGGTGACCACCTGGATCGACGTCGACGTCGCGATCGGACGGGACACCGTCATCCATCCCGGCACCCAACTGCTGGGGCCTACCGAGATCGGCGCGAACTGCACCATTGGCCCGGACACCACGCTGACCTCGATGGAGGTCGGCGACGGCGCCACCGTGGTCCGTACCCATGGCGAGCTGTCGGTGATCGGCGAGCGGGCGACGGTCGGACCGTTCAGCTATCTGCGGCCCGGCACGCAGCTGGGCGTCGAGGGCAAGATCGGCACCTTCGTCGAGACCAAGAACGCCACCATCGGCGCGGGCACCAAGGTGCCGCACCTGACCTACGTCGGCGACGCCGACATCGGCGAGCACAGCAACATCGGCGCCTCCAGCGTGTTCGTCAACTACGACGGCGAGAACAAGAACCGCACCACCGTCGGCTCGCACGTGCGCACCGGCTCGGACACGATGTTCGTCGCCCCGCTGACCGTGGGCGACGGCGCGTACACCGGCGCGGGCACCGTGCTGCGTGAGGACGTGCCGCCCGGGGCGCTGGCGATCTCCGCAGGATCGCAGCGCAACATCGAAGACTGGGTGATCAACAAGCGTCCCGGCAGCCCGGCCGCCAAGGCCGCCGAGGCCGCGAAACGGGCCGAGCAGGCGGGCGACACCCCGAACTGAACGCGCGGTGACCCGTCGCCAGTTGTTGCCTTTCTGGTAACCCGGCGACGGCGCACCGTACGATTGCCCCGTATCGATCCCCGACCGGCAAGGGCAACACAGTGGGCACGGACTGGACCGACAACCGCAAGAACCTGATGCTCTTCTCGGGCCGCGCGCACCCCGAACTCGCCGACCAGGTCGCCAAGGAACTCGACGTCGAGGTCACCGCGCAGACCGCACGGGACTTCGCCAACGGTGAGATCTTCGTGCGTTTCGACGAGTCGGTGCGCGGCTGCGACGCCTTCGTCCTGCAGTCCCATCCGGCGCCGCTGAACAAGTGGCTGATGGAACAGCTGATCATGATCGACGCCCTCAAGCGGGGTAGCGCCAAGCGGATCACCGCGATCCTGCCGTTCTATCCGTACGCCCGCCAGGACAAGAAGCACCGCGGCCGCGAGCCCATCTCGGCCCGGCTGGTTGCCGACCTGTTCAAGACCGCCGGCGCGGACCGCATCGTCTCGGTCGACCTGCACACCGACCAGATCCAGGGCTTCTTCGACGGCCCGGTCGACCACATGCGGGCGCAGCCGCTGCTGACCGGCTACATCCGGGACAACTACAACTACGAGAACGTCGTGGTGGTCTCCCCCGACTCCGGCCGCGTCCGGGTGGCCGAGAAGTGGGCCGATGCCCTCGGCGGCACCCCGCTGGCCTTCATCCACAAGACCCGCGACCCGCGGGTGCCCAACCAGGTGGTGTCCAACCGGGTCGTCGGCGAGGTCGAGGGCAAGACCTGCGTGCTGACCGACGACATGATCGATACCGGCGGCACCATCGCCGGGGCGGTCAAACTGCTGCACAACGATGGCGCGAAGGACGTGATCATCGCCGCCACCCACGGGGTGCTGTCCGAACCGGCCGCCGAGCGGCTGGCCGAGAGCGGCGCCCGCGAGGTGATCGTCACCAACACCCTGCCGATCGACGAATCCAAGCGCTTCCCCCAGCTGACCGTCCTGTCCATCGCCCCGCTGCTGGCCAGCACCATCCGTGCGGTCTTCGAAAACGGCTCGGTGACAGGACTTTTCGACGGAGATGCATGACCCGCTGCGTCATCTACCACAACCCGCGCTGCAGTACATCACGCAAGACCCTGGATCTGCTGCGCGAGCACGGCGTCGAGCCGGAGGTCGTCGAGTATCTCAAGACGCCGCCGTCCCGCGCCGAGATCGCCAGGCTGATCTCCGATGCCGGGATCGACGTCCGCACGGCGGTCCGCAAACGCGAATCCCTTTACAGCGAGCTGAATCTCGCCGACGCCAGTGACGACGAACTGCTCGATGCGATGGCCGCAAATCCGATCCTGATCGAGCGTCCGTTCGTGGTGACCGCCAAGGGCACCCGACTGGCCCGGCCGATCGACGCGGCACGCGAGATTCTGTGAAGGCGCGCGCCGCAGTCCTCTCCGTTGCGCTGGTGCTGGCCGCGTGCGGGAACTCGACGCCGGACTACTCGTCGGTCTACACCACCCCGAGCTCACCCACCACGACCACCACCGCCGCCACCCCCACGCCGATCGCGCAATACCTCGACGGCGTGGGTGTCACCGGTGAGCAGGTCCCGCTGGACAAGCTCACCGACCTCACGGTGACGCTGCCCCGGCTGCCCGGCTGGACGAAGTACAACAACTCCAACTTCTCGCCGGGCACCGAGGTGATCGCCAAGAACAACACCTACCCGACGGCGATGGTGATGGTGTTTCGGCTCAACGGCAATTTCGATGTCCGAGAGGCGCTCAAGCACGCCAGCGCCGATGCCGAGATCTCGCAGAACTTCAAGAAGCTCAACTACTCCGACGCGGATTTCGACGGCTTCCCGTCCTCGATGATCGAGGGCAGCTACGACCTCAACGGCAAGCGGCTGCACACGTACAACCGCGTGGTCATCCCGGTCACCCCGGCGCCGAGGTTCCAGCGCTACCTGGTGCAGTTCACCGTGACGACGCTGGCCGACCAGGCCGCGCCGCAGTCCGGTGACGTCGAGGCCGTCATCAAGGGCTTCAGCGTCGCGGTGAAGTAGCCGGTCGTTACAGTGGCGCCCATGAGTTGGACCGCCGCAGACCTGCCCTCCTTCGCCGGCCGCTCCGTGATCGTCACGGGCGCCAACAGCGGGCTGGGGCTGGTGACCGCCAGAGAGCTGGCCCGGGTCGGCGCGCAGGTGGTGCTGGCCTGCCGCAATACCGACAAGGGTGCAGCCGCCGCGGCGACCATGCCCGGCGATGTCGAGGTGCGCCGGCTGGATCTGCAGGACCTGTCCTCGGTACGCGAGTTCGCCGACGGCGTGACCGGGGTCGACGTGCTGATCAACAACGCCGGGATCATGGCGGTGCCCTACGCCCTGACCGCGGACGGCTTCGAGAGCCAGATCGGCACCAACCACCTCGGCCACTTCGCGCTGACCAACCTGCTGCTGCCCAAGGTCACCGACCGGGTGGTCACGGTGTCGTCGTTCATGCACCTGCTCGGCAGGATCAGCCTCAAGGACCTGAACTGGAAGGCCCGGCCGTACTCGGCCTGGCTGGCCTACGGCCAATCGAAGCTGGCGAACCTGCTGTTCACCAGCGAGCTGCAGCGGCGCCTGGACGCCGCCGGCTCGACGCTGACCTCCCAGGCCGCCCACCCCGGTTACTCCGCCACCAACCTGCAGGGCCACACCGGCAACCCGCTGGGCACCCGGTTCTGGGAGACCGGCAACAGCCTGTTCGCCACCAGCGCCGAATTCGGCGCCCGCCAGACGCTGTACGCGGCCTCGGCGGACCTGCCCGGCAACACGTTCATCGGGCCTCGCTTCGCGATGCGCGGGCCGACCGGCCCGTCACCGCGCAGCCCGCTGGCCCGCGACGCCGGCACCGCCAGGTCGCTGTGGGAGCTGTCTACGCAGCTCACCGGCACCGAATTTCCGCTCTGAGGCGGCCATCGGCTACCCTTGGGGACGCGTCACGGCGAGGGTGGTCCGGCCACCGTTATCGACGAGGCCTCGCGTAAGCGATCTGGTGCCTGCCTTTGCCGTGCGGATTACCCACGACAGGCAACAAGGAGCACCACCATGGCGAAGAACCCCGTCAACAAGCTCAGCGTCGACGTGCGCACGACGACCGGCAAGGGCGCCTCCCGGCGCGCGCGCCGCGAGGGACGGGTCCCAGTGGTCCTGTACGGCCACGGCAGCGACCCCCAGCACCTCGAACTCAACGCGCACGACTTCGCCGCGGTCCTGCGCAAGTCGGGCACCAACGCCGTGCTGACCCTCGACATCGAGGGCACGGAGCAGCTGGCGCTGACGAAGGCCATCGAGGTGCACCCGATCCGGCGCAACATTCAGCACGCCGACCTGCTGGTCGTCCGTCGCGGTGAGAAGGTCGTCGTCGAGGTGAACGTCCACCTCGAGGGTGATGCCGCGTCCGGCACCCTGGTCACCCAGGACGCGACCAGCATCGAGATCGAGGCCGACGCGCTGTCGATCCCGCAGCAGCTGACCGTGTCGATCGAGGGCGCCGAGGAGGGCACCCAGATCACCGCGGGCCAGGTCGAACTGCCGGACGGCGTCACCCTGATCAGCGATCCGGAGATGCTGGTCGTCAACATCGTCACCGCCCCGACCGCCGAGGACCTCGAGTCCGAGGGTGGCGGCGAGGAGACCGCCGCGGAGGCCGCCGAGGAGACCGAGGCCGGCGAGGCCACGGAGGGCGCCGAGGGCGAGTCGGCCGAGGCCGAGTAAGCGCCCGCCGTGGCCGAACCACTTCTGGTCGTCGGCCTGGGCAACCCCGGACCGCAGTACGCCAAAACCCGGCACAACCTGGGTTTCATGGTCGCCGACCTACTCGCGGCGCGGATGGGCGCGACGTTCAAGGTGCACAAGCGCTCCGGCGCCGAGATCGCCACCGGGCGCCTCGCCCACCGGCCGGTGGTGCTGGCCAAGCCGCGCACGTACATGAACGAGTCCGGCCGCCAGGTCGGTCCGCTGGCCAAGTTCTACTCCGTGACACCCGCGGACGTCATCGTGATCCACGACGAACTCGACATCGATTTCGGGCAGATCCGCCTCAAGCAGGGCGGCGGCGAGGGCGGCCACAACGGGCTGCGATCACTGGTGAACGCCCTGGGGACAAAGGACTTTCACCGGGTCCGGATCGGCATCGGCCGGCCGCCGGGCCGCAAGGATCCGGCCGCCTTCGTGCTGGAGAACTTCTCGGCCACCGAACGCCCGCAGGTCCCGACGATCTGCGAGATGGCCGCCGATGCCACCGAACTCCTGGTCGAGGTGGGTCTGGAGCCCGCGCAGAATCAGGTGCACGCCTGGTAGGGCCCGTAAGGATGCCGTCAAGGCCCGTCAGGATTCCGTATGGATCACACGAACCGCCCGCGGCTAGGCGTAGACCCGAAGGGTGAAGAATTTCGGAAACCTGCTCGACCGCGGTCCCGCCTGGGGATCGTTCACCGTCTACCCGCCCCGTTTCGGCGTTACCCGCTACCGGCTGGTGGTGTTCCCGCCCGGTATCAGCGAAGGACACCGCCGGGTGCTGAGGCTGTGGCGGGCCTGGCCGGCGTGGGGCGCGGCGCTGTGGGTGCTCCTGCAGATCGCCGGCGCGGCGGTCGGGATGCCCGAGACGGCGTTGATCGGCGGCACGATGCTCGTGATTGCGACCGGCGCACTGACTTTCGCCTTCACCGATGAGATCCGATTCCAGGTTCGCACGATGTGGGCGGTGTCGATGGCGGGCTACCGCCATGACGACGTCGATCGGGGCTACGCCCTGCTGCGGGCGCTGGCGCGCACGCTTGACCGCTCCGACATGGACCTCGAGGAGGGCCGCATCTCGCCGGCCGAGCACGAGGCGCGCTGGTGGCTGGTCTACGACGCGATGGACAACGGTTCGGAGGCGGTGGTCACCCACCCGCGGGTAGCGTCGGATGTGTGAACACGCTGCGTGAGCCGAGGGTGGTGGCCGCCATCGACCGCATGTACGCCGAGACGGTCGACCAGATGGCGCGGCTGGGCGATTTCGACTGGCAGCGGCTGGCCAAGGCCAGCCCGCAGGAGCGGGCCGACATCTTCAGCGAGTTCTACTTGCCGGTGACACCGGAGTCCGGCCGGCTGCTCTACACCCTGGTGCGCGCCGCCCGCCCCGCCACCGTCGTCGAGTTCGGAATGTCGTTGGGGCTCTCCGCGATTCACCTCGCCAGCGCGGTGCGCGACAACGGCGCAGGCCGGGTCGTGACGACCGAGTTGAGCGCGGCCAAGGTCACCGCCGCCACGGCGACGTTCGCCGAGGTAGGTCTGGCAGACGTCATCACCGTGCTGGCGGGCGACGCGCTACAGACCCTGGCCGACCTCGATGCACCCGTCGACTTCGTGCTGCTCGACGGGTGGAAGGAGTTGTACCTGCCGGTGCTGCGACTGCTGGAGCCGAAGTTGAGCCCGGGCGCACTCGTGGTGGCCGACAACACCGGCCTGCCGGACACCCAGCCGTATGTCGACCACGTGCGCGACCCGGCGAACGGCTATGTGAGCGTGGCGTTCCCGGTCCGCGAGTCCGACGCGATGGAGATCAGCTGCCGCGCCTGACGGCGCGTCGAATGGCCGGCAGAGTCGGCGAAAGCTGGCCTAGGTGACGAGCGAGACCGAGTTGGCGCGCCGCAGCTTGCCCGACGGGGTCTTCGGGATGGTGCCCGGCCCAAGGACCACCACGTTGCGCGGCCGCATGTCGACCTCGCCGACCACCTCGTGGGCCACCTGGTGCTCGATGCGGCGTACCTCGGCCGGGTCCTGCCAGGCATTGGACTCGACGGCCACCGCGAAGGTCTCGCGGGAGTGCCCGGCGTCGAGGCGCACGGCCACGGCGCAGCCCGGGCGCACGCCCGGAACCCGCTGCGCGGCCCGCTCGATATCGGTCGGGTAGATGTTGCGGCCGGCCATGATGATGACGTCCTTGACGCGGCCGCAGACCACGACGTGCCCGTTCTCCATCAGGTAGCCGAGGTCACCGGTGTCGTACCAGCCGTTCTCGTCCTGCGCGGGCACGAAGCCGCCCATGGTGATGTAGCCCGGCGTCAGCGACTCGCCGCGCAGCTCGATGATGCCGACGCCGCGCGCGGGCAGCACGCTGCCGTCCTCGTCGACGATGCGCGCCTCGAGATCCTTGAGCAGCGGGCCCAGCGAGGCCAGCCGGCGGGTGTTGCCCTTGGTCGCCGGGACCGCGCGGCGCAGGGCGGCCAGCAGGTCGGTGTCGACCTCGTCGACCACCAGGCCCGCGCCGCACTCGGAGAACGACACCGCCAGCGTGGTCTCCGCCATGCCGTAGGCAGGCAGGATCGCCTCCGGCTTGAGCCCGAACGGCTTACCCGCCTCGAGCAGGTCTTCGACGTCGGCGGGTTCGACCGGTTCGGCACCGGAGAGCGCGAAGCGCAGGGTCGACAAGTCGAACTGACCCGGCTCGGCCTGGTTGCGCAGCCGCTTGGCGAACAGCGCGTAGGCAAAGTTGGGCGCCGCGGTCATGGTGCCCTTGTACTTGTCGATGAGCTTGGCCCACAGCAGGGTGTCGCGCAGGAAGTCCATCGGCGTGACCTTGACCAGCTCGGCACCGAAGTACATCGGGATGGTGAGGAAGCCGACCATGCCCATGTCGTGGAAGCAGGGCAGCCAGCTGACCATGACGTCGTTGTCGATGTCGTACTTGGCGCCGATGAACATCGCCTCGGCGTTGGAGTGGATGTTGCGGTGGGTGATGATCACGGCCTTCGGGGACCCGGTCGAGCCGGACGTCAGCTGCATCAGCGCGACGTCGTCCTCACCGGTCTCCACCGGATCGGTGGGCTCGTGGGTCAGCAGTTCCTCGACGGTGAGGACCTTTACGCCGCGCTCCTGCAGGACCGGGATGGCCACCAGGAACGGGTCGGAGACGATGACGGCCTTGGCCTCGATCATGTCGATGACGTTGGCGGTGTCCTTGGCCCACAGCTCCAGGTCGGTGCGGGGGGTGGGCTGGTGCAGCATGGTCAGGCTGGCCCCGCGCATCCACAGCGCCTGCGCCGTCGGGGCGATCTCCACCGGAGCGCCGGCAAGCACACCGACCGCGTCGCCGAGGCCGACACCGGCGGCCTCGAGGCCACCGGCGATGCGCCGGGCACGCTCGTGCACCTCGCCCCAGGTGTGCCGAACCGGCTCGTGCGGCTCCCCGGTGACCATGCCCTTTGTGCTGATCCTGGCGTTGTGGAACATCTTGTCGGTGAAACGGCTCACGACGACCTCCTCGGCATGCGGAGCTGGCTCAGCGGCGTCGGGGACGGCGCGCAGGTCCGGGATGTAATGCTCCACCCGCCGGTGCGCCCCGCGGGGGAGGCACGCCAGTGGGAGTCAGGAGCGGTTCGGTCTCGAACAGGTGATGCACCGGCAACGTTGCCCAGATGGGTCGAACCGGGAGCTCGGCGGCATGGGCCGTCAACCGACCATCGCCCACCGTCGAGGCCGGTGGGCGATCCGCAAGCGTGCAGGTTCTGGCCGCTATTCATCACCGCGGCCCATCTTAAACTTCCCTTAAGTTCTTACCAAACTTTCGCGAGTTTTGAGTGCCGCGTCACATTTGCTGACCCTGGCCAGGCCCGCGAACTCAGCGGTCTACTCCGGCACCACCCGGGCGCCGTGCACCGGTCCGCTGGCCACCCGCACCGTCCGGCATACCCCGGCGCCGGCCAGTTCGATGCCGATGTCCACCGCCGCTGCGGCCGAGGCGCACAGGAACGCACATGTCGGACCGGACCCGGAAACGATGCCGGCCAGCGCTCCCGCCTCGGTGCCCGCCCGCAGCGTACGGCGCAGGTCCGGGTCGAGACTCAGCGCTGCCGGCTGCAGATCATTGCCCAGCAGCGGCGCCAGTTCCCGCGGTTCCCCGCCCGCCAGGGCAGTCAGCAGCGGCTCCGGATCGGTGAGCTGCGAGGACGTGCCGGATTCGCGGAGCCGGTCCAGCTCGCCGTAGACCTTCGCGGTGGACAGGCCCGAGTTGCCGAACGCCAGCACCCAGTGGAAGGTGCTGCGGGCCAGCACGGTGGCCAGCTCCTCGCCGCGGCCGGTGCCGAGCGCGGTGCCACCGTGCAGCGCGAACGGAACGTCGCTGCCGAGTTCGGCGGCCAGCGCGTGCAGGTCGCGGCGGGGAACCCCCAACTCCCACAGGTTGTTCATCGCCACCAGAACCGCGGCGGCATCGGCGCTCCCGCCCGCCATGCCGCCGGCCACCGGGATGGACTTCTCGATGGTGATCTCCACATCGGGTCCGCGCCCGACGTGCTCGGCCATCAGCACCGCGGCCTGCCAAGCCAGGTTGCGCTCGTCGTCGGGCAACTCCTCAGCGCCCTCCCCGACCGTGCGCAGCGACAGCACGTCGGCGTGCCGGACGGTGACCTCGTCGACCAGGGAAACGGCATGGAAGACGGTGGTCAGTTCGTGATAGCCGTCGGGGCGCCGGTCCCCCACCCCGAGGAAGAGGTTGACCTTGCCGGGCACCCGCACCGTCACCGACCCCGTCGGTACCCATTCGGGCGCGGTGTTGCCGTCGGACGGAGACACCGCACGAGAGTAACGTGCCGCGGCGCATTCACCCGATCCGCACGACCGGCGACTCTAATGTCGAAGGGGTGGTGCAACCGGGCGGGCAGGTCGACGGCTATCGGATCGAGGCACTGCTCGGGCGCGGCGGGGAGGCCGCCGTCTACCGGGCGCACCGCGCCGAGGGAACCGGGGTGGTGGCGCTGAAGGTGCTCGACGAGGAGCACCGCGATCGGCACAGCACCGCGCGGCTGGCCCGGGAGTTCCGGATCGTGGAGCAATTGACCCATCCGCATGTGGTGCGGGTGTACGACCATGGCGCTTACTGGCTGGCGATGCAGTACGTCGACGGCGGCAACGCCGCACACCTCCCGTCGTTGGAGATTCGGCTGCAGGCGCTGGCCCAGGTCGCCGAGGCGCTCGATGACGCGCACCGCCGCGGCATCGTCCACAGCGACGTTAAACCGACGAATATCCTTGTGCACCAAGATTTCTCGCGTGGCGGCGCCGTCCTGATCGACTTCGGCGCGGCCTACGTGCTGGCCGAGGACGTCTGGCACCGGCCCACCCGTGTGCTGGCCTCGCTACCGTACGCGGCACCGGAGTTGTTGCAGGGCAGGCTCCCCCAGGCGGCCACCGACGAGTATGCGCTGGCATGCACGGCATTGGAAGTGCTCACCGGGCACACGCCGTTTCCGGCCGACAACGCGACCGCACTGATCGATGCCCACCTCAACTCGCCGCCGCCAGAGATCTCACACCGAATTCCCGGCTACTCCAAGGCTTTCGACCTGGCGCTGGCGCGGGCGATCGCCAAGGACCCGGACCGGCGCTACGGGTCGTGCACCGATATGGTGCAGCACCTCGCGGACGCCGTTCGGCGCAGCGCTCAGAGCACCTGAGCGGAGTCCGGCGCGGTGTCGGCGGGCAGCGCATCCGCGGAACGCTGGTAGAGCCGCACGAAATCGGCGATCGTCAGCGTCTCGCCGCGACGGGCCGGGTCGATGCTGGCGGCCAGCAGGCGCGAGGCCGACTCGTTGCCGGAACCGGCCCACCCCAGGAAAGCGTTGCGGGCGGTCTTGCGGCGCTGTGCGAATCCCACGTCGATCAGGTTGAACACCTTTTCGCGGAAGCCGGCGTCGGTGGGCCAGGCGGACGTCTCGTAGCGGTCGATGCGGACCAGGCCGGAGTAGACCCGCGGGATCGGCCAGAACACCGTCGGCGACACCATGCCGTAGCGGCGGACCTTGCCGAAGAACCGCACCTTGACGCTGGGCACGCCGTACTCCTTGCCGCCCGGCTCGGCGGCCAGCCGCTCGGCGACCTCGGCCTGCACCATCACCATCACGGTCCGGATGGAGGGGAACTCGGCGAGCAGGTGCAACAGGGCGGGCACGGCGATGTTGTACGGCAGGTTGGCCACCACCGCGGTCGGCGGTTCGGCCAGGTCGGACTGCGCGATGCCGAGGATGTCGCGGTTGAGCACGGTCAGCCGGTGGATCTCGCTGTGTGAGTGCTCGGCGATGGTCCTGGGCAGCCGCTGCGCGAGGACCGGGTCGATCTCGATGGCTGTCACCCGCGCGCCGCGGTCCAGCAGTGCCAGCGTCAGCGATCCCAGGCCGGGGCCGACCTCGAGCACGTGGTCCGCCTTGTTCACCCCCGAGGCCGAGACGATGCGTCGCACTGTGTTGGCGTCGTGGACGAAGTTCTGGCCCAGCGATTTGCGGGGTTTGAAGTCAAGCTCTTTGGCCAGGTTCCTGATCTCGGTGCGGCCCAGAAGGCGGATCGTCACCCTGCCCCCCTTCCGCACACCGGCCACGCCCCCCAACCCTGTCGCTGCTGCGTGACCGTAGCAATCGCAATCTGTTCTTCTCTGGTCGCCAGATCGGCCCGGCTAGCATACCGCAGCCCGCCCTGTCGTTCCCAGGTGTTCTGGTCGAATTGGACGCCGCCGTAATAGCCGTTTCCGGTGTTGATCGCCCAGTTGTTGCCCGATTCGCACCTGGCAATGGCATCCCAGATGGCGCCGTTGGTCACCGGCGGAACCTCGGTGCCCGGCTTGGCGCCGACCCGCAGAACCGAGTCGCGGGCCGGGACGACGACGGTGTTGGCAACGGGCAGCCGACCGGTCTCCACACCGTTGACCTTCGCCACAGCAAAGGTCACGTCCTGCAGGCCGGGGGTTCCGGGGTCCTCGACGACCTGGCGGCTCATGTTCATGGTGGGGTCCTCGATGCGGCGGGCCACCGGCGCCAGCGGCACCTGCTGGGTCACCTTCTCGATCCGTATCCGGGTGACCTGGATCTGCATGCCCGCGATCACCGGCGACGACGCCGTGGGCACCACGGCGTCGCGCTGCTCGAGCGGCACGCCGGCGGCGGCCAGCAGCGCACCCACGTTGGGTGCGGCCAGATGCACGGTGCTGACGGCGCCGCCGTCGTTGATCTGCACGGTCTTGGCGCTGACGACCGGCAGCGCCATCCCCTCCAGCGGCAGGCGGCTGCCCCGGGAGGCCGCGGCCGGCGCGGTGTCGGTCATCGACAGCTGGGCCAGCGCCTCGTCGACGGTGGAGGCGGTGGTCCACACCTGCTTGGGGTCCTGGCCGTCCAGCGAGATCTGCAGCGGACGGCTGCGCCGCAGCACGATGGTCTGGGCGTCGTGCACGGTCTGGTCGCCGGCCGGGAAGAGGTCGTCGCGGTCGGCGACGGAGAAGCCGCTCTCCTGGACGATGTCGAGCACCCGTGACTTCATCGTGGTGACCTTCATCTGGGCGCCGTCCACCTCGAGGGTCACGGTCTTGCGGGCCGTGACGGCGTAGGCCCCGGCCCCCGCCAGCGCCAGCAGCAGGGCGGCGAGCAGGACGCGGAAAACAGGTGACGACGAATGCTGGAGCTTGATCAACGCGTTCAAGGTGCTAAGTCCCGACTCTCCCGACAAAAGCGAGGCAAAAAATCAATGCGGGGGCTGAAGATTCACAGGCCCCCTCGATCACAAGACGGTAACGAACCGTACTGGGTCCGGGCAACCCGGCCCGGCCGGTCTCAACAGACCCTTAGAGAGCATTAGTTTGCTGGTCAGCCAGTCCGTACACCCGCCGGGCCGTCGCCGCGGACTGGGCCGCCACCAGGTCGGCGGGACGGTCCACGACCTCGGCGAGGGCCCGCACCGTGTACGGCAGGCAGTACGGCTCGTTGGGCGCACCGCGGTAGGGGTGCGGGGTCAGAAACGGCGCGTCGGTCTCCACCAGCAGCTGGTCGGGAGGGACCAGCGCGGCGGCCGCCCGCAGGTCATGGGCGTTGCGGAAGCTCACGGTGCCGGACAGGCTCAGCACCCAGCCGGCGTCCACGCAGGTGCGCGCCATCTCCGGGCCCGACGAGAAACAGTGGAAGATGACCGTCTCCGGGGCGCCCTCGGCGGCCAGGACGTCGAGCACCTCGGCGTCGGCGTCGCGGTTGTGGATCATCAGCGGTTTGCCCGTGCGTTTGGCCAGCTCGATGTGCCAGGCGAAGGACTCGCGTTGCTGCGCCGGCCGGGCGCAGCCGTCGAGCCGGCCGGGCCAGTACAGGTCCATGCCGGTCTCGCCGATGGCGACCACCCGCGGGTGCGCGGCGAGCGCCTCGATCTCGGCGCGCGCGGCGTCGGTCAGCGCGTGAGCCCGGGTCGGGTGCAGCGCCACCGCGGCGTACACCCGCGGATCCCAGTCGGCGGCCTGCACGGCCCAGCGGGCCGCATCGAGGTCGTCGGCGATCGTCACGGCCGCGAGCACCCCGACGGCCTCGGCCCGGTCCAGCATGGCCCGCACGTCAACGGCATCCCGGGCCCCGCAGGCGTCCAGGTGGGTGTGCGCATCGATCAACGGGGTCAACGGCTCTGGTGGCGGCGGTGCCGGACGCTGTGAACCCACCGCAACACCATAAGGTGATTTCCGAGATGAGCCAGAAGACGCCGTTCTACATCACCACCGCGATCGCCTACCCCAACGGCGCGCCGCACATCGGGCACGCCTACGAATACATCGCCACCGACGCCATCGCGCGCTTCAAGCGGCTCGACGGCTTCGACGTGCGCTACCTCACCGGTACCGACGAACACGGGCTGAAGATGGCGCAGACCGCGGCCGCCGAGGGCCTGCCCACCGCCGAGCTGGCGCGGCGCAACTCCGACGCCTTCCAGGCCATGCAGGAGAAGCTGGGCGCGTCGTTCGACCGCTTCATCCGCACCACCGACGCCGACCACGTCGACGCGTCGATCGAGATCTGGAAGCGGATGGACGCCGCGGGCGACATCTACCTCGACTCGTACTCGGGCTGGTACTCGGTGCGCGACGAACGCTTCTTCACCGAGGACGAACTCGAGACACGCGCCGACGGCAACAGGTACTCGGTGGAGACCGGCACCCCGGTCACGTGGACCGAGGAACAGACCTACTTCTTCCGGCTGTCGGCGTACGCCGAGCGGCTGCTGGCCCACTACGAGGCGCATCCCGAGTTCATCGGTCCCGACGTCCGCCGCAACGAGATGGTCAGCTTCGTCTCCGGTGGCCTGCGCGACCTGTCGATCTCGCGGACCACCTTCGACTGGGGCGTGCCGGTGCCGGGCCACCCCGACCACGTCATGTACGTCTGGGTGGATGCGCTGACGAACTACCTGACCGGCGCCGGCTTCCCGGACACGGACTCCGAGTCGTTCCGCAAGTACTGGCCCGCCGATCTGCACATGATCGGCAAGGACATCATCCGGTTCCACACCGTGTACTGGCCGGCGTTCTTGATGTCGGCCGGAATCGAGCTGCCCCGAAGGGTTTTCGTGCACGGCTTCCTGCTCAACAGCGGCGAGAAGATGAGCAAGTCGGTAGGTAATGTGGTGGACCCGTTCGCGCTGATCGATGCGTTCGGCCTCGACCAGGTGCGCTACTTCCTGCTCCGCGAGGTGCCGTTCGGCCAGGACGGCAGCTACAGCGAGGACGCCATCATCGGCCGGATCAACGCCGACCTCGCCAACGAGTTCGGCAACCTGGCCCAGCGCTCACTGTCGATGGTCAACAAGAATCTCGACGCCCGGGTTCCGGAGCCGGCCGGCTTCACCGACGCCGACCGCGAGTTGCTCGCGCTGGCCGACGAACTGCTGGCCAAGGTGCGCGCGCATTTCGACGTCCCCGCCATGCACCTGGCCCTGGAGGCGATCTGGTCGATGCTCGGGGCGGCCAACCGATACTTCTCCGCGCAGGAGCCGTGGGTGCTGCGCAAGTCCGGGGCGGCCGCCGACCAGGACCGCTTCCGCACGGTGCTGTACGTGACGCTCGAGGTGGTGCGCATCGCGGCGCTGCTGGTGCAGCCAGTGATGCCCGCGGCGGCGGCCAAGCTGCTCGACCTGCTCGGCCAGGACGAGGCGCGGCGCGACTTCACCGCCGTCGGCGTCCGCATCGCGCCGGGCACACCGCTGCCCGCGCCCGCCGGTGTCTTCCCGCGCCATCAGGTCGAGTGACCTGCATCACGTAGAGTCACATTCAGAGCATCTGGGGTGTCTCGAGGTCGAACGGCTCAACCGACCTCAAAGGAGAGATGTGATGAGTGAGCACAGGACCCGCGTCGTGGTCATCGGTGGTGGATACGCCGGCGTGATAGCGGCCAACCATCTGCGGCTGCGACCCGACGTCGACATCACCCTGGTGAATCCCCGCCCGGACTTCGTCGAGCGGATCCGGCTGCACCAGCGGGTCACCGGCTCGGACGACGCGCTGGTCTCCTACGCCGAGATCCTGGGTCCCGGCATCGAACTCGTCGTCGACGCCGCCACCCGCATCGACCCCGCGGACCGGCGGGTGTTGCTGTTCGACGGCGCGCCGCTGCACTACGACTATCTGATCTACGCCGTGGGCAGCGGATCGGCACAGTCCGCCATCCCGGGCGTCGACGAATTCGCTTATCCGATAGCCGAATTGGAGCAGGCGCAACGGCTGGGCGCCGCTCTGGACGACCTGCACCACGGCGCACCGGTGTGCGTGGTGGGCGCGGGTCCCACCGGCATCGAGACCGCGGCCGAACTCGCCGAGCAGGGCCGCATCGTCACCCTGGTGTGCGGATCGGTGCTCGGGCCGTACCTGTCCACCGGCGGTCGCCGCTCGGTGGCCCGGCGGTTGCGCAGGCTCGGCGTCGAGATCGTCGACGGGCCGGGCGCGACGGTCACCGCCGTCGCCGCCGACGCGGTGACCCTGCAGGACGGCAGGCGGCTGCCGAGCTTCGTGACGATCTGGACCGCCGGGTTCGGCGTTCCTGACCTGGCCGCCCGGTCCGGACTGCGCACCGACGCGGTCGGCAGGCTGCTCACCGACGAGACGCTGACCAGCGTCGACGACGAGCGCATCGTGGCGGCCGGGGATGCCGCGGCCCCGTCGGATGAACCGCTGCGGATGAGCTGCCAGGCCGCGATCCCGCTTGGCGCCCAGGCCGCCAACACCGTGCTGGCCCGGATTGCCGGCGACCGGCCCTCCCCGATCGACCAGGCCTTCACCGGCCAGTGCATCAGCCTCGGCCGCGGCGCGGGCATCATCCAGCTGGCGCACAAGAACGACACCGCGATGCCGCTCTACATCAGCGGCCGGGCCGCAGCGCAGTTGAAGGAGGCGGTGTGCAAGGGCACGGTTGCCGGGATGCGCCGGGAGGCCCGCAAGCCGGGCTCGGCGTTCTGGTTCAAGGGCGGCCGGCGGGTGGCCGGCGAGGCGGTGCGCACCTCGTGAATCACCCGGATCCGCACGCCGACGAGCACGCCGACCGGTTCACCCTGCTGCGGCCGCTGCTGTTCACGATCGCCTACGAAATCCTCGGCTCGGCGACCGAGGCCGACGACGTACTGCAGGACAGCTATCTGCGTTGGGCCACCGTCGATCTGGACGGGGTACGCGACACCAAGGCGTACCTCGCCCAGCTCGTCACCCGGCAGGCGCTGAACACGCTGCGTGCCGAGGCCCGCCGGCGCGAGCAGTACGTCGGACCGTGGCTGCCGGAGCCGCTGCTGCTCGACGACCGGGACGCCTCGGCCGACGTGGTGCTGGCCGAATCGGTGTCGATGGCGATGCTGGTGGTGCTGGAGACCCTGAGCCCGGACGAACGCGCGGTGTTCGTGCTGCGCGAGGTGTTCGGCTTCAGCCACGACGAGATCGCCGACGCGGTCGGCAAGTCGACGGCGGCGGTGCGTCAGATGGCGCACCGGGCCCGCGAGCACGTGCAGTCCCGGCGCAAGCGCTTCGAGCCCGTCGACGCCCGGCAGTCCGAACAGATCACGGTGCGCTTCCTGACCGCCGCGGCCACCGGGGACATCGAGGGCCTGATGGCGATGCTGGCGCCCGACGTGGTGTTCACCTCCGACAGCGACGGCAAGGCCAAGGCGGCCCGGCGGCCGGTGCTCGGTTCTGCGAAGGTGGCCAGGCTGCTGATCGGGCTGTTCAGCCGGGCCGGCGCCGAGTACCGGATTCAGGCGGCCACCTACAACAGCTCACCGGCCGTGATCGTGTACCGCGATGAGCGGCCGGACAGCGTGTTCACCATCGAGGTGATCGAGGGCAAGATCGCCAATTTCTACGCGATGCGCAATCCGGAGAAACTCGCCTCGGTCACCGTCCGCCGGGAGATCAGCCGCTGAGCCCTTTGCGTTCCCTTTGCGTTATGCCCGCGCCACCCGTCAGGCTAGGGCGATGCGCATCGAGCGGCTCGGGGCCGTCGGCACCGTAGCCGACGTGCTGCGCGCCGTGGCTGCGGCGACGCGCGACCGCGAGCTGCCGCCCCCGGCCGCGCTGACGGGCGACTGGTTCGGCTCCGCCGCGGTGATCGCCCCGAGCGTCGCGGTGCGGCCGGTCGATCCCGCCGAGGTGTTCGACGCGGTACCCGGTGGGCGCCGAGACGCGGTGGGCGGCGGGTGGATCGGCTACCTGTCCTATCCCGACGCCGACGCGGACGGACACCCGCCGCGGGTGCCCGAGGCCGCCGGCGGCTGGACCGACTGCGTGCTGCGCCTCGACCACGAAGGCTGTTGGTGGTACGAGAGCCTCACCGGCGCAATGCTTCCCGGCTGGATCACCGCAGCGCTGGTCGCCGCCCCGCCCCGGTTGGAGTGGGAAATCGACTGGGCTGAGCCGGATTACGATCAGCACCAGTACGGGGTGCGGTCCTGCCTGGAGGCGATCGGCGCCGGGGAGATCTACCAGGCCTGCGTGTGCACCCAGTTCACCGGCACGGTGGACGGCTCGACGCTGGACTTCTTCGCCGACGCGGCGGCCCGCACCGCACCGGCGCGCGGGGCCTACCTGGCCGGCGACTGGGGCGCGGTGGCGTCGCTGTCACCGGAGTTGTTCCTGCGGCGCCGCGGTGACGACGTGGTGTCCAGCCCGATCAAGGGGACCGCGCCGTTGCACACCGCGCCGGCCGACCTGCGCGCCTCGGTCAAGGATGTCGCGGAGAACATCATGATCGTCGACCTGGTGCGCAACGACCTGGGCCGCATCGCCGACGTCGGCACCGTCACCGTTGCCGAACTGCTGACCGTGCGGCCCGCGCCCGGGGTGTGGCATCTGGTGTCGACGGTGGGCGCCCGGGTGCCCGCCTCGGTACCGAACTCATCGGTGCTGGCCGCGTCGTTCCCACCCGCGTCGGTCACCGGAACACCGAAGATCCGTGCCCGGCAGCTCCTTTCGCGATGGGAACCACGACGGCGCGGGGTGTACTGCGGCACCATCGGGCTGGCCTCGCCGATCGCCGGCACCGAACTCAACGTCGCGATCCGCACGGTCGAGTTCGATGCGCACGGCGGCGCGGTCCTGGGCGTCGGCGGCGGGATCACCGCCGACTCCGATCCGGCCGCGGAGTGGCAGGAATGCCTGCACAAGGCGGCGCCGATCGTCGGCTACGTATCCCGCGAGCGCAGCACCGCGTCGTAGAGCTCCCGCCGCGACGGTGCGCCGGGATGCGCGTCGACCACCCGGGCGCAGGCGTCCTTGACCCGCATGCCGCCGCCGACCAACTCGTCGACCGCGGCGACCAGCGTGGGCAGGTCCGCGCTCGGCCGGGCACCGGCCAGCACCACGGTGATCTCACCCAGCACCCCCTCGGCCGCCCAGTCCGCCAGTTCGGCCAGCGACCCGCGCCGCACCTCCTCGTGCACCTTGGTCAGTTCGCGGCACACCACGGCGTGGCGGTCGTCGCCGAGTTCGGCGACCGCGTCGCGCAGACACTCCCCCAGCCGGCGCGGCGACTCGAAGAACACCGCGGTTCTCGGTTCGCCCGCCAGGCCGGCGAGCCACGCCCGCCGGGCGGACCGCTTGCGGGGCGCGAAACCCTCGAAGCAGAACCGGTCCGACGGCAGCCCGGAGACCGCCAGCGCGGTGGTCACCGCCGACGGGCCCGGCAGACAGGAGACCGGCAGCCCCGCCGCGACGCAGGCCGTCACCAACCGGTAACCCGGGTCGTTGATCAGCGGCATCCCGGCGTCGCTGACCACCAGCACGGTGGCGCCGGCCTTGACCTCGTCGACCAGGACGGGTGCCCGGGCCGCCTCGTTCTGGTCGAACAGGCTGACCACCCGCCCGGCGATCTTCACTCCCAGCGACTGCGCCAGGGTGCGCGCCCGCCGGGTGTCCTCGGCGGCCACCACATCGGCGCTGGCCAGCGCGTCGACCAGCCGTTTCGATGCGTCGGCGGGTTGACCGAGCGGGGTGGCGCCCAGGATCAGCCGCCCGGTTGTCATGACCGACAGCCTACGATCGCTTTCGATGACCACAATCGCTGATGACGTCGCTCCGCAGCGCCACGTCCCCGTCATCAGCCCGGGTCCGCTGGTGCCGGTCGCCGACTTCGGGCCGGTGGACCGGCTGGAGGGCTGGGCGGCGACCGCGATCATCACCGCGCTGGCCGCCCTGACCCGCTTCGCCAACCTCGGCTCGCCGACCGATGCCGGCACACCGATCTTCGACGAGAAGCACTACGCGCCGCAGGCCTGGCAGTTGCTGCGCAACTACGGCGTCGAGGACAACCCGGGTTTCGGCCTGGTGGTTCACCCGCCACTGGGCAAGCAGTTGATCGCGGCGGGTGAGTTGCTGTTCGGCTACACCGGGGTGGGCTGGCGGTTCACCAGCGCGCTGTTCGGCGTGATCCTGGTGGCCCTGGTCGTGCGCATCGTGCGCCGGATCAGCCGCTCGACCCTGATCGGCGCGACCGCCGGACTGCTGCTGGTGGCCGACGGCGTCAGCTTCGTCGCCGCCCGCACCGCTCTGCTGGACAACTTCCTCACCGTCTTCGTGGTCGCGGCGTTCGGCGCGCTGATCGTCGACCGCGACCAGGTCCGGGAGCGGATGCACATCGCACTGTTGGAGGGGCGCATCGCCGAGACGCCGTGGGGGCCGCGGCTCGGGGTGCGGTGGTGGCGCTTCGGCGCCGGGGTGCTGCTGGGCCTGGCCTTCGCCACCAAGTGGTCGGGGTTGTACTACATCGCGTTCTTCGGCCTGATGTCGCTGGCGTTCGACGTCGCGGCCCGCCGCGCCTACCGGGTGCCCCGGCCGTGGTTCGGGGTGATCCGCCGCGACCTCGGGCCCAGCGCGTACGTGTTCGGGCTGATCCCGCTGGCGATCTACCTGGCGTCGTATGCGCCGTGGTTCGCCTCGGAGACCGCGGTCAACCGCTACGAGGTCGGGGACGCGATCGGCGAGCGGCAGTGGTTCCAGCCGCCGGACGCGATCCGCTCGCTGTGGCACTACACCTACAAGGCGTATCACTTCCACTCCACGCTGACGAACTCCGCGGGCAATCACCACCCGTGGGAGTCCAAGCCGTGGACGTGGCCGATGTCGCTGCGGCCGGTGCTGTACGCGATCGACAACCAGAACGTTCCCGGCTGCGGGGCGGCGTCGTGCGTCAAGGCCGTGATGCTGGTCGGGACCCCGGCGATGTGGTGGCTGGCGGTGCCGGTGCTGCTGTATGCGGCCTGGCGGGCGTTCGTCCGCCGGGACTGGCGCTACGCGGTCGTGCTGGTCGGCTACTGCGCGGGCTTCCTGCCCTGGTTCGCCGACATCGACCGGCAGATGTACTTCTTCTACGCGGTGCCGATGGCCCCGTTCCTGATCATGGCGATCGCGCTGATCCTCGGCGACATCCTCTACCAGCCGACCCGCAACCCCGAGCGCAGGACGCTGGGAATGGTCGCGGTGAGTTGCTATGTCGCGCTGGTGATCACCAACTTCGCCTGGCTCTACCCGGTGCTGACCGGGATCCCGATCTCACAGTCGACGTGGACCATGGAGATCTGGCTGCCCAGTTGGCGCTAGCCCCCTTGCGTTAGCCTCGGTCGCCGCCGACGACTGCCGCGAGATCGTCACCAGGGTCGTGATTCGCACAATTCCACAGCCCTGAGAGCGATTTGGGGACGACGACCGCTGTTCTGTCGGACTGCCCCATCAGCATTCGGTCATGTCCTCACCGTTTCGGGGAAGCGAGGCCATCGCCGGCGGACTCCTCAGCCGCGGCCGGCTGCGCTGGAACTACACCGCGCTGCATCCCGACGTCTACGTCGCCAACGGCGCCTTGCGCACGCTCGCGGTGAAAACCCACGCCGCAGCGCTCTGGGTACCGGGGAGCATCGTCGCCGGCCGGGCCGCAGCCGGCCTGCACGGGGTGAGCTGGGTCGACGAGAACACCCCGGTGGAACTGATCGGAACCAGTCGTCGGCCGCGCAAAGGGGTCGTCGTCCGCCAGGAACGCATCGACCCCGATGAGATCGTGCGAATCGGCGAACTTGCTGTGACCTCTCCCGAGCGCACCGCCCTCGATCTCGCGCGGCACCTGGCGCGCGTCCAAGCCGTCGCGTACCTCGACGCTCTCATCGCTTCGACGGGCGTTCGCACCCCAGACGTGCTCGAACTCGCTGCGCGCTACTACGGGGCTCGTGGGGTTCGCCGTGCCCGGGCGACGCTGCCGCTTGCCGATGCGGGCGCCCAGTCGCCACGCGAATCGTGGCTTCGAATGCTGGTCGTCGATGCGGGACTTCCGCGCCCGAGGACCCAGATTCCGGTAACGGATGGGTACCGGACCGCCTTCGTCGACCTGGGCTGGGACGAGCCCAAAATCGGCCTTGAGTACGACGGAGACCAGCACCGCGCAGATCGCCGGCAGTTCGTCCGCGACATCGGCCGCCACGAGATGCTCGCTCAGTTGAACTGGCTGGTCATCCGGGTGGTCAAGGAACACGGCAGGGGCTTCATTCTTCGGCGAGTACACGATGCGTTCACGGCTCGGGGCCTACCGCTACCGAGATCTGCATGAGGGCTGCGATCCGGGAGGATTCGCAGCCATGGTGTCGATCTCGGCGAGCGGGCACCCGTAATGTCGTCACCCATGAGGAGCCGCGCCGCCATCGTCCGCGAGGTCGGCGGCGACTGGTCGGTCGAGGAGTTCGAACTCGACCCGCCGCGGGCGGGCGAGGTGCTCGTCGCCATGGCCGCCGCCGGGCTCTGCCACTCCGACGACCACATCCGCAACGGATTCATGGCGTCGCCCACCGCCCAGAAGTCCAGGCCGCCGACGATCGGCGGCCACGAGGGGTCGGGGGTGGTGCTCGAGGTCGGTGAGGCGGTGACCGGGCTGGCTCCCGGCGATCACGTGGTGACGTCGTTCATCGCGGTGTGCGGGCACTGCCGATGGTGCTCCTCCGGAATGGAGTACCTGTGCGACCGGGGCGCCGGCGTGCTGACCCCCGGAATGCCGACCGACGGCACCTTCCGTCACCACACCGTCGACGGCCAGGACCTGGGCCACACCTCCAAGATCGGCGCGTTCGCCGAACACACCGTGGTCGCCGCGGATTCGCTGGTGATGATCGACCCCGACATCCCGCTGGTTCCGGCAGCGCTGCTGTCCTGTGCGGTCCCCACCGGCTACGGCTCGGCGGCCCGCCGGGCGAACGTGCGGGGCGGTGACACGGTGGTCGTCATCGGGACCGGCGGTATCGGGACCGCCGCCATCCAGGGCGCTGTCATCAACGGGGCGCCGGTGGTCGTCGCCGTGGATCCGGTTGCGGCCAAACGGGAATCGGCACTGTCCTTCGGCGCCACCCACACCGCCGCGGGCGCCGACGAGGCGGTCGAGTTGGTGCGCGGGCTCACCCGCGGGGTAATGGCCGACGCGGTGGTGCTCGCGCCGTCGGAGATCACCGGTGTCGACATCGGCGCCGCGCTGGCCCTGACCCGCAAGGGTGGCAGCTGCGTGCTGACCGGGATGGCCGCCGCCGGTCCCCAGCCGGTGTCGCTGGACATCCAGGACCTGGTCCTGATGAACAAGAACCTGTGCGGGACGGTATTCGGCTCCTGCAACCCGCGCTCGGAGATCCCACTGCTCGCTGCGATGTACACCTCGGGTCAGCTGATGCTCGACGAGATGATCACCCGGCGTTACCGCCTCGACGACATCAACGCCGGGTTCGCCGACCTGCTCTCAGGTGAACTGATCCGCGGCGTGATCGACTTCGGAATCGGCTGAGCGGCATGCCCACTCCGCTGTCCGGTCTGCGCGTGGTCGAGATCGGCGACCGGCTGGCCACTGCCTACGCCGGCAAGTTGCTGCGCGACGCCGGCGCCGACGTGGTGATGGTCGAGCCGCCGGATGGCCACCGGCTGCGTCACTACCGACCCGTCGGTGTCCCGCCGCGAGAGGCCGAAAGCCCGTTCTTCGCGTTCCTGGCCGGCGGCAAGCGCAGTGTCGCCACCGCGACGGTGCCGGCCGGATTGCTCGCGGCGGCAGACATCGTGATCGTGGGTGCAACGCCCGACGGTGCAGAAGAACTCGGTGTGGACGTCGACGCGCTGCGCACCGTGGTCACGCTGTCCGACTTCGGCTGGGCCGGGCCGTGGACCGAGCGCCCTGCCACCGAATTCACGCTGCAGGCCTGGTGCGGGTCGACGGCATCACGCGGTGAGCCCGAGCGTCCCCCCATCGCGGTGGGTGGTGACCTGGGCGAGTTCGTCGCGGGCAGTTACGCGGCCGCGATCGGGCTGGCCTCCCATCACGGTGGTGGTGGCCGGTCCGATCTGTCTGTGCTGGAGGCCATGACCACTTCGATGCAGGTGTTCTCCTGGCTGCGTAAGGAATTGATGCTGCTCGAGGTCGTCGGTCGGTCCACCGAGGTGCCGTCGGTCGAGCGCGCCAAGGACGGCTACGTCGGCGTCTCGATGGCGACCGGCCAGCAGTGGCAGGACTTCTGCGCCATGGTCGAGTGCCCGGATCTCGCCGACGTGCCCGAACTCCGCTTCCAGGTCGGGCGCTGGGAGCAGCGCGACCTGGTTCGCGCGCGCACCGCCGACTGGTTCGCCGCACACACCGTCGAGGAGATCGTGGAGCTGGCGGCGTTGTTCCGCATCCCGATGACCGCGATAGGGAATGGCGAAACGTTGCGCACCATGGATCATTTCGTGGTCCGCGGCTCGTTCGTGGACCATCCATCCGGGTTCCGCGCACCCGGACCGCCCTGGCGGATGAGCGAGACTCCACCACTACCGGCCGCCCTGCCGCCCCGGCTCGGGGACGAAGCACCCACGTGGCCAAACCGCGAACCACATAGCGGTGCTGCGGGTCTGCCACTGGCGGGTGTCACGATCGTCGACCTGACCGCGTTCTGGGCCGGTCCGGCGGCCACCCACCTGCTGGCCATGCTCGGCGCCGATGTGATCAAGATCGAGTCGGTGCAACGTCCCGACGGGATGCGCTTCGCGGGCGGCTTCCGCGCCGACGTCGAGCGCTGGTGGGAGTACAGCTGGGTGTTCCACGGCGTCAACTCCGGCAAGGAGTCGATCACCCTGGATCTCGAGTCCGACTCCGGCCGAGAACTTCTCGGCCGTCTGGTGGCCGATGCCGACGTGGTGGTGGAGAACTTCACCCCCCGCGTCATGGAGAACTTCGGGCTCGGTTACGACGTGCTCAAGGGGTTCAACGAGAAGATCATCGAGGTCCGCATGCCCGGATTCGGGCTGGACGGCCCATGGCGCGACCGCGTCGGCTTCGCGATGACCATGGAGCAACTCGCCGGGCTGGCCTGGATCACCGGCTACCCCGACGGCCTGCCGACCGCTCCGCGCGGTGCTTGTGATCCGCTGGCCGGTGTGCACGCAGCCTTTCTCACCGTCGCGGCACTCGAACATCGGGGCCGCACCGGGCTTGGTCAGCTCGTCGAGGTGCCGATGATCGATGTTGTGCTCAACGCCAGCGCACTGCAGGTTATCGAGCGTGACGTCGCCGGCATCACCTTGACCCGCCGCGGCAACCGCGGCCACGAGTTCGCCGTACAGAACGTCTACGCCTGCGCCGGCGAGGAACAGTGGATCGCCGTCAGCGTTCGCCACAACGACGACTGGCAGGCACTCAAGACCGTTTTGGGGCAGCCGAATTGGGCTGCGGCCCTGGACTACTCGACAGAGTCCGCGGACACCATCGACACCCATCTCGCCCAGTGTTTCGCCGGCCGGCCGCTGAACGAAACCGTCGAAACCCTCCTGGCCGCCGGAATTCCCGCTGCCCCGGTGGTGCAACCGCCGGACGTCATCGACAACCCCGCGCTGCGGGCCCGCGGCTTCTTCCAGACCGTCGAACACCCGCTGTGCGGGCCGCTGCCCTACCCCCGGCCGCCGATGACCGGCGATTTCGTTCGCAGTCCGGCTCCGCTGCTGGGGCAGCACAACGGCGAGATCCTCGGCGGCGCTATGGGTTTGAACGCTCAGGAGCTCGAGCGCCTGGAGTCCGAGGCGGTCATCGGGACCTGGCCGTCGGGCCTGTAGTCGTCGTGCGTCCAGTCCCGGGACCGGAGCCGCCAGGTGCGCCGGGCGTACTCCAGCTCCTTGTACGGCCACTGGGTGACGATCCGTCCGCTCGGTGAGCGAAAGTAGCTGCCGCACCGGGTCCATACCGTGTGTTCGAGTTCGGCGCCGATCTCGTCGTTGAACCGGCGCTCGGCCTCCGGACGCACCTGAAGGCTCCCGCCCGTGCGGGCGAGCCGGGCGACGGCGTCGGCCACCAGGCGGGCGCCCGCCTCGAGGATATAGACGATCGAGTTCCCGCCCTGGTTGGTGTTGGGCCCGTAGAGCATGAAGAAGTTGGGGAACCCGCTGACCGCCACCCCGAGATAGGCGCTGGGGTCCTCGCCCCAGCGTTCGTGCAGGGACTGGCCGTCGGCGCCGATCACCTCGATGCCGGCCAGGTAGTGGTTGGTCTGGAATCCGGTGGCGAGCACGACGGCGTCGACGTCGGTCACCCGCGAGCCGGCGACGACGGCCGATTCGGTGATCTCAACGATCGGTTCGGTGACCAGATCGGTGTTGTCGCGTTGCAGGGCGGCGTAATAGTCCGAGCCGAGCAGCACCCGCTTGCAGCGGAAGGGGTAGTCCGGGGTGAGCGCGGCCCGCAGCGCCGGGTCGGAGACCTTGCGTTGCAGGAAGTCCTCGGCGATGCCCTGGCGCCCGGCGACCAGCGGATCGTCGACGCGCAACGCGGTGAAGTCGTGCTGCTCCTTCCACAGCCGCCACCGCTCCCGCTTCGAAGCCCACCGGCTGCGGCGGAATCTGGCCAGTTCGGCCGCGGTGAACGGGCGGTCGTCCTTGGGCACCATCCACGGCGGAGTGCGCTGGAACACCGTCACGTGCGCCGCGATCTTCGCCAGTTCGGGCACCACTTGGACCGCGCTGGCCCCGGTGCCGATAACCGCGACCCGGCTGCCGGTCAGATCGACGCCGGCATCCCAGCGCGATGTGTGCATCACCGGGCCGGCGAAGCCGGAAACACCGGCGATGTCCGGTAGTTTGGGCTCCCCGAACAACCCGACCGCGCTGACCACGACATCGGCGGCGAAGCCGAAACCGCTTCCGCTGGAGACCGATTCGAGGTCCAGGCTCCACTGCTGGATCTTCGGGTTCCAGCGGATGCTGCGCACCCGGGTTCCGGTCAGCAGGTGCCGGTTCAGGTCGAACTCGTCGGCGACCGACTCCAGGTAGGCCAGGATCTCGGGCTGGTGGGCGTAGGTCCGGGTCCAATCCCGGTTGGGGGCGAAGGAGAACGAGTACAGATGGCTCTGGATGTCGCATGCGGCGCCGGGGTAGGTGTTCAACCGCCAGGTGCCCCCGACGCCGTCGCTGCGTTCGATGATGAAGATGTCGTCGACGCCGATCCGGCGCAATGCCACCGCCGCGGCGAGTCCGCCGAAGCCGGCCCCGATGATCGCCACCCGCGGCCGGCGCCCGCGGCGCAGGGCGGCCCGGACCCGGCCGAGCGGGTAGTGCCGGGTCACCGGCTACCGCCGCGGACGTCGAGGCCGTCGAGCCCGCCGTCGTCCCGCCACGCCTGCAGTATCTCGGCGTATTCGGTTGGGCCGCCGAGGAAGAAACTGCCCTGGCGGGTGGTGGCGGTGGCGTGGCCCTCCCGGTTGTAATAGCCCGGGGTGCAGTTGCGGGCCCGCTCGACGCTGCCCGTGGAACGGGCCAGCACGGCGTCGACCCAACCGGCCTCCGCCTCGGTGGTGGCCTCGACCTCGGTGGCGCCATGGGTCAACGCCCAGTTGATGATCCAGGCCACCTGGGTGGCCTGGACGTCGAGCAGGTACGGGAAGTTCACCGTGAACCCCGACTGGGCGATGCTCTCCACGAACAGATTCGGGAAACCGTGCACGTACAGACCGTGCAGTGTGCGCACCCCGCCGCGCCACGCGTCGGTCAGGGTCAGCCCGTCGCGGCCCACCACCTCGAAGCCGGTCCGACGGGCATAGTCGGTGCCCACCTCGAAGCCGGTCGCGAAGATCAGGCAGTCCAGTTCGTGCTCGACACCGTCGACGACGACCCCGCGCTCGGTGATCCGCTGCACGCCGCGGCCGCCGGTGTCCACCAGGGTCACGTTGTCGCGGTTGAAGGTGGCCAGGTAGTCGTCGTGGAAGCAGGGCCGCTTGCAGAAGTAGCCGTACCAGGGTTTGAGCGCCTCCGCGGTGGCCGGGTCGGCCACGACGGCCTCGACCCGCGCCCGAACCTCCTCCATCTTGGCGAAGTCGGCCAACTCGCCGTCCCGCATCACCAGCAGCGTTTTCACGATGCTGGTCCACGCGTCGGCCACCAGGTCCTCCTCGGCGTCACCGCCGGCGGTTAGCTGCTGGAAGTTCTCGATGCGGCGGCGCTGCCAGCCCGGTGCCAGCTCGGCTGCCCATTGCGCGTCGGTGGGCCGGTTGTTGCGCACGTCGATCGTCGACGGGGTGCGCTGGAAGACGTACAGCTGCCGCGCCGCGGAAGCCAGGTGCGGCACGCACTGCACGGCGGTGGCGCCGGTGCCGATGATGCCGACCCGCTTGTCGGCCAGGTGCTCCAGGTTGGCACCGGTGTATGCGTAGTCCCACCGGCTGGTGTGGAAGGCGTGCCCGCGGAACGACGAGATCCCCTCGATGCCGGGCAGTTTGGGCTTCTGCAGATACCCGTTGGCCATCGAAACGAACCGGGCACGCATCGCGTCACCGCGATCGGTGGTGATGATCCAGCGAGATTGTGTTGCATCCCAACGGATTTCCCGCACCTCGGTCTGCAGGCAGGCGTCGCGGTACAGGTCGTAGTGCTCGGCGATCCGCCGGCAGTGCGCGAAGATCTCCGCACCCTTGGCGTATTTCTCGGTCGGCAGGTAGCCGACCTCCTCAAGCAACGGCAGGTACACGTAGGACTCGACGTCGCAGGCGATGCCCGGATACCGGTTCCAATACCAGGTGCCGCCCACGTCGGCCGCCTTGTCGATCAGCCGGATGCCGGCGACGCCGAGTTCGCGCAGCCGGGCGCCGGTCAGCAGGCCGCCGAATCCGGCGCCGATCACCGCCACGTCGACCTCATCGGTCAGCGGAGCCCGGGCGGCAGGGGCGCCGGCCCACGGGTCCGCCGCGAAACCGGCGAACTCGCCCGCGATCTCGACGTACTGCGCGATGCCGTCCGGACGCAGCCTGCGTTCGCGCTCGCGGGCGTACCTCGCCCGCAGCGCGTCGGCGTCGAAGGCGCGGCCGCCGGTCATCAGCGCACTATAAATGCCGCATCAGGCGTTCACGGCCGTCGCGACGAGTTTGGTCTCGAGGTACTCCTCGAAGCCGGCCAGCCCCATCTCACGGCCGACCCCCGACTGCTTGTAGCCGCCGAACGGCGCGTCCGCGCTGTACCAGACCCCACCGTTGACGTTGACCGTTCCGGCTCGCAGCCGCGCGACCACCCGGTCCACCCGGTCCGGATCGGCGCCCCACACGGTGGCCGACAGGCCGTACGGGGAGTCGTTGGCGATGCGCACCGCGTCATCGTCGCCGTCGTGGGCCAGCACCACCAGCACCGGTCCGAAGATCTCCTCGCGGGCCACCCGGGCGGCGTTGGTGAGCCCACGGATGACCGTGGGTTCGATGAAGTACCCGCGCGCCAGGCCCGGCGGCCGCCGTCCGCCGCAGGCGAACGAACCGCCCTCGGCCACTGCCAGATCCAGATAGCCCTGCACCCGGTCGCGCTGCCTCGCCGAGATCAACGGGCCGCACACGGTGGCCGGATCGGCGGGGTCACCGGCGGGGATGGCCCGCATCGCCTCGGCCGCGGCCGCGACGGCCTCGTCGTAGCGTCCCCGCGGGACCAGCAACCGGGTGGTGAAGGCGCAGCCCTGGCCGGCGTGCCGGGACACCGCGACGGCCGCGGCTGCGGCCGCCCGGCCCAGATCGGCGTCGTCGAGCACGAGGAAGGCCGATTTGCCGCCGAGTTCGAGGAACACCTTCTTGATGGTCGCGGCCGCCGCCGTCATCACCGCCCGGCCGGTGGCGGTCGATCCGGTGAACGACACCATGTCGACGCGCGGGTCCGAGCTGAGTTGGGCGCCCAGTCGCGGATCACCGGACGTGACGATGTTGACCACGCCGGGCGGAAAGTCGGTCCGCTCGACGATGATCCGCCCGATGTGCGCCGCGCACCACGGCGTCTCCGGCGCCGGCTTGAGCACCACGGTGTTGCCGGCGGCCAGCGCGGGGCCGAGCTTGGCGAGGTTGATCTGGTGCGGGAAGTTGAACGGGGTCACCGCGCCCACCACACCGAACGGTTCGCGGAGCAGCGTTCGGCGGGAGGAGACACCCATCGGCGTCGCGACACCGAGATCGGTTCGCCACGAGTACCTTTCGGCCGTGTCGGCGGGGTACACGAGATCGTCGACCGGGCCCTCCAGGTGCGGTCCGTGGGTGAACGTCACCGGGGCGCCCACTTCGGCGACCGTGATCTCCCGCAGCCCCGCGATCTCAGCCTTCAGGGCGTCGCGCAGCTGACGCAGGCAGTGCACCCGCAGCGCTGGGTCGCGGGACCAGTCGGTGCCGTCGAACGCCGCGCGCGCCGCGCCGATCGCCCTCTCCATGTCGGCGCCGTCGGCGTCGGCAGCCGTGCCCAACGGCTCCTCGGTGGCCGGGTTGACGGTGGGAAAGCTACCGGCGCCACCGCCGACGAGTTCTCCGCCGATCAACAGCTCGGTCAAAGCGGATCCCGGGCCACCGGGCACGACATGCACCGCGGGCCACCGCGTCCGGTGCCGAGTTCGGACGCCGCGATGGGCAGCACCTCGATACCCGAATCGGCAAGGCGCGCATTGGTTTCGCTGTTGCGCTCGTAGGCCACGACGACGCCGGGCGCCAGCGCCAGCGTGTTGTTGCCGTCGTCCCACTGCTCGCGCTCGGCGGTGATCGGGTCCAGGCCGGTGTCGATGACCCGTAGCCGGTCGATACCCATCGCGTCGGCGGCGGCCGTCACGAACGGCTCCTCGTCGCCGATCCGGATGCCATCGGCGACCCGGGTGATGGTGAACGCCGACAACGAGTCGCTGATCGCCGGGTACATCACCACCGCGTCGGTGTCCACCATCGTGCAGACCGTGTCCAGGTGCATCTGCGCGCGCTCCTGCGCGATCGGCACCGCCAGCACCGTGTGCGCCAGGTCGTCGTCGAACAGGCTGCGCGCCAACGCTTCCGCGCCCGCCGGCGTGGTGCGCTCCCCTACCCCGACCGCCACCACGCCCGGCGACAACAGCAGCACGTCGCCACCCTCCACGGGCGCCGAACGCGACTCGTAGGCCCGCCGCACACCCAGGAACCTCGGATGGTGGGCGTAGATGAGATCGGTCAGCGAGGTCTCGCGCATCCGGGCCGGAAGGGCCAGCGACGGGATCGCCACCCGCGGGCCTATCCAGAACGAGGAGTCGCGGGTGAACAGCAGATTGGGCAGCGGTTCGATGACGAAGTCGGCGCCGTGGTGCATCCGCCGCACCAGCGACAGCTCGCTGCCGGCGATCGGCAATTCGGTGAACGTCATGCCCGCGGTCAGCACGTAGCCGAGATCGGCGGGCTCCAGGGTGCGCAGATACGCCGACAACTCCTGGGCCAGCGGCAGTCCCAGCCGACGGGCGTCGACCGCGGCGGCGATGCCCTGCATTCGCGCGGCCCCGCTCCCCAGGGCCTCGGTCAGCAGGTCGGACATCAGCAGCACTTCGACCCCGCGGGAGCGCAGCAGGTCGGCGAACGCGTCGTGCTCCTCCTGGGCCCGGGCCACCCACGGCAGCCCGTCGAAGAGCAGCTTGTCGTTGTTGCGGGGGGTGAGCCGCTGAAGCTCGGCGCCGGGCCGGTGCAGGATGACCACGCGCAGCGTGCCCACCTCGGAGTTGGAGCCCAGCGTGACCGTCACACAGAGCACCGTATCGCCTGGCTCCGCCCGGCGAACCGCACGGGACCGCAGCCTCACCTGAACTATTGTTGAGGTATGACCGAGCACGAGCTGACCCCCGGCGAGCTCGCCGAGCGCGCCGGGGTGGCGATTTCGGCGCTGCACTTCTACGAACGCGGGGGCCTGATCACCAGCCGCCGCACGGCGGGCAACCAGCGCCGGTATGCCCGCGACACGCTGCGCCGGGTGGCGTTCATCCGGATGTCGCAGCGGGTGGGGATCCCGCTGGCCCGGGTGCGCGAGGCGCTGGCGACGCTGCCCGTCGACCGGGTCCCGACCAGCCGGGACTGGGCGCGGCTGTCGGCCGGCTGGCGCGACGACCTCGAGGAGCGGATCCTGCACCTGCAGCGGCTGCGCGACAACCTGGCCGACTGCATCGGCTGCGGCTGCCTGAGCCTGCGTAGCTGCGCGCTGTCCAATCCGGCCGACGTGCTGGCCGGCCAGGGGCCGGGACCGGTCCGACTTTGACCGACACCCATATATTCGAACGCACGTGCGATAGCCTGGGTGGGTGTCTGTGTCGGTCCAGGGCGCACTCTTCGACCACAGCGAGCGCCGCAGCCTCGGCGCCGGGGCGTGGATCGAGCTGCGGTCCGGTTGGGTCGACGACGCCGACACCCTGTTCGACGAACTGATCTCGGCCGTGCCCTGGCGCGCCGAACGCCGCCAGATGTACGACCGGGTGCTCGACGTGCCGCGGCTTGTCAGCTTCCACGACCTCACCGCCGAACCGGCGCCGCACCCGGCGATCACCCGACTGCGCCGGCGGCTCAACGACGTCTACGCCGGTGAACTCGGGGAACCGTTCACCACCGCGGGAATGTGTCTGTACCGCGACGGCTCCGACAGCGTGGCCTGGCACGGCGACACCATCGGCCGCAGCAGTTCGCAGGACACCATGGTCGCGATCGTCAGCCTGGGGGCTACGCGGGTCTTCGCGATGCGTCCCCGCGGCGGCGGCCCGTCGCTGCGGCTCCCGCAGGGCCACGGCGACCTGCTCGTGATGGGCGGTTCCTGTCAACGCACCTGGGAACACGCGGTGCCGAAGACGAGCGCCCCGAAGGGCCCGCGGATCAGCATCCAGTTCCGGCCGCGCGACGTCCGCTGAATCAACTGCGAATCGCGCGGACGCCGGCGGCCAGCAGAGTGCGGGCCCGTTCGGTGTCCACCTTCTGCACGGGCTTGTCGGGCAGCACGAGGGGATTCGCCGTCACGATCACCTGGTAGGGGCCGAAGTGTGCGGAGTAGTTGTAGACCTCACCGGAGCGCGGCGCGCCGTTGATGACGGTCTGCAGCACCCGGTGCACACCGAGGGTCTTTGCGCCGTCGATCGGCGGCGCGTCGATGACCTCGACCAGACCACGCACCGCGCCGCCGCTGAAGGCCACCTTCTGGCAGTCGGGTCCGGGCTCGGTCACCGGCACCGGCTCGTTGGTCTCGACCGCGATCACGATGAACCGGTTGCCCTGCCCCTCGGCCGACAGCGCCGCCATGTTGCCCTGGGTGCCCGCCGGAACGAGTTGTCCGGTAGCGAATTTCGCGCATCCCGGCGGGTCGAACTTCAGCGAGTCGGGCAGCTTCTGCCCGGCGAGCAGTTTCGGGTCGATCCCCGTCGGCGCCACCTCGGCGATCTTGAAGTCCGGGCCGAAGCTCGATTTCAGCGTCGACACCTTGCCGATATCGGCCTTGGGGGCGGGAGATTCGGCCTTGCCGCAGGCCGCCACCAGACCGACGCACAGCAGTGCGGCGAGCACCCTCGGGTTCGACATCTGCGCCAATGTACCCAACGACCGCGGCATCAGCCGCGCACCGCCGCGACGGCCTTGCCGAGAAGATCGGCGACATAGCCGCCGTCCAGCGGTGGATGGGCCGATCCGGGCTCGGTCACCAGGGTGACGACGGCGACGTGGCCGTCGAGATACGCCTGGGCGGTGTTGGCCTGCCCGCGGGTCTGGGTGCCGGACTCGACCACCGTTCGGGTGGCGACCGTCATGGCGACGGTCTGGGCGCCGTCGATGTGCGGGGCCTCGACCAGGTTGGCCGTCCCGCTGGTGTGGGCGAAGTCCATCGTCCACTGCCCGCACTGATCGGCCAGTGCGGTGACGTCCGGCTTTGCAGAGCCAACCACCACGTACACCGTTCCGCCCGGCCCGGACGCCGACAACCCCCGGGCCCCGGCATCGGTGGGCGCGGGGTCCGCCAGCGCCGCGCACTGCGGCGGTGCCGCAGTCCAACCGGGACCGAAACCCCACAGGCCCGCGGCGCTGACCGGGCCGGCCAGCTCGGCGACCTCATACCCGGCCGGCAGCGCCGGGCGGATCCGTTTGACGTTGGCCGGGTTGACCGTTGGCGCGGCGGGGCCGGTGGAGGGGGCGGCGGGGGTCGCCGGGCCGGGCTGTGACCCGCAGGCGGTCAGCACCACCGGCACCGTCAGGCAGATCACCCACCGCCGCACGCGGGATACCGCTCAGGCGGTCAGCGGTTGAGGCGCCAGATCGCGGTGGACAGCAGCGTCGCGAACGAACACCACAGCGGATACGGGACCAGCGCGACGCCCAGCTTCGGGTCCGCCTCGCCGGCCCGGCGGGCCAGGTCGGCGCTGCTGGCCGCCAGCGCGCCGGCCGCCACCGCCGACAGCCCCAGCTTGTGCGCCTTGAAGAACAGCCAACTCCAGCCGGCGTTGAGCACGAGGTTGGAGCCCAGCGCCGCGGTGTAGGCCCGCGCCTTCGCGTCATCACCGTCGGCGCGGAACCGGTTGATGGCCGAGGCCGACGTCACCGCGATGTCGGCGTACAGGGTCGTCCACGCGATCGGGAACGCCGCATTGGGCGGATTGAAACTCGGCTTGCGCAGCGTGGGGTACCAGTTCTGCACACCCTCACGGCTGGCCACGCTTCCGACGACCGCGGCTGCCGCGGTGGCCAATGCTGTTCCGACGATCGCCTTACCCATGCCGCCAACCTACCCGAGGCCGATCCGCCGCCGGGCGGTGCGCGCTTCGGCCATTCGACGCCACGAATTCGGCGGGCATTTCGACGGGCAACCTGCGGCGCGTCGTTTCGTCGGAGTCAGGCTTGCGCGCGTTCGAATTCTGCGGCATTTCGCCTGCCTGAGGGGTCGGACGGGTTGCCGGATTTCGGCCCGATGTCTGTGCGAAGCGCACTAAGCTCCTCATTGGAATTGGGTCGAAGGCAACAAGCCGCGTCCCCAAACGGCAAGGAGAGCCAAGGCGATGAAGAAGATCACGGCGGTATCGACGGCGGCCCTCGCCGCCGTCGCATTGAGTGTCGCGCTCGTCGGGTGCGGCACCAAGACCGAGACCAAGACCTCGACGTCGACCTCGACGTCGACGTCCACCTCGACCGCCACGTCCACGTCGACCAAGGCGGAGTCCACGAGCCCGACCGAGGCCGCCGGACCCAACAAGACGATCCAGGACTACCTGAAGGAAAACCAGATCACCGAAACCCAGGTGAAGCGGGGCGATCCCGGCGCACCGACGATCGACCTGCCCACCCCGCCCGACTGGTCCGATGCGGGGGCGAAGACGCCGGAGTGGGCGTACGGGGCGATCCTCTATGACAAGGCCGAGGTTCCCGACGATCCGCCGAGCATCATCGCGATCGTCTCGAAGCTGACCGGCAATGTGGATCCGGCGAAGATCCTCGAGTACGCCCCCGGCGAGCTGAAGAACCTCCCCGGCTGGGAGGCGTTGGGTGACGGCAGCAAGAGCACCCTGGGTGGCTTCGACGCCTTCCAGATGGGTGGCAACTACACGCGGGACGGCAAGAAGCGCATCATCGCCCAGAAGACCGTCGTCATCCCCGGCCAGGACGGCGTCTACGTGCTGCAGATGAACGCCGACGCCCTCGACGGCCAGGAAGGCCCGCTGATGGACGCCACCAGCATCATCGACGACAAGACGACCATCACCCCCTGACGATTCGTCGCGGGACCGGCGTGGGGGACCACGCGCGCCGGTCCGGGCGAGGAGGCACCGATGACCGCTGCGCAACCGCCCCTCCCGGACGAACCGCCACCGCCGGCACGGGGACTGACCCGCGAGGAACTGGGCCGTGACGTCAGTCCGGCGCAAGCCGATCTGGAGGCCCAGACTTCGACCGGCAAGCGGATTCTCAAGGCGATGGATCCCCGCTTCCTGCTCTCGATGGCCGAGGGCTACCCGGCGGGGCTCAAGCAGTTCATCCAGTTCTGCTTGATCCTCATCTATCCGGCGTGGCTGTTCTTCGTCCTGGCCGCCGCGGCCGTCTACTACCCCGTCTACGGCCTGTTCTGGCTGCTGTTCGCGCCGGTTCGGTTGTGGATGAAGAAGAATCGGCCCGAGGACTACGCGGCCAGCCAGAGCAAGTAGTGGGCCTGCTACGCCGATCGCCCACGGCGAGTCTGACGGTGACCCCGACGACCCTCTCGCCCCGCGAGACCGTGACCGCCACCGTCACCACCACCGGCGCGATCGACAAGGTCACGACCGCGACCCTGGATTGGGGATACACCAACTTCTACCGGTACCACTGGGCCGGGCGGTTGGATTCGGCGGGCAACGCCAGCGATGACCTGTTGATGCTCGGCGAGCCGGGTACCAACTACGGCGGCGACCGCAACGCCGACGACTGGGTGAGCGTCACCACCGTCGACCTTCCCATCGCGACGAGCGAATTCACCGGCGGCTCAGCGCAATTCCGCATTCCCTCCTGGGCGCCGGCGACTTCGGCGGATATCGCCCGGTGGTCGTGCCGACTGGCGATCCGGCGCGACGGCCGGGATGTCGATGCGGCAGGCGACTTCACGGTGCTGGTGCGGGCCGGCGATGTCGAGGCCGAGCCAGAGCCTGTCGTGCACTACGACGGCACCCACGACACCGCCGTCGACATCGACCTGCCCGCAGCGGTGTTCGCGGCCGGTGCGGTGATCCGCGGACACATCTCGCTGCACCCCGGCTCGGATCTGCCGGACGGTGATCTGCGGGTGTTCTGGCAGCGTCATCGCGAATCGCATCCCCTGCGGCGACGGCCATGCGAGACGGCTCCGGTGAACGGACCGGTGCTGAAGTTGGGCAACCACATCCCACTGCGGGCCGGCTGCCCGATGACGATTCCCTTCGAACTCCCGTTGCCCGCCGACGCCGCGCCGACAGCGTCCGCGGTGCATTCATCGATGTCGTGGTTCGTCGCGGCGGAACTGTTCTACGCCGGATTCACCGGTCATCTGACGGAGCGGGTGCGTCGCCCCATCGTCGTGGTGAACGCCTGACGAGCTGAATCTCGTTCGGCCCATCGACCTCATGCGCGGCTGAACGCCGACGCGGCCGCGACCTGTTCGGGCGTCGGACGAACGCCGGTGTAGCGCCAGAACTGCTCGGCGGCCTGCAGGGCGATCACCTCCGCACCCGTGATGACCCGCTTGCCGGCCTGCCGCGCGGCGGTGACAAGCGGGGTCTCCGAGGGAAACGCAACCACGTCGAAGACCGTCTCGGCGGCGGCGATCGCATCCTCGCCGAAGGCCCGTTCCCCTTCGCCGGGGCCGTCGGCCATCCCGATCGGCGTGACGTTCACGATCACGGCGGCGTCGATGTTCCCGACATCGGGACGCCACTGGTAGCCGAGCCGCCGGGCCAGTTCGGGCCCGGCCTCGCTGTTGCGGGCCACGATCGTTCCGGCGCGGAACCCGTTGTCGCGGAAAGCCGTTGCGACCGCACTCGCCATGCCGCCGCTGCCACGGATGAGCACGCTGCGGCCCGGGTCCAGCCCGTGCTCGGCGATCAACTGCTGCACGGCGATGTAATCGGTGTTGGCCGCGCTGAGCACACCGTCGTCGTTGACGATCGTGTTCACCGCGCGGATGGCACGAGCGGAGTCCTCGACGTGGTCGACGAGCGGGATGACGTCCTGCTTGAACGGCATCGACACCGAGCAGCCGCGGATGCCCAGAGCGCGCACCCCACCGATCGCGGCGCCGATGTCGGTGGTGGTGCAGGCCTTGTAGATGAAATCCAGGTCGAGTTGCTCGTAGAGGTAGTTGTGGAACCGGGTGCCGATATTGCTCGGGCGGGCGGCCAGCGAGATGCACAGTCGGGTGTCCTTGTTCAGCGCCGGCCTGCCCATCTCAGCCGACCGCCCGGATCACCTGGCGGGCCACATCCCGGATTTGACGCGCCAAGGTCGAATCGATTTGCAGCGCAGCCTCTTTGGGAACCTCGAAGACGGTGGTCACGACTCCGGGCTCGTCGCGCTCCCACTCGGCGCCGAAGCGGTCCAGGATGGTCCGCATCGGAAGGTTGTCGGTGAGCACCCGCGCGGAGAACTGCTTCACGCCGCCGACGTGCGCGGCGACGGTGAGCGCATCCATCAGGAAGTTGCCGATCCCCCGGCCCTGGTAGGCGTCGCCGACGATGAAGGCGATCTCGGCCACCGTCGGGTCCGTCTCGTCGCGGACGAACCGCGCGTCGGCGACCACCGGCCCATCCGGGCCGTCGACCAGCGCCCAGACGAAGTGGTCGACGTAGTCGACCTGGAACAGGTAGTTCATCAGCGCCATGCTCGGGGCGCGCGTCGACATGAACCGCCGGTACAGGGTCTCGCTGGAGAACTCCACCGGCCCGTGCGCGGAACGCTCACTATCACCGGGTAGCACCGGGCGCAGCAGCAACTCGGTGCCGTCGGACAGGCTCACCGGAATCGGGACGACGAACGCCGCCAGCCGCTGGCGCGCCGTGCGCACCATTCGTTCGGTGATGCCGGGCAGCTCCGCCATGATGGCGAAGGCACCCTCGTCACCGATGTAGCCGGACAGCGCTTCGGTGGTGGTGACGGTCGCCGTCCGCGGCTGGTTACGCAGCAGGGCGATCTCGCCGACGAGCACACCGGCCGACACCTCGTCGAGGATCACCTCACCGTCCTCGCCGACGTGCCGCACCTCGGCCCGCCCGGACTCGATGAGCAGGAACGACACCGCCTGTTCGCCCTGTCGCATCAGCACCTGCCCGACCGGGGCGCGCAGCGGCCGCAGGCGCTCGGCCAGCGGCAGCAGCTCTTCGGGCGGGCAGCCGTCGAAGACGTCCATCTCGGCGAGTTCGGCGGCGCGCATGGCGACCAGCGGCGGGTTCGCCCCCAACGCGGCGGCGAGGCCGCGGTCGCCGCCGTCCACCCGCATCGCGTCATCGGAAGTCATTTGACGTTGAGGTTACCGACGACCGATGAACGGCCGCGACGAATCGCGGACCCGGGGTTCGTCAGAGGTGGCGGGACCGGTTGACGAAGCGACCGGCCCGTGGCGAGAACATCCACCCGCCGCCGGCCCTGGTCCCGCCGTCGACCGGGATGTTGTGTCCGGTGACGAATGCCGACTGGTCGGAGGCCAGGAAGAGGGCAACCCGGGCCTGGTCCTCGGGCCAGCCGACCCGGCCCACCGGCGCCCACGACCGCCACAACTCCTCGACGTCCTCGTACCCGGTGAGGTAGTCGACCTGTGGCGTCTGGGTGAGGTCGGTTCCGATGCCGTTCACCCTGATTCCATGCCGTCCGACGTCGACCGCGAGACATGTGGTGAAGTGCGCCACAGCGGCTTTCATGGCGCCGTACACCGGGTCGCGGGGAAATCCACGCATCCCCTCGACGGAGTGGACGTTGACGATGCTCCCCGTACCGGCCTCGATCATCGCGGGGAGGAACGCGCGGGTCACGGCGAAGACGTGCCGCAGATTGATGTCGTACATCCGTTGCCAGGTGTCGGCGGAGGATTCCTCGAAGGCCACCATCGGGCGGTAGTCGCCGACGTTGTTGACCAGCACGTCGACCCGGCCGTGGCGGCCGAGCACCGCCTCGGCGAACCGCGCGACGTCGGCGTCGGCGGTGACGTCGACGACGTGGGCGTTGATCCTGCCGCCGGCCGCGGCGACGTCGGATGTGATGCGTTCGGCGCGTTCGGCGTCGATCTCGGCCACCTCGACGTGGGCGCCGTGCGCGGTGAACAGCGCCGAGATCGCCCCGCCGATGCCGGCCCCGCCGCCGGTGACGACGGCCACGCGGCCGTCCAGCAGGCGATTCCAGTCACCGATCTGCGGCACCTCGCGGGCCTGTCGTGCGGATAGCTCGTCGCTCATAGCGGCGGAGCCTACGCTCGGCGGCTACCGCCGCGACACCTCGAGGACGCCCGCCGCTGCGCGGGCGAGTCGGCGGCCCGCTAGGAGGCGAGCAGGTTGACCATTCCGGCGAACACAGCGGGCAGCGCGGCGGCGGCGGGCACCAACCGCGAACGCACCGGCTCGAAGCCGCTGGCCTCGAGTAACGCCGCGGTCAGCAGCCGGTAGCGGCGCGACATCTTCCGCCACTGCCGGTCGTAATCCTGCGGGGTGTCGGACACCACGCAGTTCACCAGCAGTTCGGCGCCGGCGAACGCGATCCCCAGACCCTCGCCGGTCAGGGCGTCGACGTAACCGGCGGCGTCCCCGACCAGCAGCACGCGGTCGGCTGTACGGCTGCTGACGGGCTGCCGCAGCGGACCCGCCGCCCGGTCGGTCCCATGTGGCTGCCCGGCGAGATGGGCTGCGAGCAAAGGGAATTCGGTCAGGTGCCGGTCGAATCCGCCCTGGGTCGAGGTCAGGATCGCGACGCCGACGCAGTCGTCCGCAACCGGGGTCACGTACGCCTCGGCGCCCGGCGCCCAGTACACCTGCACCCGGTCGCTCCACGGCGCCGTCGCATAGTGCCTGCGAATCCCCCACCGTCGAACCCCCCGGCTGGGCCGGGCGAGGCCGAGCGAGCGACGGATCGGCGAGTGCAGGCCGTCCGCGGCGGCGAGGTAGCGGGCCCGGAACTCCCCACAGCGAACCGACGCGCCGTCCTGGGTAACGGGCCCGATGTCGTTGCGCACCAGGCGAACTCCGGCGGCCGTTGCCGCCTCCAGCAGCGCCGCGTGCAGTGCGGTGCGACGCACGCCCATTCCGACGCCGGCCCGGAACCCGGCATCGACCCGACGGGTCTCGTCGAGGTAGGTGATGCCGTGAAACGGCCTGCCGCGCAGCGGGATACCGAACTTCTCCAGTTGGGCCACGGTGTGCGGCATCAGGCCCTCGCCGCAGGCCTTGTCGATCGGCCCCTGCCTGCGGTCGGCGACGACGACGTCGAGTCCGGCCCGGGCGGCATGCAGGCCGGTGACCAGCCCGGCCGGTCCGCCACCCACGACGAGGAGATCGATCATGTCAGGCTCGCCAGCGCGCGGTTCTCGGTGCCGATCCGGGTGCGCAGCAGCATCGCGTTCGCCAGTGTGAACACCAGCGCGGTCAGCCAGGCGGTGTGCACCAGGGGCAGGGCCACTCCCTCGGCGATCACCGCGAGGTAGTTCGGGTGCGGCAGATAGCGATACGGGCCGCCGGTGACCCGCGGCGCGCCGGGAACCACCACGACCCGGGTGTTCCACCGATGACCCAGGGTGGTGATGCACCACCACCGCAGCGCCTGGGCGCCGAGGACGATCGCCAGCATCGGCCAGCCCAGCGCGGGCAGGAACGGGCGGCCGAGCCAGGCGACCTCGGCCACACATCCGAGGAGGAAGCCGGTGTGCAGCACGACCATGACCGGGTAGTGCGCGGCGCCGAATTCGACGCCGCCGTGCGCTCGGCTCCAGGCCAGGTTTCGCCGGGCGACCACCAGCTCGGCCAGGCGCTCGACCGCCACCGCGGCGATCAGGAGCAGATACCAACCCATGGCTGCGTCAGTGCCAGTTGAGCAACAGCAACTCGGAGCAGAACCCCGGCCCCATCGCCATCATCAGCCCGCGGCCGCTGGGCGGCTGCTTGGCCATGGTGTCGCGCAGCACGTGCAGCACCGAGGCCGAGGAGATGTTGCCGATCTCGGCCAGTGAGCGCCAGGTGAGTTCCAGCGCGTCGTCGGGCAGGCCCAGGCTCGAGACGATCGCCTCGATGATCTTCGGGCCACCGGGGTGGCTGACGTAGACGCCGATGTCGTCGAGGCCGAGGTCGTGGGTCGCCAGGAACTCCGTGACATCGGCCTGCAGGTAGCGCTCGATGACGTCCGGCAGGTCCGCGGACAGCACCAGCTGCAGCCCGGAGGAGTCGACGTCCCAGCCCATCGTGCGCAGCGAGTCCGGGTAGAGGTGGCTGCGCGAGTCGAGCACGTCCGGCCCGCCGGCGCCGATCCGCTCGGCGCGGCGTTCGCCGACCGCCACCACCGCCGCCGCGCCGTCGGCGAACAGCGCGCTGCCGACGAGCCCGCTGACCTCGGCCTTGAGGGCGGGAAAGGTCAGCGAGCACAACTCGACGGCGACCAGGACCGCGACGTCGTCGGGCGCGCCGCGCAGGTAGTCGTGCAGGCGCGCGACACCGGCCGCTCCCGCCACGCAACCGAGGCCGAACATCGGCACCCGCCGCACGTCGGGGCGCAGCCCCAGCCGGCCGGCGATCCGCGCGTCCAGCGACGGCACCGCGATCCCGGTGACGGTCGTCGAGATGATGACGTCGACGTCCTGCGGCGCCAGGCCGGCCTCTTCCAGAGCGCCGGACAGCGCGGCACACCCGAGTTCGACGGCGTGCTCGATGAACAGGTCGTTGGCCGCGCCGAAATCGGTCAGCTGCGGATAGGCCTCGATGGGCAGCACCAGGTTGCGGTAGTCGACCTTGGCGTTGGCGTGCAGGCCCCGGACGAGCTTCTCGAAGCCCTGGAACGCGGGCAGTTCGACGAACGCGTCGGTGATCTCGGCCTGGCTGTAGCGGTGCGGCGGTACTGCGCCGTGCACGCCGGCGATGACGCTGATGGGACTCATGTTCTGGTCACGAGCAGCCGAAGGGTTTGGTTCAACCCGTCCCGGCCGCCGTGCGCTGCTGTTGGACACTTAACCAGTATGCCGGTTGTTGCCGGATTCGCTAATCCCCAGCAAACTGTGAACCTTCACCAGCGGCTTCGGTGCCCACCAGTTCCACCTGCCCATCACGTGCATGAACGCCGGCACCAGCACCATCCGGACCAGGGTCGCGTCCATGAGCACAGCAAGGCTCAAACCGAGGCCGAACATCCGCATGAAGGCGACGTGGGCGGCGATCAGCGCGGCGAACGAGATCGCCATGATCAGCGCCGCCGCGGTGATCACCCGCCCGGTGTGCGCAACGCCCAGGGCGACGGACTCGTCGTTGTCGCCGGGGCCGCGGGGCGACTCGAGCCAGAACTCCCGGATCCGCGAGACCAGGAACACCTCGTAGTCCATGGACAACCCGAACGCGATGCAGAACAGCAGCACCGGAATGTTGGCGACCAGGGTGCCGGTCGGGGTCGTCCCCAGCCCGCCGAGATGGCCGTCCTGGAAGATCCACACCATCGCACCGAACGCCGCCGACAGCGAGAGGATGTTCAGCAGCACCGCCTTGACCGGAAGCACCACGCTGCCGGTCAGCAGGAACAGCAGGACCAGGGTGATCACCGCGATCAGTCCGAGCACCAGGGGCAGCCGCGAAGTGATCGCATGGACGCTGTCGCGGTTGGTCTGCGCCGTGCCGGCGAACTCGACCGCCCGGCCGCCGGGCGGGGCCATCGCGTGCAGGGAGTCCAGCTGGCGGTCCGAGCGGTCGGAGAACAGCGGCGCGACGCTGTCGACGGTCAGCAGGGTGGTTCCGGACTGGGTGCCGGTGGCGGCGGACGGCGGCCCGACGAGCGCGCCGTTGACGTAGGTTCCGCCGGGCGCCGACACCGCCGAGACGTCGGACACCCGGGACAGCCGTTCGGCGTACATCGAGATGGCCCGGTCGTCGAGTCCGGTCGAGTCGGGGATCAGGATCTGCGCGGCCGTCGCGGAGCTGTTGGTGAAGTCGCTGCGCAGCTGGTCACCCACCTGGTGCGCCGAGGCGGACTTCGGCAGCACCCGGTCGTCGGGGAATCCCGGACGCACCCCGAAGAACGGCGCGCCGAGCACGATCAGCACCGCCACCCCGGCCAGACCGATCGGCAGCGCGCGGCGCATCACGAATCGTGTTGAGCGGTACCAGAACTGCTGCTCGATCGGGCGGGGCTGCGGCTCCGGGCGGTGCAGCACCCGACGGATCAGCCTGCGCACGTCGAGCGCGTCGATGCGGTCGCCGAGCAGCGTGATCGCCGCCGGCGTGATCACGATGGCCGCCAGTGCCGCGAACGCGACGGTGGCCACCCCGGCATAGGCGAAGGACCGCAGGAAGTACATCGGGAACAGCGCCATCACGGCCATCGACAGGGCGACGGTGGTCGCCGAGAACAGCACCGTGCGACCGGCCGACACCATCATCGTCATCAGGGCGTCCGGACGCTCGGCGCCTTCGGCCAGTTCGTCGCGGTAGCGGCTGATCATGAGCAGCGTGTAGTCGATGGCCAATGCCAGGCCCATCGCGGTGGTGAGGTTGAGCGCGAAGATCGACACGTCGGTGAAGAAGGTCGTGACCCGCAGTACCGCAAGGGATCCCAGGATCGCCATGATGCCGACGCCGACCGGCAGCGCGGCGGCGAACAGCCCGCCGAACACCCACAGCAGGACGATGAAGCTCAGCGGCACCACGATGGACTCCAGCAGCAGCAGGTCGCGCTGCGATTGCCGGGTGATCTGCAGGTTCACCATGGCGACCCCGCCGGAGCGCACCATGATGCCGTCGGTGTCCCTGGCGATCTGCTTGGTCAGCGACTCGGTGTACTCCAGCTGGGTGCTCTCCGAACCGGTGATACCGGCGACGATCAGACCGGACTTCTTGTCGCTGCTGACCAGATCGGAGCCGGCCCCGGGCGGTACGGTCCACGCCGAGGTGACGGAGGCGACGTGACCGGAACGCTGCAACTGGTCGACGATGTCGGTGGCCGTCGCCCGGGCCCTCGGGCTGTCGAAGCCGTCCTGCGCTGTGACGACGACCACCAGCTGCGCGTCACCCTGGCCGAACTTGTCGGTCAGCAGTTTCGCTGCCCGCGCCGACTCGGCGTTCGGGTCCTGCAGCCCGCCGGACGACAGGTGCCCGGCGACCGGGACACCGAAGATCCCGACGGCGATCATCGCCAGCACGGCGACGACGAGGACGCGCCGCGGCGCGGCAATCGCCAGCAGCGCGATCCGGCGCAGCATCCGCCCTACCCCGACTTCCGGGGCCAGGGCAGCCAGTACGGCACGGCGCCGGCGTAGCGGTCGAACGTCGAGCCGTGCACGCGCCGGAACCGGGCCTCCTTGAACAGGGGTCCGATCAGGCAGTACGCGGTCAGGGTGAGGGCGACGGCGAGTTGGTCCGGGGTCCAGGTCGGCACGGTCCACACGGTGAGCGCGAACGCCACGTAGATCGGCTGCCGGGTGAACCTAAATAGGCCTGTGCTGGGCATTTGCGGATACATCGGCTTGCTCCCGCGCAGCAGCGCGGTCCAGCCGATGCTGCCGGTGTGCAGGTTCAGTCCGGCGTCCAGGATGGCTTTGCCCAGCAGTAGCCAGGACGCGGCGTAGAGCAGATCCACGGCCGCCAGGCCGGCCGAGCGGGCATGCCACCAGATGGTCCCGCTCGGTGTCCACAGGGCGAACAGCGCGAACACCTGGGCCGAGGCGATGATCACGTATGTGGTGGTGCTGAGGGTGGCCCCGGTACCCGCCGGCGCCAAACGCGCCAGCACCGCGCGCCCCCGGGTGCTCAACAGAATCGAATGCAGCACCGGAAAGGCAAGCAGGAGAGCGGCATTCGCAACCCAGCCCCACGGCTGCGGCACCCTGCCCAGTGACCGGCTCATGCCGAAGTACATGGCGACCATCATGCTCGCCAACGCCAGGACGAAGCCGGTGTGGCAGATGACGCCGTACCACACCGCGACGACCGCCCGCCGACCGCTGGTTTGCACGGTCGCGGTCGGAATCGACACCCCCACTCACCCTCCGGTCGCTCGGTTTGCTGGACAACCTAGCGTGAGCGCACGGTTGTTCGCCAGAAAGCGAGGATAATGGGTGGTTCGGGGTGCCCCGGGCGGGCGTCGGTGGTGGTTGCCCGAGGGGTCGGCGCCGTTAGGACTTGCCGAAGAACGTCGCCTTGACGACCGGCCCCTGCATCACCGTGCTGGTCGCCACGACGTTCGTGCCGACGTCCGAGGACGGCAGCACCGTCGCGCCGGCGCCGCCGAACGTGTTCGCCTGGAGTTCGGCCGGCGCCCCCTGGGACACCAACGCCGCGGCAAGGACGCCGAGCGCTCCGAGCCCGGCTACCGCACCGATTCGTTTGACGCTCAATGTGACCCCCTGGATCGTTGGTTGAGTGAGAAGCGTGCGGTTCGAGTATCTCCGCCCCACCCCACGGGTTCCGTCGGCTGCGCGTACAGGTCGCTGTGAAGCCGCTGCCGAACGGCTTGGGCGAAACTGTCGGTTGGCTGTGCGCGGCGGCGTGGCCTGCGATTGAACTTTTCGGCGGCTCAGATCGTTGGCAACGGTGTGGTGACCCAGCGCTGGAACGAGTCGAACGAGGCCAAGAGCGGATACGTGAACGATCTGTTCTCCGCGTTGGCCGGCCGCTACAACGTGATGACCGACGTGTGGACGTTCGGGCTGCACCGGTTGTGGAAGCGCCAGGCCATGGAACTTCTCGCGCTGCGCCCCGGTGACCGGGTGCTCGACGTCGCGACCGGGACGGGCGACCTGGCGATGCTCGAGGCGGCGGCGGTGGGGCCCACCGGCCGGGTGGTGGGGGTGGACTCCTGCGTGCCGATGCTCGAGGTGGCCCGCCACCGCGACCACGGGTGCGTCGACTTCCAGGAGGGCGACGCCATGGACCTGCACTGGCCGGACGCCTCCTTCGACGTGGTGACGATCGGCTTCGGGTTGCGCAACGTCGCCGATCGCGCCCTGGCCCTGCGCGAGTTCGGCCGCGTGCTGCGGCCCGGCGGGCGGTTGATGGTGCTCGACTTCAGCACCCCGACGTCGAAGCCGCTCAGGGCCGTGCACGACACCTTCTACTTCACCCTGATGCCCAGGGTGGGGTGGGCGGTGGCCTGGCATAACGACGCGCACCGCTACACCTCCGATTCGATCCGCACCTGGCTCTCCCGGGACGAACTCAGCGCGGCGATGACGGAGGCCGGGCTCGTCGATGCCCGCTACGTGTCGCTGAGCACCGGCTTCGCCACCGTTCACCTCGCATCCCGCGCGACCGACTGATCCCGGCCGTAGATCCTCCGCCCGCGTGAGGGCGGCAGTATTTTATTGGGATGCAACTGCGGGTTCGGCGATCGCGGCGGCTCGCGGTCGCGACGGCCCTGGCCCTCGCGCTGCTCGCCACGGGACCCCCGCCCTCGGCGCCGGCGGATCCCCCCGGCGCGGCGACGGCCCAGCTGATCATCGTCAGCGTGCCCGCCGCCCGTTCCACCACGGGCACGCTCACCGCCTACGAGCGCGTCGGCCCGGACTGGCGAACCGTGCTGGGTCCGACGCCCGCCGTTGTCGGCGAGCTCGGGGTCGGCGCGCCCGCGGACGACGTGTTCCGTACCCCGGTGGGCACCTTCCCGCTCGACCAGGCCTTCGGCCGCCGGCCCAACCCGGGCACGAAGATGCCGTACTTCCAGACCAGCGACCAGGATTGGTGGGACGAGGACCCCGACTCACCCACCTACAACCTGCACACCCACGGGGCGTCGAGCCCGTCGTCGGACGCCGAGAACCTCTACGACTCGGGTTCGATCTACGACTACGCGGTCAACATCGCTGTCAACCCGCAGCGCGTGCCGGGGAACTCGTCCGGGATCTTCCTGCATGTCAGCGATGGTGACCCCACCTGGGGATGCGTGGCGATCGGCGTCGAGGAGATGCGCTCGGTGCTGCGGTGGCTCGACCCGGCGGCGTCGCCGCACATCACCATCGGCGTGGGGGCCACAGCACCGCGATGACCTGTCCGTACTGCGGCGGCGAGGTCGGCGACACCGGCATCTGCCCCAGATGTGGCCCCCCGGACGGCACCGCGATGACGGGGTGGCGACCCGACCCGACGGCGCGCCACGAGGGCCGCTACTACGTGGCCGGCCGCCCCACCGACCGGGTGCGCGACGGCAAGAAGCAGGCCGGTGACCCCGACGGCGGTCGGCTGCTCCCGGGCTACGTCGCGCTGCCGGCCCGGAGCAGGACCAGCATCCGGTCGACGTGGCTGGCCACCGGGGCCGCCACGGTCGTCATCGTGCTGCTGGGCGCCGTGCTCTGGGGCCTGCTGCTGCACCGGCACCGGCAGCCCACGCCCGACGCCGAGTACCTGTCGGCGCTCAAGAACGCCGGGGTGGAAGGTCAGTTCACCTCGGACGCCAATGCGCTCGCCCACGGCAGGCAGGTCTGCAGGCAACTCGACGAGGGTGGCCCGCAGCAGGGTCCCGCGGCGGACAAGATCGCCGTCGACGTGTTCTGCCGAGAGTTCTCCAAGGGGTTCCACATCCTCGAGACCGTCACGGTGTCAGGGACTTTCGTGCTGACCGACGCAGCGGGCTTCGGCGCCATCGCCGCGGACGACGCGTCGTGCTCGGGAGCGAACGGTTACTCCGACATCGGCCCGCACACCCAGGTCACCGTCACCAACGGCAAGCGCGAGATCCTGGCCACCACCGCGCTCGGCCAGGGCCACGGCGACAGCGCGACCTGTACATTCACCTTCGGCTTCCCGATCACCGAGGGTCAGGATCGCTACGTGGTCTCGGTGGGGCACCGCGGCGAGTTCAGCTACACCTTCGCCCAACTGCAGAACAACGGCATCGCGATCCAGCTGGGCCACTGACCGGCCGTTCGGGAGAGCGCGACATCACTGCGGTGCCCGCACGACCACCGATTCGATGATCGCAGGCAGCTGTGCGTGGCCGACCCGAGCGAGGACCTCGTAGAACTTCTCCGGGTTCGCCCAATCCTCGGGCGCCAGTAAGCCCGAGCGCTGACCGATCTCTTCGAGGGCCAGCACCATGAACGCTGCGGTCGCCGCGCCGGTGGCGGCCGCCATGCTGGCGAGATTCGTCCCGGGGCCGCTGACGGGTACTCGCCGGATCGACACGACCTGCTCGCCGTTTCGCTTCCCGGTAACCCGCACGTAAGTGATTCCGCGATAGTCGGGGTGTTTGCGAAGTGCCGCTGCCGCAAGATACTTCAGCACCTCGCCCGCGCCGATCTCGCGACGACGGATCATGCCCCAGAGTCCCGACAGGGCGTGCCGCCAGACGGCTGGCGATCCGGTCTTGTCGGTCATGACGTCATTGACGAAGTCGATGGCCTGGTCCATCGATATCTGGCCGCTCTGCACAGCCAGGGCGACGCCCCGCATGACACCGTTGACCGGCGGCGGGTCGATAGCCCCGAGAACACGGATCCGGTCTGCCTGCGGCCAGCGTCGGGGCATCGTCACGGCTTCCGGATGCGCACACTCATACAGCCGGTAGGCGGCACCGAACGAGTCGCCCAGCGCGAACACGTCGGTTTCCACGAAGGTCTGATGGGTTGCGGGGCGGCCGTGCTCCCAGGTCTGGCACTGGCCGGCGAACCCACGAATGGCATGATCGAGCACCGCACGCCCGAACGGGACCGCTCCCTCGTCGCCGGTCACCCAACAGACGTCGATACGGTCCACGGAGTCCATGTCGCGCGCCGCGTCGACGGCCATCACGTTGGTCAGCCCGGGCGACGCGCCACACCCGACGAAGATCGGCACTTCGGCTGCCCTGGCGGCAGCGTCGAGCACCAGTGCCGCGCGCGTGCTGGCCTCATCGTCGTCGAGGTCCAGGTAGGCCACCTTGTTGTCGATGCATGCCGCCCGGACCGGCTCCGCTGTGCGGATGTAGGGCCCAGCGCCCAGCACGACGAGTGCGGCACCCTCGATCGCCGAACTCAGCGCGACACCATCGAAGAGGTCGAACGAGCCGACGGACACCGAACCGCTCGGCAGCAACTCCACCAAGTCGTCAAGCACTTCCGGGCGGATGTCGTAGAGCTCCAGCTTCCAGTCCGCGCCCTCGACCGCCTCGGCGAAACGTTGGATCGCCACCCGGCACATCTCGCCGGCCGCCCCGATGAAGACGATCCTCTTGGCCGTTGACATGGCGGGAGTCTAGAGACGAATCGGCACCGGCGCCGGGCGCCCAATCAGATATCCCTGAATTCGATCGACCCCGAGATGTCCTCGACACCCTCTGCGGTGGTGAGCAAACCGAACTCCCCCGCGATCGCGGTCGACATACGCGGACGGATGTTCCCATTCAATGCGGTCCGTCTAGCTGCGTTTCCCTGGTGGAGCTAAGGGGAATCGAACCCCTGACCTACTCGATGCGAACGAGTCGCGCTACCAACTGCGCCATAGCCCCTTGATCGCTAGCAGGCTACCAGTTTCGGCGGGTCCGAAAAAACGGCCGGCTACTGACCGGCCGCGCGCGGCAGGTCGTAGTGCCGCGCGAACGGAACCTCGTCGAGGTGCTCGAAGATCGGGTCCTCGTCGTCGATGTCGAGTACCGCGGCCCCCGGTCGGCGCAGCCGGGCCGGCACCAGGTCGAAGTCGCGGTCCTCGGTGTTCTCCACCCCGAGGCGCGAGCGCGCCATCCGCTGCTGGCGGCGCCTGCGGACCTGCGCCTCGATGCGGGTCTGGCGGCGCAGGTAGCCCAGGTACAGGACGGTGACGCCCGCAGAGGCGCCGAAGAGCCACCACAGTTCCGAGTTCACCGTGAAGGACAGCGCCGCGGTGGCCACCATCAGCGCCGACATCACCATCAGCACCCGCTTGCGGAAGCGGTACTTGCGGGCGCTGACGGCGGCGGCGGTGGTCGAATCGAGGCGGCGGGACCGGCCGACGCGCGGCGTCATCGTGGTGGCGGGCTCGTCCTCCGCCTCCAAACCCGATGTGTCCTCGACGTATTCGTATTCGTCGGCCGTGCCGTCCTGCGGGTCGTCGTCGAATCCGGATGTCGCCGGCCCAGCGTCGTCGACGGCGGATGCCGCCGGCCCAGCGGCTCCGACGATGGCCTCGAACTGATCGGTGGCATCGCCCTCGGCGATCGTTTCGGCCTCGTCGAGTTCCTCGTCCTCGACCGGGGCCTCGGGCTCGGCCGCTTCAATGGGCTCGACCGTCTCGTCGAACAGGGTGGGCTGAACGTTCTGCGCCTTCTGCGCGCGGGCGGCGCCACCGCCGACCGGCAGGGCACCGGAGTCCTCGTCGACCACGTCGACGTCGAGGTAGTCCGGCTCGGTCTCCTCGGCCACGGCGGCGATGACGACCACGGACCGGGTGCGGCTGCGGGTGGGGGGAACCGGGTCGGCCTCGTCGATGTCGTCGAACTCGTCGGCCTCGGGCTGCCAGTCCGGATCGTGGCGGTGCCCGGTCGCCGGGCCACCGCGCTTGATCAGGCGCGACTTGGCACCGCTGTTGAGGACCCGGGTCGCCAAGGCGACGTCACTGGTCCGCCGGACGGTGTCGCGCTTGCTGATGAGCATGGGCACCAGAACGAACAGCCAGAGCACCACGAGCGAGATCCAGAGCAATGACTGGGGGATGCTTGGCATGTGGCCTGCTCCTTTCCCGTCCAGGCTAGGTCCGTGACCTACGCAACCTGGGACGGCGCGCCGCACTCAATTACACACTTGTAATTCGACCCACACAAGCACCAACAGCAACAAATGTCACAGCAGTAACACGGCGTGTCCCGATCGACCCCGAATCAGGCCCAGCGGGCAAGCCCCCGTTGCACGAGTCCGCCGGTCACCGAGCCCTCGATCTCCTCCACCGTCAGCGCCACCAGCAGGTGGTCGCGCCACGCCCCGTCGACGTCGAGATAACGGCGCAGCAGGCCCTCCTCGCGGAATCCGACCTTGGCCAACACCGCGCGGCTGGCGGCGTTCTCCGGCCGGACGGTGGCCTCCACCCGGTGCAGTGTCACCGGCCCGAAGCAGTGGTCTAGGCCGAGGGCCAGCGCACCGGTCGCCACGCCGCCCCCGGTCACATCGCTGGCGACCCAGTAGCCGATCCACGCCGAGCGCAGCGCACCGTGGGTGACGTTCCCGATGGTCAGCTGGCCCCGGAACTGGCCGTCGACCTCGATGACGTAGGGCAGCATCCGGCCCCTGCGGGCCTCGGAGCGCAGCCCGGAACACACCGCCGGCCACGACGAGACCGCATGCCGCACACCCCAATCCACCTCGGCGGTCGGCTCCCACGGCTCCAGCAACGAGCGGTCGGCCAGCCGGATCCGGCTCCACTGCGCGGCGTCGCGCATCCGCACCGGGCGCAACCGGATCACACCGGCGGCCACCCGCAGCGGGCCCACCGGGCTCGGCCAGCCCGGATGAACGGAGCTGTTCCGCCACAGGTTCACGCGGGTCGTCAGCCGCGCTGCGCCAGGAAGGCGACGTCGACGATCTCCCCGGTGCGCACCTGGTCGACCTCGGCGGGCACCACCACCAGGCAGTTCGCCTCCGCCAGCGTCGCGAGCAGGTGCGACGACGCGCCCGGCGCCCCGCCCAGCGCCTGCACCAGATACTCGCCGGTGTCCTGGTCCCGCATCAGCTGTCCGCGCAGGAAGCCGGTACGGCCCGGCACCGAGGTGATCGGCGACAGCGCGCGGGCCTGCACCACCCGGCGCATCGGCTGGCGCTTGCCCAGCGACAGCCGGATCAGCGGCCGCACCATCACCTCGAAGACGACCAGGGCGCTGACCGGGTTCGCGGGCAGCAGGAAGGTCGGAACGCCCTCGCGGCCCAGCTGGCCGAAGCCCTGCACCGAGCCCGGGTGCATGGCGATCCGCGCCACCTCCATCTCGCCGAGCTTGGAGAGCACCGAGCGCACGCTCTCGGCGGCGGCCCCGCCGACCGCACCCGCGATGACCACGACCTCGGCCCGATTCAGCTGACCCTCGACCACCTCGCGCAGTTCCTTGGGCTCGGTGCTGACGATCCCGAGCCGGTTCACCTCGGCGCCGGCGTCGCGAGCCGCCGCCGCCAGCGCGTAGGAGTTGACGTCATAGACCTGGCCGTTGCCCGGCGTCCGGGAGATGTCGACCAGCTCGCCACCGACGCTCATCACGGTCAGCCGCGGCCGCGGGTGCACCAGCACCCGCTCCCGGCCCACCGCCGCCAGCAGGCCGACCTGCGCGGCGCCGATGATCGCCCCGGCCCGCACCGCGACGTCGCCCGGCTGCACGTCGTCGCCGGCCCGCCGGACGTAGGCGCCCGATCGCACTCCGCGCAGCACCCGCACCCGGGACTGGCCGCCGTCGGTCCAGCGCAGCGGCAGCACCGCATCGGCCAGCGTGGGCATCGGGGCGCCGGTCTGCACCCGGGCCGCCTGGCGCGGCTGCAATCGGCTCGGCGTGCGCGCGCCCGCCTCGATCACGCCCATCACCGGCAGGCTGATCTCGCCCTCGGCGTCCTCGCCGTCATCCCCGCCACCGCCCAGGACGTCGACGCTGCGCACCGCGTAGCCGTCGATGGCGGCCTGATCGAAGCCCGGCAGGGGCTGTTCGTTGATGACCTCCTCGGCGCACATCAGACCCTGCGCCTCAGCGATCGCCACCCGCACCGGCCTCGGCGCCACCGCGGCGGCCGTCACCCTGGCCTGCTGTTCCTCTACCGAACGCACCGCGCGCCTTTCTGCCTCGACCCGGGATCGGCGCGGGCCCGCCGCGGCCCCTACGGTTCGGTCAGGGGGTCAGGCCTGGTCGCGCCACCGACCATCGCCGCAAGTCGGGGCCATGGTCGTCACGATCCAACCCAAAGTCAACCGCAGCCCGGCGGTAGCCGCCGGGATTTCCCGAGCCGTGTCGAAGCCCAACCCGTTTGCCTTTCGGTATGGCGCGATCCAGCCACGCGCTGACAAGGTGGACGACGTGCTCGCCGGTAGCAAAGCTCAGCGCAGGACCGCGGTGCTGGCCGCCCGGCGCGCCGTGCCGGAGGAAGTGCGCCGAGCCGAGGCGCTGCGGCTGTGCGACCACCTCGACTCTGTCCTCGGTCCCGCCGACATCGTGTGCGCATACCTGCCGGTCGGGGCCGAACCCGGCTCGCCCGCCCTGGTGGACCGGTGCCTGCAGCGGTGCGGCCGGGTGTTGCTACCGATCACCCGCACCGGCGCGGACGGCACCCCCGAGGCCCTGTGGTGGGGGGAATACCGCCCCGGGGCGCTGCGCGAGGGCCGGTTCGGGCTGCTCGAACCGGCCGAACCGGGGCTGCCGCCGAGGACGATCGGCCAGGCCACCGTGATCCTGGTGCCCGCGCTGGCCGTCGACCGCAGCGGCGTCCGGCTCGGGCGCGGTGGCGGGTACTACGACCGTTCGCTACCGCTGCGGGCGCCGGGTGCCCGGCTGATCGCGGTGGTGCGCGACGACGAGCTGGTCGCGGAGCTGCCCGGCGAACCCCACGACGTGCGAATGACGCACGCCCTCACGCCCGGGAACGGCCTGGTGGTGCTGGGTGAGCCGCCAGCCGGGCGTCGGGAATGATCTTCGACACATAGCCGTTCTGGCACTTGGCACGCTAGAGTGCTAACAAGCCGAGTCCGTCCGGAGGTTCATGTGCCGACCTACAGCTACGCCTGCACCGAGTGCGACAACCGCTTCGATGCCGTGCAGGCGTTCACTGACGACGCGCTAACCAGCTGCCCGCAGTGCTCCGGCCGGCTGCGCAAGCTGTTCAACTCGGTCGGTGTGGTGTTCAAGGGCAGTGGTTTCTACCGGACCGACAGCCGGGAGTCGACCAAGAGCACGTCCGGCGCCAAGTCGGACTCCTCGACGGGGTCGGACAAGTCCAGTTCGGAAAAGTCCTCGAGTTCGGAGAAGTCCTCCGGTTCCACCGACAGCTCATCGAGCGCGTCGAGTTCGAAGGCGGCCACCCCGGCACCCGCCGCGGCCGCCACCAGCTAGCGGTCCATCCACAGGGCGCCCCCCACACGGCCGCCCCCGGGGCGGCGCGGCCCTAGCCTGACGGCCATGGGCGAGTCGCTCGATCCATCCCTCGCCGAGCGGATCCGGCGCGCGTTGCGGCCGGACTTCACCCGCACCCTGGCGGCCCGCCGCATCGCCGCGGGCGTTCTGGTGCTGCTCGCCGCATTCGCCGCGCTGCGCCCGGACCCGGCCGACGAACACGCCGATGTGATGGTCGCCGCACACGATCTCAGCCCCGGCACCCCCTTGACGGTCGAGGATGTGCGCATCGAAAAGCGTTCGGCGACAACCCTTCCCGAGGGAGCACAATCAAGTCCGGGCTCCGTGGTCGGTGCGACGCTGGCCGGGCCGGCCCGCCGCGGCGAGGTGCTGACCGACGCCCGCATCCTGGGACCACGCCTGGCCGGGCTGGCCGCCGGACCCGACGCCCGCATCGTGCCACTGCACCTGGCCGACGCCGCGGTCCTGGACCTGATCCGCAGCGGCGACGTCGTCGACGTGCTGGGCGCGCCGTCGGCAAGCAGCGACGCGGCACCACGACTGCTGGCGGCCAACGCGATCGTCGTGCTGGTCTCCGCGAAGCCGAATACCGCCGGGGGCGGCAACGATCGGGTGGTTCTGGTGGCCCTGCCCGGTGCGGCCGCGAACGCCCTGGCCGGTGCCACACTGGTGCAGACCGTCACGCTCACGATCCACTGAGTCCGCCCCGCGCCCGGTAACGGGCTACGCTTCCACGCCGAACGCTTCAACACCTGGCAAGAAAGGCCATTCTCGTGCTCAAGGGCTTCAGGGAGTTCCTCTCCCGCGGCAACATCATCGATCTGTCGGTCGCGGTGGTCATCGGTACCGCCTTCACCGCGCTGGTCACCAAGTTCACCGACAGCGTCATCCAGCCGCTGATCAACCGGATCGGCGCGGGCAAGGACGCCGAGTACGGCATCCTGCGCATCGACATCGGCGGCGAGCAGACCATCGACCTCAACGTCGTGCTGTCCGCCGCGATCAACTTCGTGCTGGTCGCCGCCGTCGTCTACTTCCTGGTGGTGCTGCCTTACAACAAGCTGCGCAGCAAGGGCAAGGCCGAGGCTGCCGAGGACGCCCAGATCCGGCTACTCGAGGAGATCCGCGACGCCCTCGGCGGGAAGGACACCCTCCCGGGCCCGAAGTCGAGCCACTTCGAGGTCACCAGCGACGAATAGCGGCTCTGCTGCTTCGGCAACGAGAAAGGCCCTCGGTGAGCTCCGAGGGCCTTTTTCGTTGTCGTGCGGTTAGTTCATGTTCCAGGGTTCGCCGTAGGTGGTGACGCTGTCACCGGCCTTGGAGATCAGCCGGGCGAAGGGGCGCAGCAGCACACCGCCGGCCGCGCCGGTCACCGTGCCGTGGGCGTTGGCCACCGCCACCGAGCCGTTGGGGCCCGCGACGTCGACCGAGAAGGTGGCGACCTCCTGGATACCGGGACCGTTACCCAGATCGGCGCTGATCGAGAGCCCGGGCAGGATGTTCGGGGTGATGATCGAGTTGAACGGACCGATACCGTTGTTGGCCGACGGCGTGCCCGGGATGGCGTAGACCTGGGCGTCGTCGAACAGGAAGTTCGGGGTGGTGTAGCTGAAGTTGATGCCCACCCCCAGCGACCA
>JAGQTU010000296.1 GCA_020438865.1 Mycobacterium sp.
AGGCCAGGGGACGTGCGCCGACGAGCAGTGGTGACCGTGCTGGTGCCCATCGCGGCGCTGGCCGCCGTGCTCAGCGCGTGCGGCGGTGGGGGCGACGAGTCCGGCGTGCCGGTCCTGCGCTGGTACGTGTACCAGGAGCCGTCCGGCGCGTTCGACGATGCCGCCGCGGCGTGCACCAAGGCCGCCGACAGTCGCTACCGCATCGAGACGGTCGCCCTGCCGAACAACGCCGACGAGCAGCGCGAGCAGCTCGTGCGGCGGCTCGCGGCCAAGGACGGCGACATCGACATCATCGGCATGGACGTCATCTGGACCGCCGAGTTCGCCGAGGCCGGCTGGATCGACCCGTTCCCCGACGACGTCGCGGCGACGGTGACCGACGGCCGCCTGGCCCCGGCGGTCCGCAGCGCCACCTATCGGGATCGGCTCTACGCCGCGCCGTTCAACAGCAACGCCCAGATGCTGTGGTACCGAGACGACGTCACCCCCGACCCGCCCACCACCTGGGACCAGGTGCTCGACCGGGCGGCCCAGCTCCGAGCCACCGGCGAGCCGGACCAGATACTCGG
>JAGQTU010000297.1 GCA_020438865.1 Mycobacterium sp.
GCTCGTCGGCGACATCGGCGATTTCGGTGTCCGACGGGTTCTCGACCTCCGGTGTGGCCGGGCCCGCCTTGGTGTCGCCGGTCTCCGCGTCGTTCACAGCACCTGAATCAGGTCGCTGACCTTCCACTGCCCACCTTCCTTGACCGCGGTGACCTCCCAGCGGCTTCCGCTCTCGATCTTCTTGCCGTCCGGCATCTTGGTGGTCATATTGGCCACTGCCACGACGGTGGCGCTGCCATTGGGGTTCCACCGTTCGATGCCGAGTTCCTGCACGGTGCCGAAACCCGGCTCCGCCTGCGCCACCTGGATGACGACCTCGTTCATCATCTCGCCGTATAGCTGGGCGAAGTTGCCGGTGCCCAGTTCCAGCACCTTATCGGCATAGGCGTTGGCGTGGAACGGATCCGGGGAGGTGTACTGGGTGATGAACGAGCGCACGAAGCTCAATACCGCCGCCTCACGGATCTCCGCCCTATGCGTGGCCTGCGCCGCGGCGAAGACCCCCGCGCTGGTCGCCAGGCCCGCGGCGACCAGGACGGCGCCGACGGCCGCGATCAGTCCCAGGCCT
>JAGQTU010000298.1 GCA_020438865.1 Mycobacterium sp.
CAGAACCTGCCAATGCAGTGCAGCATCGGTCAGGCCGTCGCGGTGAACGATGTTCTCGCTGAGCGCAGCGGCGAGTTCGTGCTCGTACGTCTGCTCGTCCTGCAGCTTGCGCAGCGCCTCGGCCTGCGACGACAGTTCGCCCTGCATCGCGATGATGCGCTGGAACGCCCCGATCTTCGCGCGCAACACGGCGAGATGGACCGGCTTCGGAAGGTAGTCGTCGGCGCCGGCCTCCAGGCCGCGGATCATGTCGGCTTCCGCACCGAGCGCCGACATCAGGATCACGGGAACCCAGCGTCCGGAGGCCTGCTCCCGCATGCACCGCGTGGCCTCGATGCCGTCGACGTTCGGCATCACCACGTCCATGAGCACGATGTCCGGTCGCTCCTCGCTGAACGCCCGCAGCGCCTCCGCGCCGTCCTCGGCCGTCCGGACGCGATGGCCCTGGGCAGTCAGAAAGCTGCGCAGCAGCGACAGGATCGCAGGCGAGTCGTCGACGAGCAGCACGCTGAGCGCACTGCTGCCCCGTGGCCGACCTGCGCCTTCGTGGTCCTGCCGGGATTCCTT
>JAGQTU010000299.1 GCA_020438865.1 Mycobacterium sp.
CTGGTCTCGATGCCGGCGAACACGTCGGCCGGTCGCCGCAGCCCGATGGCCCACCAACCGCCGTCGACGGCCGGCCCGAGCACGGCGTCGGTGCCGGGCCGGTCGAGCTCGTCGAGGGCGGCGTCGAGGTCGGCGCCGGTCACCTGCGGGGTGTCCATCCCGATCTGGAGCGCCGGCCCGTCGACGTGGCGCCAGGCGTCGGCCAGGCGGGCGGCGAGGTCGCCGGGCACCTGGGGGACCACCTCGAACGCCGGGGGCACCACCCCGGCGGGATCGCCGTCGAAGGCCACCACCACCCGCTCGGCCCGCCGGCACGCCCGAGCGGCGTCGAAGGTGTCGGCCAGGGCGGCGGCGGCCAGCCGGGCCGAGCCGTCGGGCCCGTAGCGGGGGATCAGGCGGGTCTTGGCGCGGCCGGGCAGCGGGCGCTTGGCGACGATCAGCAGGTGCACCCCGGAACCATGCCCCATCGGCGCTCACGGCAGACGAACAGGCCCCTTACGAGGTGCGGAACTCCCCCGTGGCGACCCCCGGTCCGAGGGGGGACCGTGCCTAGGCTGCCGCCGTGT
>JAGQTU010000300.1 GCA_020438865.1 Mycobacterium sp.
CCCCACGGGCTCGAGCGACAACTCGGGATCGCGCTTGCCCTTGGGTCGACCCAAGTGGGACGCAAGAACCAGGCGCGCGCCCGCCTCGATCGCGAAGCGAATCGAAGGCAGCGCGGCGCGCACCCGAGTGTCGTCGCCGACCTGACCGTCCGATATCGGGACGTTGAAGTCGACCCGCATGAAGACGACCTTGCCTCGCAGCTCGAGGGAATCGAGGCGCGGAATCATCTCAGCTCCGACCCGCCATGTAGCGCATGAGGTCGATGCAACGCGACGAGTAGCCCCACTCGTTGTCGTACCAAGACACGGCCTTGATCATGTTGCCCTGCATCACTTCGATGAACTCGAGGTCGACGGTAGAGCTGGCGGGATTGCCGATGTAGTCGCAGGACACGAGCGGCTCCTCGGAGACCGCGAGCACGCCCTTCATCGGACCGTTGGCGGCGGCCTTCAACGCCGCGTTCACCGCCGCGCTGTCCGTCGACTTCTTCACCTGAACCACCAAGTCGACCATGGACACGTCCTTGGTCGGAACGCGTACTGCGAAGCCGTTGAGCTTGCCCTG
>JAGQTU010000301.1 GCA_020438865.1 Mycobacterium sp.
GTCGATACTGCCCAACTGGCGAACGTCGATCTGTCCGGTCTCGAACCGCACCGACTGCGCCACGTTCCCGACCGTACGCCGCTGGGCTGGCGGATGCTCAGTTTCTCAACGCGTAGGCCAGCGCCTCGTCGATGGTCTTGTGCTGGAAGTCGAAGCCGGCCCGCTCCAGCGCGCTGGGAACGGCGCGTTGCCCACCCAAGATGCCCTCGTCGGCGAACTCGCCGAGCAGGGTGCGCAGCGCGAATCCCGGTACCGTCCAGAGTGCCGGACGGTGCAACGCCCGGCTCATTGCGCCGGTGAACTCGGCGTTGGTGACGGGCGCTGGTCCAGTGAGGTTCACCGGCCCGGAGAGCGTCGGGGTGCTCAGCGCGAACATCAGTGCCCGCACCTCGTCCTCAAGGCTGATCCAGGGCATGTACTGACGTCCGCTGGCCAGCCGACCGCCCAGACCGAGAGCGAACAGTGGCCGCAGTCGGCTCAGCAACCCGCCGGCCGGGGACAGCACGAGACCCGTCCGGGCCAGCACGACGCGGGTGCCCGCCTGCTGGGCGGGTCCGGTGGCG
>JAGQTU010000302.1 GCA_020438865.1 Mycobacterium sp.
CATCTCGCGCTGGCTGAAGTCGTCGAGCTTCAGATAGCTGCGGCCCTTGAGATTGAATGACATGGCGTATCTCTCCCGTTGTTCTTGTCAGTAGGCCGGATCGCGCAGGATCGGGCAGGTCATGCAGTGACCGCCGCCGCGGCCGCGGCCGAGCTCCTGGCTGCCGATGGTGATGACCTCGATGCCGGCCTTCCTTAGCAGCGTATTGGTGTAAGTGTTGCGGTCGTAGCCGACGATTACCCCGGGCTCGAGCGCGACGACGTTGTTGCCGTCGTCCCACTGCTCGCGCTCGGCATCGAAGGCATTTCCGCCGGTTCCGACCACGAGCAGGTCCTTCAACCCCAGCGCGGTCTTATAGACGTCGAAGAGGTGGTCCTTCTCCTTGCTGATCTCTACGTCTCCCTTGCCGTCCGGGCGGAGCGAGAAGCAGGTGATCTCGTCGACCACCTCGCGAAAGGCGGTCACCTTGTCGTGGTCTAGGCAGGTGAAGACGGTATCGAGATGCATTGCCGCGCGCGACTTCGGCATTGCGCAGGCGATCACCCGCTCGGCCGCACACCTC
>JAGQTU010000303.1 GCA_020438865.1 Mycobacterium sp.
GCCGCTGCTCGAGGAGCAGATCGCCACGCTGCTCGAGTGGGCGCCCTGACGCGGGCCCCTGTCCTCTCCGCCCGCGGTGATTAGGAGTGTGGCGGAGAGGAGATGACCATGCGGAACCTGTACGACGTGCTGGGGGTGGCCAGGGACGCCGACCAGGCCACCATCCGCAAGTCCTTCAAGAAGCTCGCGCGCGAGAACCACCCGGACCTCAAGCAGGACGACCCGGCCGCGACCGAGCGCTTCAAGGAGATCAGCGCCGCCTACGAGGTGCTGGGCGACGAAGAAAAGCGCTCGTTGTACGACGAGTTTGGTGAGGTGTCTCTAAAGCCGGGCTTCGACGCCGAGCGCGCCCGCCAGTACAAGTCGATGGGCGGCGGGATGGGCGGCGGCTTCGGGGGCGGCGGCTTCGGCTTCGGCGGCGAGTCGGTCAGCTTCGAGGACCTGTTCGGCAACCTGTTCCGCGGGGGCGCGGCGGGCGGTCGGCGGGCGGCGCCCCGGGCGGCGCGCGGGGCGGACATCGAGAGCGCGCTGCGCGTGAGCCTGCTCGACGCCATCCGGGGCG
>JAGQTU010000304.1 GCA_020438865.1 Mycobacterium sp.
CACCGCCGGCATCGGCGACCGCACGGGCCAACGGGGTCGGCCACGGATCGTAGATCGCGTCCAGCACAACGGGTACCGGGGCGAAGGTCGCCGCGTACCCCGCGGCCGCGTCAGCCGGAACCGTGCTGACCAGCACGTCGGCCCGCTGGACGGCCTCCGGCAGCCCGGCGCCGGCCAGGTCGGCGAACGTGGCACGAGCCCCGAGCGTGGATCCGAGTTCGACCAGCCTGGCGGCCTTGCCGGGGTCGCGGGCCGCGACGGTGATCGCACCGACGCCCAGACCGGCCAGCGCATACACCGCAGCGGGCGCGGTTCCGCCCGAGCCGAGCACGATCGCCCGGCGCAGACCGCTGCGGTGCCCCAGGGCCCCGGCCACCCCGTCGACGTCGGTGTTGTCGGCGCGCCACCCCGAAGCGGTCCGCACCAGCGTATTGGCCGAGCCGACCAGCTCGGCCCGCTCGGTCCGTTCGTCGGCGAACGCCAGCGCCGCGAACTTGCCGGGCATGGTGACCGAGACCCCCACCCACTCGGGGCCGAAACCGCCGACCAGCCCGGGCAGT
>JAGQTU010000305.1 GCA_020438865.1 Mycobacterium sp.
TGTCGATCCGCTCGGCCATCGCGGTCATCGCCGCCACCACCTCGGGAGCCACGTCGAAGCCCAGCTGGGCCGCGAACCGGGCCGCCCGCATCATCCGCAGCGGGTCGTCGGAGAACGAGACCTCCGGGGCGCCGGGCGTGCGCAGCACCCCGTGGGCGAGGTCGACCAGGCCGGCGTACGGGTCCTCGAAGTCGCGGTCCGGCAGCCCGATCGCCATCGCGTTGACGGTGAAGTCGCGGCGGCCGAGGTCGCCGGCGAGGGAGTCGCCGAAGGTGACGTCGGGGTGGCGGGAGGCGGGGTCATAGCTCTCGGAGCGGTACGTCGTGATCTCGACCGTCCAGTCACCCTTGCGGCAGCCGATGGTCCCGAAGTCGCGACCGATGTCCCACACCGCGTCGGCCCAGCCCGTGACCAGCCGCTCGATCTCCGCCGGCCGCGCCGAGGTCGTCAGGTCGAGGTCGGCGTTGGGCCGCCCCAGCAGCGCGTCGCGTACCGGCCCGCCGACCAGGGCCAACGCGTGGCCGGCGTCGGCGAAGCGACCGGCCAGCGGGTCGAGGACC
>JAGQTU010000029.1 GCA_020438865.1 Mycobacterium sp.
ACAGCTGGCTCTCAAGATCCGCGGTCCCGATGTTCACCCGGGCGCAGCCGGTGGCCAGCGCGGCCTTCAGGGATTCGTCGTCGCGGATCCCGCCGGAGAGTTCGACCTTGACGTCGAGGGAGCCGACCAGTTCGGCCAGCAGTTCCCGGTTGGAGCCGCGGCCGAATGCGGCATCGAGATCCACCAGGTGAATCCACTCCGCGCCGTCACGCTGCCAGGTCAGCGCGGCGTCCAGCGCCGAGCCGTACTCGGTCTCGCTGCCGGCCTTTCCCTGGACCAGCCGCACGGCACGGCCGTCCACGACGTCGACGGCGGGCAACAAGATCAGTGCCACGTGTTCACAACCCCTCAACCCAATTCGACAGCAGCGCCGCGCCGGCGTCGCCGCTCTTCTCCGGATGAAACTGTGTCGCCGACAGCGCACCGTCCTCCACCGCGGCCAGGAAGCGCACATGGTGGGTGGCCCAGGTCAGCAGCGCGTCCGGCGCACCCTCCCAGTTCTGCGCGGCATAGGAGTGCACGAAGTAGAACCGGGTGTCCGGATCGAGCCCCTTGAACAGCAGGCTCCCGGGGGCAGCGTCGACGACATTCCAGCCCATGTGCGGGATCACCGGTGCGTCGAGTCGGGTGACCGAACCGGGCCACTGACCGCAGCCCGGGGAGTCCACCCCGAACTCCACCCCGTGGGCGAACAGGATCTGCATGCCGACGCACACCCCGAGCACCGGCCGGCCGGTCGCCACCCGGTCGGCGATGATCTGATCCCCGCCGATGCCGCGCAGCCCGGCCATACATGCCTCGAACGCGCCGACCCCTGGCACCACCAGACCGTCGGCGCCGCGTGCCCGCTGCGCATCGGCTGTCACCTCGACGTCGGCGCCGACGCGTTCCAGCGCCCGCTGGGCCGAACGCAGGTTGCCGGAACCGTAATCGAGGACGACGACCCGCTTGCTCCCCGAAGGTGCTGTCACAGGGCCCCTTTGGTGGACGGCACACCGGTGATCCGGGGATCCGGCTCCACCGCCTCACGCAGCGCACGGGCCACCGCCTTGTACTGCGCCTCGGTGATGTGGTGCGGGTCGCGTCCGTAGATGGTGCGCACGTGCAGGGCGATGCGGGCGTTGACGGCCAGCGACTCGAACACATGCCGGTTGATCACGGTGTGATAGGGCACCGCCGAACCGGCGATGGTGAACTTCACCATGAACTCCGGTTCGCCGACGTGGACGAAGTACGGCCGCCCGGACAGGTCGACCGCCGCGTGTGCCAGCGTCTCGTCCATCGGGATGAAGGCATCGCCGAACCGCCGGATGCCCTTCTTGTCGCCCAGCGCCTGGCCGAGCGCGTTGCCCAGCACAATGGCGGTGTCCTCGATGGTGTGGTGGCCCTCGATGTCGACGTCGCCGCGGGCGGTGACGGTCAGGTCGAAGCTGGCATGGGTACCTAGTGCGGTCAACATGTGGTCGAAGAACGCGACGCCGGTGTCGACGCTGACCTGCCCGGTGCCGTCGAGGTCTAGCTCGACGACGATGTCGGACTCCTTGGTCTTGCGTTCCACCCGCGCACGGCGCGGTGACAATGCGATCATTGTGCTCCTAGCGGCTGAGCCAGTGCGGTGCCGGCCAGCTGTGCGCTGGCGGCCAGGAATGCGTCGTTTTCGTCGGCCAAACCGATTGTGGTGCGCAGGAATCCGGGGATGCCGACGTCACGGATGAGGATGCCGTCACCGAGGTAGCGCTGCCAGGCGTCCGCGGCGTCGGCGAACTCGCCGAACAGGACGAAGTTGGCATCGCTGGGGATGACCCGGAAACCCAGATCGGTCAGCGCGGTGCTGACCCGTTCCCGCTCGGCGACCAGATCGGCGACGCTGCCCAGGGTGTCGTCAGCGTGGCGCAGCGCCGCCCGCGCGGCCACCTGGGTCAGCACCGACAGGTGGTAGGGCAGCCGCACCAGCAGCACAGCGTCGATGATCGCCGGCGCCGCCACCAGATAGCCCAGTCGACCGCCGGCGAAGGCGAACGCCTTGCTCATGGTGCGGGTGACGATCAACCGGGTCGGGAACTCCTCGATCAACGCGATCGCACTCGGCTCCGACGAGAACTCCCCGTATGCCTCGTCCACGATCAGGACGCCCCGGCGCATCGCCCGCAACAGTCGCCGCAGATCGTCCAGCGAAATGCTCTGCCCGGAGGGGTTGTTCGGGCTGGCGACGAACACCACGTCTGGGATGCGCTCCTCGACCGCAGCGACCGCGGCTTCCACATCCATGCTGAAGTCCGCTGCCCGCGCAGCCTCGATCCACTCGGTCTGCGTGCCGTCGGAGATGATCGGGTGCATCGAATACGACGGTACGAAGCCGATCGCGCTGCGTCCCGGCCCACCGAACGCCTGCAGCAGCTGCTGGAGGATTTCGTTGGATCCGTTTGCCGCCCAGACGTTCTCGACGCCGACGGTGACGCCGGTCTGCCCACTCAGGTAGGCAGCGAGGTCCCGGCGCAACTCCACGGCGTCGCGGTCGGGATAGCGATGCAGGTCGGTGGCCGCGGCCCGCACGGACTCGGCGACATCGTCGACAAGCGCCCGGCTCGGCGGGTGCGGGTTCTCGTTGGTGTTCAGCCGCACCGGTACGTCCAGCTGCGGTGCGCCGTAGGGCGATTTGCCGCGCAGGTTCTCCCGCAACGGCAGATCGGTGAGGTCCACACCCGCACCCGGGATCATCACTTCTCGAACCTTCGCCGGACCGCTTCACCGTGGCCCGGTAGATCCTCGGCCTTGGCCAGCGTGATGACGTAACCCGCGACGTCCTTCAACGCGGCCTCGGAGTAGTCCACCACGTGGATGCCGCGCAGAAACGTCTGCACCGACAGGCCGCTGGAATGCCGGGCGCATCCGGCGGTGGGCAGCACATGGTTGGAGCCCGCGCAGTAGTCACCCAGGCTCACCGGCGAATAGGGGCCGACGAAGATCGCCCCCGCGGCACGGACCCGGGCGGCCACCTCGGCGGCGTCGGCGGTCTGGATCTCCAGGTGCTCGGCGGCGTAGGCGTTGACCACCCGCACCCCGGTGTCGATGTCGTCGACGAGCATGGTGCCGGACTGCGGCCCGTTCAACGCCTCGGTGACACGTTCACGGTGCACGGTGGTGCGCAGCTGGTCGGTCAGTTCGGCGTCGACGGCGTCGGCCAGCGCCACGCTGTCGGTGACCAGCACGCTGGCCGCCAGCACGTCGTGCTCGGCCTGGCTGATCAGGTCGGCCGCGACGTGCGCCGGGTCGGCGGTGTGGTCGGCCAGGATCGCGATCTCGGTGGGGCCGGCCTCGGCGTCGATGCCGACCTGGGAGCGGCAGATTCGCTTGGCGGCGGTGACGTAGATGTTCCCCGGGCCGGTGATCATGTCGACCGGGGCCAACTCGGCCCCCTCGGTATCGACGCCGCCGTAGGCCAGCAGCGCCACCGCCTGTGCGCCGCCGACGGCCCACACCTCGTCGACCCCGAGCAGCCGGGCCGCGGCCAGGATGGTCGGGTGCGGCAGGCCCCCGAATTGCGCCTGCGGCGGGCTGGCGACCACCAGCGAGTCCACCCCGGCCGCCTGGGCGGGCACCACGTTCATCACCACGCTCGACGGGTACACGGCGTTGCCGCCGGGGACATACAGCCCCACCCGCTCGACCGGCACCCATCGTTCGGTGACCGAGGCGCCCGAGGAGAACAGCGTGGTGGTGTCTGTACGCCGCTGGTCGGCGTGCACGGCGCGGGTGCGCTCGATGGCGACCTCCAGCGCGGCGCGCACCTCCGGATCCAGTTCGGCCAGAGCGGCCGCCAAGGCATCGGTCGGCACGCGGACCGCCCCGGGCCGCGCACCGTCGAACTTCTCGCCGTACTCCAGCGCCGCCACCGCACCGCGCGCGGCGATGTCGTCGACGATGGGCCGCACCTTCGGCACCATGGCGTCCACGTCCACCCCGCCGCGGGGAAGCGCCGTCCGCAGCTCGGCGGTGGACAGCGTCCGGCCGCGCAGGTCGATCCGGGTCATGGCGAAGCTGGTCATCGGTTCAATTGTCCCCGATCGGTGCATCCGAATAAAAATCGCTTGGGCGCCGGCCGCCACGGCTTGGATACTGCGTCCATGCAATGGGACCTGTGGCTGGCCTTCGTCGGGGCCTCGATCGCGATCAGCGTCTCCCCCGGCGCCGGCGCGGTCCAGTCCATGGCCACCGGACTCAGCTACGGCCTTCGCCGTGGTTACTGGAACATCGCCGGGTTGCAGATCGGGCTCATGATGCAGCTGGCGGCGGTCGCGGTGGGCCTCGGGGCGGCCGTGGCCCAATCGATCGTCGCGTTCACCGTGATCAAGTGGATCGGGGTGGCGTATCTGGTCTACCTGGCCGTGCGGCAGTGGCGCACAACCACCGGTGACCTGGGCGAACAGCTCAGTGCGGGATTCAGTGGCGGCCGGCTGGCCCTGCTGGTGCGGGGCTTCCTGGTCAACGTCACCAATCCCAAGGGCCTGGTGTTCCTGCTCGCGGTGCTGCCGCAGTTCGTGGTACCGACGGCGCCGCTGCTGCCGCAGTACCTCGCGATCGGGTCGACGATGGTGGCCGTCGACCTGGTGGTGATGGGCGCCTACACCGGGATGGCGGCGCGGCTGCTGCGCTGGCTGCGCACCCCGCGCCAGCAGACGGTGCTCAACCGGACCTTCTCGGGTCTGTTCGCCACCGCCGCGCTGCTGCTGTCGTTCGTGCGTCGCGGCGCGGCGGCATGATGGAGGTCATGTCCACCAAAGACCACCCGAACAACACCCCCGACGTGCCGATGAAGGTTCCGGTCTGGGCGGAGAACTTCCAGATCAAGTACCTCAACCCGATCATCAGCCCGCTCGCCAAACACTTGCCCGGGATGGCGATCATCAAGCACCGCGGCCGGAGCTCGGGTGCCGCCTACGAGACGGTGGTGACGCCCTACCGCAAGGGCAACACGATCGTGATCCTGCTGATCCACGGCAAGACCAACTGGGTCAAGAACATCCTCGCCGCCGGGGAGGCCGACATCCACGTGCGGGGCCAGGATCTGCACCTGGTGAACCCGAGGGTGATTCCCGCGGGCACCGACGAACCGGGCCTGCCGCGGATGGCGCGCAGCCAGCTGCGCCGGGGCGTCGGGGCGTTCGCCGCCGACATCGCCTGAGCGGCTACATGTCCAGGCCGACTACATATCCAGACCGATGTCGAGCACCCGCACCGAGTGGGTGAGCGCACCGACCGCCAGATAATCCACCCCGGTGCCGGCGTACTCGGCGGCGCTCTCCAGGCTCAGCCCGCCGGAGGACTCGAGTTTGGTTGCCGGAGAACGGGAGTCGCGGCGCTGGACCGCGATCTGGGTCTGCCACACCGGGAAGTTGTCGAGCAGCACCAGCTGGACGTCCTCGGCCAGGACCTCGTCGAGCTGCTCGAGGGTGTCCACCTCGACCTCGCACGGTAGGTCCGGCGCGGCCGCCCGAACCGCGCGCAGTGCAGCGACCACCGAGCCCGCGGCGGCGACGTGGTTGTCCTTGATCAGTGCGGCGTCCCCGAGACCGAGGCGGTGATTGACCCCGCCGCCGACCCGCACCGCGTACTTCTGCAGCAGGCGCAGGCCGGGCAGCGTCTTGCGGGTGTCGCGGATACTGGTGCCGGTCCCCTCGACGGCATCGACCCACGCCGCGGTCGCGGTGGCGATGCCGGACAGGTGACATACCAGGTTCAGCAGGGTGCGCTCGGCGGTCAGCAGGCCCTGTGTCGGCGCCTCGACCCGCAGTAGTACCGCTCCCAACTCCAGCCGGGTGCCGTCCTCGACCCGCTCGAGGACCCGGTATCCGTCGGGGCCGAGGACCTCGTCGAGAACCAACAGGGCGACATCGACACCGGCGGCCACGCCGGGCTCGCGGGACACCAGCGCGGCCACGGTCGTGGCGTCCTCGGGCACCGTGGCCAGGGTGGTGACGTCGGGTCCGTACCGCAGATCCTCGGCGAGCCCGCGTTGGATCGTCTCGCGGGCGGCGGCCAGCTCGTCGGCGCTCAGGTTCATGGAAGGCAGGCGACGGCCGGTTCGGCGTGCACGGTGCGGCTGACCGCCTGCGCCGGATCGGTGTCGGGGAAGTCGCTGCGATGGTGGCAGCCCCGGGTCTCGGTGCGGGCCTCGGCCGCCGCGGCGACCACCCGAGCGGTCGCGGTCAGCGCGGCGTCCTCGAACGCCGCGCGGCTGCTCATCGGCCGCGGCGTCGCGGCGGCCAGGGCATCGGCCAACCGTCGCAGCCCGTCGCCGTCGCGCACCACCGAGGCGTCCTGCGTCATCACCGACTGCAGCAGCTCGCGGTCGAGCGTATCCCGCTGTACCGGTTGCGCTTTGGCCATTGGAGCGTGTGCGGCCCAGGCATGCTCCGCCGCGAGGCGACCGGCGCGCCCACCGACGACAAGACCCTCGAGCAGGCTGTTGGAGGCCAGCCGGTTGGCGCCGTGCATGCCGGTGCGGGCCACCTCGCCGGCCGCGAACAGACCGTCCAGTTCGGTACGCCCGTACATGTCGGTGCGAACGCCGCCGCAGCTGTAGTGGGCACCGGGGACAACCGGAATCGGCTGGGCGGTCGGGTCGATGCCGGCGGCGTGGCAGGCGGCGGTCACCGTCGGGAAGCGCTGCTCGAACCGCTCGATGGACCGGGCGTCGAGGTACACGCACTCGTCGCCGGTCTCCCGCAGCCGGGCCTCGATAGCCGCGGCGACGACGTCGCGCGGGGCCAGATCGCCCATGGGGTGCACCCCGGCGGTCACCGAGTCGCCCCGGGCGTCGCGCAGCACCGCGCCCTCGCCGCGCAGGGCCTCCGTGATCAGCGGCCGCCGCCCGGTCGCGTAGCGGTCGAACAGCATGGTCGGGTGGAACTGGATGAACTCGATGTCACTGACGCCGACGCCGGCCCACAACGCCAGCGCGATCCCGTCGCCGGTGGAACCCTCGGGATTGGTGGTGGCGCTATAGAGGTGGCCGAGGCCGCCGGTGGCCAGGATGACCGACGGCGCGTGCACGACGCCGAAACCGTCGCCGTTGCGTACCAGCACACCGGTCACGGCCGCGCCGTCATGCAGGATCTCCAATGCGACGTGGTTGCGGCGGATATCCAGCGTTGCGGCGGCGTGGTCGAGGGCGCGCTGCACCTCGGCGCCGGTGGCGTCACCGCCAGCGTGGATGATCCGGCGAATCGAATGGCCGCCCTCGCGGGTGAGCGCCCACCGACCGGGCGAACTCTCGTCGAATCGCGCCCCGTCGGCAACCAGGTCGGCCACCGCGCGATACCCGTCGGCGACGATGGAACGCACCGCCTCGGGATCGCACAGCCCGGCACCGGCGACCAGCGTGTCACGCACGTGGGCGTCGACGGAATCCTCGGTGTGCGGCAGCACTACCGCGATGCCGCCCTGGGCGTGGAACGTCGCCGTCTCGACGGCCTTGCTCAAAATGACTGTGCGACTGCCCTTCCGGTGCGCCGCCAGGGCCGCGGCCAGGCCGGCGACACCGGTGCCGATCACCACGACGTCGGCGCGCTGCTGCCAATCGACGCCGCCGCCGCCGAGCCCGCAGGCGAACCGGCGGGTCATTCGCCACCGCCGGGCTGGCCGATTTCGATCATTCGCTGCACGCTGGCCCGGGCCAGCCGGGCGGTCTTGGGGTCGACGTCGACCTCGTCGGCACCCTCGACCAGGCACCGCAGCAATGCGGCGGGGGTGATCATCTTCATGTACTTGCACGAGGCGCGGTCGTTGACCGCCTGGAAGTCGATTCCCGGTGCGGCCCGGCGCAGTTGGTGCAGCATGCCCACCTCGGTGGCCACCAGGACCTGCTTGGCGTGTGAGGCCTTGGCGGCGTTGAGCATGCCGCCGGTGGACAGAATCTTCACCCGGTCGGCCGGGAAGGCGCCCTCACCGGCGAGGTAGAGCGCCGATGTGGCGCAACCGCATTCGGGGTGGACGAACAACTCGGCGTCGGGGTGGCTGCGTGCCTGGGAGGTCAGCTCGTCACCGTTGATGCCGGCGTGGACATGACATTCGCCGGCCCAGATGTGCAGATTGGCGCGCCCGGTCATTCGCCGGACGTGCGCGCCGAGGAACTGGTCCGGGCAGAACAGCACCTCGCGGTCGGCCGGGATGGAGTCCACCACCTCGACGGCATTGGACGAGGTGCAGCAGATGTCGGTCAGCGCCTTCACCGCGGCGGTGGTGTTGACGTAGGACACCACGACGGCGTCGGGGTGATCGTCCTTCCAGGCCTGCAGTTCGGCGGCCGTGATGGAGTCCGCCAGCGAGCAGCCGGCCCGCTGGTCGGGGATCAGCACGGTCTTGTCGGGGCTGAGGATCTTGGCCGTCTCGGCCATGAAATGCACGCCGCAGAACACGATGGTGTCCTCGGGCGCCTCGGCGGCGATGCGGGACAACGCCAACGAGTCACCGACATGGTCGGCGACGTCCTGGATGGCAGGCAGCTGGTAGTTGTGGGCCAGCAGCGTCGCACCACGCTGGGTGGCCAGCCGACGCACCTCGGCGGCCCATTCCTCGTCGCCGCTCACACCGGTGTAGCCACCCGGGCCGTCGACGATCCGGGCGGCCAGCTCGCTGCCCGTCGCCGCTGCGCGATCCAAGACGGTCATGCCGCCTCCTTGTTCGTGATGCGAGGTTTTCGACTTATAATCGAAAACGTGATTCATACTAGCACTGAACATGAGGTGCTTGCCGTCGTATTCCAGGTTGGTGACGTCAGCTCCCGTAAACCCGCCCTTAACGTGCTGTTATGGCAGCGCGCCATGGACCCCGAACGGGGCCGCTGGGCGCTTCCCGGCGGCCGGCTGAGCGACGACGAGGACCTGACGAGTTCGGTGCGGCGCCAGCTCGCCGAGAAGGTCGACCTGCGTGAGATTGCCCACCTCGAACAACTCGCGGTGTTCTCCGAACCGCGCCGAGTGCCGGGGGTGCGCACCATCGCGACCACGTTCCTGGGCCTGGTGCCCTCCCCCGCCCGGCCCGAGCTGCCGCCGGACACTCGCTGGCACCCGGTGAGCGACCTGCCCCCGATGGCCTTCGACCACGGCCCGATGGTGGCCCACGCCCAGGCCAGGCTGGTAGCCAAACTGTCCTACACCAACATCGGATTCGCCTTGGCCCCAACGGAATTCGCCCTGTCCACCCTGCGTGACATCTACGGCGCCGCGCTGGGCTACCAGGTTGACGCCACCAACCTGCAGCGGGTCCTGGCCCGCCGGGGGGTGATCACCCCCACCGGGACGACCGCCCACCCGGGCCGCAGTGGCGGCCGACCGGCGGCGATGTACCGCTTCACCGACTCCCGGTTGCGGGTGACCGATGAGTTCGCCGCGTTGCGGCCGCCCGGGTGAGTCGACTGGATTCTTAGAGCCCTCTTAGGGTAGACAGGGGAAATGGCTTTGGGCAGCGCAGCCGGGGCGGTCAGCCCGGAATGGATTGGCCGCGCACCGCACGAGGAGCTCGAGCGGGGCGCGCGCCCGGTGCTTCCGTCGAAAGACCCGTTCTTCACACCCCCGGCTGGCTTCGAACACGCCGAACCCGGCACCGTGCTGAGGTCCCGCGACGTCGAGCTGGGCTTTCTCGGCCTGATCCCGCAGAAGGTCAAGGCCACCCAGCTGCTCTACCGCACCACCGACATGAACGGCCTGCCGCAGGCCACCGTGACGACGGTGCTGGTGCCCGCGGCGCACCGCCCCGACCACATCCGCCCGGTGGTGTCCTACCAGTGCGCCATCGACGCGGTGTCGTCCCGATGCTTCCCGTCGTACGCGATGCGCCGCCACGCCAAGGCGGTCGGCTCGCTGGCCCAGCTGGAATACCTGCTGGTGGCGGCCGCGCTGGCCGAGGGCTGGGTGGTGTCGGTGCCCGACCACGAAGGCCCCGACGGCATGTGGGGTGCCCCCTACGAGCCCGGTTACTGCGTGCTCGACGGGCTGCGCGCCACCCTCAGCTTCGAGCGGTTCGGCCTGGCCCCGGACAGCCAGGTCGGACTGTGGGGCTACTCCGGCGGCGGGCTGGCCAGCGCCTGGGCCGCCGAGATGCACGCGTCCTACGCCCCCGAGCTCAACATCGTCGGGGCGGTGCTCGGCTCGCCGGTCGGCGACCTGGGCCACACCTTCCGCCGGCTCAACGGGTCCTACCTGGCCGCGCTGCCCGCACTGGTGGTCTCCGCGCTGGCCAAGACCTACCCGGACTTGAACCGCGTGATCGAGCAGCACGCCACCGAGGACGGCCGCGAACTGCTGCGCCGGCTGGAATCCATGACCACCCTGGAGGCGGTCGTCCGGCTGTTCCGGACCGACATGGACGACCTGGTGCACCCGCCCCTCGAAGACGTGCTGGAGATGCCCGAGGTCCAGTACGTTTTCGAGAACATCAAGCTGGGCACCTCGGTACCCACTCCGCCGGTGCTGCTCGTGCAGGCCGTGCACGACTCGGTGATCGCCGTCGACGACATCGACGAGCTGGCCCACCTGTACTCTTCCGGTGGCGCGCAGGTCACCTACCACCGCGACATGTTCAGCGAGCACATGCTGCTGCACCCGATGTCGGCGCCCATGACGCTGCGCTGGCTCACCGACCGGTTCGCCGGGCGGCCCCTTGACGAGCACATCGTACGGACCAAGTGGCCGACCCTGCTCAACCCGATGACGTATGCCGGCATGTGGCGGCTGGGCGGCATCGTCGCCCGCGTGGTCACGGGCGGCCGGGTTCCGTTCCGCCCGCTGTGACCCACGGCGACGTGGTGATCAGCGCCGGCGCCCCCAACGGATGCCGTTCCATCGCGGGCCAGGCGCCGAGATCGTCTCGTGGCGTGGCCACCGCGAGCAGGGCGTAGACCAGTGCGGCCAGCGCCGCGGGAAGCAACAGGGTCGCGGCGATCTGCAAGGGGGTGTGGCCGAAGAACACCGGGGGCGCTTCGGTGAGGTAGTGGATGCGATTCTCCTGGCTCAGCGGTATCGCCTGGTGATCGACCGCGCCATAGCGCCAATGGGCAAGGGCCGCACCGACGCTCGTGGCCGCCGCCGCCGCGGCGACCTGACCGATCCACAGTGCGGCCGCGATGACCGGGCCCCGGTGCGGCCGCCACTGCCAGACCAGCACCGCCGACACCACCGCCAGCATGGTCAGCAGCCCGATCATCATGGCGCCGGCGACGAACAGATGGTCGGCCTCCTTGCCGAGGTAGGCGTCGACGCGCTCGCCCGAGCGGGTCAGCGCGACGATGGTGTGCACCGGCGGTGCCAGCCACGCCCACACCGCACCGAGAACGGCTCCGGTCACGGCCAGGCCGAGGACGACGATGCCCGCGGCGGCGCCGCGCGAGACGCGTGGGGCCCTCTGATCTTCGCCCGAGAGGCTCATCGGGGCCCTCCGCTCTTCGCCCGAGAGGCTCATCGGGGCCCTCTGCTCTTCGCCCGAGAGGCTCATCGGGGCCCTCCGCTCTTCGCCCGAGAGGCTCATCGCTGCACCTCCAGGTCCGTAGAGTCCACCCGGCCATGCCTCGAGCACCGCGCCCACCAACCGTCCGGGCGCACCTGCACGGTCATCCGGCGTCCACATTCGGCGCAGAACCGGGGCGGTTCCAGCCCGAGCTCCGCTGCAGTGGGCACCACGCTGCCCGCCGGCGCGCCGGTGTAGACGTTGTAGACCCCGGCACCCAGCGGTGCGGGAAGTTCGTCGACCATCACCTGCTTTTCTACAGGCTGGCGTTCAAGGCCTTGATCGGCATCTGCAGATCGTCGAGCAACTCCAGGTCCGATTCGGCGGGTCGGCCCAGGGTGGTCAGGTAGTTACCGACGATGACGGCATTGATGCCACCCAGGATCCCCTGCTTGGCACCCAGGTCGCCGAGAGTGATCTCGCGACCGCCGGCGAACCGCAGCATGGTGCGCGGCAGCGCCAGCCGGAACGCGGCAACCGCCTTGAGCGCCTCCGCGGCCGGCATCACCTCGAGATCGCCGAACGGAGTGCCCGGCCGCGGGTTGAGGAAGTTCAGCGGCACCTCGTGCGGGTCCAGTTCGGCGAGGTTGGCGGCGAACTCGGCGCGCTGCTCCAGGGTCTCGCCCATGCCCAGAATGCCGCCGCAGCAGACCTCCATGCCCGCGTCGCGAACCATTTGCAGGGTGTCCCAGCGCTCGTCCCAGGTGTGGGTGGTCACCACGTTCGGGAAGAAGGACTTGGCGGTCTCCAGGTTGTGGTTGTAGCGGTGCACGCCCATCTCGGCGAGTCGGTCGACCTGCTCGGAGTTGAGCATGCCCAGCGAGCAGGCGACGTGGATCTCGACCTCGTTGCGGATCGCCTCGATGCCGGCGGCGACCTGAGCCATCAACCGCTCATCGGGTCCGCGGACGGCGGCCACGATGCAGAACTCGGTGGCGCCGGTCTTGGCGGTCTGCTTGGCGGCCTCGACCAGGCTGGGAACGTCCAGCCAGGCGCTGCGCACCGGGGAGGAGAACAGTCCGGACTGCGAGCAGAAGTGGCAATCCTCCGGGCAGCCACCGGTTTTCAAGCTGATGATGCCCTCGACCTCGACCTCGGGACCGCACCAGCGCATCCGGACCTCGTGGGCCAGGGCGAGGAGTTCCTCGAGCCGATCGTCCGGCAGTTGCAGGACCTCGAGCACCTGGGCCTGGGAAAGGCCTTCGCCGCGTTCGAGCACCTGCTCGCGCGCCGATGCAAACACGTCGGTACCCTGCGTGGCTGCCTGCGTCACCCGCACTCCTCCTGCCGAAGACCGGACTTGAACACCGTTCAGGTTAGGCTAGCGGCGTGCAGCTGCACAAACGCGACGTGGTGGCCAAGGCGGCCGCGATCCTGGACAGCTACGGGATCGCGGATCTGACCATGCGCCGGCTCGCCCGCGAACTCGACGTGACCCCCGGCGCGCTGTACTGGCACTTCGCCAACAAGCAGGAACTGCTCGGCGCGGTGGCCGATCGGGTGCTGGCCCCGGCATGCGCGGATCCCGAGCCGACCGGCTGGCGGATGCGTATCGAGGTGGTCTGCCGCGCGCTGCGCGACGCCCTGCTCTCCCACACCGACGGCGCCGAACTGGTGTCGGCCAGTTTCGCGGCCGGACAGTCCCGCGCCGTCGAGCAGATTCTCGGCATCCTCGCCGAGGCGGCCGGCGAGGCCGGCGTGGACACCCCCCATCGGGTGCAGGCCGCCCGCACGGTGCTGCACTACGTCCTGGGCGCCACCGCCGACGAGCAGTCCCGGCTGCAGTGGGACGCCGCCGGGGCCGAGCTGCCCGAGCATCAGTCGGTGCTGTCCGGCGATCCATCGGCCGGCTTCGCCTTCGGCCTGCGACTGCTCACCGACGGGCTGGCCGCACAGCGGGTTAACACCGCCGAGTTGGGATAGGTCCGTTATGCCCGGCTTCGAGCGACTCTTAGCCGGGTTGAACACCGATAGTCGCTCGAAGCCGGGCACAACCGATGCCTACCGACTCTCCCGGCGCTCAGCCGATCAGCACCCGCTCGATCCGCGCGTCCCCGTCCCACCGGCGCAGACCGACCACGGCGGCGCTGATATCGCCCGACAGACCCTCGGTCACGTCCAGCGCACGGGCCACCTGCTCGGCGGTGAAGCGGCGCCCGAGCGTCGCGTGCGGGGTCCAGTGCCCGGGCGCGCAGTGCGGGAAGGGCGCCTCCGGGGTGAAGGGCAAACAGTGGCGGTAGATGTCGCGGTGCAGGTCCAGCAGGTCGGCCGACGCCACGATCAGGCGCGCGAGCGTCATCTTCCCGCCACCGAAGATCAGCGGGGCACCGATCACAACGGGTAGCGGAAAGCGCACCCGAAGCTCCGACAGCTCGGCGTCGACGTCCGGAAGGATACGGTCGGCCGCGACCACCGTGATGTGGGGTCGGTTGGTGTCCGACTTCACCCGCAACTGGCTGGGCAGCCCGGTATCGGCGAGCCGGTGCCACACGTTCCTGATCGCGGCGTCACTGTCGTCATCGAGGAGTAGCTCGATCGAATGCGCCACTACAGACCGGCGGCCCAGGCCGTGTCGAACGCCCGCGAACTGAACAAGGCGAAGTCGGTCGCCGACACCTTGGCCACCCCGGCGGGCAGCGCGGCACGCACCGGGGCCAGCCGGGCCAGCGCGTCGCGATTGGACTTCTCCGCGGCACCCGGGTCTGCGGGCCAGGATCCGATCACCAGGCCCGCGCACGGAACACCCTTGGCAGCAAGGGCCTCCAGCGTCAGCGCGGTGTGGTTCAGCGTTCCCAGCCCGGCCTCGGCGACGATCAGCGCCGGTGCGGCGAGTTCGATTGCGAGATCGCGCAGCGTCACACCGTCGGCGCCGATCTCCACCAACAACCCACCGGCACCCTCGACCAGGGTGAGCCCGCCGGGAGTGTCGGCGGCCCGGATGGCCGCCAGCAGATCCGAGCCCGATGGCAGCGGCAGGCCGGCCTCCTCAGCCGCCGCGACCGGGGCCAGCGGCTGCGGGTAGCGGGCCACGCCGACCAGCCCGGTGACCCCGGCGAGCCGGCCGATCTCGGCAAGGTCGTCGTCACCGTCCGCGGTTCCGGTCTGTACGGGCTTGCACACCGTCACCGTGCGGCCGGCGACCCGGGCGTGGCAGGCCAGTGCCGCCGTCGCGACGGTCTTGCCGACGCCGGTGTTGGTGCCGGTGATGACGACGAAGCTCATAGCCGCCGGGTACCCAGCACCGCGGCGAAAACCCGGCGAGCCAGTGCCATCTCGTCGTCGGTCAGTGTGGCGCGGGCGGTGAGCCGCAACCGGGAGGTCCCCGCCGGAACGGTCGGCGGGCGGAAACAACCCACCCGCACCCCGGCGTCCAGGCAGGCTGTCGCGGTGGCAACCGCGACATCGGGGTCCCCGAGGATGACCGACACCACCGCCGAATCGGGAGTTTCCGAAACGTCGCACATGGCCGCCAGCTGGTGGGCGCGGGTCATGACGGCCTCGGCCCGCCATGGTTCCCCGACCAGCACACCCAGCGCCGCGAGCGCGGCGCCGACGGCCGACGGGGTCAGCCCGGTGTCGAAGATGAACGTGCGGGCAGCGTCGATCAGGTGGGCGCGCACCGCGGCGGGGCCCAGCACCGCGCCGCCCTGGCTGCCCAGCGACTTCGACATCGTGGTGGTCATCACGACGTCGGGCGCGCCGGCCAGGCCGACCTCGTGCAGCAGACCCCGGCCCCCGGTCCCCCGCACGCCCAGGCCGTGCGCCTCGTCGACCAACAGCAGGGCGCGGTGCCGGCCGCAGACCTCGTGCAGCCGGCGCAGCGGCGCCAGCGCGCCGTCGGTGCTGAACACCGAGTCGGTGACGACCAGCGCGCGCTCCTCGTCGCGCGCCGCCAGCGCGGCCTCGACGGCATCGACGTCGTTGTGCGGCGTCACGACGACCCGCGCCCGGGACAACCGGCAGGCGTCCACCAGCGAGGCGTGCGCGAAGGCGTCGGAGATCAGCAGCGATCCCGGCCCGGACAGCGCGACCACCGCGCCGAGGTTGGCGGTGTATCCCGAGGAGAACACCAGCCCGGTCTCGGCGCCGACGAATTCGGCCAGCGCGGACTCGAACTGCTCGTGCAACTCGGTGTTGCCGGTCACCAGCCGTGAGCCGGTGGACCCCGCGCCCCAGGTGCGAAGCGCGGTTACACCGCCGTCGATCACCGCCGGGTGCTGGGACAAACCCAGGTAGTCATTCGAGGCCAGGTCGAGTTCGGTGGCCACCGCGGGCCGGGTGCGCAGCGACCGGCGCAGACCCGCTTGCCGGCGCTGCTGCTCGACGGTGTCGAGCCAGGCAAGCGGCGAAAGACCGGCGCGGGTCACAGGCCACTCCTCGGGGGCGTCTTGAACACCGTTCAGGTTAGTGCACCGGCGACGGCAACCATCGCCGAGGTGATCTGGGCGACCTCGTCCGGCGTGCAGATATACGGCGGCATCGCGTAGACGAGGTTGCGGAACGGCCGCAGCCACACCCCGTGGTCGAGGGCCACCGGGGTGGCGGTCTTGAGGTCGACGGACTCGTGGGTCTCGATGACACCGATGGCGCCGCGCACCCGCACATCGGCGACATTCGGCAGTGCCCGCGCTGGTTCCAGCCCGGCCGCCAGACCGGCCGAAACCTCGCTCACCCGCGCGCGCCAGTCCTGCCCCAGCAGCAATTCCACCGAGGCCACCGACACCGCACACGCCAACGCGTTGGCCATGAAGGTGGGCCCGTGCATCAGCGCACCGGGCCGGCCGCCGCTGATCGTCTCGGCGACCTCCACCGTGCAAAGAGTGGCCGCCAGCGTCACGTATCCCCCGGTCAACGCCTTGCCGACACACATGATGTCAGGGCTCACGCCGGCGTGGTCGGCCGCGAACAGCTCGCCGGTGCGCCCGAACCCCGTCGCGATCTCGTCGAAGACCAGCAGCACGTTGTGTTGGTCGCAGGCGGCCCGCAGTTCGATGAGGTAGCGCGGATCGTGGAACCGCATGCCGCCCGCGCCCTGCACCACCGGCTCGACGACGACGGCGGCCAACTCGTCGGCGTGCGCGGCGAGGCGGGCCTCGAAGGCCGCTACGTAGGTCGGGTCGTATTCGGTGGGCACCTGCGGGGCGAACACCTGCGGGACCAGCACGTCGCTCCACAGCGCGTGCATGCCGCCGTCGGGATCGCACACGCTCATCGGCGTGAAGGTGTCGCCGTGGTAGCCGCCGCGCCAGGTCATCAACCGGTGCTTGTCGAACCGGCCACGGCTGCGCCAGTACTGCAGCGCCATCTTCACGGCCACCTCGATGGCCACCGAGCCCGAGTCGGAGAAGAACACGGTGTCCAGGCCCGCCGGCGTGATGTCCACCAGCAGTTGAGCCAGTCGGGCCGCGGGCTCGTGGGTGAGGCCGCCGAACATCACGTGGTTCATCACCCCGAGCTGGCGGGTCAGCGCGGCATCCAGGACCGGATGACCGTGCCCGTGCACGGCGGTCCACCAGGAGGCCATGGCGTCCAAGACGCGGATCTCGCGGCCGTCGCGCGCGAGTGTCAGCCAGGCGCCGTCGGCGCCGAGTGCGACCACCGGCGGCATCGCCTCCGCGCCGATGGTGCTGTACGGATGCCAGATGTGTGCCGCATCGATCGCGCTGATCTGCTGCGGGGTCAACGCGGACACGCTTCGAAAGCCTAGTCGGGCGGCGACCCACGTTGAGACCGCAGTGAGGGCGAGCATTTCGGCCGAAGATCGCCCCCAGTGCGGTCTCAACGTCGTCAGGTCGCGAAGGCAACCTTTGCTCGCCGGGGGCGCGGCTGGCCACGGCGGATTCGCTGCAGGTGAACCGACCGGGCGGGTTCGGTACATTGACGGGCGATCATGATGACCCTCACTCCGACCCGTCCGTCGGCAGCGCCCGCCGCTCGACCTGCACGGAACGCCGCGATGGGGACACGGACGTCGGGGTTCTACCGCCACGATCTCGACGGCCTGCGCGGCGTCGCCATCGCGCTGGTTGCCGTGTTCCACGTGTGGTTCGGTCGGGTCTCCGGCGGCGTGGACGTGTTCCTGGTGCTGTCCGGCTTCTTCTTCGGCGGTTCGCTGCTGCGTACGGCCCTGAACCCGGACTCGACACTGTCCCCGGCCTCGGAGGTGCTCAGGCTCGTTCGCCGGCTGCTTCCGGCGCTCGTGCTGGTTCTTGCCGCGGCGGCGGCGTTGACGGTGCTGGTGCAGCCACAGACCCGCTGGGAGACGTTTGCTGATCAGAGCCTGGCAACCCTGGGCTACTTTCAGAACTGGGAGCTGTCAGCCACCGCGTCGAACTATCTGCGGGCCGGTGAAGCCGTTAGTCCGCTGCAGCACATGTGGTCGATGTCCGTTCAGGGCCAGTTCTACATCGCGTTCCTCGCACTTGTCTTCGCGTTTGCCTTGCTGCTGCGCCGCCCGCTCGGCAAGAACCTGCGGATGGTCTTCATTGCGTTGCTGACGGCCCTTACCGTCGCCTCGTTCGTGTTTGCTGTGATCATCCACCGCGCCGACCAGACCGCGGCCTATTACAACAGCTTCGCCCGGGCCTGGGAGTTGCTGCTGGGCGCCTTGGTGGGGGCGCTGGTCCCGTACATCACCTGGCCGATGTGGCTTCGCACGGCGGCGGCCGCGATCGGACTGGCGGCGATCGTCTCGTGCGGGGCGCTCATCGACGGCGTCAAGCAGTTCCCCGGTCCGTGGGCGCTGGTGCCGGTCGGCGCGGCGGTGCTGCTGATCCTGGCCGCCGCCAACCGGCAGTCGCATCCGTCGACCCGCGACCGGCTGCCGCTGCCCAACCGGCTGCTCGCCGCCGCCCCGCTGGTCGCCCTGGGGGCGATGGCCTACTCGCTGTACTTGTGGCACTGGCCGCTGTTGATCTTCTGGTTGGCCTACAGCGGTGACGCCCGCGCCGGATTCCTGCCGGGCACGGTCATCCTGCTGGTTTCCGGTGTGCTGGCCTACCTGACCACCCGGTACGTCGAGGAGCCGCTGCGCTACCGCCGCGGCGCCGCCGCGCCCGCCCCGGTGGCGGTGCCGTGGCGTACCCGCCTGCGCCGCCCCACCATGGCGCTGGGCACCACGCTGGCGCTGCTCGGCGTGGCGCTCACCGCGACGTCGTTCACCTGGCGCGAGCACGTCATCGTGCAACGGGCCAACGGCAAGGAACTCCTCGGGCTGTCGTCGGCCGAGTACCCGGGTGCCCGTGCGCTGCTCAACCACGCCCGGGTGCCCAACCTGCCGATGCGCCCCACCGTGCTGGAGGCCAAGGACGACGTTCCGAAGTCGACCAGCGACGGCTGCATCAGCGACTTCGACAACGCCGGGGTGATCAACTGCACCTACGGTGACCCGTCGGCCACCCGGACGATCGCCCTGGCCGGCGGCTCCCACGCCGAACACTGGATCACCGCGCTGGACGCGCTGGGCCAGAAGCGCCACTTCAAGGTCGTGACCTACCTGAAGATGGGCTGCCCGCTCACCACCGAGCAGACCCCGCTGGTGATGGGCGACAACCGCCCCTACCCGCAGTGCCACGAGTGGAACCAGCGGGTGATGGCCAAGTTGATCGCCGACCACCCGGACTACGTGTTCACCACCTCGACGCGGCCGTGGAACATCAAGCCCGGCGACGTGATGCCGGCCACCTACATCGGCATCTGGAAGACCCTGTCGGACAACAAGATTCCGATCCTGGCGATGCGGGATACCCCGTGGCTGGTGCGCAACGGCCAGCCGTTCTTCCCGTCGGACTGCCTGGCGAGCGGCGGCAACGCCTACTCCTGCGGCATCAAGCGCTCCGAAGTGCTCTCCGATCGCAACCAGACGCTGGATTTCCTCACCCAGTTCCCGCTGATGAAGGTGCTCGACATGAGCGACGCGGTGTGCCGAGCCGACTACTGCCGCGCCGTGGAGGGAAATGTGCTCATCTACCACGATTCTCATCACGTCTCGGCGACGTACATGCGGACCATGACCCCGGAGCTCGGCAGGCAGCTGGCCGCGGCCACCGGCTGGTGGTGAGTACGCCAGCGACCGGACCCGCGCGCCGATAAGGTCAAGTCATGTCGTCGAGCAACCCAGCCAGCGGTTCAACGCTGATCACGGTGTGGCCCGGCACCCCGTACCCGCTCGGCGCCACCTACGACGGCGCCGGCACCAACTTCTCGTTGTTCTCCGAGGTGGCCGAGAAGGTCGAACTCTGCCTGATCGAGAAGGACGGCACCGAGATCCGGGTCCGGCTCGACGAGGTCGACGGGCACGTCTGGCACGCCTACCTGCCCACCATCACCCCGGGGCAGCGGTACGGATTCCGGGTCTACGGCCCGTGGGATCCCAGCGCGGGCCATCGTTGTGACCCGAGCAAGCTGCTGCTGGACCCCTACGGCAAGTCGTTCCACGGCGACTTCACCTTCACCCAGGCGCTGTACTCCTACGACCTCAATGCCGACGATCTGGCCTCCGGCGGCACCCCGCCGATGGTGGATTCGGCCGGGCACACCATGACCAGCGTGGTGATCAACCCGTTCTTCCACTGGGGCTCGGACCATCCGCCGCGCACCCCCTATCACGAGACCATCATCTACGAGGCGCACGTCAAGGGCATGACCCAGGCGCATCCGGGCATCCCCGAGGAACTCCGCGGGACCTATGCCGGCCTGGGCCACCCGGCGATCATCGACCACCTGAAATCGCTGAACGTCACCGCGATCGAGCTGATGCCGGTGCACCAGTTCATGCACGATCATCGGCTGCTCGACCTCGGGTTGCGAAACTACTGGGGCTACAACACGTTCGGCTTCTTCGCGCCGCACTACCAGTACGCCGCCACCCACCATGCCGGCGCTGCGGTCGCGGAGTTCAAGACCATGGTGCGATCGTTCCACGAAGCCGGCATCGAGGTGATCCTCGACGTCGTCTACAACCACACCGCCGAAGGCAACCATCTCGGGCCGACGATCAACTTCCGCGGCATCGACAACGCCGCCTACTACCGGCTGCTCGACGGCGACCTGCGGCTGTACAAGGATTTCACCGGCACCGGCAACAGTCTCAACGCCCGGCATCCGCACACGCTGCAGCTGATCATGGACTCGCTGCGCTACTGGGTGCTGGAGATGCACGTCGACGGCTTCCGCTTCGACCTGGCCTCGACGCTGGCCCGCGAGTTCTACGACGTCGACCGGCTGTCGGCGTTCTTCGACCTGGTGCAGCAGGATCCGGTGGTCAGTCAGGTCAAGCTGATCGCCGAGCCGTGGGATGTCGGTGAGGGCGGCTACCAGGTCGGCAACTTCCCGGGGCTGTGGACGGAGTGGAACGGCAAGTACCGCGACACCGTGCGCGACTATTGGCGCGGCGAGGCCGCCACCCTCGGCGAGTTCGCCTCCCGGCTGACCGGCTCGTCGGATCTCTACGAGGACACCGGCCGCCGCCCGAGCGCCTCGATCAACTTCGTCACCTGCCACGACGGGTTCACCCTCAACGACCTGGTGTCCTACAACGAGAAGCACAACCTGGCCAACGGCGAGGACAACCGGGACGGCGAAAGCCACAACCGGTCCTGGAACTGCGGTGTCGAGGGCCCCACCGACGACCCGGAGATCCTCGCGCTGCGGCACCGGCAGATGCGCAACATCATGGTCACCCTGATGGTGTCGCAGGGCACGCCGATGATCGCCCACGGCGACGAGATCGGGCGAACTCAGCACGGCAACAACAACTCCTACTGTCAGGACAACGAGTTGTCCTGGATGGACTGGAGCCTGCGCGAGACCAACGCCGAGCTGCTCGACTTCGCCCGCAAGGTGACCGCCCTGCGCAAACATCACCCGGTGTTCCGCCGCCGGCGGTTCTTCGAAGGCGAGCTCATCCGCAGCGGCGACCAGGTCCGGGACATCGCCTGGCTCACCCCGGCGGGCACCGAGATGACGCATGACGACTGGGGCTCCGGCTTCAAGTGCGTGGCGGTGTTCCTCAACGGCGAGGCCATCACCGCGCCGAACGCCCGCGGCGAGCGGGTGGTGGACGACTCGTTCCTGTTGTGTTTCAACGCGAACAACGAGCCGGTCGACTTCGTCACCCCCGACGGCGATTACGCCGAGGAATGGACCGCCGTCCTGGACACCTGGCAACCCAGCGGCGACACCGATCTGTTGATCAAGGCCGGCGAGAAGATCACCGCCGCGCCCCGCTCGGTTCTTGTGCTTCAAAAGACCGCCTAGCGGGAACAAGGCACGCTATGGCCTACCCCGTGCTCTCCACCTATCGGTTGCAACTGCGCGGATCACAGAGCGGCGAGGCATTCACCTTCGCCGACGCGGAGAAGTTGCTCGACTATCTGAACGGGCTGGGGGTGAGCCATCTGTACCTGTCCCCCATCCTGACCGCGTCGCCGTCGTCGGCCCACGGCTACGACGTCACCGACCCGACGACGGTGTCGGGTGAACTGGGCGGCGCCGACGGCCTGGCCCGGCTGTCCGAGGCGGCCAAAGCCCGCGGTCTTGGCCTCGTCGTCGACATCGTGCCCAACCACGTCGGCGTGGAGACACCGGAGAACAACGCGTGGTGGTGGGACGTCCTGCGGCACGGCCGGGACTCGGAGTTCGCCTCGTTCTTCGACATCGACTGGGACCTGGACCCCGATGGCCGAATCGTGTTGCCGGTGTTGGGTTCCGACGACGACGTCGCCGGGCTGGCCGTCGACCGCGACGTCCTACGTCTCGGCGATCTCGCCTTCCCCATCGCCCCGGGCACCGACGCCGGCGCCGGCGCGCAGGTGCACGACCGCCAGCACTACCGGTTGGTCGGCTGGCGCAACGGGGCGTGCGGCTATCGCCGGTTCTTCTCGATCACCTCGCTGGCCGGATTGCGTCAGGAGGATCCGGCGGTGTTCGAGCGCACCCACGCCGAGGTGGCGCGCTGGTTCGCCGAGGGACTGGTCGACGGTGTGCGCATCGACCATCCGGACGGCCTCACCGACCCGGCGGGCTACCTGCAGATGCTGCGCCGACTGCTCGGCCCGCAGGCCTGGATCGTGATCGAGAAGATCCTCGCGGTCGGCGAACCCTTGGACCTCAGCCTGCCGATCGGCGGTACGACCGGCTACGACGTGCTGCGCGAGGTCGGCGGGGTCTTCATCGATCCAGTCGGCGCCGAGGCGCTGACCGCAATGGTGGACTCGGCGGGCTTCGAGTACGCGGCGGTCCCGGACATGCTGCGGGAGTTGAAGATTCGCACGACCACCGAGACGCTGGCCAGCGAGCTGGCTCGGGTGTGCCGGACCATCAGGGCGGAATCCGGCGCCGGCCATCCCCAGTTGGCCGACGCGGTGGCGGCGCTGTTGACCAACATCGGCGTCTACCGCTGCGAGTACCCGGTGCTCTCGCAGATCCTGGGCGTGGCCATCGGACACACCGCGGCGGCAGACCCGGGTCTGGCCGCACCGCTCGCGGTGGTGGCCACCGCGCTGGCCAACCCGGGCGGCGAGTCGGCCGCACGCCTGCAACAGCTGTGCGGAGCGATGACAGCCAAGTCGGTGGAGGACTGCTATTTCTACCGTGACCCCCGGCTGGTGTCGCTCAACGAAGTCGGCGGTGAGCCGCAGCTCTTCGGGGTCAGCGCCGCGGAGTTCCACCGCAGCGCCGCGGTGCGCGCCCGGCTGTGGCCGCAGACCATGACGACGCTGTCCACCCACGACACCAAGCGCGGGGAGGATGTCCGGGCCCGGATCGGCGTGCTGTCCCAGGTGCCGTCGCTGTGGGCCCAGTTGGTCGACCGCTGGGAGGCCCACACCCCCTCCCCCGACCCGCTGACCGGATTATTCCTGTGGCAGAACATCTTCGGCGTGTGGCCCGCAGACGGTGTGGTGAGCACAGAACTGCGGAGGCGGCTACATGACTACACCGAGAAGGCGATCCGCGAAGCGGCCGCCAAGACGTCGTGGAACGACCCCGACACCGGGTTCGAGCGGGCCGTGCACGGCTGGCTCGACGCGGTTCTGGACGGACCCGTCGCCACCGAACTCACCGAACTGGTCACCCAGTTGGAGCCGCACGCGCACAACGACGCGCTCGGCCAGAAGCTGTTGTCGCTCACCGTTCCCGGTATCCCCGACGTCTACCAGGGCACCGAGTTGTGGGAGGACAGCCTCGTCGACCCGGACAACCGCAGGCCCGTCGACTACGCCGAGCGGCTCACCGAGCTGGATCGGCTGGCGCACCCGAAGATTCGGGTGGTCGCGGCCGCCCTGCACGCCCGCCGCGACCACCCCGACACCTTCCTGCACGGCGGCTATCTCCCGGTGCTGGCGACCGGTTCGGCCGCGGAGCACGTCGTGGCGTTCCTACGCGGTAACGACGTCCTGGTGGCGGTGACGCGATGGACGGTGCGGCTGCGCGAGCGGGGCTGGGCCGATACGGTGTTGGCGTTGCCCGACGGCACCTGGACCGACCGGCTCACCGGCGCGCGGCTGCACGGATCGGTTCACGCCGAGGATCTGTTCGGTTCGCTGCCGATCGCCCTGCTGGAGAAGGCCCATGACTGACTTCGCCGTGTGGGCACCGTTGCCCAAGCTGGTGCGACTCGACGTCGACGGAACGTTGCACGACATGACCGCCGACGATTCCTGGTGGCGCGCCAGCGTGGACTGCGCCGCCGATGCCCGGTACGGCTTCCTGCTCGACGACGACCCGGCCGTGCTGCCCGATCCCCGGTCCCCCCGCCAGCCCGACGGGGTGCACGAACGCTCCCAGCTGTGGGATCCCGCCGACGCGCGCTGGACCGATCAGCAGTGGCGCGGCCGCTCGATCGAGGGGGCGGTGATCTACGAACTGCACACCGGAACGTTCACCGCGGCAGGCACGTTCGACTCCGCGATCGACAAGCTCGACTACCTGGTGGACCTCGGCGTCGACTTCGTCGAACTGATGCCGGTCAACGCGTTCAACGGCACCCACGGTTGGGGCTACGACGGGGTGCTGTGGTACGCCGTGCACGAGCCCTACGGCGGCCCGGACGGTCTGGTTCGCCTGATCGACGCCTGCCATGCGCGCGGCCTCGGCGTGCTGATCGACGCGGTGTTCAACCACCTCGGACCGTCGGGCAACTACCTGCCGCAGTTCGGTCCCTACCTGTCGTCGGTGAGCAATACCTGGGGCGAAAGCCTCAATCTGGCCGGCCCCGATGCCGACGAGGTGCGGCGCTACATCATCGACTGCGCACTGCGGTGGATGCGTGACTTCCACGCCGACGGGCTGCGCCTGGACGCGGTGCACGCCCTGGTGGACAACACCGCCATCCACATCCTTGAGGAGATGGCCGCCGAAACCGACGCCCTGTCAGCGGAGTTGGGACGCCCGCTGTCGCTGATCGCCGAAAGCGATCTCAACGACCCGCGGCTGATCACCCCGCGCGACCACGGCGGCTACGGGCTGACGGCACAGTGGGACGACGACATCCACCACGCGATCCACACCGCGGTGTCGGGTGAACGGCAAGGCTACTACGCCGATTTCGGCTCGATGTCGGCCCTGGCCACCACCCTGCGTAACGGCTATTTCCACGCCGGCACCTACTCGTCATTCCGGCACCGCCGCCACGGCCGGCCACTGGACAAGTCGCTGATCCCGGCCACCCGGCTGATGGCCTACACCTGCACCCACGACCAGGTGGGCAACCGGGCCGTCGGGGACCGACCGTCGCAGAACCTGGACCACGGCCAGCTCGCCATCAAGGCGGCGCTGGCGCTCGGATCACCCTATACCGCAATGCTTTTCATGGGTGAGGAGTGGGCGTCATCACGCCCTTTCCAGTTCTTCAGCTCGCACCCCGAACCGGAGCTGGCCAGGGCAACCGCCGATGGACGCAAGGCGGAATTCGCCGACCACGGCTGGGACGCCGCGGAGATCCCCGACCCGCAGGACCCGGAGACCTTCCTGCGCTCCAAGCTGGATTGGGCCGAGGTCTCCGACTCCGAGCACGCCCGCATGCTCGGCTTCTACCGCGACCTGATCGCACTGCGGCACAGCGAACCCGCGATGGCCGACCCGTGGCTGACACAACTCACCGTCGACTACGACGAGGAGCAGCGCTGGATCATCATGCGGCGCGGCCCGATCGCGATCGCCTGCAACTTGGGCGAGGAGCCGGTCCGAGTGCCCGTCACCGGCGAGGTGTTGCTGCGGTGGGGCAAGACCGATGTCGCGCCCGACGGCGCGACCCTGCCCGGCCATTCCGTAGCGATCCTGCGGACTCCGTGAACGCGAACGCCGAGTTTGCTGCGACGGGTGAATCAGCCCTTTTCGTGGAACCGGCCGTTGCGGCGCGGAAGTCCGGGAAGGAGGGCGGGTACCCGCTCGCGATAGCGGCGGTAGGGTTCACCGAGAGCGTCGACCAGGTCGTGTTCCTCGATCGGGATCGCGACGAAGATGTAAGCGGTCATCGTGACGGCAAACAGCAGATGACCGGCGGTCATGGTCGGGGTTGCCCAGAACGCGATCAGGAAGCCCAGCAGCAACGGGTGGCGGATCAAGCGGTAGGCGAAGACCTCCCGGAACCCCTTCTCGCCCTGCGGCTTCGCCCGCAGGAGATGCGCCACCTGACTCAGCCCGAATAGATCGAAGTGGTCGATCATGAACGTCGCAGCCAGCGCGGTCAGCCAGCCTGATGCGGCCAGCACCGACACGGCCAACCGGGCCGGCGTCGGGCCCACCGACCAAACGGAGATTTCGATCGACCGCCACTGCCAGAACACCAGCGCCAGCGCCGCACTGGAGAGCAGGACGTAGGTGCTGCGCTCGATTGGAACGGGCACATATCGGGTCCACCACCGCTTGAAGGCCGGGCGGGCCATCACGCTGTGCTGTAAGGCGAACACGACGAGCAGTGCGACGTCGACGATGATCGACTGTGCCATTGGGGCTTCGACGGCACGGTCCACGGACCGCGGCACCGCGATGCCGGTGACGAAGCCGACCAGGTAGACGAACGTGGCGAGGAACACGAGGTAGCTGCCTAGGCCGTACAGCAGTACCGCAATGCGACGCACCCCGGTCACCTGGTGTTGGGCGGGCATCGCACTGTGGCGCACCGGGCATTGGGAGTTGCTCATGATTGGATTCCTTTCGGGCCGGCTACAGCGCCGGTCGGATGTTCTGGTTGATGCGGAAGGTGTTGGCGGGGTCGTACTGCGCTTTGACCTCGGTTAGCCGCCGGTAGTTGGGGCCGTAGGTGGCGCGCACCCGGTCCTGACCTTCGTCCATCATGAAGTTGACGTAGGCGCCGCCGGCCGAGTGCGGGTGGGTGGCGTTCCAGTAGTCCGCCGTCCACCGCCGCAATGCGTCCGCGTTCGCCGGGTCCGGATCGACGCCGGCGATGACCTGAGAGAAATTGACGTCGCGGTAGGCGAACGCGGTGTCGGTCTCTCCGACCCGGTGCACCGCTCCGTCGACCGGGTAGAGGTGCATCGTGGAGTGCATCGTCGGCAGTTGCTCGGCGAAGCGGGCATGGGTCGCGACCGCCTCGTCGGAGATCGTCCGGAAGAAGTCGCCGCGCCAATACCACTGCAACCCTTTGGGATACAGGGCGTCGAAGGTCGACTGCAGCGCAGGGTAAGGCGCCTCACCGATGCCGTCGAACGCTGGCTTCATGGCTCGTACCGGGGCGAACACCTCGTCGGCCCGGGCGGGGTCGCCCGTATAACACCAGACCACCGCACAGGCCTTCTGCAGGTGGAAGTCCGCGGGGAACGGGTCAGCCGGCGGAACCGTCATCGCCGCGAAGAAGCCGTAGAGGTCCTCGTCCGCCGCGGGGAGGAAGTCGCGATACCAACTCAGGATCTCGGCCGTAGCCGACGCCGGCCACGCCGTCGGACCGCAGATCACCGTGTGGACCGGGTGCGCGCGGAAGGTGAATGAGGTGACGACGCCGAAGTTGCCGCCACCGCCGCGTAACGCCCAGAACAGATCGGGGTGTTGCGACTCCGACGCGGTCACGATCCGTCCGTCGGCGAGGACCACCTCGGCCTCGAGCAGGTTGTCGATGGTGAGGCCAAACTTCCGGGATAGATACCCGTGGCCGCCGCCGAGGGTGAGCCCGCCGACCCCGGTCGACGCGATGATGCCCGACGGCGTCGCCAGCCCGTGTGCGTGGGTCGCGGCGTCCACCTGCCCCCAGGTGGCGCCGCCCTGGACGCGAACGGTGCGCCCATCGGCGTCGACGTCGATGCGGTTGCGCCGGGACAGGTCGATGACGATGCCGCCGTCGACCGTTCCGAATCCTGGGCCGTTGTGGCCGCCGCCGCGCACCGCGATCGTCAGTCCGGACCGCTGTGCGTAATCGAGAGCTGAAACGACGTCGTCGACCGATCCGCAGCGGACGATCGCCGCCGGTCTCCTGTCGATCATCCCGTTGTGAACCGCGCGGGCCTCGTCATATCCCGGGTCGTCGGGCAGGATGACCTCGCCGCCGAGCCGAACTCCCGCACCACTGGTTGCATCGGCAACGCTCATGCCGCCATCTCCTGATCGGTTGTGTGATGTATGCCGAAACGCTATGGCGCGCGGACATCGCGCGTCATGACCACAACAGAGCATTTCCAACGTTCGTCACGATGGTCAGATCTGACTATCGACCCGATGGCGGTTGCGCCGCTACGTTGTGGAAATGGCGCAGTGGGTGCCGCCACCGCTTCCGGCTGAGTTTCTTGTTCGCCGCCGCGGCCCATTCGTGGGGCGCGCGGCCGAACTCGCGGTGTTCGAACAGGTGTGGCAGCGCGTCGAGGAAGGCGGCCGCCAGGTGGTGTTCATCGGCGGTGAACCAGGAGCGGGCAAGTCACGGCTGGCGGCTGAGATCGCCGGAACACTGGCCCAGCACGACGTCGCGGTCCTGGTCGGCAGTTCGACCGCCGATGCCGGAGTGCCCTATGAACCGTTCGCCGAGGCAATCGATCGATTGCTGGACGCCGACCCCGACGGGTACTTTTCCGAACCGCTGGCAGATTCGGGACCGCAGTTGCGGCTGCTGTCGACCCGGCTGGATCGACACATGCCCGAGGACGGCGCACCGGACAAGTCGGGGTCGGGCCGCCGTCCGCTTTTCAACGCGTTGACGAGCTTCCTGCGACGCCTGGCCGACGACCGCCCGATCGCACTGATCCTCGAAGACCTCCACTGGGCGCAGCTTCCGACCCTGGCGATGCTCGAACACGTGGTGGCGGGTTGCGCCGACATACCCCTGCTGGTGGTGGCGACCTTCCGCACGACTCCACCCGACCGATCCGACCAACTCGTCAGCCGGCTGGCGGAAATGCACCGCTTCGACGGCGTCCGGCGTCTGGATCTGGCGGGTTTGGACACCGATGCGATCGTCGAGTTCGTCCACCGGACCGGGGAGGTGAATCCCCCGGCGGCCCGCACGACCGCGGCACTGTTACGGGACAAGACCGGCGGCAACCCGTTCTTCCTCACCGAATTGTTCAACGACCTGGAGAGCCGTGGCGGACTGGCCTCGTTGAGCTCACATCCGACCGTTCCGGCCTCGATCGGCGATGCCATCACCCGCCGACTGGCCGGGCTGGGCACCGGCGTACAGGAGATCATCGAGCAGGCCGCGGTGCTCGGCGAAACATTCGATCTGCCCGCGCTCATCGCAGGAAGCGACACCGATGTCGCCGCGACGCTGGCCGCCGTCGACTCCGCCGAGGCGCTCGGCCTCATCCGGGCCGTGAGTGGCTCCGACGGCGACTTCTCGTTCGTGCATGCGCTGACGCGCGAGGCCGTGATCGCCAAGATGCCGGCGTCCCGTCTGCGCATCATGCATGCGCGGGCGGCCAAAGCGCTGGAGCGACGCACCGATCGGTCCGTTGTTCCGCGCATCGCCAACCATTACCTGCTCGCACATGTGCTGGGCTATCACGAACAGGCATTGCGGTATGCCCGGGACGCCGCGCGGTTGGCCGAGCACAGCCTGGCCTACGAAGACGCGGCGAAATGGTACGAGCGGGCCGCCTTGCTTCCCGAGCTCGAATTGGCCGATCGGGCGGAGCTGGAGCTCGGCGCGGCCGCCAATTGCGTCCGCTCTGGCGATTTCGCCCGCGCCCGCCGCATGTACGAGCGCATCAGCGCTGTCGATGCTCCGCTCATCCGGCTAGAGGCGGCGGTCGGCTACGAAGATGCGAATTGGCGTCCGGGACTGGCGGACTCGAAGGCAGCCGATCTACTGGCGTCAGCGTTGGAGGCTTGCGGCCTGGACGCCGACGACCCGCGCTACCTACGGGCTCTCGGCAGCTTCGGCCGCGCGCTGGCATTCGCCGGCGAGACGACACGCGCCCGCGACATCAGCAACCTCGCGATCGACCACGCCCGCAAGGCCGGCGACCCGGCCGTCGTCTCGCATGCCCTGGAAACCAGCCTCTGGCACGGTCTCACCCCGGAGATGTGCGAAAGCCAGCTGGAGCGTTCGACTGAGCTGTCCCGAATATCGTTGTCGCGTCGCGATTATGAGGCGCTCGGTTCCGCATCGCACTTCCGCGCCCTGGCCAGCTACCAGGCTGGCCATGCCGAGGAACTGGCCGCGTCTACCGCCGACATGCAGCGCGCAGGACAGTCGTCCGGGCAACCGTTCTTCAACTTCGTCGGTGCATGCGCCCAAAGCGGACTGGCGTTCCTGCGCGGCGATTTCCAGCAGGCAGAGCAGTGGGCGGAAATCGGCTTGCACACAGGGGGTCTACTCGGCGCAGACACCACTGAGGGGTCCTACGGGGTGCAGATGTTCATGATCCGCCGCGAAACCGGTGAACTCAGAAGGTTCAGCGGATTCGTGGACGGGAGCGAAGCGTTCACCGGCCGCTGGGTGCCCGGATTGCTGGCTCTTTACACCGAACTCGACTGCGAGGCCGGTATGGCCCGCGCCCTGGCCCACCTGCTCAGCCGTAATCTGCAGGAGCGCACCGGATACGCGCAGTGGCCGATGGAACTGGTCTTCATGGTCGAAGCGGCACTTCAGTTGGGCGACCGCGACGCCGTCGGTGCCCTGCAGCCCTTCGTCGCCCGTTACGAGGGCAAGAACATCATGTCCGGCCAGTTCGTCGCGATCTTCGGCAGCGCCGACCGATATCTCGGCAGGATCGCGGCGTTTCGCGGCGACGAAGCCTGCGCGGAGCGGCATTTCGCTGCGGCACTGGAGATGGATCGGCGGATGGGATCAGCGGTGCACGTGGCGGAGACCCTTGCCCGCCGAGCCTTCTTCGAGGCGGGTTGCGGTCGCGCCGAGCAGGCGCGGCGACTGGCCGAGGAGGCGCGCGTCATCGCCACGCCGATCGGCCAAGCCCGGGTGCTGTCCCTGGTGGGCGCACTGCTCAACAGTGGCCCGGACGGGCTCACCGAGCGGGAGATCGAGGTACTCCGGCTACTGGCCTCCGGGCTGAGCAACCGGGCAATCGGCGAACGGCTCTACATCAGCACCAACACGGCGGCGAATCACGTCCGCAGCATCCTACTCAAGACCGGAGCGGCCAACCGGACACAGGCGGCGATGTACGCCGCCGACCACGAAATGCTTTCCTAGCACTCAGATCTCGGCGGTCGTGCCGGTCGGCAACAGCCGGTCGGTGACTTCGACGATCACATCGGCGGGCAGACCGGCACGCGCGGCGGCGGTCCTGATGGCCTCTGGCGAGGGCGACTCGTACAGGCAGTAAGTCTTGCGGCGGTCGGCGGACAGAAACGAATACAGCCAGCGGACACCCTCTTCGGCGTTGAGCCGGTTGATTCCGTCGGCGATGTCCAGGCTGGGTTCGAGTTGCTCGGCATAGTTTCGTTCGACCATGAATATCGCGCACGGCGGCCCCCTCGTCAGATCGCTCTGAGCTTACCCGCGCGTCGGCGTCAGGTGAGGTAGCGGTAGGCCGGTGAACCCGGCTCCAGCGCCTCCACGTGCAGGCCGGAGGCGGCCATCCGGGCCCGCAGCCCGTCGAGGTCGGCGGCCGAGCTGAGCTCGACACCCACCAGCGCCTCCCCGGTCTCCCGGTTGTTGCGCTTGACGTACTCGAACAGGGTGATGTCATCGCCGGGGCCGAGTACCTCGTCCAGGAAACGGCGCAGCGCGCCCGGCTCCTGCGGAAAGTCGACCAGGAAGTAGTGCTTGAGACCGAGATGCACGAGCGACCGCTCGAGCACCTCGCCGTAGCGGGAGACGTCGTTGTTGCCGCCGGAGATCAGGCACACCACCGTCGCGCCCGGCGCCACCTCGGTCTCCATCAGGCCGGCTACCGCCAGCGCACCGGCCGGTTCGGCGATGATGCCCTCGTTCTGGTAGAGGTCGAGCATCGCCGTGCAGACCGCACCCTCGTCGACGGTGGTGACCGACACCATGTCGCCGGCCGCGGACAGGGCGAGGTAGGTCAGTGTTCCGGCTCGGTTCACCGCGGCGCCGTCGACGAACTGGTCGACGTGGTCGAGGGTGACCGGCTCGCCGGCGGCCAGGGCGGCCATCATCGCCGCCGCCCCGGCCGGTTCGATGCCGAGCACTGCGGTGTTGGCCGTCCGCTCGGCCAGGTAGGTGGTGATGCCGGCGATGCAGCCGCCGCCGCCGACCGGGACGATCACCAGATCGGGTTCGGTCTCGAGCTGTTGCAGGATCTCGACCGCGATGGTGCCCTGCCCGGCCATGGTGCGCGGGTCGTCATACGGCGGCACCAGGGTGGCCCCGGTCCGGGCCACGTCGTCGCGGGCGGCCGCGGCCGCCAGGTCATAGGTGGGACCGCCGACGATGAGCTCGATGAACTCCCCGCCGTGGTAGCGGATGCGGTCGCGCTTCTGCTTGGGGGTCTTGGCCGGCACGTAGACCCGGCCGTGGACGCCCATCGAGCGGCAGGCCAGGGCGAACCCCTGGGCGTGGTTGCCCGCGGACGAACACACCACCCCGGCGCTCAGTTCCTGCTCGGACAGCTGCATCAACAGGTTGTAGGCGCCGCGCAGCTTGTAGGACCGGACGACCTGCAGGTCCTCACGCTTGAGGTAGACCTCGGCTCCGGTGGCCGCCGAGAGCCGGTCGCTGTACTGCAGCGGGCTCGCCGAGACCACGCCGGAGATGCGCGCCGCGGCCTCGTCGATGTCAGCCGCGGACAGCGGCGACGTTCGAGGGCTCTGGCTCAGTTCGGCGGACACCGAACAATGGTGCCACTACCTGGGCCGAATCAGGGAATCGGGGTGAGCACGAACACCGGGATCTGGCGGTCGGTTTTGCGCTGGTAGTCGGCGTAGTCGGGCCACGCCGCCACCGCGCGATTCCACCAGGTGGCCTTCTCGTCGCCGGTCACCTCGCGGGCCTCGTACTCGCGGGTCACGGTTCCGTCCTGGAGTTCGACGCGTGGGTGGGCCTTGATGTTGTGGTACCAGACCGGGTGCTTGGGGGCGCCGCCCAACGAGGCCACCACGGCGTACTCGCCGCCGTGCTCCACCCGCATCAGCGGGGTCTTGCGGATCTTGCCGGTCTTGGCGCCGATCGTGGTCAGCAGGATGACCGGTTTGCCCTTGAGTTCGGTGCCCTCCTTGCCGCCGGAGGCCATGTACAACTCGGCGTTCTCCCTGGCCCAGTCGGATGTGCTCGGTTCGTATTCTCCAGTCAGTGGCATGTCGTCGAGCCTACGTGCGCGAAGCGGCACGCCACGAATGTTAATATTGTCAACATCAACCAGGGGGACGTCCGATGACCACCCGCCGATCGCGCGCCGCGACCGACACCTACCACCACGGCAACCTGCGCCAAGCCCTGCTCGACCACGCGGTCGAGCTGGCCCGCACCGGCGGCCCGGACGCGGTGGTGTTGCGCGATGTCCAGCGGATGGCCGGTGTCAGCAACTCGGCGGCCTACCGGCACTACTCCGACCGCGGCGCCCTGCTGGGCGCGGTGACCGAATACGCCGAGTCCCGGCTGGCCGACGCGATGGTCGCCCGGTTGAACGCGGTGCCGGAGAAGGGCCCCAAGGCCAAACGCGCGGTGGACCGACTACGCGCCACCGGGCAGGGGTACATCGACTTCGCACTCGCCGAGCCGGGCCTGTTCCGGACCGCATTCGCCCACACCGAAACGGGCCGCGACACCCATGACCGCCGCGAGATCGCGAAAAGCGAAGTCGGCGAACATCATCCGTTCCAGATCCTGATGCGCACCATCGACGACCTGGTTGCCGCCGGGGTGCTCTCCCCCGACCGGCGAGACGGCCTCGACGAAGCGGCGTGGGCCGCGGTGCACGGATTGTCCACGCTGTTCATCGACGGCCCGTTGAGCGAGGCCGACGCGCAGCGCAAACAGCTGATCGCCGATCGTCTGCTCGACGCGATCGCCGTCGGCCTGCGCTGATAACCGCCTAAATGTTGACAGCATTTACATCGCATGCCATGCTCATCATGTTAACGGCGTCAACATTTAGGCGGTAGAGCCCATGACCATCGATACCCGACCCACCCGGGCCCCCCGCCCAGCACACGCTGCGCCGCCGCGGGTGCGGCCGATCCTCGTCCTGACCGTCGTCTTGGTGGCCGCGCTGGCCATCAACGTCGAGACCACGATCGTGAACGTCGCGCTGCCGACGCTCAATTCGGCCCTCGGCGCATCCACCAGGGGATTGCAGTGGATCGTCGACGCCTACAACCTGGCCTTCGCCGCACTGGTGCTGGCCGGCGGCACCATCGGCGACAAGTACGGCAGGCGCGGCACCCTGATCGCCGGGTTGGCCCTGTTCGCGGCCAGCAGCGTGGGCGCGGCGTTGTGCACCTCCACCGGCGCGCTGATCGGAATGCGGCTGGTGATGGGGATCGCCGCGGCGCTGATCTACCCGACCACGCTGGCGATCATCACCGACACCTTCCGCGACCCGAAACAGCGGGCCGCGGCGATCGGCGTGTGGGGTGCGGTCACCGGTCTCGGGGTCGCCGTCGGTCCGATCATGGGCGGGGCGCTGCTCGAGTCGTTCTGGTGGGGCAGCCTGTTCCTGGCGTTGGTTCCGATCGCGCTGCTCGCCGCGCTCGGGGCACTGATGTTCGTGCCGCGCTCCCGCCCGGAGATGGGCGCCCGGCTGGACCGCGGCGGCCTGCTGCTGTCGGTCGTGATGCTCGGGGCGCTGGTTTACACGATCATCGAGGCCCCCGGGCACGGCTGGACCGCGACCCGGACCCTCGGCGGCTTCGGCGTGGCCCTGGTCGCGGCCGTCGCGTTCGTCTGGTGGGAACGGCGTCAGGAGGATCCGCTGATCGATGTCGGCCTGTTCGCCAACCTGCGCTTCAGCGCCGCCAGCGGCGCGGTCACGGTCGCCTTCTTCGCGCTGTTCGGCTTCATCTTCCTGATCACCCAGTTCTTCCAGTTGCTGCAGGGCTACGGCCCGCTGGAGACCGGGGTGCGGATTCTGCCGGTGGCCCTGTCCATCGCGGTTGGATCGGTGCTGGGAACGCGGCTGGCGGTGACGCGGATCGGCACCAAGGCGGTGGTGTTCGCCGGGCTGATGATGCTCGCCGCGGCCTTCGCGTGGGTGGCGACCGTCAGCGTCGACGTGTCCTATCTGCAGGTCGCGCTGCAGATGGTGCTGCTCGGCGGTGGGCTGGGCCTGACCACGGCGCCGGCCACCGACTCGATTATGGGCGTGGTCCGCCCCGAACAGGCCGGCGCCGGTTCCGCGGTCAACGACGCGACCCGCCAGATCGGCGGCACCCTGGGCGTGGCGGTGGTCGGCAGCATCTTCTCCACGTTGTACATCCACCGGCTGTCCGAAAGCGCGATCCTGCGCGCCGCCCCGCAAGTCGCCCAGGACACCGCCCGCGAGGGCCTGGCCCAGGGGTTGGCGGTCGCCGCGCAGTCACCGGCTTCGGTGGCCCAGGCGCTGCGCGAGAATGTCAGCGACGCGTTCATGTCCGGCCTGCACGCCGGGTGCCTGACCGCCGCGGCAGTCTGCCTGGTGGGTGCGTTCTTCGTGCTCGCCGTGCTGCCCGCCCACCCGACTGCGGCGAGCCGGGCGTGAACCACCGGTAGCGGCACCGCCCACCCACATCCGAGGTTTCGGCTACCCGAAACCAAAGATGCGAGCTATCCTCAAACGGTGACCACCGTTGAGCATGTGCGTTCGACGATCGCCTCGACCGGATCGCAGATTCGGATCGCCGGGGTGCCCTGGCCGGTGTACAAGATCGTGGCGCTGGCGGTCGCGCTGATCGTGCTCATCGCCGTGGGAATCGCCACCGCCAGCGCGGCGCCTGCGGTGCTCACCGCCGCGGCGACCGGGACGCTGGTGTGGCTGGGCCTCGGCCTGGCCAACCACTCGAAGAGCTAGCGTTCCAGGATCTTCTTCAGCGTCGCCAGGTCGGTCTTCACCGCCGCCCCGTCGGCGATGAACTCCACATCGCTCATGCCGGGACGGCGTCGCAGCGTGAACACCACCTCACACCAATCCGGCCCCGCGGGAACCACCCTCAGCGGGTTGAACACCGGCTCACCCGACGGCATCGTGACAACGTGGTCGAGCACCCCGAGTTCGTTCGTCGGACTGAATTCGACGGTGATCTCACCCATGGGTGAACGCACCACCCAGTTCTCGCCGACCCGGGTCACCTGCCCCTCGGCCAGACCGGCGGCCCAGCGCGGCAGGTTCTCCGGGTTGGACGCGAACCGGTAGACCTCGGCGGCCGGTCGGTTGATCCAGGCGCTGATGTGTTGGGACTCGCCCGCCGTGTCATCGTCCATCGGACCATCGTGGCCCACACACTGAGGTGATGGACCCGGATCCGCCCCAGCCGCCCGAGAACCTCGCCCGGCGCGCCGAGCACGCGGCCGAACAAGCCGAGGCGTTGCTGCCCTCGTGGCTTCGGCCGGGCGACCCCGAGAGCCGGTGGCCGGTGCTGTTCGCGCTCATCACCGCGATCGTGGTGCAGCGGCTCATTCCGGAGCAGTACACGCTGGTGCCTCGGTGGCCGCTGATCTCCCTGGAGGTCGCGCTGGTGTTGGTGCTGCTGGTGCTCAACCCCGTCAGGCTGAGCCGGTCCACCGTCACCGGCAAGTACGTCAGCTGGGTCCTGCTGGCGGCGATCACGGTGGACAACACCCTGTCGGCCTTCCATCTGGATCGCAAGATCGTGACCGGCGCCGTCAGCAACAACCCCGCAGTGCTGCTGGGCGGCGGCGCCGGGATCTTCGTCACCAACATCATCGTGTTCGGCGTCTGGTTCTGGGAGCTCGACCGCGGCGGCCCGTTCGCCCGCAAGGCCGGCGAAAACCCCTATCCCGACTTCATGTTTCCGCAAATGAGCGGGGTCCCCGCCCAGGTGGCCAGGCCGGACTGGCGACCGACGTTCGTCGACTACCTCTACGTCAGCATCACCAACGTGATGGCGTTCTCCCCCACCGACACGATGCCGCTCTCGGCGCGCGCGAAACTCCTGATGACCGTGCAGGCGACGGTGGCGGTCTCCACCCTGGTGCTGGTGGTGGCGCGGGCGGTCAACGTCCTGCCCTGATCGGGGATCACCCGGGTCGTTCGCCGGGCGACGGCGCGACTACCGACGACGGCCCGCTGAGGCCTCAGTTGGCGATGTGGGCCACGGGGCGGTGAATGCCACAGCTACAGGCGTCGATCGACGGGCAGGTGCAGGCCATCCCCCACTCCACGACCTCGCGGGCCCGGGCCAAAAGGGCCATCTGCGAGTCGATTTCGGCCAGCTTCGCCTGCGCCAGCGCCCGGCTGGCCGGCCGGCCCGGCTCGTCGTCGGCGAACAGCAAGGCGATCTCCTCGAGCGAGAAGCCGGCGATCTTGCACATCCGGATGACCTCGAGTCGACTCAGGGCGGATTCGTCATAGCGCCGTTGGCCACCGACCCGTTGGGTGGCGGTCAGCAGGCCGATCTGCTCGTAGTAGCGCAGCGTGGTCGGCGCCACGCCGGCCCGGCGGGCGACCTCCCCGATCGTCATGGCCATCGAACCTCCCGCAAACCGGTGCTTGACTTAGAGTCAACTCTAAGTCCTTGACTGGTGGCATGGACACCGCACTGCCCCACAGCCGCTACGCCCTGCTGCGCACCTACCGCCGCGACGGCACCCCGGTCGACACCCCGATCTGGTTTCATCTGGACGGCCGCACGCTGGTCTTCCGCACCAAGGTGGGGCCGAAGACCAAGCGGCTGACCGCCAACCCGCGCGTGGAACTGCGGGTCTGCGACCACCGCGGCCGGGCAGCCGAGTCCGCGAGCGCGGTCGCCGGGCGGGCCAGCCTGCTGTCCGGAGCCGAAGCCGAACGGGCCAACACCGCTCTGCACGACCGCTACGGCTGGCAGTACAACGTCGTTCCGTTGCTGAAGATCCCCGGCGTCACCAATGTGCACGCGGGCCTCCCGCTGCGCGAGAAGCTGCGGCGCGCCCGCGACCGCAACGTGTGGTCGGACAGCGCCATCGTGCGGGTCGACCTGGAGGGTTGAGGGCTAACCGCCCAGGCAGCCCGGGCCGAGCAGGGCCTTGAGATCGCCCATCAGCGCCGAGGACGGTGTCACCCGCAGCGACTGGTCGAGTTCGAGTGTGGTGATGCGGTCCCCGCTGATCAGCCGCAGGTGGACCTGCGAGGTGCCTGGATGGCGCGCCAGCACCTGCTTGAGCGCCGACACCTTGTCGATGGTGCACTGCCGGGTCGGTAGGCTCACCGCCAGCGGCCGGTCCGCCCGGGCCCCCGAGAAGTCCGGCACCACCAGATCATTGGCGAACAGCGTGATCCGGTCGTCCTGGACCCGCACCTTCGCCCCGACCAGCACCACGGCGTCGTCGGCGATCTCGGCCCCGCACTGCGAGTACGCCTGCGGGAAGAACATCACCTCGATACCGCCGGTGAGGTCCTCCAACTGCGCTGAGGCCCAGGGCATTCCGTTCTTGTTCACGCGCCGGTTCACCCCGACGAGGATGCCGCCGACCCGTACCTGGGTGTCGTTGGGCACCTCCCCGCTGAGGATGGCCGGGATCTGGGTGTCCACCTGGTTGGCGAGCAGGTGGGCCACCCCGTTGAGCGGGTGGCCGGACACGTAGAGGCCGAGCATCTCGCGCTCCAGGGCGAGCTTGTGTTTGTCGTCCCACTCCTCGTCGGGCACCCGGATGGTGAAGACGGCGTCGGTGCCCGCGTCGGCGTCGCCGCCCCCGAACAGGTCGAACTGCCCGATCGCCTCGGCCTTCTTGGTGCCCAGCACGGAGTCCACCGCGTCGGTGTGGACCAGGAACAGCCCCTTGCGCGGGTGGTCCAGCGAGTCGAAAGCGCCGGCCTTGATCAGCGACTCGGTGACCTTCTTGTTGCAGGCCGCGATGTCGATCTTGTTGAGGTAGTCGGAGAAGTCGGTGTATTTGCCCTTGCCGGTTCGGGTGGCGATCAGCGAGCTCACCACGTTGGCGCCGACGTTGCGGATAGCGCCGAGGCCGAACCGGATGTCGGCACCGACCGAGGCGAAGTTCAACTCCGATTCGTTGACGTCCGGCGGCAGCACCGTGATGCCGAGCTTGCGGCAGTCCGCGAGATACACCGCGGCCTTGTCCTTGTCGTCACCCACCGACGTGAGCAGGCCGGCCATGTACTCACCGGGATAGTTGGCCTTGAGGTAGGCCGTCCAGTACGACACCAGCCCGTACCCCGCCGCGTGCGACTTGTTGAACGCGTAGTCGGCGAACGGAAGGATGGTGTCCCACAACGCCTTCACCGCGCCGGCCGAGAAGCCGTTGGACTTCATTCCCTCGGAGAAGCCCTCGAACTCCTTCTCGAGCACCTCACGCTTCTTCTTGCCCATCGCCTTTCGGAGAATGTCGGCTCGGGCGAGCGAATAGCCGGCGACCTTCTGGGCGATGCGCATGATCTGCTCTTGGTAGACGATCAGGCCGTAGGTCTCGGCCAGGATGTCCTTGAGGGGCTCGGCGAGTTCGGGGTGGATGGGCTTGATCGCCTGCCGGCCGTTCTTGCGGTCGGCATAGTCGTTGTGGGCGTTCATGCCCATCGGGCCGGGGCGGTACAGCGCGAGCACCGCGACGATGTCCTCGAACCCGGTGGGTTGCATGCGGCGCAACAGATCTCGCATCGGGCCACCGTCGAGCTGGAACACACCGAGGGTGTCCCCGCGGGACAGCAGCTCGTAGGTCGCGGGGTCGTCCAGCGACAGCGACTCGAGCACCAGGTCGACACCGCGGTTGGCCTTGATGTTGGCGATCGCGTCACCGATGATCGTCAGGTTCCGCAGCCCGAGGAAGTCCATCTTCAACAGGCCGATGGCCTCGCACGACGGGTAGTCCCAGCCGGTGATGACCGCGCCGTCCTGCGGGCGCTTCCACAGCGGGATCGCGTCGATCAGCGGTTCGGAGCTCATGATCACCGCGCAGGCGTGCACACCGGCGTTGCGGACCAGGCCCTCCAGCCCGCGGGCGGTCTCGTAGATGGTGCGCACGTCGGGGTCGGTGTCGATCAGGCCGCGAACCTCGGCGGCTTCCTTGTACCGCTCGTGGTTGGGGTCGGTGATCCCCGACAGCGGGATGTCCTTGGCCATGATCGGCGGCGGCAGCGCCTTGGTGATCCGGTCGGCGATGGCGAAGCCGGGCTGCCCGTAGTGCACCCGGGCGGAGTCCTTCAGCGCGGCCTTGGTCTTGATGGTGCCGAACGTGATGACCTGGGCCACCCGGTCGCTGCCGTACTTCTCGGCGGCGTAGCGCACCATCTCACCGCGGCGGCGGTCGTCGAAGTCGATGTCGATATCGGGCATCGACGCGCGTTCGGGGTTCAGGAACCGCTCGAACAGCAGACCGTGCTCGATGGGGTCGATGTCGGTGATCCGCAGCGCGTAGGCCACCAGCGAGCCGGCGGCCGAACCCCGGCCCGGACCGACCCGGATGTCGACCGAGCGGGCGTGGTTGATCAGGTCGGCGACGATGAGGAAGTACGACGGGAAGCCCTTGTCGCAGATGACCTCGATCTCATAGGCCGCGCGTTCGGTGTAGTCGGCGGGCACCCCGTCGGGGAACCGCCGCGCCAGGCCGCGGTCCACTTCGAGGCGCAGCCAGCTGGCCTGGGTGTGGCCCTCGGGTACCGGGAAGATCGGCATCCGGTCGCGCGGCGTCCACACGTCGGCATAGGACTGCACCCGCTCGGCGATCAGCAACGTGGAGTCGCACGCCTCGGGAATCTCGGCGTCCCAGAGCTGGCGCATCTCGGCGGCCGACTTCAGGTAGTAGCCGTCGCCGTCGAACTTGAACCGGTTCGGGTCCGACAGGGTCTTGCCGGTCTGCACACACAGCAGGGCCTCGTGATTGTGGGCGGCGTCGCGGGTGACGTAGTGGCAGTCGTTGGTGGCCAGCGGCCGGATGCCGAGCTTGCGGCCAACCTCGAGCAGCCCGTCGCGGACCCGGCGTTCGATGGACAGCCCGTGGTCCATCAGCTCCAGGAAGTAGTTGTCCGGGCCGAAGATCTCGCGCCACCGCGCGGCCGACTCGAGCGCCTCGCGATCGTGGCCGAGGCGCAGCCGGGTCTGCACCTCGCCTGAGGGGCAGCCGGTGGTGGCGATGATGCCCTCGGCGTGCTCGGCGATGATCTCGGCGTCCATCCGCGACCACTTGCCCAGCTGACCCTCGAACGAGGCCCGCGACGAGAGCCGGAACAGGTTGCGCAAACCGATGGCGTTCTCGGCCACCATCGTCAGGTGGGTGTAGGAACCGCTGCCGGAGACGTCGTCGCTCTTCTGGCCCGGGTCACCCCACAGGATGCGCCGGGTGTCGAAACGGGAAGCGGGAGCCACGTACGCCTCGACGCCGATGATCGGTTTGATGCCGACTTTGGTGGCCGCGTTGTAGAACTCGCTGGCACCGAACATGTTTCCGTGGTCGGTCATGCCGATGGCGGGCATCTCCAGGCGCTGGGCCTCGGCGAGCATGGGGGTGATCTTCGCCGCACCGTCCAGCATCGAGTACTCGGTGTGGTTGTGCAGGTGCACGAAGCTATCCATAGGCCCGTCAGTCTAGGGCCGCCGGGCGACACCATCCGGCGTGTCGCACCCCGTGTCCGGTAAGTCGGGTTGCCGGGTTCTCGGACCGCGCGGGTCAGGTGCCGTCACGCAGCAGCCGGGCGATCTCGGCGGCCTGCTCGGCGGCCACCTCACCGGACATCTGCAGGGTCTGGCCGTCGATGGGCTGGGTGATGTTGGGCGCCCACACCACCAGCCCGCCCCGCATGAACGCGGCCTGCTGACCGATGTGGGCGGCGGTGAACCGGGCGAAGTCGGACTGCGATTCGGCGGTCAGGGACAGCTGCACGGTGTAGCCGTTGGCCAGCGGGTTCATGAAGGAATCCGCGTTGGTCAGCTGCAGCCGGACCTCCTCGGGACCCAGCTCGTAGACGGCGGTGCGGGTGATGTCACAGGTTCGCAGCGGCTGGTTCGGTGGTGTCGGGACCACCGGCGGACACTCCTCCGGCTTGGTCACGAAGGCGGCGCGCACCGGGCGGACACCCAGGGGCTTGATGGTGAGCACCGGCGTGGTGCTGGTGGTCGGAGCGACGGGGGCTGCCTGTTCGCGGTGGCGGGGTGCCAACAGGGCACTCAACAGCGGCACCACGATCGCCGCGATGGCGAGCGCCGCGGTGATCGCGATCAGGATCCGCCGGTTGCGGCGGGCGGTGTCAGCCATCGGCGCCGGCCGGCT
>JAGQTU010000306.1 GCA_020438865.1 Mycobacterium sp.
CCACCCCGCCCAAGTGGGGCGCGTCCAAAATCTCGGCCCGGCCGGTGACCGCGCTGAGGGGCGTACCCGCCGCCAGCGATTTGGCGGTGATGATCAGATCGGGCACGACGCCGGTGTGCTCGATGGCGAACAGCCTGCCGCTGCGGCCAAAGCCACACTGAATCTCATCGGCGATCATCACGATACCGTGCCGGTCGCAAATCTCTCGGATCTTCGCTAAAAACGGCGGAGGCACCGGGATAAAGCCGCCCTCGCCCACAATCGGCTCGATGATGATGGCGGCGATGGCACTGGGATCGACGTGGGCGATCAGGGCGTTCTCCAGGTTCCACAGGCTCCACTTGAGATAATCTTCGCTGCTCATCCCCGTGGGAGGGCGATACATATTCGGCAGGGGCAGCCGGTAGATTTCCGGGGCGAAGGGACCAAAGCCTTTTTTGAACAGAGCGTATTTGCTGGTCAGAGCCATGGTCAGGTTCGTCCGGCCGTGATAGGCCCCCTCAAAAGCGATGACCGCCGGCCGGCCGGTGTAGGCCCGGGCTAGTTTGATCGCGTTCTC
>JAGQTU010000307.1 GCA_020438865.1 Mycobacterium sp.
TCGAGCACCTCCTCGAGGCCACCCTTGGGCGAGTCGTCGCCGGCGCTCACGTCCTCGGCGGCCTTGCGCCGCCACTCGTCGTCACCGATCAACCACTTGAAAGAGTCGGTCTGCACATCGAGCAGACCCGGGACCTCCAGCGGCTCACGCAGCTTGGCGAAGGAGATCCGGCGGGGCGCACCGGGGACCGAATTTGACGTCGTGGTTGAGTTGCTCTGGCTAGAGACTGCCAAGATGCATCCTTCCAGCACCTCACGCGGACTGACGGGAGTCGGTGTGCCGGTCCCGCGGCCGCTAATCTGCGTCGGTTCGCGCTAACGTGCCCCCGAAGACCCGAAAGCTCCGATCACCGTGCACCACCCGTAAGAGGTCTGGTGAGCTGGTGAAACAGACTCAGACCGAGACCACGGTGTCAGGGTGCGTGTTGAGGACAGGCAGGGGGCAGCCAGCGCAACCGCTAACGATACCGTAGAACGACGGCACGCTCAAATAGCGGTGTCCGGAGGCGCCCAGACGCACCCCGACAGATTGACCCGTCCACCGCGTTCCGTCAAGCGTT
>JAGQTU010000308.1 GCA_020438865.1 Mycobacterium sp.
GATGGACCTCGCGGCCGGTTCCCCCAGCGCAGAGCAGCCCTACCTGTCGCGCCGGCAGAATTGGATCACCCAGCTATCCCGGCACTCGTTGATGCAGCCCGACGCGACCGCACTGCGCTTCAACGGCGCGACCACCACCTGGGCCCAGTTGCACGGCCGGGTCGCCGCCCTCGCGGCGGCACTGCACCGGCGCGGAATCGCCGCGGGGGACCGGGTGATGATCCTCATGCTCAACCGGCCCGAGTTCGTCGAGACAGTCCTGGCGGTGAATAAGCTCGGCGGCATCGCCGTCCCGGTTAACTTCCGCTTGGCGCCCCCGGAATTGGCTTTTCTGGTCGAGGATTGTGGATCGGCGGTCATGGTGACCGAACCGGCACTGGCCCGGTCAGCCGTCGCGGTCCGGGATGTGTCGCCGCGCCTGGCCCGAGTGATCGTTGCGGGGGGTGAGACTGGGGTCGGGTTGAACGACCATCAGGCTCTGATCGACTACGAGGATCTGATCGCCGAGGCCGGTGACCCGGCTCCGCCGGTCGACATTCCACCCGACAGCCCGGCGTTG
>JAGQTU010000309.1 GCA_020438865.1 Mycobacterium sp.
GAGCCTGGGGGCTCCTGCGGTGGTGATGGACCACGTCGACGGGGAGACGATCGCCCGACGGATCCTTCGCGACGACGAGTACGCCGCGGCCCGTGACGTCCTGGTCGCCCAGGCCGGCGCCGCGCTCGCCGCGGTGCACCGCATGGACGACGCCGCGGTCGCGGCGACCGAAGCCGAGGACCCGGTCGCCCAGATGCGCAACCTGCTCGACGCGTTCGGCGAACCGCACCCCGCCTTCGAGCTCGGGCTGCGGTGGCTGGAGCGGAACCGCCCCGCACCCCGGCCCGCCACGGTGGTCCACGGCGACTTCCGGATGGGCAACCTGATCGTCGGCCCCGACGGTATCCGGGCCGTGCTCGACTGGGAGCTCGCGCACCGGGGCGACCCGATCGAGGACCTCGGCTGGTTCTGCGTGCGGGCCTGGCGGTTCGGCTCGCCGGCCGTCGCCGGGGGAGTGGGATCGGTGCAACAGCTCATCGACGCGTACGTCGCCGCGGGCGGCGCCCCCGTGACCGTCGACGAGGTCCGCTGGTGGGAGGCGCTGGGCACGCTGCGTTG
>JAGQTU010000310.1 GCA_020438865.1 Mycobacterium sp.
CGGGGCGGGGGTGTTCCGCGCCGGCACCCCGGCGAGCGACCCGTAGCGGCCGCTCCACCGGGCCAGTTCGGCCAGGTATTCGGCGTCTTCGGCGTGTTGGTGGGTGGCCGTCGCGAGCACCGCGCTCAGTTGCCTCAGGTCGTCGACCCGGCGCAGTGCGACACCGCTGCGCGCGGCCCGGGCGGCCATCTGCGCGATGTCGCCGGCGGGCACCGGCCATGAGCTGTACCAGCGCCGGTCGGTCCGGCGGCGGGGGATCGCCGACGCGAGCGCGATGTCCTGCTCGGTGCCGGTGGAGGGCAGCAGCTCGATGCTGGCCAGGTGGTCGGGGTCGGCCGGGTTGGGCAACCGGTGGATGTGCGCCTGCCAGCCGAGGGCGGCCAGGGCCACCGAGAAGTGTTGCAGCGCCACGCCACAGCTCAGGATCAGCTCGCGCCGGGCCGGATCGGCGCGCGCGAGTTGCCGTTCGGCGTCGGCGTAGAGGTGCACGGTGCGCTCGCCGACGCGCCACCGCCACGGCTGGGAATTGTGGATCGACGGAGCCCGGACCGCCAGCG
>JAGQTU010000311.1 GCA_020438865.1 Mycobacterium sp.
GGACTGCGCCAAGGGGCGCGACGTGCTGGCCCCCCGGCTGGCGTCGGGGCTGGCGGTCGAGATCCGCCGCCGCGCCGAGCCGTCCGGGCCGTCCCTGAGCGCGCGGGAACGCGAGGTGCTCGGCATGATCGCCCACGGCCAGAGCATCCCGGCGATCGCCGAGGCGCTGTTCCTGGCCCCCTCGACGGTCAAGACCCACGTCCAGCGGCTCTACGAAAAGCTCGGCGTCAGCGATCGGGCCGCCGCGGTCGCCGAAGCCATGCGCCGCGGGCTGCTGGAGTGACGTGCCCCGCCCGATCCTGCACACCCTCGACTACCTGAGCACCGAGCCGGTCCGGGTCGCCGCGGTCCTGCGGCTGCCGCTGATCGCGCTGATCGCGCTGCTGATCTACGTCCAGCATGTCGAACACTGGCTGCCCGGCATCGTGGGCACCGTCCTGCTGCTCTACGCCGCCTTCGCGGTGGTCTGGCTGATGATCGTCGTCCGCACCCCGGTGCGCTGGTGGTTCGGGGTGGCCTCGACCGCGATGGACGTGCTCGCGGTGCTGGCGCTGTG
>JAGQTU010000312.1 GCA_020438865.1 Mycobacterium sp.
CAGCGACACCTTTTTCAGGTTACCGGCAGCGGCCGCGACTATTTTGCGCCCGGTTACGGTGGAGCCGGTGAAACTGATCTTGTCGACGTCCATATGTTCGGCCAATGCGGCGCCGGCCTCAGCTCCGGTGCCCGTGACAATATTGACCACGCCGGCGGGCACGCCCGCCGCGCACAGCAGTTCGCCAAAGCGCAGCGTGCTGAGGGACGTCTGCTCGGCGGGCTTTACCACGACGGTGCAACCGGCGGCCAGGGCGGGCGCCAGCTTGAAGGCCAGCAATATCAGCGGTGCGTTCCACGGAACGATGGCGCCGACCACGCCAATCGCCTCTTTCGACGAATAGGCCAGGGCTTCCTTACCCGCTGGATTGTGCCGGTTCATGGTCTGCGTGAACGTCTCGCCCTGAATCTTGGTCGCCATGCCGGAAAAATAGCGGAACTGTCCTTCCAGACCCACCATCTCGGAGCGCGCGTGGCTCAGTGGCTTGCCCTGATCCAGCGTCTCGAGACAGGCCAACTCATCGGCATGAAGTGCAATGCTATCGGCAATGGCC
>JAGQTU010000313.1 GCA_020438865.1 Mycobacterium sp.
CGGCGTGCACGGTGACCGCATACCCGTGATGGACATGGGTGTGCAGATACTCACCGTCAAACACCGCCAGCGCGTTATCGCCGATCCGGCGGGCCGCGATCCGATCCCCCTCGGCGTCAACAGCGATGACGTTCCAGCGTTGCCCGTTACGCACCGGAGCATCAGTGACCGCGACCAGTTCCCCGCGCTTACTGCCCCGGCGGGACACCTCGATGGTGGGGTCATTGCGGCGGCTGATCACCACATCCCCGGCCCCGATCCGGTGACGCCGCGCGCCAGTCACAGTTTCAGCGTCGTCAGCGACAAGGTGGCGGTGGATGCGTTCGTTGAGCGCATCGGCGATCTCCCACCGATCCGCGATTAACAGGCTGTCCCCACCACCATCGCGGTTGTGGTCGCTCATCCAGGCGTCAAACGCATCCTGGGCCATCGCGACTGGATCCCCGAGACGTAGCCGGTCGTGATCGCGGTACCACCGCACCGCATCATCGAGCACACCACTGTCCCCGTCGCGTATCACCAGCGAGGCGGCCCGCTCCCCGGCGTCGTGCA
>JAGQTU010000314.1 GCA_020438865.1 Mycobacterium sp.
GCGCAGCAGCTGCGGGTGGATGCCGTCGATGTGATAACCCTCCTGGAAGGCGTCCATGACGACCTTCCAGTTGCAGTCGATGGCCTCGGTGACGTCCATGACGGTGGTCATCTCGTCGAGGTGGTAGGGGGCCAGCATGGTGGCGACCTCCTCGCCGATGAACTCGGCCAGGGGCGCGGCATCGGGGTCCGGATTGAGGAAGATGAACCCGCCGAAAGTGTCGACGGGAACCTCGATCAGGCCGTGGGTGTCCTTGTCGATGGGTCCGGCGAGCGCCTCGCGGAGCATCCCTTTGAGGTTGCCCGCCAGGTCGTAGGACCACAGGTGGTACTGGCACAGGAAGCCGCGCTTGGCGTTTCCGCGCGCCTCCTGGCACAGCACGTTGCCGCGGTGCCGGCAGGCGTTGACGAAACCGCGAAGCCGCGCGTCCTTGCCGCGCACGACGATGTATGACTGGTCGAACAGTCGGTACTGCTTCCAGTCGCCGGTGTTGGTCAGCTCGTCGGCGCGGCCGACCACCTGCCACACCTTCATCCAGATCGCGTCCCGTTC
>JAGQTU010000315.1 GCA_020438865.1 Mycobacterium sp.
TAGGTGTGGAGTTCGTCGAGGACCAAGAAGTTCAGCGCGGAAGCGTTCCTCTCGAGGAACTTGCGCTCCTCGGGACGCGTGAGCATCAGCTCCAGCATCACGTAGTTCGTCAGCAGGATGTCGGGGGGATTCTGCAGGATCTCCTGCCGGGCCTCGCCCTGCTCCTGGCCCGTGTATCGGCGATAGGTCACCGGCGGAGTCGAAAACCCCACCTTGAGGAACTTGTCGAGCTCCTCGACCTGGCTGTTCGCCAAGGCGTTCATGGGGTAGACCACGATGGCCTTGATGCCTTTGCCGCTGCCCTGACGGAGCACTCGGTCCACGATGGGCACGATGTAGGCGAGCGACTTGCCAGACCCTGTTCCCGTCGTGAGGACATAGGAGGCACCTTGCTGGGCGGCCTCGATCGCCTCACGCTGGTGACGGTAGAGCGAGAAGGGGATCGGGGCCGAGCGAGAGCCCTTCGTGCTGAAGATGTTGGTGCATCCGGGGTGGAGAAGGCCATCCCTCACGAGTTCATCGACGCGGCCCCCGGGCTCAAACGCCGGGTT
>JAGQTU010000030.1 GCA_020438865.1 Mycobacterium sp.
GAAACCCCGGTCACGACACCGGAGTTGATCCCGGCGCGGAACGGTGCCGAGGTGGTGGCCGCCGAGGTGGACGGTGACACGCTGCACGTCGACGCGGTCAGCTTCGTTCCCGGCTGCACCGGCGAACAGGATCCGGACGCGGTCGGCTTCGACGAGCTCGGCCGCATCACCGCGACCATGCACGACCATGCGCGCCGGTGGGCGACCCCGGCCGGCTTCACCCGGTTCCGCTGGGACCTGGACACCGTCCTCGGGCCGCAGGCCCGCTGGGGGAACTGGCGGCTGGCGCCGGGCCTCACCGAGAGCGACCACACCTGGATCGAGAGGGCGGCCGCGGACATCACGGCCAAACTCACCGAATTCGGTTGCGCACCAGACCGCTTCGGCCTGGTGCACGCCGACCTGCGGCTGGCCAACCTCATGGTCGACCCGGCCGACATCGGTGCCGGTATCACCGTGATCGACTTCGACGATTGCGGCTGGTCCTGGTACCTGGCCGATCTCGGCGCCGCGGTGTCGTTCATCGAGGACACCCCGGCGGGTGAGCGCATCATCGCCGACTGGCTCACCGGCTATCGCGAGATCGGAGCCATTCCGGCCGCACACCTGGAACTCGTCCCGTCCTTCGTGATGATGCGCCGCATCATGCTCACCGCCTGGATCGCCTCACACCACGACGCCGACGCCGCCATCGGCGTCGGCGGGCAGTTCGCGCCGGGCACCGCCCGGCTGGCCGAGCGCTATCTCGAGGACCGGACCTGGTTACGGGAAGCCATCTTCGGATCGAGGGTCTGACGAACGGTAGGGGAGTTCACATGTTCGATCTGACCGGGACGGCGGTCCTGGTTACCGGCGGCAGCAAGGGCATCGGCCGCGGGATCGCCTCGGTGTTCGCCGCCGCGGGCGCCGACGTGGCGATCGCCGCCAGGTCCCAAGCGGACCTCGACACCGTCGTCGCAGACCTCGGCCCCCTAGGTGCCGGAACCGTTCTCGGGGTGCGGGCCGACGTGAGCGACCCGGCATCGTGCGCGAATGCCGCTGCGGCGGTGCGGGACTCGTTCGGCGGGATCGACGTGGTGTGCGCGAACGCCGGGATCTTCCCGGACGCCCCGCTGGCCACCATGACGCCGGAACAACTGGGTGAGGTGCTCGACGTCAACGTGAAGGGCACCGTCTACATCGTGCAGGCCTGCCTGGATGCGCTGATCGCCTCGGGCCGCGGACGGGTGATCCTGACCTCGTCGATCACCGGGCCGATCACCGGCTTTCCGGGCTGGTCACACTACGGCGCCTCCAAGGCCGCCCAGCTTGGTTTCATGCGCACGGCCGCAATCGAATTGGCGCCCCACCACATCACCGTCAACGCGGTGCTGCCCGGCAACATCTACACCGAGGGCCTGGCCGACATGGGCGAGGAGTACATCGCCGGGATGACGCGGGCCATCCCCGCGGGCACCCTCGGCAAGCCGGAGGACATCGGCCACCTGGCCGCCTTCCTGGCCACCAGCGAGGCCGGCTACATCACCGGCCAGGCCATCGCCGTCGACGGCGGCCAGGTGCTACCCGAGTCACCGGACGCGGTGCGCCCGTAGCCCATGGCGGAGTCGCAGGGCGGACCGATCGCCGAGGACGTGCGGCGGCGGATCCTGTCCATGCTGGCCCAGGGGACGTTGCGGCCCGGATCCCGGCTGGGCACCGAACGTGAGATGGCCGAGCGATTCGCGGTGTCGCGGTCGACGCTGCGCAGCGCGCTGCTGCCGCTGGGCCGGGCCGGCGTGCTGGAGCGGCGCACCGGCCGCAACGGTGGCACGTTCGTGCGGGCGGACGTGGTGCAGCGGCACGCCGCGGAGCTGGCCGGACTGCCCGCGCGGCTGCGCAGCGGCGGGCATACCAGCGCCACCCGGGTCTTGGCGACCGATCGCAGGCCCGCCACCCCGGCCGAAGCGACCGCACTCGAGATCGACAGCGGTGCCGAGGTTTTCGCGATCCGGCGGCTCCGGTTCGCCGACGGGGTTCCGTTGTCGGTGGATCACGCCTGCTTCCCGGTCGAGCAGGTGCCCGATCTGCTCGAGCAGCCGCTCGGCGGCTCCCTGTACGAGTTGTTCGCGGTCCGCTACCGGCTGGTGCCAGTGTCGTCGACCGAGACCATCGAGGTGGTCAGCGCCAGCCCCCGCGAGGCGCACTGGCTGGGCATCCCCAACCGCAGGCCGCTGCTGGCCATCACCCGCATCACCCGCGACGGCGCCGACCGGCCCTTCGAGTACGCCTACGACCTGTTCCGGGCCGATCGGGTGCGGCTGACGGCGACGACCTCGAGCGTGGCCGCCCGCGAACGGCCGGGTGCCGACGGCCGGGTGGAGCGTTCCGTGAGCAGCGGTTGATCGGCCGACTAGCGTGGGACCGGTGACGACGAAACCTGAAATCGAGTTCCCCGACGGTCCCGCGCCCGCCGAACTGGTCATCGAGGACCTGGTGGTCGGCGAGGGTGACGAGGCCAAGCCTGGCGCCACGGTGGAGGTGCACTACGTCGGAGTCGAGTACGACACCGGCGACGAGTTCGACAGCTCCTGGAACCGCGGCGAGTCCATCTCCTTCCCGCTGCGCGGCCTGATCCAGGGCTGGCAGGACGGCATCCCCGGCATGCGGGTCGGCGGCCGCCGCCAGTTGACCATCCCGCCCGAGCAGGCCTACGGCCCGGCGGGCTCGGGCCACCGGCTCTCGGGCAAGACGCTCATCTTCGTCATCGACCTGCTGGGCACCCGATGACCTGATCCGCCTGTCACCGGGTGAACGCCGGGTGACCGCTGGGCACCCTCAGTGAAGAATCGGTGGTTCGCTGGCGACAGCGTTTGCTGATTTCATCAGAATCCGGCGATACGTTTGTGTTGCCGCGTTCCCCGTCGTATCGTTCATCGGTTCGAGTAATTGACGCGCCGGTCAGACGGTGGAGGAGGGAACCGATGACGGGTTCCGATGATGCGCGGGTGAGTGCCACGGCAACGGAGTGGCGTACCGAATCGAGGTACTACCGCCGTCCACCGGGGTGGGGCTGGCTGCTGGGTCTGCTGCTCATCCCACTCCTGCTCGGCCTGATCGGCTGGGGCACGCTGAGCAAGCCCAAGGTCAGTGTGAGCACGCCGAGCATCGGCATCACCGCGCCGAGCATCTCGGTGCCCTCGCTGCCGTCGCTGAACTTCGCGCCGCTGTCGATCCTGCGCAATGGCAACGACTTCACCCTCACCGGTGACCTGCCCGACCTGAACGTCAAGACCGCCCTGCTCAACGCGCTCAAGGCGGCCTTCGGTTCCGGCGTAAACCTGATCGACAAGCTGAACATCAAGGCCGGCGTCAGCAGTCCCGACTTCTCCGGACTCGGCGGGCTGTTCAAGGCCGCCGTCGACGTTCCGGACTTCAACTTCAACATCGAGGGCGGCACGCTGACCCTCACCGGCACCGCGCCGTCCGAGGAGATCAAGGCCGGTGTCGAGGCCGCCGCGAAGGCGGCGTGGCCGAACGTCACGATCGTCAACAACATCGTCGTCAAGGGTGCGGCGCCCAGTGGGACGGGGAGCTGCGGTGATCTGCAGACCGACATCACCGCCGCGCTCAAGACGCCGATCACCTTCGAGACCGACGGCTTCACCCTGACGGCGGCGACCAGGCAGGAACTCTCCGCTGTCGCCGAGAAGCTGAAGGCCTGCCCGGACGCCAAGGTCGCGATCGTCGGGCACACCGACAACACCGGCAACGACGCCATCAACAACCCGTTGAGCGCGAATCGGGCCAAGTCGGTCGGCGATTACCTGGTCTCCCAGGGTGTTTCGGCGGGACAGGTCACCACGAAGGGTGTCGGCTCCAGCCAGCCGGTCGCCGGTAACGACACCGATGCCGGGCGGGCCCAGAACCGCCGCACCGACATCACAGTGAGCTAGGGAGTATCGACATGGGATTCGTCATTCAGTGGTTGTGGTATCTGCTGGCCTTCGCGGTCGGGTCGGCGGTCGCCTGGGTGCTCACGGTGCTGACCATCCGGCATACCAGCAGGGAAGAGGCCATCGCGGACCTGCCCGGCTCGCGTGAGATTGGAGCACGGTGATGCAGAACCTCAATTGGTGGCTGATGGCGCTGGCCTTCATCCTCGGCTTCGTCGCCTTCCTGCTGCTGACCGTCCGCAAGGTCACCCGTGAGGTGCCGGTGAGTCGCACGGTGTCGGCGGCTGTCGGCGGCGGCGCCAAGGTCGCCGCTGCCGCGGCGGCGGGCGCAACCGCGGCGAAGCTGACCGGCGGTGGCGAGGAGCCCTACGGCAGCGGGTCGCTGCGGTTGGCCGCGGGCGCGGTCGTCCCGTCGGGATACACCATCAAGGGCAACGAGGACTCGATGCTCTACCACACGACCGAGAGCCCCTGGTACAAGCAGACCATCGCCGAGGTGTGGTTCAACGCCGAATCTGCCGCTCAGCGTGCGGGTTTCACGCGCTGGGACGCCAAGGACAAGGGCGCTTCCGGAGTCGCCAAGCTCGCCGACGTGCCTGCCGGCCCGTACGGCAAGGGTTCGGCCAAGGCCGGCGCCGGCGGCAGCGGCCCGGAGGGCTGGACCATCAAGGGCAACGAGGACTCGATGCTCTACCACACCCTCGAAAGTCCTTGGTACAAGCAGACGATCGCCGAGGTGTGGTTCAACGAGGAGACGACCGCCAAGGCCGCGGGCTTCACCCGTTGGGACGACAAGGGCAAGGGTATCAAGGTCGCCGCGCTCGCCGACGTGCCCGCGGGCCCGTACGGCAAGGGTTCGGCCAAGCCCGGCGCCGGTGGCAGTGGCCCGGCCGGCTGGCTGATCAAGGGCAACGAGGACTCGATGCTCTACCATCCGCCGGACAGCCCGGCCTACAACGAGACGATCGCCGAGGTGTGGTTCTTCGACGAGGAGACCGCCAAGGCGGCCGGTTTCGACAAGTGGGACAAGAACTTCAAATAGCCCCGGGGGCATAGCCGGTGCCCACCTCCGCGCGACTCCGCACCCCTGTCGCCCGGAGGTGGGCACTATCCATATCGGCGGGGTGTCCGCGCTACTGCGGCGCGGGCAGCCGCAGCATCAGCCGGGTGCCACCGAGCGGGCTGTCCTCCAATGCCGCTGTGCCGCCGTGGATCTCGGCCTGCTGCGCCACCAGCGCCAGCCCGAGGCCCGACCCGGAACGTGAAGCCGTCGACCCGCGGGCGAACCGCTCGAACACGGCCTCCCGCTCGTCCTCGGGCACCCCGGTGCCGTTGTCGTCGACCGCGATCTCGACACCGTCGCGGGAGCTGACCGCCGAGAGTTGCACCCGGGTGGCCCCGCCGTGCTTCACCGCGTTGGCGATCGCGTTGTCCACGGTCAGCCGGAGCCCGGCGGGCAGCCCGATGATGATGCACGTCGGCGAGGGCACCAGGGACACCTCGAGGTCCGGATACACCCGCATCGCGTCATGGGCGGCCCGGTCGAGCAATTCGGTGATGTCGACCGGCACCTGATCGGCCTCCGTCGAGAGCTCGCCCTGCGCCAGTCGTTCCAGGGCGCCCAGCGTGGCCTCGATCCGGCTCTGGGTGCGGATGACGTCGCCGAGCACCTCGCTGCGCTGGTCGTCGGGCAGGTCCAGGGTGGTCAGCACCTCGAGGTTGGTGCGCATCGCCGTGAGCGGGGTGCGCAGTTCGTGGGCCGAGACCGCCGCGAAGTCACGCGCCGACGCCAGCGCCGCCTTGGTGCGGTCCTGCTCCTTCCAGATCCGCTCGAGCAGACCCTTGAGCGCCTCGCCGATCTCGACGGCCTCGGTGGCACCGCCCACCTCGACGTCGGGGGCTTCGTCGCCGGCCTCGATCTGCCGGGTCTGCTGGGCCAGCCTGCGGAACGGCCGGACCGCGAACGCCGCGAGCAGCCAGCCGAGCAGGCCGGCGGCGCCGACCGCGAACACGCAGATCACCAGCACCCGGCGGTGCAGACTTTTGGTGTCGGCGATGGTGTCGTCGTAGGTGGCGCCCACCGCCAGGGTCGTCGGCTCCGTGGCGTACGGGATCTCGACCGTGCGCACCCGGTAGCGCACACCGTCGACGTCGGTGGTGGCGTAGTCGGCGTCCAGCTTGGGCAGCACGACGGGGGAGTTGGACCGAACCTGATCGCCGCGGCGGACCGTGATCACCACGTTCTGGTCGTTGGGTGACGGCGGGATCTGGTCCAGCCCGCGCGGCACGAACGGCACCGCGAATCCGGCGGCCTCGTCGAGCCGGCGGTCGAGGCGCTCGAGGCGGTCGTTGGTGATGCCGATCCAGACGATGGTCCCGACGATCGTGACGACGATCGCCGCCCCGATGGCCGTCGCGAACGCCACCCGGGTCCGCAGCGACGGTGTGCGGCGGAAGATCCGCGACAACGTCATCTCATTGCGTGCGCAGTACGAAGCCAACACCCCGCACCGTGTGCAGCAGGCGCGGCGCCCCGCCGGCCTCCAGCTTGCGGCGCAGATAGCCGATGAACACGTCGACGACGTTGGTGTCGGCGGCGAAGTCGTAGCCCCACACCAGTTCCAGCAGCTGGGCGCGGCTCAGCACCGCGGTCTTGTGCTCGGCGAGCACCGCCAGCAGGTCGAACTCGCGTTTGGTCAGGTCGACATCGACGCCGTTGACCCGGGCACGCCGGCCCGGGATGTCGACCTCGAGCGGCCCGACCTGGATGGTCTCCGAGGAGAACGTGGCGGTCGAGCCGCGCCTGCGCAGCAGGGCCTTCACCCGCGCCACCAACTCGGCCAGGTTGAAGGGTTTCACCAGGTAGTCGTCGGCGCCGGCCTCCAGGCCAGCCACCCGGTCGTCGACCGAGCTGCGGGCCGACAGCACGCAGACCGGCACGTCGTTGTCCATGGCGCGCAGCGCGGTCACGACGCTGACACCGTCCAGCACCGGCATGTTGATGTCGAGCACGATCGCGTCGGGCCGGGTCTCGGTGGCGCTGCGCAGGGCCTCGGCGCCGTCGACGGCGGTGGACACCTCGAACCCGGAGAGCCGCAGCCCCCGCTCCAGGGACGCCAGGACGTCGGGGTCGTCGTCGACCACGAGCACCCGCGGGGAGGCCGAAGAACTGTCCATGCGCCTATCTTGCCCGATCGCCAGCCGCACCCGTGGGAGGTGGGGGGAACGATTTGACCTCACGCTTTGTTGAGGTTCTACCGTGGTGCCGTCGCGGCGAAGCGCCGGTGTGTCGGGCGTGCGTGACATGATCGAGGCCGGGGGTCGGCCGCCGTGACAAGTCGCACGTGAGGTGTAGCTGACAGGGAGACGATCCGTCGTGGAGGAGCTGACAACGGAACCGGTGGCACCGGTCGGCCTGCGGTCGCAGCCCGCCATCGCCCCGGCTCCCGTGCGCCCGCGCGCCGTGTCGGATCTGTTGCGGTTGCTGCCCTACCTGCTGCCGTATCGGGCGCGCTGGATCGCCATGCTCGCCGTCGCGATCACCAGCCTGGTCGCCACGGTGGCCATCCCGCTGATGACCAGGGCGGTGATCGACGGCCCCGTCCGGCACCACGACCAGCACGGGCTGTGGCTGGTCGGCGCGGCCGCGATCGCCGTGGGTGTCTCCGAGGCGGTGCTGTGGTTCATCCGGCGCTGGCTGGTGGCCCGGGCGACCATGGGTGTGGAGGCCGACGTGCGCAAGGACCTCTATGCGCGCCTGCAGATCCTGCCGATGTCGTTTCACGGGCGCTGGCAGTCGGGTCAGCTGCTGTCCCGGATCATGAACGATCTCAACACCATTCGGCGTTTCCTTTCCTTCGGACTGGTGTTCCTGTTGTTGAACGTGCTGCAGATCACCGTGGTGACCGCCATCCTGCTCGCCATGTACTGGCCGCTGGGCGTGGTGGTGCTGGCATCGATAGTGCCGGTCACCCTGATCGTGTTGCACTTCGAGCGCGAATTCACCCGGCTGTCGCGCCAGGCGCAGGATCAGGCCGGGCACGTCGCCACCCACGTCGAGGAGTCCGCACTCGGGCTGCGTGCGGTCAAGTCGTTCGGCCGGGAGGACCTGGTCTATCAGCGGTTCGACGAGCAGGCGAGCACGCTGTACGAGACGCAGATCCGCAAGGTCGCGGTCTCGGCGAAGTTCTGGACGCTGCTGGAGATCATCCCCAGCGTCACCCTGATCATCGTGCTGGGCTTCGGCGCGTTCGCCGCCGGGCACGGCCTGATCACGCTCGGCACGCTGGTCGCGTTCATCACGATGATGCTCTCGCTGGTGTGGCCGATCGCCTCGTTGGGCTTCCTGCTGTCGATGACCCAGGAGTCGATGACCGCCGCGAACCGCATCGCCGAGATCTTCGACGCGCCACGCGAGATCACGGACGGAACCCGCACCGTCGTCCCGCGCGGTGGCCGGCTGGAGTTGGTCGACGTCGGCTTCCGCTTCCCCGAGGGGGACGGTTGGGCGCTGCGCCACGTCAACCTCACCGTCGAACCCGGCGAGACGCTGGCACTGGTGGGTGCCACCGGATCGGGAAAGTCGGTACTGGCCGCGCTGTTGCCCCGGCTCTACGACGTCACCGAGGGCCGAATCCTGATCGACGGCAACGATATCCGTGATCTGAGCCTGCCCACCCTGCGCCGGCTGGTGGCCACCGCGTTCGAGGATCCGACGCTGTTCTCCATGTCGGTGGCCGAGAACCTCCGGCTCGGCCGCCCGGAGGCGACGGATGACGATCTGTTCCAGGCCATCGAGATCGCCGCGGCGGGATTCGTCTACGACCTGCCCTTCGGCCTGCAGACGCGCATCGGCGAGCAGGGCATGAGCCTGTCCGGCGGCCAGCGCCAACGGCTCTCGCTGGCACGGGCGATCCTGGCCGCGCCGAGGATCCTGGTACTCGACGACACCCTCTCGGCCCTGGACGTGCACACCGAGGCCGCGGTCACCGACGCGCTGGGCCGGGTGCTGGAGGCGGTCACCGGCGTGGTCGTCGCGCACCGGGCCTCGACGGTGCTGCTGGCCGACAAGGTCGCACTGCTCGACACCGTCGACGGCGCGGGCACCGTCACCCACGTCGGCACCCACGCCGAACTGCTGGCCACGGTGCCCCGCTACCGCTACCTGCTGGCCGCCGACGACGAACTCGACGACGGCTGCCCGCCGCGGCCGGACTGGGAGGACGACGACGACCGCGAGCGCCTGGACCGCGCCTACGAGGAGGCCTGCGGGCAGCGGGCCGCGAGCGCCAGGCCGGCCGATTACGCCGCATCGGAGGGCCGCAACCGATGACGGCCACCGAATGGCGGGGACGCCTCGACGAGGTCGACGACGATCTGCCGATCGACGAGGCGGTGCCGCGACGTCGGGAGGCGCGGGCGTTGCTGGGTTCGCTGCTGCGGCCGTACCGGCTGACGGTGGGGTTGCTGGCGGTCGTGGTGATCGCGGAAAACGCTGCGCGGCTTTCGGTTCCGCTGCTGGTGCAGCGCGGTATCGATCACGGTGTGCCGCCGCTGCTGGCCGGCGGCTCGGCGCGCGAGTTGATCGTCATCGTGGCGATGCTGGCCGGGGTGGCCGCGGTGCAGGCCGGCAGCCGGCTGTTCTTCCTCAACCGGTCGGGGCGCGTCGGCCAGCGGGTGCTGCTGGACTTGCGCCGTCGGGTGTTCCGGCATTTCCAGCGGCTCGACGTCGCCTTCCACGACCGCTACACCTCGGGCCGGGTGGTCAGCCGTTCCACGAACGACGTCGAAGCCATCCAGGACATGCTCGAGACCGGATTCGACAGCCTGATCACCGCGGTGCTCACGTTGTTCGGCACCGCGGTCCTGTTGGTGGCACTCGACGTCCGGCTCGGACTGATGTGCCTGGCGGCGTTTCCCGCGCTGGTGGCGCTGGTGTGGTGGTTCCGCAACGAGTCGGCGAAGACCTATCGCAAGGTGCGCGAGAGCGCGGCGTTGGTGATCGTGCAGTTCGTCGAGACGATGACGGGCATCAAGGCGGTGCAGGCCTACCGCCGCGAACCCCGCAACCAGGAGATCTTCGAAGGCATCGCCGACGACTACCGGGAGATCAACGAGCGGACCTTCCGGCTGCTGGCCATCTTCATGCCCGGGGTCAAGCTGGTCGGCAACCTGACCACCGGCGTGGTGCTGCTCTACGGCGGCTACCGGGTTCTGCACGGGGACATGACGATCGGCACCCTGACCGCCTTTCTGCTCTACCTGCGGATGTTCTTCGAACCGATGCAGGAGATCTCGCAGTTCTTCAACACCTTCCAGTCCGCCTCGTCGGCGCTGGAGAAACTCGCCGGGGTGCTGGCCGAGAAGCCGGGCATCGCCGACCCGGCCCACCCGGTTCGGTTGGGAGAGGTGCGGGGCGAGATCGCCTTCCACGATGTGCGATTCAGCTACGTGCCGGATCGCCCGGTGCTGCCCGGGCTGTCGCTGACCGTTCCGCCCGGGCAGACCGTCGCCCTGGTCGGCACCACCGGCGCGGGCAAGACCACCATCGCCAAACTGATCGCCCGCTTCTACGACCCGGACTCCGGGTCGGTGACCCTCGACGGCATCGACCTGCGCTCCCTCGCGCAGAGCGGGCTGCGCCGGCACGTCGTGATGGTGACCCAGGAGAACTTCCTGTTCTCCGGCACCGTCGCCGACAACATCCGGTTCGGCAGGCCGACGGCCTCCGACGCCGAGGTGGGGGCGGCCGCGGCCGCGGTGGGTGCCGACGAGTTCATCGCGACGCTGCCGGACGGCTACGACACCGATGTGGCCAAGCGTGGTGGCCGGTTGTCCGCCGGGCAGCGCCAGCTGGTCGCGTTCGCCCGGGCGTTCCTCGCCGATCCCGCCGTGCTGATCCTCGACGAGGCCACCTCGTCACTGGACATTCCGAGCGAACGGCTGGTGCAGCGGGCGCTTCGCACCGTGCTGGCCGGCCGGACGGCGCTGATCATCGCCCATCGGCTCTCCACGGTGGAGGTCGCCGACCGGGTGCTCGTCCTCGAACACGGCCGCGTCGTCGAGGACGGTCCTCCCACACAGCTGATCGGATCGGGTGGACACTATGCCGGGTTGCACCGCGCCTGGGTCGAGTCCCTGGCCTAGGTCGGTTCGACACATTTCGACACAGGGGAGAGCGCCGTGGATGCGACGAGGGTGTGCTCGGTGCTGGCAGTGCTGCTGGCGGTCGTGCTTGGGTTGCTCATCGCACCCGTCGGGGCGGCCCGCGCCGACGACCTGCCCGGGGTCGGGCTGACCGGCACCTCGGGCGCTCCGTTGCGCGACGGCGCGACCTACGGCGTCGGGATGGTCATCGTCGCCCATTTCGACGGTCCGGTCGGTGATTTCGGCGCGGCCGAACAGCAGCTGACGGTGTCGACCGAGCCGCCGGTCGCCGGCGCCTGGCACTGGGTCGACGACCACACCGCACACTGGCGTCCGCCGCAGTACTACCAGCCGGGCACCGTCGTCACCGTCGCCCCCGGCGGGGCGCCGCCGGTGACGTTCACCATCGGCGCCTCGCACGTGTCGGTCGCCGACGATGCGACCAAGCAGGTCAGCGTTTTCGACGGCGGCAAGCTGGTGCGCACCATGCCGACCTCGATGGGCCGCGGCGGCACCGAGAAGGTGGGCAACACGACGCTGAGCTTCTGGACTCAGCCCGGGGTCTACACCGTGCTGGACAAGAGCAACCCGGTGGTGATGGACTCCTCGACCTACGGGCTGCCGATCAACTCCCACCTCGGCTACAAGGAGTCGATCAACTACGCGGTTCGCATCAGCACCGATGGTGTGTACCTCCACGAGCTCGACGAGACGGTGTGGGCGCAGGGCAACACCGACACCAGCCACGGCTGTCTGAACCTCAACCGCGACAACGCGGCGTGGTTCTACAACTTCTCGGTCCCCGGCGACGTCGTCGAGGTGCGCAACACCGGCGGCAAGCCGCTGCAGTTGTGGCAGAACGGCGACTGGAGTATGCCGTGGGACCAGTGGGCCCCGGCCTGAGGGGCTTCGCTGATCGGGCCGACGCGGGTCGGCGGTTGGCCGGGGGGCTGAAGGCCTATCGCGACCGCGACGTGCTGGTGCTGGCCCTGCCGCGCGGCGGTGTCCCGGTGGCGTTCGAGGTGGCCGCGGCCCTCGACGCGCCGCTGGACGTGTTGGTGGTGCGCAAGCTCGGTGTGCCGCATCAGCCCGAACTCGCGTTCGGGGCGATCGGCGAGGACGGGGTGCGGGTGCTCAACGACGAGGTGCTGCGGCACGTGCTGCTGACCGATGCCGAGATTGCCGCGGTGGAGACCGCCCAGCGCGTCGAGCTGCAGCGCCGGGTCGAACGTTATCGCGCTGGCCGGGAACGGGTTTCGCTGCGCGGCCGGGTGGTCCTGATCGTCGACGACGGCTTCGCGACGGGTGCCACCGCGCGGGCGGCCTGCCTGGTGGCCCGCGCCCAGGGCGCCGCCGAGGTGGTGCTGGCCGCGCCCATCGGCTCGGCCGACACCGTCGCCGCATTGCGGGGGGTCGCCGACGACGTGGTGTGCCTGGGAGCCCCGCGGTACTTCCACGCCGTCGGCCAGGGTTACCGCGACTTCAGCCAGACCTCCGACGAGGAGGTGTGCGAATTGCTGGAGCGCGCCCGAAACCGCTAGCCGGGCAGGCCGATCCGGCGGTAGCGGGCCAGCCGCGCCGCGTACCGCTCGCCGGCCGGGACCGCGCGCAGCTCGTACAGTTCGCGCGCGATCGCGGTCGAGAGCCGGCGGGCGAACTCCACGGGTTCGTCGGCGGCGTCGGGATGCTCGGGCACGATCGCGTCGACGATCCCGTCACGCAGCAGGTCCGTCGACCGGATGCCCTGGGCCGCGGCCAGTTCCGCGGCGTGGTCGGTATCCCGGAAGACGATCGCGCTGGCGCCCTCCGGCGGCAGGGGCGCCAGCCAGCCGTGCCGGGCGGCCAGCACCCGGTCGGCGGGCACCATCGCCAGTGCGGGCCCGCCGCTGCCCTGACCGAGCAGCACCGAGACGGTCGGGGTGCTCAGGGTGACCAGTTCGGAGAGGCAGCGCGCGATCTCCCCGGCCAGCCCGTTCTGTTCGGCGTCGGCCGACAGCGCCGGACCCGCCGTGTCGATCACCAGGACCAGCGGCAGCCGCAGCCCGGCGGCCAGCGCCATCCCCCGCCGCGCCTCCCGTAGGGCGGCGGGGCCCACCACGGCGCCGACGACGCGTTGCTGCCCGACCACGACGGCGGGCCGGCCGCCGAAGCGGGCCAGTGCCAGCACGGTCGCGGCCGCCTCGCCGTGCGTGCCGGACAGCAGCACCCGGTCGGTGGCGCCCTCCCGCAGCAGCCAGCCGACCCCCGGGCGGTCCGGGCGGCGCGAGGCCATCACCGACTCCCACGCCGGCACCTCCGGTATCGGCTCCGCCGGATCGGCGGCCGGCGGTTCGGCGGGCGGGTCGACGAGCACCCGCAATGTCCGGTCCAGGGTGGGTCGGAGGCTTTCGAGCGGCACCACACCGTCGATGACACCGTGGGCGAGCAGGTTCTCGGCGGTCTGCACCCCGGTCGGAAACGGCTCGCCGTACAGCTGCTCGTAGACCCGCGGCCCGAGGAAACCGATGAGCGCCCCGGGCTGGGCCACGGTGACGTGGCCGAGCGATCCCCACGACGCGAACACCCCGCCGGTCGTGGGGTTGCGCAGGTACACCAGGTAGGGCACGTGGGCCTGCTTGTGCACGGTGACGGCGGCGGCGATCTTGACCATCTGCAGGAAGGCCACGGTGCCCTCCTGCATCCGGGTGCCGCCGGAACTGGGCGAGGCCAGCAGGGGTAGCCGCTCGGCCGTGGCCCGCTCCACCGCCGCGGTGATGCGTTCGGCGGCGGCCACCCCGATCGAGCCGGCCAGGAAGCCGAACTCGCACGCCACCACGGCGACCCGGCGCCCGAACACCGTGCCCTCGCCGGTCAGCACCGCCTCGTCGAGCCCGGTCGCGGCGCGGGCCCGCGCCAGTTCGGCGGCGTACTCGGCGTCGGCGGTCACGGCCGGGGGCGGGCTGTCCCAGCTGCGGAACGAACCGGGGTCCAGCACGGCGTCGCGCAGTTCGGTAGCCCCGATGCGGCTCACGGGTCGAGGTTATCCGGCCAGTAGGCTGGGCTCCATGATCGGTATCAGCCGCGTCGGCGACGTGACCACCATCGAGCTGCAGCGCCCGGAGCGCCGCAACGCGCTCAACTCCGAACTGGTCGACACCCTGCGGGAGGCCGTGGAGAAGGCGGCCGCCGACGACGTCCGCGCCGTCGTGCTCACCGGCCAGGGGACGGTGTTCTGCGCCGGCGCCGACCTCTCCGGTGACGTGTTCGCGGCCGACTTCCCGGACAAGGCGATCGCACTGAACAAGGCCATCGACGCGGTGCCGGTTCCGGTGATCGGGGCGATCAACGGCCCGGCGATCGGCGCCGGTGTGCAGCTGGCGATGATCTGCGACCTGCGGGTGGTGGCGCCGGGCGCCTATTTCCAGTTCCCGATCGCCAAATACGGCCTCGCGCTTGACAACTGGAGCGTTCGGCGGCTTTCCTCGCTGGCCGGTTACGGCCGCGCCCGGGGCATGCTGCTGGCCGCGGAGAAACTGGATGCGCAGACCGCGTTGATGACCGGCATGGCCAACCGGATCGGGGACCTCGCCGACGCGCAGGCGTGGGCGGCCGAGATCGCCGGACTGGCGCCGCTGTCGCTGCAGTCCTCCAAGCGGGTGCTCAACGACGACGGCGCCTACGAGGAGCAGGGCGCCACCCACAAGGAACTCTTCGACAAGGCCTGGGGCAGCCAGGACGTGATCGAGGCGCAGGTCGCGCGCATCGAGAAGCGGGCGCCGAGGTTCCAGGGCGCCTAAATTGTTGCGCACCGCCCTTCGCCTGGCCGCCGGCACGGGATCGCTGGCCGCCGGCGGCTGGGTCCTGCGGGCGCTGAACGACGCACCCGCGTCGTTGGGCGCCGGGCCGGGCGCCATCCGCACCGTCGCCGACGGCTCGCCCAACTACCGCGACGGGGTGTTCCACAACCTCGAACCCGCATCGGCGCTCAAGCTCGACGCCGAGGAGAACCGGCTGATCCTGTTCGACATGATCTCCAGCCGGTCGGCCAGCCGCCCCGGCGGCGCCGTACCCCTCGCCGCACCCCCCGTCGACGCGAGACCCGAGCCGCTGGCGGTGAACTGGCTCGGCCATTCCACGACGCTGCTGGAGATCGACGGCTACCGGGTGCTCACCGACCCGGTCTGGAGCAACCGCTGCTCGCCGTCGCGCACGGTCGGTCCCCAGCGGCTGCACCCGGTCCCGCTGCCGCTGGAGACCCTGCCCGAACTCGACGCCGTGGTGATCAGCCACGACCACTACGACCACCTCGACATGGACACCGTGCTGGACTTGGTACGCACCCAGCGGGCGCCGTTCGTGGTTCCCCTCGGTGTCGGCGCGCACCTGCGGCAGTGGAACGTCCCCACCGAGCGGATCGTCGAACTGGACTGGAACGCCGAGACCCGCATCGGCGAGCTGAGGCTGGTCTGCACCCCGGCGCGGCACTTCTCCGGCCGCTTCCTGTCGCGCAACACCACGCTGTGGGCCTCGTGGGCGATCCTCGGGCCGCGGCACCGCGCGTACTTCGGCGGCGACACCGGATACACCAACAGCTTCGCCCGGATCGGCGCCGACCACGGGCCCTTCGACCTCACCCTGATGCCGATCGGCGCCTACAACACCGCCTGGCCCGATATCCACATGAACCCGGAGGAGGCGGTGCGCGCCCACCGCGACGTCACCGATGCCGGCCTGCTGGTGCCGATCCACTGGGCCACCTTCCGGCTGGCTCCCCATCCGTGGTCGGAGCCGGTGGAACGGCTGCTGGCCGCGGCCGGCGAGGCCGGGGTCGATGTGGCCGTTCCCAAGCCGGGCGGACGGGTGAGCACACCGGCGTCGACGGCAACAGAACGGGAGGCGGCCATAGAGCGGACCGCCGCGGAGGCGGCAATAGAACAGTGGTGGCGGCTGTGACGCACTACCGTGCAAGCCATGACCGCTCTGGCGAGGCGTGCCGCGATCATCGCGCTGTTGGCCGCCCTGACCGCATGTAGCAGCACCCCCGAGCCGGATAGCGCCAAGACCCTTTCGACGCTGCCGCCGCCGCTCGTGCCCGCGATGGCGCTGCCGGACAACGCCGTTGACAACGCGGTGGCCAAACTGGACGGCATCGCCGACGAACTGCTGAAGTCCTCCGGCATCCCGGGGATGGCCGTCGCCGTCGTGCACGGCGGAAAGACGCTCTACGCCAAGGGCTTCGGCGTCAAGGATGCGACGAAGCCGGCCGATGACCCGAACAACAGGGTCGGCCCCGACACGGTGTTCCAGCTGGCCTCGCTGTCCAAACCGCTCGGCTCCACCGTGATCGCCCACCAGGTCGGCCGCAAGGCGGTCGACTGGAGGACCCCCGTGGTGGACAAGCTGCCGTGGTTCGCCCTGTCCGATCCGGCCGTGACCAGGATGCTGACCATCGGCGATCTCTACTCGCACCGGTCCGGGCTGCCCGACCACGCTGGTGACAAGCTGGAGGATCTGGGCTACGACCGCCGCTTCATCCTGGAGCGGCTGCGCCAACTCCCGCTCGCACCGTTCCGAATCTCTTACGCCTACACCAATTTCGGTGTCACCGCCGCGGCCGAGGCGGTCGCCACGGCGGCGGGCACCTCCTGGGAGGACCTCAGCGAGCAGGTGCTCTACCGCCCGCTGGGTATGGCGTCCACCAGCTCCCGGTTCGCCGACTACGAAGCCCGCGCCGACAAGGCGCTCGGTCACATCCGCACCGGCGACGGTTACCGGCCGCTGTTCCACCGCGACGCCGACGCGCAGTCACCCGCCGGGGGAGTGAGCTCCTCGGTCAACGACCTCACGCACTGGCTGGCCATGGTGCTGGCCAACGGCACCTACAACGGGACCCGGGTCGTCGAGCCGGACGCGCTGCTGCCGGCGGTGACACCGCAGATCGTCTCCAGCCCGGCGAAGGAGCCGGCGATGCGGTCCGGGTTCTACGGCTACGGGTTCAACGTCGGAACCTCCTCGGCCGCCCGGATGGAGCTCAGCCACTCCGGGGCGTTCCAGCTGGGGGCGGGCACCAACTTCGTCATCATCCCCTCCGCTGATGTCGCGATCGTCGCGCTGAGCAACGCCACCCCGGCAGGCATCCCCGAGACGCTGACCGCCGAGTTCGCCGACCTGGTCCAGTTCGGTGAGGTCCGCGAGGACTGGCGCAAGCTCTACGGCGACGCGTTCGCCGGCATGAGCGACCCGGAGGGTGCACTCGTCGGCAAGAGCCCCCCGACCGATCCCGCGCCCGCCCAACCGCTGAGCGCCTACGTCGGGACCTACCGCAATGACTACTGGGGTCCCGCCACCGTTGCCGAGAAGGACGGCAGGCTCACCGTGACACTGGGGCCCCGGCCGGACACCCTCGAGCTCACGCACCGCGACGGTGACGTCTTCACATTCGGCTTCCAGACCGAGAACGCCCCGCCCGGAACGGTTTCCGCCGCGACGTTCGACGGTGACAAGCTGACGCTCGAGTACTTCGACGACGACAAGATGGGAACGTTCACCAAATGACCGTCAGCATCGCCGCGGGCCTGTCCGACGCCGACGTCGCCGCCCGGATCGCCGAGGGCAAGACCAACGACGTGCCCGCGCGGGCCTCGCGCAGCGTCTCCGACATCGTCCGGTCCAACGTCTTCACCCGCATCAACGCCATCCTCGGGGTGCTGTTCATGCTGGTGCTGGCCACCGGGTCATTGATCAACGGGCTGTTCGGCCTGCTGATCATCGCCAACAGCGGCATCGGCATCATCCAGGAGCTGCGGGCGAAGAAGACCCTGGACAACCTCGCGATCGTCGGGCAGGCCAAACCAACGGTGCGCAGGCAGTCCGGCACCACGCAGGTGGCGCCCAACGAGGTGGTGCTCGACGACGTGATCGAGCTGGGTCCGGGTGACCAGATCGTCGTCGACGGCGAGATGCTGGAGGCCTCGAACCTGGAGGTCGACGAGTCGCTGCTGACCGGTGAGGCCGACCCGATCGGCAAAGCCGCTGGCGACGCGGTGATGTCGGGCAGTTTCGTGGTCGCCGGGGCCGGTGCGTACCGGGCCACCAAGGTCGGCCGCGAGGCCTATGCGGCCCGGCTGGCCGAGGAGGCCAGCCGGTTCACCCTGGTCAAGTCCGAATTGCGCAGCGGCATCAACAAGATCCTGCAGTTCATCACCTACCTGCTCTGGCCCACCGGGCTGCTGATCATCTACACCCAGTTGTTCACCACCAACGTGGGCTGGCGCGAGTCGGTGCTGCGGATGGTCGGCGCGCTGGTGCCGATGGTGCCCGAGGGGCTGGTGCTGATGACGTCGATCGCCTTCGCCGTTGGGGTGATCCGGCTGGGTCGCAGGCAGTGCCTGGTGCAGGAACTGCCCGCGATCGAGGGGCTGGCCCGGGTCGACGTGGTCTGCGCCGACAAGACCGGCACCCTCACCGAGAACGGCATGCGGCTGTCCGAGGTCGCGCCGGTGAGCCGCGACGATACCGCCGACCGGGTGGCCGACGTGCTGGCGTCCCTGGCCGCCGATGACCCGAAACCCAACGCCAGCATGACCGCCATCGGTGAGGCCTATCCCGACCCGCCGGGTTGGACCGCCACCGCGACCGCACCGTTCAAGTCTGCGACCAAGTGGAGCGGGGTGTCCTACGGCGAGCACGGCAACTGGCTGATCGGCGCGCCCGATGTGCTGCTCGACCCGGCCTCACCGGTCGCCGCGCAGGCCGAGGAGATCGGCTCGCGCGGTCTGCGGGTGCTGCTGCTTGGCTGCTGCGATCGCAGCGTCGACAGCCCGGACGCGCCCGGCCAGGTCACGCCGGTCGCGCTGGTCGTCCTCGAGCAGCGGGTCCGGCCCGACGCCCGGGACACGCTGGAATACTTTGCCTCCCAACACGTCACGGTGAAGGTCATCTCGGGCGACAACGCCGTCTCGGTCGGGGCGGTGGCCGGTTCGCTGGGCCTGGAGGGCGAGACCATGGACGCCCGCCAGTTGCCCTCGGAGCCCGAGGAACTCGCCGACACCATGGCCGAGTACACCACCTTCGGCCGGGTGCGCCCCGACCAGAAGCGGGCGATGGTGCACGCGCTACAGTCCCGCGACCACACCGTGGCGATGACCGGTGACGGGGTCAACGACGTGCTGGCGCTCAAGGACGCCGACATCGGGGTGGCGATGGGTTCCGGCAGCCCGGCGTCGCGCGCGGTGGCCCAGATCGTGTTGCTGGACAACAAGTTCGCGACGCTACCCTACGTCGTCGGCGAGGGCCGCCGGGTGATCGGCAACATCGAACGGGTGTCGAACCTGTTCCTGACCAAGACCGTCTACTCGGTGCTGCTCGCCCTGCTGGTCGGCCTGGCGGGCCTGAGTTCCAAGTGGTTCGGCACCGAACCGCTGCTGTATCCGTTCCAGCCGATCCACGTCACCATCGCGGCCTGGTTCACCATCGGCATCCCGGCGTTCATCCTGTCGCTGGCGCCCAACAACGAACGCGCCCACACCGGGTTCGTGCGCCGCGTGATGACCTCCGCGCTGCCATCGGGCGTGGTCGTCGGCCTGGCCACGTTCATCTCCTATCTGGTCGCCTACCACGGCCACGGCGCCACGCTCGTCGAGCAGGCCCAGGCCTCCACCGCGGCGCTGATCACCCTGCTGATCGGCGCGGTGTGGGTGCTCGCGGTGGTGGCCCGGCCCTACCAGTGGTGGCGGGTGGCGCTGGTGTCGGTTTCCGGCGTGGCCTACGTTGTGATCTTCGCCATCCCGCTGGCCCGGGAGAAGTTCATGCTGGACCCATCGAACCTGGTCGTGACCGCAACCGGGATGGGGATCGGCCTGGTCGCTGCGGCGTTGATCGAGGCCATCTGGTGGATTCAGGGCCGAGTGCTCGGCGAACCTCGGATTTTGTGGCGGACGGAGCCTACCGTGCAAGATTGACCGGGGGCATGCCCCGGCGATCGAACGGGAAGGGTCGGATCATGGGGTTCCTGGACAAGGCCAAGGAAGTCATCACCGAGAACGTCGACAAGGCCAAGGACGTCATCACCGAGAACGTCGACAAGGTCGAGCAGGCCATCGACAAGGCCGGTGACCTCATCGACGAGAAGACGCAGGGCAAGTTCTCCGAGACCGTCGACAAGGTGCAGGACGCGGCCAAGAGCGCCGTCGAGAAGGGCACCGAGGCCGTCAAGAACGTCACCGACAAGGGCGGCGACCAACCACCACAGACCTAAGGGCGTATGGCGAAACTCTCCGTATCCGTAGACGTTCCACTACCGCCGGACCAGGCGTGGCAGCACGCCTCGGATCTCTCCCGGTACAAGGAATGGTTGACCGTGCACCGGGTGTGGCGCTCGAAGCTGCCCGAGACCCTGGACAAGGGCACGGTCGTGGAGTCCATCCTCGAGGTCATGGGCATGCCGAACCGGATTCGGTGGACGATCGTCCATTTCAAGCCCCCGGAGGCGATGACGCTCAACGGCGTCGGCGTCGGCGGGGTCAAGGTCAAACTGCTGGGCAAGGTGCGGCCGCAGGACGCCGACCCCGGTGCCTCGGTGGTCACCCTCGACGTCCACCTCGGCGGGCCCGCGTTGTTCGGGCCGATCGGGATGCTCGTCGCAGGCGCACTGCGCGGCGACATCAAGGAGTCGCTGGACCGGTTCGTGACGGTGTTCGCGGCCGGTTGAGGCCGGTCGGGCCGGCGTCGGCGCGCTGCCCGGGATGGGCCCCGAACCGAACCCCCAGCCCTTGCGCAATTGACCGTCCACATTCGATGATGACCGGCGTGCACCATGCCGAAGAACAGCGCCACATCGACCGGGTGGTCGACCGCCTCGTGCAGGCGTTTCCGCTGGTGCCGGACGAGGTGATCAGCGAAGCCGTGGCCGAGGCCCACCGCGGTTTCGACTCGGCGCGGATCCGGGAGTTCGTGCCGATGCTCGTCGAGCGGCAGTGCCGGGCCCACTTCGAGCGGCATCCCGCCGTGGTGATCTCCGCCTGACCCCCTAGGGCAGCGGCGCCGACCAACGCAGGCGTGTGCCGCCGCCGGGGGCCGGGGCGATGCTGAACTGCCCGGCGCACTCCTCGGCGCGGGCGGCCAGGTTGGCCAGCCCACTGCGGGTGACGTCCCCGCCGATGCCCACGCCGTCATCGGTCACCCCGATGGTGAGGTCGTCGTCGACGGTGACCGAGACGCTGACCGTGCGCGCGCCGGCGTGGCGCACCACATTGCTGATCGCCTCCCGGACCACCGCCTCGGCGTGGTCGGCTAAAGCGGCATCGACCACCGAGAGCGGTCCGCTGATGTGCACCGTGGGCCGCACCGGGGAATCGGCGGTCATCCGGGTGACCGCCTGCTCGATGCGCTGGCGCAGCCGGGTGACCGTCCCGCCGTGCAGGTCGAAGATCGCGGTTCTGATCTCCTGCACCACCTCCTGCAGGTCGTCGAGGGCGCCGGTGATCCGGCGGGTGCCCTCGGGCCCGTCGGCGCCCAGCGCGCCCTGCAGTGACAGCCCGACCGCGAACAACCGCTGGATGACATGGTCATGCAGGTCGCGGGCGATCCGGTCGCGGTCGGTGAGCACATCGAGTTCGCGCATCCGGCGCTGCGCGGTCGCCAGGTGCAGCACCAGGCCGGCCTGCATGGCGAACGCGGCGGCCATCTCCAGCTGGTTCTCACTGAACCGGCTGCCCGGCTTGGCCACACACACCAGCACCCCGGTCACCGTCTTGGGTTCACAGACCGGCAACACCAGCGTCACCAGCGGATCACCGCCCAGATCGTGAAAGTCGTTGACCTGCAACGGCACCCGATCGGCGAACGCCAGACCGCAGGTGGTTCCTGCGGTCGGCACCCGGCGCCCTTGCAGTTCGTCGCGGGTGGATGTGGTGACCACCAGGTCGCCGGAGCCGTCCGGGGTGAGCAGGAACGCGAAGTCGCTGTCGGTCAACGCCGCCACCTTGGCGGCGATCTCCAGGTGCACCACCGCCGGATCGTCACCGGCAAGCAGGTTGGTGCTGATGTCCCGGGTGGCCTCGATCCACAGCTGGCGCGAGCGCGCGGCCTGGTAGAGCCGGGCGTTGTCGATCGCGATCCCGGCCGCGCCGGCGAGGCCCTGCACCAGCGCCTCGTCGTCGTCGGTGAAGACCGCGCCGCCGGCCTTCTCGGTCAGGTACAGGTTGCCGTACACCTGGTCGCGAATCCGGATCGGCACGCCCAGAAACGTGCGCATCGGCGGATGGTGCGGCGGAAGGCCGACCGACGCAGGGTGTCGCGAGATGTCTTCGACCCGAATGGCTTTGGGCGTGTTCAGCAGAACGCCCAGCATCCCGTGCCCCGTCGGCAGCGGGCCGATCAGCTCGGCCGTCGGCGCGTCGACCCCCTCGTAGACGAACCGTTCCAGCGCGGGGTGCGGCTCGGTCCCGATCACACCCAGCGCACCGTAGCGGGCGTCCACCAGATCCATTGCCGTGCGCACGATCGTGCGCAGCGTCCGCTCCAGGTCCAGGCCGGCCGTGACGGCCAGCATCGCGTCGAGCAGGCCGTCGCGGACCGCGACGTCAACCATCGGACCGGCGCATGGTTTCGGCGGCGAACAACGCCGCCTGGGTGCGCCCGGAGAGCCCGAGCTTGGTCAGCAGCCGGGACACGTAGTTCTTGACCGTCTTCTCCGCCAGAAACATCCGCTGGCCGATCTCGCGGTTCGTCAGTCCCTCGCCGAGCAGCTGCAGCAGGGTGCGTTCGGTCGGCGACAGGTCCCGCAGGCGCTCGTCCTGCTCGGTGTCCCGTCGCAGCCTGGACATCAGGACCTCGGCGGCGCGGTTGTCCAGCAACGACTTTCCGGAGCCGACCGCCTTGATCGCCTCGGCGAGCTCCATTCCACGGATGTCCTTGACGACGTATCCGCTGGCGCCGGCGACGATGGCGTCGAGCATCGACTGTTCGTCGGTGAACGAGGTGAGGATCAGGCAGCGCAACTCGTCGTTGGTGGCGAGCAGTTCGCGGCAGAGGTCGATGCCGCTGCCGTCGGGCAGCCGGATGTCGAGCACGGCGACGTCCGGGCGGGCCGCGGGAATACGGGCGAGGGCCTCGGTGAAGGTGCCCGCCTCGCCCACGACCTGGAGGTCGGGGTCACTGGTCAGGAGTTCGGCGAGACCCCGCCGAACCACCTCGTGGTCGTCGACCAGGAACACCTTGATCACACCGCAATACAGCCCTGGAACAGGCGCGCCAACTAGGGACTTTGGTCCCGAAAAGACCTGACCAACGCCTTGTGTCAAGGGGTCCAACATTACTGGCGCGCGGCCGTCGCGGCGGGGATTGTCGTAGGCGGTATCGCGAGACGAGCGGTGGGGATATGGAGGTGACGATGACGGACGCATCCGCGCCCGAGATCGTCGTTGGCTGCGACGGCTCGGCCTCTTCCCACTCGGCGATCCGCTGGGCCGCCCACGAGGCCGGTATGCGCAACGTGGCGTTGCGCCTGGTTCACGTCGGTGCCGCGCCCGCCGTCATCAACGTCATGCGGCCCGTTCCCGTCGAGTTCGAGGAGTGGCAGGACAAGCAGGCCCGCCAGGTCCTGGCCGAGGCGACGGCTCTGGTGGCCGAGATCGGCGCCGAGACGGGCGTGCCGGTGCGCATCGCCGACGCCGACATCTACCACGCGGCCCCGGTCCCCACGCTGATCGACCTGTCCAAGGACGCCGAGATGGTGGTGGTGGGCAGCCGGGGCATGGGCGCGTTCCGCCGTGGTCTGCTCGGCTCGATCAGCACCGGTCTGGTGCACCACGCCCACTGCCCGGTCGCGGTCATCCACGACGGACCGGTTCCGCCCGCCCACCTGCCGGTGGTCGTCGGCATCGATGGGTCGCCGGCCTCGGTCGGGGCCACCGAGATCGCGTTCGAGGAGGCCTCCCGGCGCGGCGTCGACCTGGTCGCCGTGCACGCCTGGAGCGACGACAGCCTGTTCACCGTGCCCGGTGTCGATTGGTCGAGCGTGGCCACCGGTGAGGAGGAACTCCTGGCGGAGCGGTTGGCGGGCACCGCCGCCGACTATCCGGACGTCACGGTGCATCGCGTGGTGGTGCGCGATCAGCCGGCCCGGTACCTGGCCGAGCAGGCCCAGAACGCCCAGCTGCTGGTAGTCGGCAGCCACGGTCGGGGCGGGTTCGCCGGACTGCTGCTCGGTTCGGTCAGCACCGCATTGGTACACACCGTCACCATCCCCATGATTGTCGCGCGCCGGCACTAGCACCCCACGGCGCGCGTCACCGAGCCGGCGGACGGAGTTCTCCCCCGTCCGCCGGCTCACTCTCGTTCAGCGGGTCCGCGCCCGCGGTCTGATCCGACCGGGCTGGGCGGCTCGCTGACCCCTGCGCAGCGTGTCGATCAGCTCCCGGTAGGGCCCGACGAGATAGGCGGTGTCGTCCGCGGCCAGCTGGGTCTCGCGGCGGGGATGCAGCCGCACGGGCGAACCGTCCCGCTCGATGGCGATCACCCGGGTCTGGGTCGACAATTCGAACATCCGCAGGCCGTCGAGCTCGCTGCCCCGGCGTACCTTGACGCCGCCGACCATGAACGAGCGCTGGCCCACCGAGAAGGTGCCCAGCACGTCGAGTCCCATGGCGGCGCCGATGAACCAGGGGGTGGCGAGGTCGACGGTGGAGCGCACGAACTCGAAGCCGAACCGGTGCCCGACGGCGTGGCCGAGCTGCTGGTCGTAGATCCGCAGCACGACCGGCACGTGCGGGCGATGCAACTCCGGCACCACCTGTGGGTTGCCGACCATCTCGCGGATCACGATGCCGGTCTCGATGTTGACCATGTCGTCCTGGGTGAGCACCGCGATCGCCCGCGCGCGGTCCACCCGGGCGGCCTCCAGTGTCTGGCGCAGCGTGGCGTCGCCGAAGATGACCGGCACGTCCAGCTCTTTGGCCCCGGACAGGTAGCGGTTGTCCTCGTTGCGCTCGATGACCGCGACCTGCTGGCCGGCCGCCTTGAGCATGCTCGCAACCCGGATGCCGAACGAACCGAGCCCCACCACCACGATGTGGCGGCGCAGGTGGCGGATCTTCTGCCGGTTGGTCGCCTGGGAGATGCGCTGGGAGAGCAGCACGTCGGCCACGAACGCCACCAGGATCGCCATTGTCGCGACGCCGGCCAGCATCATCATCACGCCCCATAGCCGCAGCCAGGTCGGCTGGTCGGAGAAGTTGAAGTCGCCGTAGCCCACGGTCGCGATGGTCTCGGTGGAGAAGTAGAGGGCGTCCACCCAGGTCATGCCCGGATGGTCGTAGCTGAATCGCAGAATTACTGTCGATCCCAGCAGCAGTGCGGTCGCGGCCGCGAGCGCGCGGTAGAACATCGGGTTCATGTCGTCGCGGAAGGCCCGCATGGTGTCGGAGATGCGGGCGAACAGCGGGCGCTCCCGCGGGGCGACCGGAATCGGCTTGGCGATCTTGATGCCCCGCTCGGCCAGCTCGTCGGCGGTGCCGATCATGGCGGTCCAGTCACCCGGGTGCACCGGCACGTCCCGGCCGGGGCAGGCGATCACCTCACCCGGGTTGTGCGCGGCCTCCGAGCGGATGATGGCGACCGGCGCCAGGTCACCGTACATTTCCCGCAGCGTCGACTCCTCGGTGGCGAACGCGCCGGAGACGACGAAGTCGATGCCGGCCACCGTGATGGTGTGGGTGGTCAGCTCCAGCAGCGCCTCGACCACCGACGGCGCCGCCAGATCGGCGACGTCGAGGATGGCCCCGGGCCCGTTTCCGCCTGCCATCGCCTCGCGCAGCACCGTGTTGGCGAGCCGGGCGACCACCCGCACCCGGGGGTTGGCCTGCCGGGCCAGCAGCGCGATCTCGAGGTTCAGCGCGTCGTCGTCGGCGACGCAGATAACCGCGTCGGCCACCGCGATACCCGCGGCCTCCAGGCCCTCGGGGGACTGCAGCGGGACCACGCTGAGCTCGGCATTGTTCAGCTCGTCGATGATGCGGACCGCGAGCGCGTCGTCACCGCAGACGATGGTGTGGCCGTGCATGGGGAAACGCTACTGCGGAATCCGTCGCGGCGACGGGTGACCACGAAGTATGTCGGGCACGGCGCCGGTCCGGCTCATCGCTGTGCCCCGGGCGGCACCGGATCCGCGTCGTCGCCGCTGGCCCCGAGGGTGAAGTCGGCGAAGTCGAAGCCGGGCACCACGACACAGCTCACCAGTGCGGGCTCGGCATCGCGCGGCCGCGCCCGCTGCCAGTAGCCGGGCGGCACCACCAGCTGGGGGTGCTGACCGGCCAGCACGTCCGGGCCCAGGACATAGGTTGTGGCGCTGTCCTTCTCGCGCCCGAACTCGAGCAGCAGCGGGCTGCCCCGATGGTGCAGCCACAATTCCGCGCTGCGCACGGTGTGCCAGGCCGACTGCTGGTCGCCCATCAGGACGAACAGGATCGCGGTGCCCGCGCTGCGCGGCCCGGTGTAGTCGGGCGGCAGCACCGACTCGGCCAGCGCCAGGTCGCTGCGCCAGGTCTCCCGGAACCAGCCGCCCTCGGGATGCGGAGCCAGGTCGAGCCGGCGCACCCAGTCGGGGAGTTGTGTCATCTGCCGTCCTCGGGTTTGGTTCCGACCAGCCTAGAGCCACCGGACCCCGGCGATGCGGCTCCCCGGCGTACTGACCGAGGCGGGTTAGGGTCGGACCATGACACGCCTGCGTCCGGGTTGGTTCGTCGCGTTGTGCGCCGCGCTGCTCGGCGGCAGCGCGTGGCTGCCGTGGTTGACCACCTCGGCCCACGGTGGTGGCCGCGCCAGTGCGATCGGGGGGACCGTCGGCAGCATTGTGCTGCCCTCCCGATTCGGCGCCGGACAGCTGATCGTGCTGTTGTCCGCGGTGCTGATCGTCACCGGGGCGATGGCGGCCCGGGACCTCTCGCCCCGGCTGGCTTCCGCTGCGGCCCTGGTGATTTCGCTGCTCATCGCATTTCTGACTTGGTTCTACTACCACCTCAACGTCAGTCCGCCGGTGGTGGCCGGGTACGGCCTCTACGTCGGCACCGCCTGCGCACTGGCTGCGCTGGCGTGTTCGGTGTGGGCATTGGCGGCCGCCCTGCTCGGCGCGCGCACGGCGCGGTGAACCGCCTTTTCCGGCTCAGCCGCGATCGCGACTGAGCCGGAAAACGGTTGCGGCTATTCGGCTTCGACGGTCGTCGGCTGGATGGACTTGGCGGCACCGCCGTGGGTGACCTCGACCCGCCGTGGCTTGGCGCGCTCGGCGAGCGGGATCGTCACCGTCAGCACGCCGTTCTCGTAGGTCGCGGAGATCTTCGTCGAGTCGATGCCTTCGCCGAGGGCGAGCTGGCGCCGATAGGTGCCGAAGAATCTCTCACTCGCCAGCCATTGCACGGAGTCCTCCGATCGGGCCGACCGATGGGCGGTCAGCGTCAGCGTGCCGTTGTCGACACTGACGTCGACCGAACCCGGATCCACCCCGGGCAGGTCCGCGGTCAGGACGTAGTGGTCGTCGACCTTGTAGAGGTCCATCGGCATGAATCGGGGACTGCGGCTTGTTCCGGATTGGGTGCTCAGCAAGCCGCGGGCCATGGCGTCGATATCACTGAACGGATCAAAACGGAGCACAGCAACCCACCTCCTGTCGTTCCCGGCGCCCGCCACCCTGGCGGGCAGCAATCACTGTGCATCGCCAAGATTAGCACTCACCATCAGAGAGTGCTAACACTTTTCGGTGGCGGTTCGGGCGGCCGCCGGTACGCTGATCGCGGTTTCGGAGGGAAGCACATTGCACAGAGTGAACGCACCGATCTCGGCCCTGATCGCGGCCGCGCTGGCGGTGACGATGGTGGGCTGTTCCGGCACTGCCGACACCGCGGCCCCCGCCGCCAAGTGCGAGGAGGTCTCGGTGCCGCTGACCGACATTCCCGCCCGCTCCGATCAGGAGCCGGTGCTACGGCTGCCGCAGCCGCAGGGGTGGGAGCGCACCACCAAGCTGGACTCCGACTCCATCCGGTTCGCGATCCGCGACTCCGCGCTGGCCGCAGACGGATTCACCCCGAACGCGGTGGTGACCCTGCAGAAGGTCGGCGCCGATGCCCGCACGCCGCAGCAGATCCTCGATGCCCAGAGCCAGCAGCTGGTGAAGAAGCTGAAGGTCACCGACATGAAGGCGACCCCGGGGCAGGTGTGCGGATCGCCGGCCCAGGCCATCACCTACACCGCGCCGAAGATGGGCAAGATCCCGCCCCGCCGGGCCACCTCGCTGGCGACGGTCTACCAGGCCGGCGACATGAACTACGTCGCCACCGTCACCGTGCAGACCGTCAAGCCCGACGACCCGAACTACGCCAGGGATTCCGCGGTGATCATCCAGGGCTTCCAGATCCTGCCACCCAAGAAGTGAGCCCCGCTAGCGCGCCACCACGCTGATCTGCGCCCCGGCCAATAGCTCGGTGCACCGGTCGCAGGCGAGTTCGCCGGTGAAGCCCGCGCCGCAGCCGCGATGGGTCAATTCGATGGCCGGTCCCTCCGGGGCCCGGAACCACTGCTGCGCCCACTGCAGGGCGGCCACCAGAACCGGAAACAGTGCAAGGCCCTTGTCGGTCAGCAGATAGGTGCTGCGCTCCGAGCCGCTGCGCTCCGCCGGCGAGGTGCTCAGCACGCCGATGGTGCAGAACGTCTGTAGTCGTTCCGCCAGCAGGCTGGGCGGGGCGCCCAGCTGGGTCTGGAAGTCGGTGAACCGGGTGGTCTCCAGGAATGCCGCCACCAGAAGCGCTGCCGCCCAACGGTTACCGAAGACGCTCATCGTTTCGGGGAACATTCCGGCCTGTCGGCCGACGGCGTCGGAGTCCGACCGGCGCCGGGTCGCTGCGGCCGGGGCGCAGCGCGACCACGCCCCGCTGGGCCCCAGCGCCAGGCTCACATCGGCGTGCGCCACCGCGGCATGACAGTCCGCGCAGCGCAGGAGCGGGGTGAACTGCTGCCCGCACGACTCGTGCCGCATCGCGGGCAGTTGTGCGCGGTGTTCGGCGACCCAGTTGCGTTCCCACTCCCAGATCGACAAGAGCGCCGGCCACAGCGAGGCGCTTCGCGGGGTGACCAGGTACTCGGTCCGGGCGCGGGTGGAGGTGTGCACCTGGCGCGCCAGCAGTCCATCACGAACCAGGGTGTCCAGCCGGTTGGTGAGCACCGAGTTCGAGATGGGCAGCCGGGCCATGAACTGGCTGTAGCGGGTCGCCCCCAGCAGCGCCTGCTGGATGATCAGCAGGTTCCACTCGTCACCGAGCAGGCCCAGCATCCGGCCGATCGCGTTGGTGCCGCCCGGCGTCAGCTCGGTCGGCGCACCGGTCTCGACCGCCCCCGGCACTAGAGCCCTATCGACTCGGCTGCCGACTCGGTGGTGTGCCAGCGGCGCAGCGCCGAGCCTGCGACCCACGTCGAGTGGGTGCCGCTGCAGATGCGTTCCGGCAGTTGCAGTTTGCACACCGGACCGTCCTCGAGCCGGGCGGCGTCGAACACCAGGCAGTAGGAGGCGTCGGCGTTCATGTCGGTGGTCAGCGTCACCAGATAGCCGTCGTCCTCGTCGGTGCTGCCCACCCGGGGCGCCATCGCCGTCTCGCTGCCGTAGACACCCTCGCCGAACGAGATGTGTTGCTCCGCACCGGTCACCACGTCATGGCGGACCAGACCGTCGAACAGGAACCAGCCCGGCTTCCCGGTGGCGGCGTAGGTGTAGCGATAGGGCTCGCCGCCGTGGTCGGCGTTGATCATCCCGAACTCGGTGATGCGTTCGGACAGCGGTTCCTCGGTGAGCCCGCCGGTGACCAGGTTGAGCCGCCAGCGGTGCAGGCGGGTCTGCATGGCGTCGAGTGCCAGGAACCGGAACGCCCGCTGCCACTTGGTGCCGGTGCCATTGTCGGCCGGTTCCGGTTCGCCCTGGAAGAAGCCGTCCAGCACGATCTCGTCGCCGTCCTCGTAGGCGTTGACGAAGTGCAGCACGTAGGTGGGAGCGGCCTCGAACCACTGAATCTCGCCCCCGCCGCGGCGGGGGAGCACCCCGAACCGGGACGGGATGTCGCGGTGGAAGCGGGCCATGTGGATGTCGCGCTCAAGCATCTCGGGCTCCCAGAACAGCGGGAAGTCGTTGAGAATGGCGTAGTTTCGGGTGAACGCCATATCGTGCGGCAGCCGCGGCCCGGGCAACGGGACGTCGACGTAGTGCACCAGGTCGTTGTTCGCGTCCACCACCCCGTAGTGCATGTAGGGCGCCGACTTGGAGTAGTTGAAGAACAGCAACTCGTCGGTGCGTTCGTCGACCTTGGGGTGGGCCGACACCCCCCAGTCGAACGGGAAGCGGCCGTTCCAGTCCTCCTTGCCCAGCGTCTCCGCGGTGAGCGGATCGATGCGGTACAGGTCCCCGCACTGGTAGAAGCTGCTCAGGGCGGTCCCGCGGTGTACCACCACATCGGTGCTGGAGGAGTCCTTGAGCAGGGTGCGCGCGCCCCAGCCGTGATCGACCTTCGCCAGCGAGAGCGGCTCGGCCAGGCCGGGCCAGAGTGGACCACCCGCGGCGTTCTCGGCCTCGAAACCGTCGGTACGTACGAACCTGTTGCGGTAGAACGCCTTTCCGTCGCGGAACCCGACGACGTGCAGCATGCCGTCCCCGTCGAAGGGGTGGTAGGACTTCAGTGCGGGGTGCAACGGGTTCTCGGTGTTGCGCAGATACACCCCGTCCAGGTCGGCGGGGATCTCGCCCTCGACGGCGGTCAGGTCGTCGGCGCGCCACTCGGTGGCCTGCGGGCGCCACGGCCCGGTGCGGTAAGGATGATCGTCGTCATCCGGCAGTGTGGACAGAAACTTGCCGACAACCTCGACATGCATCAGGCGGCCTCTCCGGGTCCGATCACGAAACTGACAGCGGTGGCGGTGCTGCCGCCCACGTTGAGCGTGCCGAACCGGCGCGCTCCTTCGACCTGATATTCACCGGCAAGCCCGCTGACCTGTTTGGCCCCGTCGAGCACCATCCGGATGCCGGTGGCCCCGACCGGGTGGCCGCCGCCGATCAGGCCTCCACTCGGGTTGATCGGCAACCGGCCGCCGATCTCGATCTCGCCGTTCTCGATGGCCTTCCACGATTCCCCGGGCCCGGTGAGGCCGATGTGGTCGATGGCGAGGTACTCGGTGGGGGTGAAGCAGTCGTGTACCTCGAACCCGTCGACACCGTCGAGGTCGACCTGGGCGCGGTCGAGTGCGTCGCGCACGGTGGCGCGCAGGTGCGGCATGACGTAGGGGTTACCGGCGTCGCGGTCGAGTTTCTGGCGCAGGCCGAGGCCGACGGTGTGGTGTCCCCAGCCCTCGATCCGGCCGATCGGGCGGACCCCCGGGTGCTCGCGCAGAAAGTCGTCGTTGACCAGGACCACACCCGAGCCGCCATCGGTCATCTGGCTGCAGTCGTAGCGGCGGATCCGCCCCTCGGTGCGCGGGTTGATCTCGTCGTCGCCGCCCAGGGCCTTCAGGTCGGGCACGTCCCAGTCCCGGGTCTGCGCATTGGGGTTGCGGCGGGCGTTGGCGAAATTCAGCGCGGCGATCGCATGCAGGTGGGCTTCATCGATGCCGAACCGGCGGTCGTACTCGTCGGCGATTTCGGAGAACATCGACGGCCACAGGAACTTTGCCTCGGCACCCTCGTGGCCGGTCCAGGCCGCCGCACCGAGGTACGCAGCCCCGGTGTCGCCGGGCACCGTCTTCTCCAACTCGAGCCCGACCACAAGTGCGGTGTCGTAATTGCCTGCCCGCAGGTCGGCCATTGCCGCGATGATCGCGACACTGCCCGATGCGCACGCTGCCTCGTGCCGGCTGGACGGCTTGTCCCACAGTCCCTCGTGCACGGTTGCCGGCATCGCCCCGAGGTGGCCCTGGCGGGCGAACAGTTCCCCGAATGCGTTGGCGACGTGCACCACCTCGATATCGGTGGCGTCGATCATCGACTCGGCGAGGGTGAGGTCGACCACTTCGGTGGTGAGGGCGGCGAAGTCGGAACCCTCGCGAGTGAGGTTGCGTGCGAAGTCGCTCTGATAGCCGCCGAGAATCCAGACGTTTCCAGCCACGAACCCGAAGTTACTACAGCTAAGAGAGTAAGCGGGCCGGAATTGTCCGAGTGGGCTATTTACGGGTAGGGCATTATGTACACCGGGGGCGGTCCCGTCGGCTCTTGGTCTGAACCGATGGGACCTGGGCAAGCGTGATTGTCGACAATCACGCTGGCTTGGACCGGAGCATTGCCCGGCCCGGGGGTCTGCAAACACACGTTGTCTCGCGCTCGGTCATGACGGCGGCCGGTGGCGGAGACCCGTCGGCAGCAGGTGAGGAACAGGTCTCATGCCTTCCAATCACGAACGGCCCAACCACGAACTCGCGATGCGGATGGCCGAACTGGCCCGGGCTACCGCTCCACCGCGCAGTATCGACGAGGTCCTGACCGGGGTCACCGCCGCCGCCGTCGAGATGATTCCCGGGACCGACACCTGCGGGGTCCTGCTGATCGGCAAGGGCGGCAAGTTCGAATCGCTCTTCGGCACTTCGGATTTGATCTACAAGCTCGACGAACTCCAGGAGCAGTGCAACGAGGGTCCATGCGTCACCGCGGCCGTCGACGAACTGATCGTGCGCACCGACGACTTCACCCACGAGCGGCGCTGGCCCAAGTACAGCGCGGCGATCGCCGATCTCGGTGTGCGCAGCGGGCTGTCGTTCAAGCTGTACACCGGAGCGCAGACCGCCGGTGCGCTCAACCTGTTCGGCCTGCAGCCGCACGCGTTCAACGGTGAGTCCGAGGCCATCGGCTCGGTGCTGGCCGCCCACGCCGCGTCGGCGATTCTGGCCAGCCGCCACGGCGAGCAGCTCGAGTCGGCGCTGAACACCCGTGACACGATCGGGCAGGCCAAGGGCGTGATCATGGAGCGCTACGACGTCGATGCGATGCGCGCCTTCGAGATGCTGCGCGAGCTGTCCCAGACCAGCAACACCCGGCTGGTGGACATCGCCGACCGGGTCATCGCGACCAGGGGCGCCTAGCCAGGCGCTACTCCTGGTTGAGCAGCGGCGGTCCGCACCGTTCCCGCATGTCGGCCAGGGGTTGACGGATGCTCTGGACTTCGGCCTTGATCTGAGGGTTCGCGTTCAGGTAGTCCTGCACGACGGCAGGCACCTCGTCCACCGGCTGACCGGCGAGGCCGGTCATGAACTCGTTGACATCGGGATGGGCGAACAGATAGGCCGAGGTCGCCGCCTGCACACCGGCGGAGATGCCGGCCCGGTCGGCGGCCGTGCAATTGGGCGCGGGATCGGCGAGCGCGGCGGGCGAAGCGCCAAGGGCTCCTACGACACCGCCCAGCGCAAGAATTGGGACGAGCCTGCGATTGGTGACACGAAACACGTTGAGACTCCTCAAAAGTAGTTGGGGGGGCGAGATCGGGGACGGCTAGTTTCTGCCGCCGCCGATGCTGATCCCGCCGCCACGACCGAAGTCGAGATAAAGGCCCGGATCGTAGTTGTCGTAATAGCTGCACGTGTAGCCGTTGCACGGGTACGGGTTGTAGGTGGGGCGCGGGGGTGCGGAGCCGCCCCGCACGGTGCCGGTGCTGGAGCACAGCGTGGATCCGCCGCTGTAGTTGCAGTCGGCCGCGGCGGGCGCGGCCAAGCCGACGCCGATGGCGGTCGCAGTGATGGCGAAAACCGGTATCAGGCGCAGCGGTCGGAGTTGCATCGTCGAAGTTTACGATTAACGGCCCCGGCCGCGGGGGTTTTGCCGCGTGCTCGAGACGGCGATCGAGGGTCCCCTTTTGGGGAGTCGGCGACCGGGGATTCATGACGGCGGCTGGCGCAAATTCCGCTGACGTGCCCCCGACAGGATTCGAACCTGTGACACCGGCTTTAGGAGAGCCGTGCTCTATCCCCTGAGCTACGAGGGCGTCCTGGTGCCGTTCCCGACGGCTCGGTCGGTCGTCGGGTTACGGCGGGTGTGAGTGTAACGGGCACGACGACGGCCAAGCGACTCCCGGACGGCCAGATGTCACCGTGCCCGCCTGGGGTCGGTGTCTGGTCAGACGACGATCTTGCTGCGATGCCACTCCGCGATGGTGTCGGCGTCGTAACCCAGTTCGGCCAGCACGTCGTCTGTGTGCTCCCCGAGCAGGGGAGCGCCGATGATCTCGGGCTGGAACGCCGAGAACTTGACCGGACTGCCCACGGTCAAATAGGTCCCGCGGCCCTTCTGATCCACCTCGACGACCGTTCCACTCGAGCGCAGGGCGGGGTCCTCGGCGATCTCCTTCATGCTCAGCACCGGCGCACTGGGCACATCGAAGGTGCGCAGGATGTCGACCGCCTCGAACTTGGTCTTGTCGGCCAGCCACTTCTCGATCTCGGCGAAGATGTCGAAGATCTTGTCCTGGCGGGCGCGCGCCGAGTTGTAGTCGGGGTCATCGGCCCATTCCGGCCGTCCGATCGCCGCTGCGGTGCGGGCCCAGTTCTGCTCTTGGACGGTGAAGTAGATGTAGGCATTGGGGTCGCTTTGCCACCCTTTGCACTTGAGCACCCAGCCGGGCTGGCCGCCGCCGCCGGCGTTGCCACCTCGCGGGACCGCATCGCCGAACTCGCCGTTGGGATACTGCGGGTACTCCTCCAGGTAACCGACCCGATCCAGGCGCTGCTGGTCGCGCAGCTTGACTCGGCACAGGTTGAGAACGGCGTCCTGCATGGAAACCGACACCTTCTGTCCCGTCCCGGTCTTCTCGCGCGCGATCAGCGCGGTGAGGATTCCGATCAGCAGATGCATGCCGGTGTTGCTGTCGCCGAGTGCCGCAGCGCTGACTGTCGGCGGGCCATCCCAGAAGCCGGTGGTCGAGGCGGCCCCGCCGGCGCACTGGGCGACGTTCTCGTAGACCTTGAGGTCATTCCACGGTGAGTCGTCGTTGAAGCCCTTCACCGAGCCGAAGATCAGCCGCGGGTTCCACTGCTGCAGTGTCTCCCACGACAGGCCCATCCGGTCCATGGCGCCCGGGGCGAAGTTCTCGACCAGCACGTCGGCCTGACGTACCAGCTTCTCCATAACCTCCCGGCCCTCGGCCGACTTGGTGTCGATGGCCAGCGATCGCTTGTTGCTGTTGAGCATCGTGAAGTACAGGGCATCGGCGTCGGGAATGTCGCGCAACTGATTGCGCGTCACATCACCCCCGCTCGTCCGCTCGACCTTCAGCACATCGGCGCCGAACCAGGCCAGCATCTGGGTGCAGGCGGGGCCCGCCTGCACCCCGGTGAAGTCGATCACCTTGATCCCGGACAGGGGCAGTGCATTCATGACGGTTCCTCTCGTTGTGATGTCGCGGGATCGGTGTCGAGCCCAACTTTCCATACTGTCGACTGTATACAATTATGCGTGGGTTGCAATGCGGTGTGACCTGAATAACTTCGGGGGCGCGATTCGCCGGGTTCGACAAGGGGCCCTTGAGCGCAGGCATGACGACCCGGGGGGAGATCCTGAAGACCGTATACTGTCGACATGGCGCGAATTGTGCGGCCGCCGTTGGAGCGTCCGGCGACGCTGCGCCAGTCGGTTTATGACGCGCTGGCGGAAATGATCGTCACTCGCGAGTTGTCACCCGGTGAGCACCTGGTCGAGCAGGATCTCGCGACTCAGCTCGGCGTTAGCAGGCAGCCGGTTCGGGAGGCGCTGCACCGTCTGCAGACTGAGGGTTTTGTGGAACTGCGGCCGGCCCAGGGCGCGTTCGTTCACGTTCCAACCGACGCCGAGGCCGATGATCTACTGGCGGTACGCACCCTGCTGGAGGGCGAGTCGGCCAGGCTTGCCGCCCGGGTCGCGACCGCCGAACAGATTGAGCGCCTTCAGGAACTGCAGCGCGCAGGGGAGAAGGCGCTCGCGAAGGGCGATCGGGAAGGATTGGTCTCCGCCAACGCCGCCCTGCACGGCCATGTGGTCGCCATGTCGGGCAACTCCGTGCTGGCCGATCTCATCGCGTCCGTCGAACGCCGGGTGCGTTGGTATTACGCACCCATTGCGCGGGCACGCGGCAAGGACGCGTGGGACGAGCACGCCGAGTTGATCGACGCGATTGCGCGCCGCAACAGCAGACGGGCCGCCGATCTGATGCGCCGCCACACCGAACGTACCCGGGAGATCTACCATCGCCGGCGCCAAGAGGCTGAGCACGCCGGCTGACGTGGGTCCGTCGAGGCGAACGGCGGCACGCCGGTAGGGGCGGCACGCAGCAGCGGCCCCTTCATCCGTTCGGATGACAGCGCGTCATCCGGCAGATCGATCTTTCGGCCGACGGCCGCCGAACCCCGTCGGCGGAAAACTCGCTCTGTATACGAAATACCGTATGCCATTGCCGAGCATTCTTGGAGAGGTAGGACCTCATGTCCACAGCGGTCGAAGCCCCACGTTATCGCGAGATCGCCGACGCAAAGGGCCGCGTCTACCGGGTCGGGGAAACCGACCGCGACATCCTCGGTAGATCCCGGGCTTCGATGGTCTGGCTGCCCTGGATCGCCACGATGGCCGTCAGTGTGTTCGAGTTCGGCTTCGGCGCGGCCGAGGACGCCCTCGAGCAGGCGCACGGCTGGAGCCAGTCGCAGACGTTCTGGCTGCTGTCCGTGTGGGCGATATTCCAAGCTTCCGTCGGGTTTCCCGCCGGATGGCTGCGCGAGAAGGGGATCGTATCGGCGCGGGCCGCGATGCTGGCCGGCGCCGCGCTATCGGGGGTCGGCTTCTTCAGCATCGCGCACAGCAGCAACCTGGTCATCGCCCACCTCGGCTTCGCGGTATGCGGTGGCATCGGCGTCGGCCTGGTGTACACGACGGGTATCAGCATCGTCGGCAAGTGGTACCCGGAACGGCGGGGAGCCAAGACGGGTTTCGTGTGCAGCGGATTCGCCTACGGCGCAGTACCGTTCATCTTCGTCTTCAGCTATGCACTGCGTCCCGACACCTACGTGTGGCTGTTGGACGGCGTCGGGGTCTTCATGTTGGTGATTGTCGCCTCCTGCGGCATGTTCTTCCGTGATCCGCCGAAGAACTGGTGGCCGGCCGACATCGACCCGCTGCGGTGGGCGGCCAGCACGTCCGGCGCGAAGAGCCTGGCGAAGAATCCCCCCGCCTTCCGGCAGTACACACCGCTCGAGGCGATCCGGACCGGGATGCTGCCCCTGATGTGGTTGTCGCTGGGAATCACCGCCGGTGTCTCCCTGTTCGGGATCAGCTACATGGTGCCGTTCGCCAAGGATCTGGGCTTTGCCCCGATGGTCGTGGCCATGGCGGCCGGTGTGCTGTCCGTCATCAATGGAGCCGGCCGCGCGATCACGGGGATGGTGTCCGACCGGATCGGGCGTAAGCCGACCCTGCTGGTGGTGTTGCTCGTCTCGGCCGTGGCTCTGGTCGGCTTGCTCTACGCAGGCAAGGTCGGCAACGAGATCGCGTTCCTGATCTTCGCCTTGCTGGTCGGATTCGGCGGCGGCGCCTTCTACCCGCTGTTCGCCGCCATCACCACCGACTATTTCGGCGAGAACAACAACGCCAGTAACTACGGCCTGGTCTACAGCTCCAAGTTGGTGGGCTCGGTCGTCGGGATCGGTATCGGCGGCAGCGTCATCGACGCCTGGGGTTACACCGGCGCGTACTGGATCGCCGCGGTGAGCGCGCTCGTCTCCGCCGGGATTGCGGGGCTGCTACGCCAGCCGGGTCGTCCGGGCCGCTCGGGCGGTCCGACTTCCCCCGACGCAGGCGGCCCCGCGGACGAACATTCGGCTCTTGCACTCGCCGAGCGCTGACAACGGATAAGAACGAACACGAAAGGAATCACGCCATGACTACCACGCAAGAATCGAACGCAGGCGCCGGTGAACCGGGTGCTCTCACCGATGGCATCCATCTGCTCATCGACGCGCTGAAGCTCAACGACGTGCAGACGATCTACGGGGTGGTCGGCATTCCGATCACCGACGTGGCGCGCCTCGCGCAGCGGTCGGGGCTCCGGTACATCGGGTTTCGGCACGAAAGTGATGCCGGACATGCTGCGGCCGCGGCGGGGTTTCTCACCGGACGCCCCGGCATCTGCCTGACGGTGTCCGCGCCCGGCTTCCTCAACGGCTTGGTGGCGCTGGCCAATGCCACCACGAACTGCTTTCCGATGGTCCAGATCTCCGGATCCAGTGAGCGCCACATCGTCGACCTTCAGCGGGGCGACTACGAGGAGATGGACCAGCTGGCGGTCGCCAAGCCGTTGGTCAAGGCGGCGTACCGGGTGTCGCGGGCCGAGGATATCGGCCGCGGTATCGCGCGCGCGATCCGCACCGCGGTGTCCGGGCGTCCCGGTGGGGTCTACCTCGACATCCCCGCCGCGGTCCTCGGCGAGGTTCTCGATGCGACACATGCCGCCCCGACGGTGTGGCGGCTTGTCGACCCGGCACCGCCACAACCGGCCGACCCGCACGCGGTCGACCGCGCGATCGACCTGCTGGCCGGCGCGGAACGTCCGTTGATCGTGCTGGGTAAGGGCGCCGCCTACGCGCGGGCCGACGATCAGATCCGCGAGTTCGTCGAGACCACCGGCGTGCCGTATCTGCCCATGTCGATGGCCAAAGGGCTGCTTCCCGACGATCACGCGCAGTCGGCAGCCGCGGCGCGGTCCCTGGCCCTGCGCCGGGCCGATGTCGTGATGCTCGTCGGTGCGCGCCTGAATTGGCTTCTTGGGCATGGTGACTCGCCGACATGGAGCGCGGACGTCAAGTTCATCCAGGTCGACATCGCGGCCGCCGAAATGGACAGCAACCAGCCCGTTGCCGCACCGCTGGTCGGCGACGTCGGGTCGGTGATGGCGGCCCTGCTCGAACGGAACAAAACGGGCCGGATCAGCGTCCCGGCGAAGTGGCGCGAGGAACTCTCGGCCCGGTCGGCGCAGAACGTCGCCAAGATGGCCGACCGCCTCACGGCGGCGCAGACCGCGCACCCGATGAGGTTCCTCGGCGCGTTGGAGGCGATCCATGAGGTCGTCCGGGAGAACCCCCGTGTCTATCTCGTCAACGAGGGAGCCAACGCACTTGATTTGGCGCGCAACACGATTGGAATGCAGTTGCCCCGTCATCGCTTGGACAGTGGCACCTGGGGTGTCATGGGTATCGGGATGGGCTACGCGATCGCCGCCGCCGTGGAGACCGGCGATCCGGTGATCGCGATCGAAGGCGACAGCGCGTTCGGGTTCAGCGGAATGGAACTGGAGACCATCTGCCGGTACAACCTGCCGATCGTCACCATCGTCCTCAACAACAGCGGCGTCTATCGTGGCGACGATGTCTCCGGCTCCGCCGACCCGGCGCCGACCGCCCTGCAAGCCCGGCACGACGTGATGATCCAGGCATTCGGCGGCAAGGGATATCGGGCGACCACACCCGCGGAGGTGGGTGCCTACCTGCGCGAGGCGCTGTCGGCGGGCCGCCCCGCCCTCATCGACTGCCTCATCGACCCGTCGGACGGCACCGAGAGCGGCAACATCGCACACCTCAACCCGAGGGGCATCACGGTGCAGGAGGCCGGCAATGGCAAGTAATTCCGCGACGACTTCGCCGCGGTGGCTCGGTCACATCCTCGACGATGCCGCCGAAGCCGCCCCTGATTCGACGGCGTTGATCGTAGGCGCCGGGCGTCGACGGATCGGCTACGCCGAGTTGGCCGAACTCGTGATCGCCCAGTGCCGGGCACTGCAACGGTCGGCACTGCAGCCCGGTGATGTCGTGGCACTGCAGTCGTCGAACAACCTCGAATTCGTGGTGGGACTGCTCGCCGCGGCACGGGCCGGTCTCGTCGTCGTTCCGTTCGACCCGGCCCTGCCGGAGGTCGAAAGGCGTGCTCGTGCCGAGATGGCCTGTGTGCGAGTCACACTCGTCGACGGCCACCAGCAATCCCTGGGCGGGGATCCCAGCTGGCTGCTCCAATCCGACGGGAGTGTTGATGCTGCGGATGCGCCCCGTGCCCCCGACGAATCGATACCCGGACTCATGGGTCGTGATGCGCTGATCATGTTCACCTCCGGCACCACCGGAACACCGAAGATGGTGCCCTGGACGCACGACAACATCAGGTCGTCGGTCACCGGAATCGTGGCGGCTTATCGACTCGGGCCCGCCGACGCGACCGTCGCGGTGATGCCGTTGTTCCACGGGCATGGCCTCGTCGCGGGCCTGCTCGCCCCCCTGGCCAGCGGTGGCCGGATCCTTCTTCCGGCCAGCGGGCGGTTCTCCGCGAGCACGTTCTGGGACGACATCGACACCGTCGAGGCCACCTGGTACACCGCTGCGCCCACCATCCACCAGATAGTCCTCGACCGGGCGGATGCCGAGCTGACTCCCGCCTCGCGCGACCGGCTGCGCTTCGTCCGAAGCTGCAGTGCCCCCCTGTCGACCGCCACGGCCCAGCGGATGGAGGAGACATTGGGCGCACCTCTGCTTGCGGCCTACGGAATGACGGAGGCAACTCACCAGGCCAGCTCCGTACTGCCATTCCACGACGAGACCACCCGGCTGAACACCGTCGGTACGCCGACGGGTGTGGCGGCGCGCATCGTGGACGCCGACGGCAACCGCGTTCCGGTCGGAACGACCGGCGAGATCTGGCTGTCGGGACCGAGCATCGTGCGCGGCTACCTGAACAACCCCACCGCCACCGTCGGCACATTCGTCGACGGCTGGCTGCGCACCGGCGACCTCGGTGTCGTGGACCACGACGGAACCCTGAGCGTGCAGGGACGCATCAAGGAACAGATCAATCGTGGCGGCGAGAAGATCTCACCGGAGCACGTCGAGCGCATCCTCGCATCCCATCCGGACGTGGCCCAGGCGGTGGTTTTCGGCGTTCCCGACGACCTCTACGGCGAGCGGATCGCCGCCGTCGTCGTGACACGCGGTCACACCGAACCCGACCTGGCCGCCTACAGCCGCGGCCGGCTGGCCCGTTTCGAGATCCCTGAACGCATCACGTTCGCCGATGAACTGCCCCTCACCGCCAAGGGATCGGTCGATCGATCCAAGGTCGCGCGCCGGTACGCGCGCTGACGGCGCACCCGCTAGCGGGCGGCGTCGGTACCGCAGAGTGCGATCAGCACGCAGTGACCGCGGGTGGGAGCGCTGCTGGGGTAGTCCCGCCGAAACCAGGCGGCGAGCCGGTGCAGGCGGGTGGACCCCGTCGCAGCGCGGCGGTTCATCGCGCGCTCCTCGGCAACAGGGCGCCCCACTCGTAACGCTCGACCGCGCAGCGCCGCAGCGCCACGATCACCCCTTCGGCGCGTTCCCGCACCCGCGCGTCCTCTAATACCCTTGTCACCGCCGGTCCCGCCCTCCGTGTTGGAGCCAGACTTCCCCCGCACCGGGTGGGGCAAACCGCCACGCCGGCAACAGTTCAGCGGAGTTCGGCGATGGCCTTGGCGAAGTACGCACCGTGGTAATCCTGCACCGTGAAGTAGGTCACGCCGTAACGATCCCGCAGCGCCCGCAACCGGTCGGCGATATCGCGGGATGTGCCGCTGAGCACACTCGGCATCGCCAGCAGTTGTTCGTCGGTGGCGGTGGGAGCGTAGGCGCGGGTCAAGTCCAGGTTCGGGATGCCCGAGTCGTCGGTGGGCACGGCGGTGATTGCCATGTTGAGTTCCAGGTTGGTGAAGCGGTCCCCGGCCGCGTCGCGAACCAGGGCGATGCGTTCGGCGAGCGGGTCGTCGGCGGTGTCGCTGATGGTCCCGCCGGTCAGCCCGATGATGTCCGCGTACCGCGCGGCGATGCGCAGCACCCGGTCGCCGTTGCCCGCGATCAGGATGGGGATCTTCGGCGCGTTCTCCTTCAGGTACGCCGCGGTGTGCCGGAGGTGGTCGACCCGCGCTCCCGCTGTGGGATAAGGGATTTCG
>JAGQTU010000316.1 GCA_020438865.1 Mycobacterium sp.
GCTCGTCGCCCATCGACAGCATCGGGGTGCCGAGTGACAGCAGCAGCAGGGCCAGCAGGCTCTTGCCGTGGCGCAACCGTCGGAGATCGATCTCCAGGTCGTCGGTCGACCCTTCCACGCCGCAGTTCCAACTGAAGTTCTCGTCGAGTCCGTCGCGATCCTGTTCGCCGTTGTCGAGATTGTGCTTGCGGGAGTAGGCCACCACATCGGCCAGCGGGAACCCGTCGTGGCAGGTGACGAAGTTGATGCTCTGCTCCGGTTCGCGTTCTTCGTGGCCGTAGATGTCCGGGCTGCCGAGCAGGCGCGCGACGAACGACCGGGCGCTGCCGGGATCGCCACGCAAATAGCGCCGCAGGTCGTCGCGGTAGTGCGCGTTCCACTCGTGCCAGCGATCGCCGGCGAAGCTGCCGACCTGGAACAGGCCCGCGGCGTCCCACGCCTCGGCGATCATCTTGGTGCCGGCCAGCACCGGATGTGACTCGATCGCACGAATCAGTTGCGGGTCGGGCAACGGCTCCCCGGTTGCATCGCGCGCCAGCACGCTCGCGAGG
>JAGQTU010000317.1 GCA_020438865.1 Mycobacterium sp.
GATCGGCGCAGCCCTGCCGCGTGCGCACGAACACCAGGGCCGACTCGACGTTCTCGACCTCGATCAGCCGCTCGAGGATCTCGAGGCGGTCGGCGTCGTGGCACAGGATCACCTGGTGCGCGATGTCGGGCGCCGTGGCCTGCTTCGGCGTCACCCGCGCGTCGACGGGATCCTTCATGTGCGTCTCGGCGATGCGCCGGACGGCCGGCGTCATCGTCGCCGAGAACAGCGCCATCTGGCGCGGGCGGTCCTTGGGGGCGTGGCCGAGGATCGCCTCGATGTCCTCGACGAAGCCCATCTGCAGCATCTCGTCGGCCTCGTCGAGCACGAAGGTGTCGAGGCCGCTGAAGTCGAGTGCGCCGCGCTCGAGCAGGTCGAGCACGCGGCCGGGCGTGCCGACGACGATCTGGGCGCCGCGCTGCAGCGCGCGCATCTGGCCGCCGATGGGCTGGCCGCCGTAGACGGCGACGACGCGCGCCGGGCCGCCCTGCCCGCGCAGGTCGCGGCAGGCGTTGGCCACCTGCATGCACAGCTCGCGGGTGGGCGTCA
>JAGQTU010000318.1 GCA_020438865.1 Mycobacterium sp.
GAACCAAATGAACAGGTGTGTTGATTTGGACTGGCAGGCTCCTCGCAGTTGGGCTAGCGTTCCGTCCAAACCGAATAACGGGAGAGGAATCGCACCCGCCGCGAAGCCGGACCGCTGCTCACAGCATCGGTAAGGGGGCGTTCGCCAACTCTCGATAAATCCTTTTGTTTTAACTGTTTATACCAGACCAATTCGATCGAGATCAGGAAAGGTAAATCATGTACGACGACAATCCCCAGGCCGAGAAGACGCCTGCAGATTCGAATAGCATCCCGGTCTACAAGCGCATTCTCGACCTGTTCGAGGCGGAAGGAATCCGGACGCTGTTCGGCATTCCCGACCCGAACTTCGTCCACCTGTTTCTCGAAGCGGAAACGCGCGGCTGGACTGTCGTCTCTCCGCACCACGAGGCATCCGCCGGCCACATGGCCGCCGCGGCCGCAAGGATCACCGGCAAGCCTGCTGTCTGCATCGGCACGCTCGGCCCCGGCATGGCAAACGCCATGCCCGCGATCCAGTGCGCCAAGGTCGAGAACGATCCGGTCAT
>JAGQTU010000319.1 GCA_020438865.1 Mycobacterium sp.
TACCCTCCAAGTCCTCGTCGGTAGTCCTCGTCGGGAGTTGTCCGACTCGAACTGCAACACTATCGCTTCTGCACATCACCAGGTCTGTGATCTTCCGGACAGCGCCGATCGGTTCCCCGATCCCGCCACTCCCCCGCTACGGTTTTCCCGGAACCTCGAGGGAGCAGGCTGCGTGACCACTCTTGTGCGTGTACACCGCACCCCCGTCGCCGTGGCGCGTCGCAGACCGCACGTCGGTCGCTGGGATTCGATGTCGGTGGCTTTGCTGGCAACCGCTGTGAGTGCGGCCGGTGCAGCTCGGCCGTCGCTGTGGTTCGACGAGGCCGCCACATTGTCGGCCGCACACCGATCCGTCCCGGAGTTGTGGCGGACGGTGCTCAACATCGATGCTGTTCACGGCCTGTACTACCTGCTGATGCGCGGTTGGTTCACGGTGGTCCCCACGACGGAGTTCGCCGCCCGGCTGTCCAGTGCAGTGTGCGTCGGTGCCGCTGCGGCGGGGGTGGTGGTGCTCGGTCGGCAGTTGTCGGGCCGGACTGTGGCGAT
>JAGQTU010000320.1 GCA_020438865.1 Mycobacterium sp.
TCTCCAACACGCCCGGCTGCGACGACTCCGGCGCATCGCGGGCGGCGGACGTCTCCGACGTCACCGCGGTGCCGGTCGTGCCGGTGGCCGTGCTGGTGGTGGAGGCCGACGCCTCCTGGGTGGCGGTCCGTGCCGTCCCCTCGCTGCTGCGCGCGCACGCGGTGACCCCGGATGCGCACAGCAGTACCGCGGTCAGGAAAGCGCACACCAGCCGGTTCACCGGACCAGTATGGCGTGGCACCGGGCGCCGCCCCAAGCCGAGACGCGGTTCTCAGCCGCGCCGGTGTGATGTGCCGGGGTCGTTACGGCCGCGCCGCGCCGACCCGATGATCGCGCCGAAACCGACGGCCGCCGCCAGCAGGATCGCACCCGCCGCCCACCAGGCGGACGAGGGCCGATAGCTGCCGCTGCGCAGGTCCGCATCGGACGCCGGCGGACCGAACACCGTCAGCGGTTCGCGGCCGGACACCTCGACCGGCTCCCGACCCGGGAAGGCGACCAGGACATTGCTGTTGAGGTCCGACCAGCGGCGCGGATCGGCATCGA
>JAGQTU010000321.1 GCA_020438865.1 Mycobacterium sp.
CCACCGCCCTGTTCCCGCGCGCAGAACACCGCGCGTTGGAGTCCGGTCGGACAACGCAACATCAGGCCGCACCCCCCCGCGAGGAACGCTCCCACTAGACGCCCAGCGCCGGGACTCTTAATAGATTCTCAGGGCCCCTCGGCGTTTGAGCACGTCACAGCGTGCGGGATCGGAAGATCCCGGGAACTCCGCGCTCCCGAAGCACGTTGTAGCAATTGACAGTCAGAGCCGATCAGGAGGCCATCATGGCAAACGTCACCAGCAGCGGGATCGATCACGATCTGGACACCCAGAGTCCAGCCGCCGACTTGGTTCGCGTCTACTTGAACGGCATCGGGAAAACGGCACTGCTCAGCGCTGAGGACGAGGTCGAACTGGCCAAGCGGATCGAGGCGGGTCTCTACGCACAGCATCTGCTGGAGACTCGCAAACGCCTCGGTGAGGCCCGCAAGCGGGACTTGGCGGTCATCGTCCGCGACGGTCAGGCGGCGCGCCGGCACCTGCTGGAGGCCAATCTGCGTCTGGTTGTGTCGCTGGCCAAGCGTT
>JAGQTU010000322.1 GCA_020438865.1 Mycobacterium sp.
GGCGGGACGGTTCACGTCGGCACCCTGAAGTCGGGCAAGTCGAGGACGGTGGTCCTGCCCAAGTTCGTGATCGACGAGTTGGCCGCGACGTGCGCAGGCAAGGATCACGGCGACCTGATCTGGCCGGCCCGCGACGGTGGCCACCTCGGTCCCCCGTCGACACACGATTCGTGGCTGTCCGGCGCGGTTCAGCGGTGCCAGGACGCCGCGAACGAGGCCCGCAAACGTGAAGGGAAAGAACCCGTGACGCCGGTGTTCCCGCGCGTCACCGCTCACGCGTTGCGGCACACGGCGGCGTCACTGGCCATCAGCGCCGGCGCCAACGTGAAGGTCGTTCAGAGGATGCTCGGGCACGCATCGGCGGCCATGACGTTGGACGTGTACGCCGATCTTTTCGACGACGATCTCACCGGCGTTGCCGACAAGTTAGATGAGATTGTGGGCAAAATGTGGGCACGGAGCCCTTCAGCGGCGGGTCAGCAAACATCGAAATAGCTTCTGAGCAGGCTGTTTGCCGTGTCAGTTTGGGTGCCCCCAGTCGGACTC
>JAGQTU010000323.1 GCA_020438865.1 Mycobacterium sp.
GTGTCACCTTTCCGGTGGGCAAAGTCTCGCCCCAGGCGGAACGTCTGCTGGCCATTGGCAAAGAAGCGCTGCGGGTAGGCATTGAGGCGGCGCAGCCGGGCAATTATCTCAATGACATCGGCCGGGCGATTAACGACTACGCCGATTCGCAGCATGTGGCCGTGGTGCGAGAGTGGGGCGGGCATGGTCTGGGCCGCGTGCTGCACGAGCCGCTCTCGGTTTCGCATGTGCGCCAGGCCACGCAGGGGCCGCAGCTGCGCCCCGGCATGACGTTCACCATCGAGCCGATGATTAACGCCGGCACCCATGAGTGGATTTTGCTGCCGGATGGCTGGACGGTGATCACCGCTGATGGGTCGCTCTCGGTGCAGTTTGAGCACAGCCTGGCGATTACCCGCAAAGGGCCGGAGATTTTGACGACACTTTAGGGCGTTTTTTCGAGTTTTTTGGCGGGGGCCTCTGGCTCGGGAGGCCAGGGGGGAATATCGACGATTTTGGCGTAGAGGTAACGGCCGATAACGGCCGTTGACCCCAACACCGGCACA
>JAGQTU010000324.1 GCA_020438865.1 Mycobacterium sp.
GAGACGCCGGAGGAGGTCGCGAAGCTCGCCGTGCAGCAGGACGTCCACGTCATTGGCGCCTCGTCGCTCGCCGCCGGCCACCTCACACTGGTGCCGGAACTGAAGGCGGCGCTGAAAAAGGCCGGGCGCGAGGACATTCTCGTCGCCGTCGGCGGCGTCATCCCGCCGCAGGACTTCGACGCGCTTAGAAAAGCCGGTGCGGCCGCCATCTTCCCGCCCGGCACGGTGATCGCCAGGGCGGCCGGGGAACTGGTCGACGCGCTGGCCGACTGATCGCTCGACGCCGATTATAACAGGCGTTGCAACCTGATATCCGTTGTGTTATACGCTTCGTTATAACATCGGAGCGACGACGCCATGAACACGACCATCCGCAGAATAGGCAATTCCGTAGGGATCATCATTCCCAAAGATATCCTCCAGAGTCAGAAGCTGGCCGAAGGTGATACGGTTGTCATCACGGCCGATGGCGACGGGCTGAGCCTGCGCAAGGTCGAGGACGACCGAGAAGAGTTCGAGCGCAAGATGACCATCGCGCGCGAG
>JAGQTU010000325.1 GCA_020438865.1 Mycobacterium sp.
GAAGGCGAGGGATCGGAATTTGCCTTCGATATGAGGCTTGCTGCGGCACCCGGCCAGGTGGCAGGCCAGCAGGCTGGCCGTTCGCTGAACCGCCCGGCCAGTGAAATCCCTGAAGATGCCCGCATTCTGGTGGTCGATGACAATGCGGTCAATCGCGCGATTCTGGCCGAGATGCTCGACGGATGGGGTCTCGACAATGCCGCCGCCGACAGCGCAATGAGCGGGCTTGCCCTGCTTGAAGCGGCCAGTGCATCCGGCGTGCCGGTTGACCTGGTGCTGCTCGACTACCAGATGCCCGGCATGGACGGCGATGAAATGCTGCGTCGCATGCGCGCCAATCCCGCCATGGCCTCCATACCGGTGGTCATCCTCAGTTCGGTCGATCCTGATTCCGGCCCTGCGACCGCTGCCAATGTCAGGCCGCAGGCGCGCATGATGAAGCCGGTGCGAAAGCGCGAATTGTTCACGACCATGTGCCAGGTCATCGCAGAAGGGCGCACTGCGAGGCGACAGCAATTCCGCCTTTCGGCCTGAGACCGGGTG
>JAGQTU010000031.1:0-8209 GCA_020438865.1 Mycobacterium sp.
CTGGACGGCCTTCTCGTAGGAGAGGTTGCCGCTCTCCACCAGGCGGTCGGCCTCGGCCTTCGCCCGGCTGGTGGCCGCCTCGTACTCGCGCTTGGAGGTGGCGGCCAGCCGGGAGGCCTCCTCGCGGGCCTCGGCGACCATCCGCTCGCTGTGCTGGCGGGCCTCGGCGACCATGCGGTCGGCCTGGGACTTCGCGTCGGCCAGCAGCCGGTCGGCCTCGGCGCGCGAGTGGCTGAGCAGGGAATCGGCCTCGGCGGTCGCGCCGGCGACCATCGAGTCGGCGTGCTCCTTGGCCTCGCGCAGCAGGTTGTCCCGGGCATCCAGGACGTCCTGGGCATCGTCGAGTTCGCCGGGGATCGCGTCCTTGATGTCGTCGACCAGTTCCAGGACGTCACCGCGCGGGACCACGCAGCCCGCCGTCATCGGGACACCGCGGGCCTCTTCGACGATCGCACTCAGTTCATCGAGCGCTTCAAAAACTCGGTACACGGCGCCACCTCCTGGCGTAGTTGTTAGTGACCAGTGTGCCTGGTGTTACGCCTGTGACAGCGGTGGCGAGTCGGTGTGTCGGAAAGACACCTGACAGGCTTCCGGGCCGGACGCGGCGCCGACATGGGCACTCGACGTTGATTATGTCGGCCCGGCCCCGCGCCCGGCTCGGTTCCGCGAGCGTGCGTCAAGCGAGCGAAGTCAGCGGCGTGTCGCACACCGACACGCACGCTCAGCGGAGTCGATCGCATCGCGGGCGCGCGGCCGCCGGCTCACCTGCCGAGCTTGGCCTGCAGCCTGCGGTTCACCGAATCGGGCAGCAGAGCCGAGACGTCCCCGCCCAGGCCGGCCACCTCCTTGGCCAGCGACGACGACACGAACGAGTACTGCGGCGTGGTCGCCACGAAGAACGTGTCGACGTCGGCGATGTGCTTGTTCATCTGCGCCATCTGCAGCTCGTACTCGAAATCGGTGCCGGTGCGCAGGCCCTTGACGATCGCGGTCAGCCCGCGGGCCCTGGCGAAGTCCACCACCAGTCCCTGGCCGGCCTCCGCGCGCAGGTTCGGCAGGTGGGTGGTGGCTTCGTCGATCATCGCGATGCGCTCGTCGACGTCGAACATCCCCGACTTCTTGGGGTTGACCAGGACGGCGACCACGATCTCGTCGAACTGGGCGGCGGCCCGCTCGAAGACGTCCACGTGACCCAGCGTCACCGGGTCGAATGACCCGGGGCAGACGGCGCCACTCATGGGTGATGACGCTAGCAGGCAGGATCCCCCACCTCGGCGGACGCGACCCGGGTGTCGCCGTAGCGGCGCACCGGCCACGGTGTCCAGCCCGCCGGCCAGTTCAGCTCCGGTGCCCCGACGCCGCGCTCCACGACCACGATCGACCCCGGCCCCACCCAGCCGTTGGCCTGCAAGCCGGCCAGCATTGCGTCCACCTCGGCGGGCGGCACGCCGTACGGCGGGTCGGCCAGCACCAGGTCCATCGGCGCCTCGGCCGGCGCGTTCAGCACCGCCGCGACGGTCGCGCGGCGCGCGGTCGCGCCGGGCAGGCCCACGGTCTGGATGTTGCGGTTGATCACCGCGACGGCGCCGGCGTCACTGTCGACGAGCAGCACCCGGCCCGCTCCCCGCGACAGCGCCTCCAGGCCCAGCGCGCCGGACCCGGCGTAGAGGTCCAGCACCCGCAGGCCGTCGAAGTCGAGCCGGGCCACCAGCGCGTTGAACAGTGCCTCCCGGACCAGTTCGGTGGTGGGCCGGGTACCGCGCGGCGGCACGGCCAGCCGCCGGCCGCCCGCCACGCCGGCGACGATCCGGGTCAGTCTGACACCCCGGCCGCTTCGCTCCTGCCCACCGAGCCGATCACCGCCAGCAGGTCACCACCCTCGACCTGCGCCGTGGTCGCGACGGCCACCCGGTTGATGACGCCCGCCTTGTGCGCGGTGATCGCGGCCTCCATCTTCATCGCCTCGATGGTGGCGATGGTCTGCCCGGCGGCCACCTCGTCGCCGACGGCGACACCGATGGTCACCACACCGGCGAACGGGGCGGCGATCTGGTCGGGGTTGGTCCGGTCGGCTTTCTCCGCGGTGGGCACGGTGTCGGCGATGTTGCGGTCGCGCACGACCACCGGGCGCAACTGGCCGTTGATGATGCACATCACGGTGCGCATGCCCCGCTCGTCCGGCTCGGAGATCGCCTCCAGCCCGATCAACAACTCGACTCCACGCTCGAGTTGGACCCGGTGTTCGTCGCCGTAGCGCAGCCCGTAGAAGAACTGGTTAGCCGTCAGCTGCGAGGTGTCGCCGTACTGTTCCCGGTGCGCCTCCAATTCCCTTGTCGGACCGGGGAACAACAGCCGATTCAGCGCGGCTTGGCGCTTGGGGCCGGACTGGTGCAGGGCGGCCTCATCCTCGGTGGTGAGTTCCGCGGTCGGCTTGGCGGGCGGGCGTCCGGCCAGCGCCTTGGTACGCAGCGGCTCGGGCCAGCCGCCGGGCGGATCGCCCAACTCGCCGCGCAGGAAACCGATCACCGAATCCGGGATGTCGTAGCGAGCCGGGTCGGCGGCGAACTCGTCCGCGCTGACCCCGGCACCCAGCAGTGCCAGGGCGAGGTCGCCCACCACCTTCGACGACGGCGTCACCTTCACCAGCCGGCCGAGTATCCGGTCGGCGGCGGCGTAGTTGATCTCGATCTCCTCGAAGCGGTCGCCGAATCCCAACGCGATCGCCTGCTGGCGCAGGTTCGACAGCTGACCGCCTGGAATCTCGTGGCTGTACACCCGGCCGGTGGGTGCCGGGAGCCCGCTTTCGAAGGGCGCGTAAACCTTTCGCAGCGCCTCCCAGTACGGCTCGAGATCGCAGATCGCCGGCAGCGACAGCCCGGTGTCGTAGTCGGTATGCGCTGCGGCCGCCACGATCGAGCTCAGCGCGGGCTGACTGGTGGTCCCGGCCAGCGGCGCGGCCGCCCCGTCGACCGCGTCGGCACCGGAGTGCCACGCCACCACGTAGGTGGCGAGTTGCCCACCGGGGGTGTCGTGGGTGTGCACGTGCACCGGCAGGTCGAACCGGCTGCGCAGCGCACCGACCAGCCGCTGCGCCGCCGGAACCCGAAGCAGCCCGGCCATGTCCTTGATCGCCAGCACGTGCGCGCCGGCATCGACGATCTGCTCGGCGAGCTTGAGGTAGTAGTCCAGGGTGTAGATCTGCTCGGCCGGGTCCGAGAGGTCGCCGGTGTAGCTCATCGCGACTTCGGCTATCGCCGTGCCGGTTTCGCGCACCGCATCGATGGCCGGCCGCATCGACTCCACGTTGTTGAGGGCGTCGAAGATCCGGAAGATGTCCACCCCCGTCGACGTGGCCTCCTGCACGAAGGCGGTGGTGACCAGTTCAGGGTAGGGCGTATAGCCCACGGTGTTGCGTCCGCGTAACAGCATCTGCAGACAGATGTTGGGCAGCGCCTCGCGCAGCGCGGCCAGCCGCTCCCACGGGTCTTCCTTCAGAAACCGAAGCGCCACATCATAAGTCGCCCCGCCCCAGCATTCGATCGAGAGCAACTCGGGCATCATCCGCGCGATGTAGGGTGCGATCTCCAGCAACCCGGTCGAACGCAGCCGGGTGGCCAGCAGCGACTGGTGGGCGTCGCGGAAGGTCGTGTCGGTGACACCGACGGATGGCGACTCCCGAAGCCAGCGGGCGAACCGCTCCGGTCCCAGCGCGACGAGACGTTGCTTGGATCCCGCCGGCGGGGGCGCGGCGAGGTCGATGGCGGGCAGCTTGTCGCGCGGATAAACCGTCGAGGGGCGGGGGCCGTGTGGCTGGTTGACCGTCACGTCGGCCAGATAGTTCAGGATCTTGGTGCCGCGATCCGCCGACGAGCGGGCGGTCAGCAGGTGCGGCCGCTCGTCGATGAACGACGTGGTGATGCGCCCGGCCTCGAAGTCGGGATCGTCCAGAACCGCCTGCAGGAACGGGATGTTCGTCGACACACCACGGACCCGGAACTCGGCCAGACCGCGTCGGGCCCGCCGCACCGCGGTCGGGAAGTCCCGTCCCCGGCAGGTCATCTTGACCAGCATCGAGTCGAAGTGCGCGCCGATCTCGGCACCGAGATGGGTGCCACCGTCCAGTCGGACCCCGGCACCGCCCGGTGAGCGGTAGGCGGTGATCCGGCCGGTGTCGGGCCGGAAACCGTTGGCCGGGTCCTCGGTGGTGATGCGGCACTGCAACGCCGCGCCGTGCGGACGGACGGCGTCCTGGCTCAGGCCGAGGTCGGCGAGCGTCTCCCCCGATGCGATGCGCAGTTGGGCGGAGACCAGGTCGACGTCGGTGATCTCTTCGGTGACCGTGTGCTCCACCTGGATGCGCGGGTTCATCTCGATGAACACGTAGTTGCCGCGTTCGTCGAGCAGGAACTCCACCGTGCCGGCGAACGCGTAGCCGATGTAGCGAGCGAAAGCCACCGCGTCGGCGCAGATCCGTTCCCGCAGAGCGGGATCCAGGTTGGGCGCCGGCGCAAGCTCGATCACCTTCTGGTGGCGGCGTTGCACGCTGCAGTCACGCTCGTAGAGGTGGATCACGTCGCCGTGGGTGTCGGCCAGGATCTGCACCTCGATGTGGCGCGGGTTGATCACGGCCTGCTCGAGGAACACCGTCGGATCACCGAACGCCGACTCGGCCTCACGGCTGGCGGCCTCGATGGCCTCGGCCAGGGCATCCGGGTCGCTGACCCGGCGCATACCGCGACCACCGCCACCCGCAACGGCCTTGACGAACAACGGGAATTCCATCGTCTGCGCCGCGGCGAGCAGGTCCTCGGTCGACGACGACGGCGTCGAGGACACCAGCACGGGTAGCCCGGCGTCCCGGGCCGCGGCGATGGCCCGCGCCTTGTTGCCGGTCAGTTCCAGGATGCCGGCATCGGGCCCGACGAAGGTGATGCCCGCCGCGGTGCAGGCGGCGGGTAACTCCGGATTCTCCGACAGGAAGCCATAACCCGGATAGATCGCGTCGGCACCGCACGCCACGGCGGCCGCGACGATCTCGTCGACGGACAGATACGCACGCACCGGGTGGCCGACGTCACCGATCTGGTAGGACTCGTCGGCCTTGAGTCGGTGCAGCGAATTGCGGTCCTCGTAGGGATAGATCGCGACGGTGCCGATCCCCAGCTCGTAGGCGGCACGGAATGCGCGGATCGCGATCTCACCGCGGTTGGCAACCAAGACTTTGGAGACCACAGGCGGACCCTACCCCTCAGCGCACCCGTGCGCGCGCTAGATCAGCGTCGACCAGTAGTTCCAGAACCGCACCAGGATCATCAGGATCACCGCCGTGAACCACAGCACGACGATCGACCAACGCCACGTGTAGAGCGCGTGTGCCGCCGGGTTGCCCGCCAACCCGCGCAGCGCGATCGAGGCCACCACCACCAACAGCGGGATGGTCACCGACCACACCACCATGCAGTACGGGCACAGAGCGCCGATGACATAGAGGGTCTGGTAGATCAGCCAGTGCACGAACACCGCCGCGAGCGCGGTACCGATCAGCATCCCGGCCCAATACCACTGCGGCAGGCGCACTCTCGTCACCGCGAGCACCCCGGTGACGATCACCACGGCGAAGCCGGCGATGCCCATCAGCGGATTGGGGAAGCCGAAGATCGACGCCTGATGGGTCACCATCACCGACCCGCAGGACAAGACGGGGTTGATGCTGCAGGTCGGCACGTAGCCGGGGTTCTTCAGCATCTCGATCTTCTCGATCGTCAGCGTCGCCGACGCGGCGAAGCCGATCACCCCGGCGATCAGCACCCACCAGGCGCTGAGCGGCCGAACCCAGACGCCCGCGGGCCGCGCAGGCGATTCCGCGGGGGCCGCCGGCTCGACCGGCGCCGGGATGGCCACGCTCATCGTGCCGCCGGGGCCGGGGCCGGAGCCGGGGCCGGGAGCGCCGGAACCTTGCCGACGATCGCCTCGACCTTGGCGACCAGCTCCTCGGGGGTGTTCGGGCTGATGTCCTCCCCGTTGAGCCGGATGGTCGGGGTCGCGGTGATCTTCGCCGCCGCGGCCAGGCCGTCGACCATCTTGTTGTACTTGCCGGAGTTGATGCAGCCGGGCACGCCGCCGACCACACCGGCCTGCCGCGCGGTCTCGATCAGCCGGCTGTTGTCGGGCGCGCCGCCCGCGCCCTCCTCGGGCTGCATGGCGAACAGCGCCGAGTGGAACCGCCGGAACGCGTCCTTGCTCTCATCGCCGACGCAGTAGGCGGCGTTCGCGGCGCGGGTGGAGTAGTTGTCGTTGGCCCGCGAGTTCAGGATCGAGACGCTGTAGTAGTCCGCCGCGATCGCTCCGCTGTCGATGAGCTTGGAGATGGTGGGGCCGAACGACTTCTCGAAGTCGCGGCAGTGCGGGCACTGGAAGTCCTCGTAGAGCCCGAGGACGGCCTTCGGCTCGTCACTGCCGTCCTTCTTTATCAGCGAGCTCGAGGTGATCCGCACCGCCTGGGCCTCGCCGGAACCGGTCTTCTTGTCCTTGCCCATCACGATGAACAGGACGAGGGCGACGGCGAAGATGACGACGATCGCGGTCAAACCGAGCTGGATGGCCAGGTTGCGTTTGCGGTCCTGAGCTTTCAGGTCGTAACGGGGCTGGCTCTTCTTGTTGGTGGCCACGGGTCGGCGGGTCCTCGCTGTTTCAGGCTGATCTTGGCGCCTCCAGCGTACCGGCGAGGCTTTAGGCGGCCGTCAGGCGCGGGCCAGGTGGGCGCGGAACGCCGAGATCATCTCGGCGTTGGCCCGCGCCACGTCACCGCCGAGGGCGTTGAGTTGGGCGAACCCGTGGATCAGCGAGCCCATCCGGCGGTGGTCCACGGTGACGCCCGCGGCCTGCAGTTTCGCGGCGTACTGGTCGCCCTCGTCGCGCAGCGGGTCGAATCCGGCGGTGACCACCAGCGCCGGCGACAACCCGGACAGGTCGCCGGCCAGCAACGGTGAGACCCGCGGATCCGCGTCGTCGACGCCGGAGCCATCGAGGTAGCTGTCCTGGAACCAGTCCATGTCGTGTTTGGTCAAAAGGAAACCGTCCCCGAACAGGGTGCGGGAGCGGGCCAGGCCGCGCATGTCGGTGGCCGGGTAGATCAGCCATTGCAGTGCGGGCAGTGGAACACCGGCGTCGCGCGCCCGCAGGGTGACCAGTGCGGCCAGGTTGCCGCCGGCGCTATCGCCGCCGACCGCGACGCGGCCGGGGTCGGCGCCGAGTTCCGCCGCGTGCTCGTGGGCCCACAGGTAGGCGGCGTACACGTCGTCCACGGCGGCCGGGGCCTTGTGCTCGGGCGCCAGCCGGTAGTCGACGGACAGCACATGCGCGGCCGCGTCGCGGCAGATGAGCCGGCACAGATGGTCGTGGGTGTCCAGGTCGCCGATCACCCAGCCGCCGCCGTGGTAGAAGACCAGCAGGGGCGCGGGTCCGTCGCCGGCGGGCCGATAGTGCCGCACCGGGATCTGGCCGGCCGACCCGGGGATGACGAAATTGCGGATCTCGGTGGCGTGCACGCCGGGCTCGTCCACCGTGCGGGCCGTCTCCCGGTACTGCTGGCGGGAGAGGAACTCGTCGTCGGCCACGACCACCCCGTTGACCCCGGTGGCCCGCTGTGCGGCCAGCAGCATCTGCACCGACGGGTCGAGGGTGTTGCCGTCGATGGTGATCGCCCGGCCGCCGGAAAGGAGCCGTTTGAGCCCGCCGGGCAGATGCGGAATCAGTTTGATGCCGACCCGGTTGCCCGCCGCGAGCGCCTTCTCCGCTAGGGGCCCGCGCTGCGGTGCGGTGTTCACCGCCGTCGCTGTCATGGCCGCAGCGTACGACAACGGCCAGCCCCAGGCCCACCGGGCGTCACCCGGGCCGATCGGGAGTGCGCCGGCCTGCACGCATGGTTGACGATGGCGGCAATTTGCGTCGGTCGTTCCGGGCCGACGCAGGCGCTGATCAGACGGCACGTGTTGCTGGGTACTATCGTCTCCCGAAGCCGGTGGCTCCCAAGGCGGTGCAAGAACAGTCGCGCGGAGTCCCGACCCCGAACCTTCAACTGCACAGGCAGGCGACCATGACACCGGCGGCCACGATCCCCACCGTCACCCTCAACGACGACAACACCATCCCGGTGCTCGGTGTCGGCGTTGCCGAACTCTCGGCCGCGGAGGCCGAGGCCGCGGTGACG
>JAGQTU010000031.1:8242-41622 GCA_020438865.1 Mycobacterium sp.
GCACCGGTCGACGGCAACGAGGAGGCGGTCGGCCGGGCCGTCGCCAACTCGGGCATCCCCCGCGAAGAGCTGTTCATCACCACCAAGCTCCGCACCGCCGACCAGGGTTTCCAATCGTCCCAGGACGCCTGCCGGGCCAGCCTCGAGCGCCTCGGCCTGGACTACGTCGACCTGTACCTGATCCACTGGCCCGCCGAGCAGAACGGCAAGTACATCGACGCCTGGGGCGGACTGATGAAGGCCAGGGAACTCGGGCTCGCCCGGTCGATCGGGGTGTCCAACTTCACCCCGGAGCACCTGTCGAACATCATCGGTCTGTCGTTCTTCCCGCCGGCGGTCAACCAGATCGAGTTGCATCCGCTGCTCAACCAGTCAGAACTGCGCGCCGTACACGCCGACGACCGCATCGTGACCGAGGCACACAGTCCGTTGGGCGGGGGCGCACTGCTCGACCATCCCGCCATCGCCGCGGTTGCCGCCGCGCACGGCAAGTCGGCGGCGCAGGTGCTGATCCGGTGGAATCTGCAGCTGGGCAACGTGGTGATCCCGCGATCGTCGGACGCGGACCGGATCGCCGGGAACACCGACGTATTCGATTTCGAACTCACCCCCGCCGAGATGGACACCCTCAGCGGCCTGGACGACGGCACCCGGTTCTGCCCCAACCCGGACACCTACACCGGCGCCTAGTCTGCCGCGTCAGCCCGCGGGACAGGTGGCGGCCGCCTCGCGCAGCTCCTGCGCCGAGGCCTGATCCACCGCCAGCCCGTACCCGCGCGCCACGGCGATGAACTGCATGGCGTACTGACACCAGAAGGCGTGGTTCGGCGGCATCCAGGTGGCCGGCTCCTGGTCGCCCTTGTCCTGGTTCGCCGGTCCGGCGACGGCCAGCAGATTGGCCGGGTCGTTGGCGAACCGGATCCGCATCGCGTCGCTCCAGTCCCGGGCGCCCATGTCCCAGGCCAGCGCCAACGGGATGATGTGGTCGATCTGGACCGAGGCGCCCACCTGGTTGCCGCGGGTGAACGCGATGGTGGCGTTGGTGTAGGGATCGTGCAGGATGCCGGTGGCCACCGCGTCGGGGCAGCGCTTGATGGACACGTAGGTCTTGTCGAGCAGATCCCGGTTGAGGATGTCGTTGCGGGTGTCGCAACCGTTGTGGCCGCCCGGTGCGTCGTTGTCGTCGTCCCAGGCTTCGCCGAAGGCCGCCCGCCGGTAGTCGTAGCCGCGCACCCGAACCGGGACGACGGTGACACCGGCGAGCACATCGGCGCCGGGCTGCACGGTCGGGACGTCGGCCCGCGCGGTCATCTCGCCGTCATCGCCGGCGGACACCACCTGAACGGCGACGATCACCGCCAGCGTCGCGGTCGCCGCCAGCCACAGCAGCAGCCCGCGTCTCACGACTTGTCCAGGAACTCGATGCGGTCGCCGCCGGTGAACTGCGCGGCAAGGATCGCCATGCCTCGGCTGTCCGGGTCGGCGGCGTACAGCTCCTGGCACAGCTCGCGGGCGGCCACGATCAGGTCGAGATGCTCGGCGAGCGACAGGAACCGCAACGTGAAGGATCGACCGGACTGGTTGAGCCCCAGCACATCTCCTTCCCGGCGCTCCTGCAGATCCAGGTCGGCGAGCGCGAAGCCGTCCAGCGTGCCCGCGACCGCCCGTAACCGTTCACCGGCCCTGGAGTCCTGCGGCAGCCGGGTGGCCAGTAGGCACAGTGAGGGATGCGCCCCGCGGCCGATGCGACCACGCAGCTGGTGCAGCTGACTGATGCCGAACCGGTCGGCGTCCAGCACCACCATCACCGTCGCGTTGGGCACGTCCACGCCGACCTCGATCACCGTTGTGCACACCAGCACGTCGATCTGACCGTCGCGGAATGCGGCCATCACCGCATCCTTGTCCTCAGCGGGCAGGCGCCCGTGCATGAGTCCCAGCCGCAACCCGGAAAGCACTCCCCCACGCAGCCGTTCGTAGAGTTCGACCGCGGTGGTGGCCGGCGGACCGTTGGATTCACCTCCACCGGAGTCGGTTTCGTCGATGCGGGCGGCCACCACGTAGGCCTGCCTACCCGCCGCGACCTCCTCGGTGATGCGCTGCCACGCCCGGTCCAGCCATTGCGGCTTCTCCTTGATGAAGATGGTGTTGGTGGTGATCGGCCGGCGGCCGCGTGGAAGTTCGCGCAGCGTCGAGGTTTCCAGGTCGCCGTAGACCGTCAGCGCGACGGTCCGCGGAATCGGGGTTGCGGTCATCACCAACAGATGCGGCGTCAGGCCCTGAGGAGCCTTGGCCCGCAACCGGTCTCGCTGCTCGACTCCGAACCGGTGCTGCTCGTCGACGACCACCATGCCGAGCCGTTCGAACTCGACCGCGTCCTGCAGCAGGGCGTGGGTGCCGATCACGATGCCGGCGTGTCCGGCGGCCACCTCGTCGCGTACCTCGCGCTTCTGGGCCGCCGACATCGATCCGGTGAGCAACGCCACCCGGGTCGCGTTCTCCTCGCCGCCGAGCTGACCGGCCATCGCGAGCGGGCCGAGGAGATCGCGGATGGACCTGGCATGTTGGGCGGCAAGCACTTCGGTGGGGGCGAGCAACGCGCACTGATAGCCGGCGTCGACCATCTGCAGCATTGCCAACACCGACACGATGGTCTTGCCCGAGCCCACCTCGCCCTGCAACAGCCGGTTCATCGGCCTGCTGGAGTTCAGTTCGGCGGAGATCACCTCGAGCACCTCGCGCTGACCGGCGGTCAGTTCGTAGGGCAGCTGACGCGTCAGCGCCTCGGTCAGCCCGTCGGCGCGGCGCGGTGCCGGCGGTCCGGACTCGGAGAGTTCACCGTGGCGGCGCTGGGCCAGGGCCCACTGCAACCCGACGGCTTCGTCGAAGGTCAGCCGTTCGCGGGCACGGTCGCGTTCGGTCTCGCTCTCGGCGAGGTGGATCGCCCGCAGCGCGGCGTCCTCGGACATCAGGCCGCGTTGGCGCACAACTCTTTCCGGCAGCGGATCAGCAACCGGATCGAGTACGGCCAGCACCTGGCTCACGCAGGCGAAGATGTCCCAGCTCTGCAGTTTGGAGCTGGCCGCATAGATGGGAAAGAAGTCGCGCTCGAAGGCCGCCATCGCCAGCTCGCCCGTTTCGGACTTCGAGCTGTCGGCGATCGCCTTGAGCGATCTGCTCCCGAACACCCGGCCTTTCGGCGAGTTCAGCACCAGGAAGTCCGGATGGGTGAGCTGCATGGCGCCGCGGAAGTAGCCGACCTCACCGGACAGCATCAACCGGACCCCCTTCACCAAATCCTTCTTGAGGTACTTGGCGTTGAAGAACGTGGCGGTAACCTTCCGCCGCCCGGCGCCCAGGGTGATCACCAGGTATTCACGCCTCGGTTCACGGTTGGTCCAGCGGAGGTCGACCTTGTCGACCGTGCCGACGAAGGTGACGTGCTCGCCCTCCTCGGGTGGCTCCTCGTCCTCCCCCCAGACCGTCATGCCCTGGTTGTATTTGCGCGGGTAGTGCCGCAGCAGACCATCGACGGTGCGGATCCCGAAGAACTCGTCGAGCAGGGTTGCGGCCTTGCCGCCGATGATGCCGTCGAGCCGGTCGGTGAGTGAGACCACGGCTATTCGACCCCGATCAGCAGCGCGTCGCCGTGATGGCCGGTGCGGTACGCCACCAACTCGATGCCGGGATGGCGGTGGTGCACATATTCGTCGAGGCGCTCGGCCACCGCCGGATCGGCGTTCAGCCCGACGAGCACCGTGACCAACTCACCACCGGCGGCCAACAGCAGATCGATCAGGCCGGCGGCGGCGGCGCCCACATCGGGGCCGACGACCAGCACCTCGTCCCCGGCGATTCCCAGACCGTCGCCGGGTTCACAGGTACCGGCCCAGGTCAGTGCCTGCTCGGTGGCGACGCGCACCGACCCGTGCCGCGCCGCGGCCGCGGCCCGCGCCATCGTGTATCCGTCGTCGACGGCCTGCCTGCCCGGGTCGTGGACGGCGAGCGCCGCGAGGCCCTGCACCATCGACCCCGCCGGCACCGGCACCACGTCGATGCCCCAGCCGATGGCCGCCGTGCAGCCCGCGACCAGTTCCTCGGCGGCGACATACCCGTTGGGCAGCACCATCACCTGGGCGGCACCGGTGTCGACCAGGGCCCGCAGCAGTTGGCGCGCGCTGACCCCGTGCCCCGGGTCGGCCGACTCCGGCTCGGGCCGCAGCACATCGGCACCCTCCCGGCCGAAAAGCTCCTCGGCCCCGTCGCCGTCGACGACGGCCAGCACGGCGCGTTCCCGGCTCCAGCTGCCCGCGGCCGGGCGGCCGGCTCCGGTGTTGAGGGCCGAGATCTGGATCCGGCTCAGTGCCCCCACGGCCAGTCCCGCCTCGATGGCCGCGCCGGCGTCGTCGGTGTGCACGTGCACCGAATGCCGATCGCTTTCGCCGCTGTCCGATCGGGCCGCCGAGGCGGCGATGGCCACCGAGTCCCCCAGTTGCTGCAGAGCGGTGCGCAACCCGTCCAGCGCTGTCGTGCCGCCCCCGTCGAGCAGGTACATCACCTCGAACTGTGGCGGCGGTACCGGCTCGCCGGAGCGCAGCTCCGGTCGCCGGGCCGCGGGTTCGTAGCTGCGGCGGTGCGGGGCATGGCCGGTGACGGTCGCGGTCAGTGCGTCGATGAGCACCAGCAGGCCGCGCCCGCCCGCATCGACGACACCGGCGTCGGCCAGCACGTCGAGTTGCAGCGGGGTGCGGTCGAGCGCCGAGGCCGCCGCATCTCCGGCGGCCTCGAGGGCTTCGGCCAGGCCGGCACCGCCGGCGCCCCAGTCCTCCATCGCATCGGCCGCGGCCTGCAGCACCGAGACGATGGTCCCGGCGACCACCTCGCCGCCCATCGAGGCCACGGCCAGGCGCACCGCATGCCGCAACGCGGCGCCGAGCAGGGGGGCGTCGATATCGGCCAGCGCACCCTGGCGATCGGCGTCCGCGGCGGCCGTCACATCGGCCAGGCCACGCAGGATCTGGGACAGGATCACCCCGGAATTGCCGCGCGCGCCGTGCAGTGCGCCCTCGGAGAGCGCCGCGGCCACCTGGGCCACTTCCCCGGACCGAGCGGCGGAGTTCGCCTCGGCCAGTGCGGATCGCATGGTGAAGAGCATGTTGGTGCCGGTGTCGGAATCGGCTACCGGGAACACGTTGAGCCGGTTTATCTCGTCGGTGTGGGTGATCAGGTCACCGACGGCGGTGTGAGCCCAATCGCGCAGGGCCGATGCGTCGAGCCGCCGGTCCGGCATCGGCACCTCCCTCGCGATCCCTGGCACACGCACCGCTCCCGTGGGCGTCAGCCTAGCCAGTGCGGCCGACACCAGCCCTCCCCGCCACACCCCGCCGGGAACGTCGCGCATCGGTGCAGGTCAGGCGCGGATCGGCGGCACGGGCCGGCTCATTTTGGCGTTCGGTTCCGCCGACGGCTATCCTGGTCAGGTTGTCGGGTCACCCGTTGAGCGGTAGTTGGCCCCGGTTCACAGATTTTTGAGGAGTTCTCATGGCTGCCGTGTGCGATATCTGCGGAAAGGGCCCCGGCTTCGGTAAGTCGGTGTCGCATTCCCATCGCCGGACCAGCCGTCGGTGGAACCCGAACATCCAGACCGTGCACGCGGTGACCCGCCCCGGCGGCAACAAGCAGCGCGTCAATGTCTGCACCTCGTGTCTGAAGGCCGGCAAGGTCAGCCGCGGCTGAGACCGTCTAGGGCAGCCGCCAGTCGATCGGCTCGGCGCCCATCCCGGCCAAGAGTTCGTTGGCCCGACTGAACGGGCGCGACCCGAAGAACCCCCTGGACGCCGACAGCGGCGACGGGTGCGGTGACTCGATGGCCACGCAGTTCCCCCGGCCAGTCCCCGAGTCGCTTCGCTCCTGCCCGCCCCGACCAGTCCCCGAGTCGCTTCGCTCCTGCCCGCCCCGACCAGTCCCCGAGTCGCTTCGCTCCTGCCCGCCGGTGGCCAGCATCGGCTTGAGCGTGGCGGCGTCACGCCCCCACAGGATCGCGACCAGTGGCTGTTCCCGGGCGACCAGGGCGTTGATGGCGCATTCGGTGACCGCTTCCCAGCCCTTGCCCCGATGCGATGCCGGGGTGCCCGGACGCACGGTCAGCACCCTGTTGAGCAACATCACCCCCCGCTGAGCCCACGGCGTGAGATCGCCGGTGGCCGGTGGCGGATAGCCCAGGTCGGCGGTGTACTCGGTGAATATGTTGGCCAGGCTTCGCGGCACGGGTTGCACATCGGGAGCCACCGAGAAGCTCAGTCCCACTGCGTGACCCGGTGTCGGGTAGGGATCCTGGCCGACGATCAGCACCCGAACGTCGTCGAACGGAAAGGTGAAGGCCCGCAGGACATTCGGGCCGGCAGGCAGGTAGCGGTGCCCGGCCGCCACCTCAGTGCGCAGGAACTGGCCCATGGCGGCGACCCGGTCGCTGACCGGCGCCAGCGCCCGCGCCCAGCCGGCGTCGACGAGTTCGGTCAGCGGGCGCGCGGTCACGGACGACAAACTAGCGCGGCGGCCTAGTCGAAGGACTGCCAGCCCGTCGGGCCGGCCCATTCCCGGCCGTCCACGAGTACGCCGGCGGCACCCGTGCGCGCCGCGCCGATGACCCGCCAGCCGGCGGGGACATCGCCCGGGAAGCACCCGACCAGCGCGTGGTCCTCGCCCCCGGCCAGGACCAGGGCCAGCGGGTCGAGGCCGGTCGCGGCGGCCGCCGGGGCGATCGCCGCCACGTCGGGGTGCAGGGCCGCGGTCGCGAGGTCGATCGTCACCGCCGATGCCGCCGCGATGTGCCCGAGGTCGGCGAGCAGGCCGTCGGAGACATCGGTCATCGCCTGCGCGCCGGCGTCCGCGGCCCGTGCCCCCTGCCCGTAGGGCGGCTCGGGGACCAGGTGCCGGCGCCTCAGTTCGGCGAAGTCATCGAGGCCGGCGCTCAGTACGGCATAGCCGGCCGCGGAGCGGCCGAGGGCGCCGGCCACCGCGATCAGCGATCCGGCTCGCGCCCCGCTGCGCAACACCGGAGCCCGTCCGGCCAGATCACCGATCGCGGTCACCGACACCACCCACTGCGGGCTGCTGACCAGATCGCCCCCGACGATTCCGGCGCCGAAGGAACCGGCCTCCCGCCACATCCCGTCGGCCAGTTCCTGCACCAACGAGGCGGCGGTGTCGGGCGGGGCACCGAAGGCGACGACGAACGCAGTGGCCCGCGCGCCCATCGACTCCACGTCGGCGGCGTTCTGAGCGATCGCCTTGCGGCCGATGTCATGCGGGGTGGACCAGTCCCGGCGGAAATGGCGGCCTTCGACGAGCATGTCGGTGGTCACCGTCACCCGCCCGTCCGGTGCGGCGAGGACGGCGGCGTCGTCGCCGGGACCCACCGCGACGCCGGGCGGCTGCCGACGAGTCGCCGTGAGGCGGGCGATCATCGGGAACTCGCCCAGCTCGCGAAGCGTGGGATCAGGCCCGTCGGCCACGGCCTCTGCCCTCCTCGGTCGCCGGCCCAGGCGCTCATCACCGCAGGCAGGCGCGACCTGCGGTACCTTTGGTCCCTGTTGACGCGCGGCCCCGCGTCGCCGCCTGGCCGCTCAGCGGCGCCGTTCGGGACACCTGAACAGGAAGTCTAGGCGGGGCGGCACCGCACACGACGCATTGACCGAGGAGGGACGGGTGGCGGAGGCCTACATGCTGATCCAGACGGAGGTGGGCCGCGCCGAGGTGGTGGCCAAGCAGGTGGCCGCGTTGCCCGGGGTGTTGTCGTCGGAATACGTCACCGGCCCCTACGACGTGGTGGTGCGCATCGGCTCGGACAGCGACGACGACCTGACCGCCACCGTGGTGCCCAGCATCCAGCAGGTCGGTGGCATCACCCGCACCATGACCTGCCCGATCGCCGGTGGGGACTGAACCCGCCGCCCTGGAGGAGGACTCCGCACCGGACGGTCCGCCACGGGCGATTCTGATCACGGCGCTGGTACTGGCCGTGGCCGCCGTCGCGATCGTGTTGGGCATCGCGGCGACCCGGCGGACCCCCGAAACGCCGGTCGCCATCGCGGCCGTGCCCGCGCCGCAGGCCGACTCGGCAGACTGCAAGGCCCTCGTCGCCGCCCTCCCGGACCACCTCGGCGAGTTCGGGCGGACCCCCACCATCGAACCGACACCGGCGGGCACCGCGGCGTGGCGGGCAGGGCCGGGCGGTGAGCCGGTCATCCTGCGCTGCGGGCTGGATCGTCCCGGCGAGTTCGTGGTGGGCTCCCCGATCCAACTGGTCGACTCGGTGCAGTGGTTCCAACTCACCGACCCGGACACCCGGCGCAGCACCTGGGTGAGCGTGGACCGCCCCGTCTACGTTGCGGTGACGCTGCCGAGCGACTCCGGTCCCACGCCCATCCAGGCGATCTCTGATCTGATCGCCCGCGCCCTGCCCGCGGTGCCAATCCGGCCTGGACCGCCCCGCTGAGCGGCAATCAGCGCAGGCCGGTTCCGCGCGCGAGCGCGGTTTCGACCATCGTGCCGACCAGCGTCGGGTAGTCCACACCGCTGGCGCCCCACATCCGGGGGTACATCGAGATGGTGGTGAACCCGGGCATCGTGTTGATCTCGTTGACCACCGGACCGTCCTCGGTCAGGAAGAAGTCGACCCGCGCCAGGCCCTGGCAGTCCAGTGCGTCGAAAGCCCGAATGGCCAGGCGCCGCAACTCATCGGCCACCTCGTCGTCGATCTTGGCGGGCACGTCAAGCTCGGCGGCGTCGTCGAGGTACTTGGTGGCGAAGTCGTAGAAGCCGTCCTCGCGGCCGCGCACGCCGGCCACCCTGATCTCGCCGACGGTGCTGGCTTGTATTGAGCCGTCCGGGAATTCGAGCACGCCGCACTCAAGCTCGCGCCCGGCGACGGCGGCCTCGATGATGACCTTGGGGTCGTGTTGACGAGCCCGGGCGATCGCGGCGGGCAGTTCGCCGGCAGTGGCGACGCGGCTCACCCCGATCGAGGAACCGCCGCGGGATGGCTTGACGAACAGCGGGAAACCCAGCCGCTCAAGATCTGTTGAGGACGGCGCGGCCTGGCGCGGGCGTAGCACCACATGGTCGCCGATCGGCAAACCCTCGGCGGCTAGCAGCTTCTTGGTGAACTCCTTGTCCATCCCCGCCGCACTGGCGAACACCCCGGCGCCGACGTAGGGCACACCGGCCAGCTCCAGCAGTCCCTGGATGGTCCCGTCCTCGCCGTAGGGCCCGTGCAGGATCGGGAAGACCACATCGACCGCGGCCAGGATCTCCCCCGCGCCGCGCCCCAGCGACAACAGCTGCCCGCGCCGGCCCGGATCGGCGGCCAGGGCGAGCGCGGTACCCGATGTGCCGCTGACCTTCGGCAGCTGCCGGTCGGTGATGGCGAGGGTCTCCGGGCTGGCGTCGGTGAGCACCCACGAACCCTCCGGTGTGATTCCGACGGCGACGACCTCGAACCGGGCCGGGTCGAGGTTGCGCAGGATACTGCCCGCCGACACACACGAAATCGCGTGCTCGGAGCTGCGCCCGCCGTAGATGACGGCGACGCGGATGCGCGAACCCGCCGGCGCCGACCGACCGGCGTTGGCGGGTAGTGCGGAACTCACAAACTAGAGAGGCTACCTCGCGGGGCTTTTCCGCCACGATCCATTACCGCTGTGCAGCGGTTATGCGCGGTTCACCCGGCGTCTAGCGCCCTTTCGACATCGGCGAGCAGGTCGTCGGTGTCTTCGATTCCGGCGGAGATGCGTGCGAAGCCGCCCCCGACCTGATCACCCCAGCGCGCCCGCCGGTCCACCGAGGTGTGGATACCGCCGAAGCTGGTCGCGGCCACCAGCAACTCACTGCGCCGCACGAAGTCGTGGACGGCATCCGCGCTCTCCAGCTCGATGGACAACAGGCCGCCGAAGCGGCGCATCTGGGCGGTGGCCAGCCGATGGGCCGGATCGCCGGGCAGGCCGGGATAGCGCACCGCTTTCACCGCGGGATGGCTACGCAGCGCAGTGGCCAGCGCCAGCGCGTTCTGGCACTGGCGCTCGAACCGCAGCCCGAAGGTGCCGACGGAGCGCAGCACCAGCCATGCCTCCAGCGCTCCCAGGATCGCCCCGGCCAGCAGGCGTTCCCGTTCCACCGCCGTCATCAACTCGGGTTGGCTGCCGGCGACATAACCGGCGAGCAGATCGCTGTGCCCCGACAGTGTCTTCGTCGCGCTGGCCACCACCAGGTCCGCACCCAACGACAGCGGCTGTAGCGCAAGCGGTGTCGCGGCGGTGTTGTCCACCAGTAGGCGCGCGTCGCGACGCCGGCAGATCCCGGCGAGCCGATGCAGGTCCACCACGTCGAGCGCGGGATTCGTCGGCGTCTCGGCCAGCACCACATCGGCGCCCTCGGCCGCCTCACAGATCTCGTCGGCGCCGGCTTCGTGCACCGTGATACCCAGCGGCGCAAGCTTTTCCGCGGCGAAACGACGCACCTGGTAGTAGCCGTCGGCGGGCACGACCAGCACCGATCCCGGCTCGACCAGTACCCGAAGCGCGGCGGTGATCGCGGCCATCCCCGATCCGAATGTCACTGCGGTGGTGGCGCCTTCAAGTTGGGCGAGCGCCGACTCGAGGTGACGCCAGGTGGGATTGGAACTGCGGCCGTAGGTGTCCGGCTCGCTGCCCTCGTCCGGCGACAGATGATAGGCCGAGGCGGGCACCGGTCCACGACTCACCGGCCGACCCGGAAGCGCCTCGGAGTTCACCGCGGTCACCGACCGGGTGGAATCACCGCGCTGCCCGTTCACCTCCTCACTCCGGTTTGGTGCTGCGGCCCAACAACAGCGCGACGGCTTCGTCGACCGATAGGCCCCGGTGGCAGACCCGGTGGACGGCTTCGGTCAGTGGCATCTCGACGTCGTAGCTGCAAGCCAGTGCCAGCACCGACTCGCACGAGGTGACACCCTCGGCGACGTGGCCGCCGCCCGCGCGCTGCGCTGCCGCCAGGGTTTCGCCGCGGCCCAGGCGCTCACCGAAGCTGCGGTTGCGGGAGTGCGACGAGGTGCACGTCGCCACCAGGTCGCCCACCCCGGCCAGGCCGGCCAGCGTCGCCGGCTTGGCGCCGAGCGCGATTCCCAGCCGCATGATCTCGGCCAACCCGCGGGTGATGATCGCGGCGGCGGTGTTCTCGCCGAGGCCCACCCCGGCGGCCATCCCGCAGGCGAGGGCGATGACGTTCTTGCAGGCGCCGCCGATCTCGGTGCCGGTGACGTCGGCGTTGGTGTACGGCCGGAAGTAGGCGGTGTTCAGCGCCCGTTGCAGCGCCACCGCCCGGCCGGAGTCGGTGCAGGCCACCACGGTGGCCGCCGGCTGCTCGTCGGCGATCTCATCGGCGAGGTTCGGACCGGACACCACGGCGACCTGGCTGGCGTCCACACCGGTGACGGCCACAATGACCTGGCTCATCCGCATCAGTGTGTTCAGTTCGATGCCCTTGGCCAGGTTCACCAGGGTGGCGCCGTCCGCGATGAAGCCGGACCACGATTCGAGGTTGGCCCGCAATGTCTGCGCGGGCACGCCCAGGAGCACGGTGGTCAGCCCGTCGAGCGCCTCGGCGGCATCGGTGGTGGCCCGGATCGCACCGGGCAGTTTCACCCCCGGCAGGTACGGGGTGTTGGTGTGCGCGTCGTTGACCTCCCGGGCCACGTCGGTGTTCCTGGCCCACAGCCGCACCTCGTTGCCGGCGTCGGCGAGCACTTTGGCCAGCGCCGTACCCCAGGCGCCGGCGCCCATCACCGCAGCAGTGCCCACCGCACCGGTCATTTCAGCACCCCGCATCCGCATCTCGTCGCCGCCCTCCTCAACCTAGTCGGCCGACGATGCGGACCGCGTGCGGGACGAGGAGGAGACCGACAAATACGGCCTAGTCGGCCGACGATGCAGACCGCGTGCGGGACGAGGAGGAGACCGACAATACGGCCCAGTCGGCCGACGATGCGGACCGAACAGCCGGCCGGGTCGGCGGCGCTGGCAGGATGACAGCCATGAGCGGCGCACCCGATGTCGGCCTCATCATTGCCGTCAAGCGCCTCGCCGATGCCAAGACCCGGCTGGCGTCCGTGTTCGCCGGGGGCAGCCGGGAACACCTCGTGCTCGCCATGCTCCGGGACACCATCGCCGCGGCCCGCGCCGTCAGCGTGTTGCACTCGATCACCATCGTGACCCCGGACGAGACCGCCGCCGGCGCCGCGCGCGAACTCGGGGCAGCGGTGTTGCCCGACCCGACGCCGAGTTCGGACCCCGACCCGCTCAACAGCGCCATCCTCGCGGCCGCCGCCGCCGTGGGCGGTCGGGCGCCGAATATCGCTGTGCTGCAAGGTGATCTGCCCGCGCTACGAACCGCGGAGCTGGAAGAGGCGCTGGCACAGGGCCGGTCGCACCGGCGCAGCTTCGTCGCCGACCGCCACGGTAGCGGTACCGCGGCGTTGTTCGCCTTCGGCAGCCCGCTGGACCCGCGGTTCGGCGCCGATTCGGCACACCGCCACCGGGATTCCGGCGCGGTGGAACTGACCCGACCCTGGCCGGGCCTGCGCTGCGATATCGACACCCCCGAGGACCTCGCCACAGCCGAACGACTCGGGGTCGGCGCGGCGACTGCCGAGACCCTCCGGCGCGGCTAGCCAGGCTGTGAAGCTGAACATCTGCTGAACAGGGCTCGACATTCGGCGGCTGGTAGCCGCGCGCACCGCCGATGAGGGATGATCGCAGCCATGACCGACACCGAAACCGAAGCCCGAGCGACCGAGGACGACTGGGAGTCGGGCGATGCGGCACCGGAGGCTCCGCCCGCGGCCACTGCGGTTGCCGTCGACGACGCCCTGCCCGAGCATCGGTACCTCAATCGGGAGCTGAGCTGGCTGGACTTCAACGCGCGGGTGCTGGCGCTGGCCGCCGACACCTCGCTGCCACTGCTGGAGCGGGCCAAGTTCCTGGCGATCTTCGCCTCCAATCTCGACGAGTTCTACATGGTCCGCGTCGCCGGGCTCAAGCGCCGCGACGAGATGGGACTGTCGGTGCGCTCCGCCGACGGGCTGTCGCCCCGCGAGCAGTTGCGCCGCATCGCCGAGCGCAACCGGCAGGTCTCGCTGCGCCACGCCCAGGTGTTCCTCGACTCGGTGCGGCCCGCCCTGGCTGCCGAGGGCATCGTCATCGTCACCTGGGCCGACCTCACCGAGGCAGAGCGCACCCAGCTGTCGGCGTACTTCCACGAGCAGGTCTTCCCCGTCCTAACTCCACTGGCGGTGGATCCGGCGCACCCTTTCCCGTTCGTCAGCGGCCTGAGCCTGAACCTGGCGATCACGGTGAAGTCGCCGACCGACGGCGGTGAGCACTTCGCCCGTATCAAGGTGCCCGACAACGTCGACCGGTTCGTGGAGCTGACGAAAGCCGACGAGGAAACGTCGTCGATCCGGTTCCTGCCGATGGAGGAGCTCATCGCCGCGTTCCTGCCGGTGCTGTTTCCCGGCATGGAGATCGTCGAACACCACGCGTTCCGGATCACCCGCAACGCCGACATGTCGGTGGAGGAAGACCGGGATGAGGACCTACTGCAGGCGCTTGAGCGCGAACTGGCCCGACGCCGGTTCGGCTCCCCGGTGCGCCTCGAGGTCGCCGACGACATGACCGAGCACATGCTCGGGCTGCTGTTGCGGGAACTCGACGTCGATCCGGGCGACGTGGTGCAGGTGCCCGGGTTGCTGGACCTGTCTGCGCTGTGGCAGATCTACGGGGTGGATCGGCCCGCACTGAAGGACCGCCCGTTCGTGCCGGCCACCCATCCGGCGTTCGGTGAGCGCGAGACGCCCAAGAGCATCTTCTCGACGCTGCGCGACGGTGACGTCCTGGTGCATCACCCGTACGACTCGTTCTCCACGAGTGTTCAACGCTTCATCGAACAGGCTGCGGCCGACCCGAATGTGTTGGCGATCAAACAGACGCTGTACCGCACATCCGGTGACTCGCCCATCGTGAACGCGTTGATCGACGCGGCCGAGGCCGGCAAGCAGGTGGTCGCCCTCGTCGAGTTGAAGGCGCGCTTCGACGAACAGGCCAACATCAAGTGGGCCCGCAAGCTCGAAGATGCGGGCGTGCATGTTGTCTACGGACTCATCGGGCTGAAGACCCACTGCAAGACCTGCCTGGTGGTGCGCCGGGAAGGGTCGACGATCCGTCGGTACTGCCACATCGGCACCGGCAACTACAACCCGAAGACCGCTCGGCTTTACGAAGATGTCGGCCTGTTGACGGCGGCACCGGATATCGGCGCCGATCTGACCGATTTGTTCAACTCCCTCACCGGCTACTCGCGCAAGATGAGTTACCGAAACCTGTTGGTCGCCCCATACGGCGTGCGCAAAGGCATCATCGAGCGCATCGAGGGTGAGATCACCGCTCACCGGGACGGCGGCAACGGAAGAATCCGGGTGAAGGCCAACGCCCTGGTCGACGAGCAGGTCATCGACGCCCTCTACCAGGCGTCGCAGGCCGGCGTTCGCGTCGAGGTGGTGGTCCGGGGTATCTGTGCGTTGAAGCCGGGCGCACAAGGCTTCTCGGAGAACATCGTCGTGCGCTCCATTCTCGGCCAGTTCCTCGAACACTCCCGGATCATCAATTTCCGTGCGCTGGACCAGACCTTCATCGGCAGCGCCGACATGATGCACCGCAACCTCGACCGCCGCGTGGAGGTGATGGCTCAGGTCAAAGACCCCCGCCTGACCGCGTATCTCGAGGAGGTGTTCGACTCGGCCATGGATCCGTCGACACGCTGCTGGGAACTCGGGCCCGAGGGGCACTGGACGGCCTCGCCGCACGCCGGCCAGCAGGTCCGGGACCATCAGGTCTGGCTGATGGACAGTCGTCGGCAGCACTGAGTGCCAGCCAACCGGCGCGTGCCGCACTGTGCGGGCACCCAATTGACTTGTGGGAGTTGAATTGGCCAAGGGGACGTCGCGGGACGGCTCGAGGACCAAATCGACGAAGAAGGAAGCAGCCAGAAAGCGCAAGCCGGCTCAGCGGGTGATCGCGGCGGGCGCGGTGCTGTGGCGGCCGGATCCGGACTCTGGTGAACCGCGGATCGCGGTGATTCACCGTCCGCGCTACGACGACTGGTCGCTGCCCAAGGGCAAGTTGGACGCCGGCGAGAATGAACCGGTGGCCGCGGTGCGCGAGATCTGGGAGGAAACCGGCCAGCGGTCGCATCTGGGCCGGCGGCTGACCGAGGTGAGTTATCCGATTCCCGAGGGCCTCAAGATCGTCCACTACTGGGTCGCCCGCGGTATCGGCGGCGATTTCGCCGCGGGTGAGGAGGTCGACCGGTTGGTGTGGCTGCCGGTCGCGGAGGCGGCGGGGATCCTGAGCTACCCGCATGATCGCGAGGTCCTGCAACGCTTCGCCGAGTATCCCGCCGACACCCAGACCGTATTGGTCGTCCGGCACGGGACGGCCGGCGTCAAGGCCCGTTACAAGGGTGACGACCGGAGCAGGCCGTTGGACAAGAACGGTCGCGCCCAGGCGGAGTCATTGGTCGGGCAGTTGATGGCGTTCGGCGCCACCGACGTCTACGCCGCCGACCGGGATCGCTGCACCCAGACCGTCGAACCGCTGGCCCAGGAACTGGGCGTGACGATCACCGTCGAACCGACGCTCACCGAAGAGGCCTACGCGGACGACCCGGGAGCGGCACAGCAACGGGTGATCGAGATCGCGGCCAAGGGCGGCACGCCGGTGATCTGTACGCAGGGCAAGGTGATTCCGTACCTGCTGGAGTGGTGGTGCGCCCGCGACGGCATGGAGCCGGTGAAGTCGAGTAACCGCAAGGGCAGTACCTGGATCCTGTCACTGGACGACGGGCGACTGGTCGCCGCCGACTACATCGCCAGCGCGCTCGCAACTACGAAGAGGTCGTAAGGGTCCCGGCCCCCGACACGCAAATACGCCGCGGGCTCTTTGGCCCGCGGCGTATTTGTCGGTGAGATCTAGCGACGGCCCTTCTTGGCCGGAGCCTTCTTGGCCGGAGCCTTCTTGGCGGGGGCCTTGCGGGCCGGAGCCTTCTTGGCGACAGCCTTGCGGGCCGGAGCCTTCTTGGCCGGGGCCTTCTTGGCGGGGGCCTTCTTCACGACCTTCTTGGCCGGGGCCTTCTTGGCCGGGGCCTTCTTGGCGGGGGCCTTCTTCACGACCTTCTTGGCCGGGGCCTTCTTGGCCGGAGCCTTCTTGGCGGGGGCCTTGCGGGCCGGAGCCTTCTTGGCGACAACCTTCTTCACGGCAGCCTTCCTGACGACCTTCTTGGCGACCGCCTTACGGACGGCCTTCTTGGCGGCGGCCTTCTTGACCGCGCCACCGACGGCACCGCGCTTGACGGCGGGACCCTCGGCCGGGAGCTTCTGGGCGCCGGCGACAACGGCCTTGAACTGAGCGCCGGGACGGAACGCGGGCACAGAGGTGGGCTTCACCTTCACGGTCTCTCCGGTGCGCGGATTGCGCGCAACGCGAGCGGCGCGCCGCCGCTGCTCGAAGACACCGAAACCGGTGATGGTCACGCTGTCGCCCTTATGCACTGCGCGCACAATGGTGTCGACTACGTTCTCCACTGCTTCAGTAGCCTGCCGACGATCCACATTCAGTTTGGCCGTGAGAGCGTCGATCAGCTCTGCTTTGTTCATTCCAACCCTCCGAAAACAGTGGTCCGCTCTGGACCGACTGCAGACACGGTAAACCCTCGTCCTGCAAATTTCCAAGAGCCACGCGCGGTTTCAGACACAACTTTGGAATATTTTGCAATCCGCTTGCCGCCCTTGGGCGGTGATTTCGGGGCCCGCGAACCCCGCGCAGAGCATGGGAATTCGGCCCGCCGACGATCTCAGAGCGTCGTGGGAATGGTCGGCTTCCAACTCGGCCGCGCCGCCTCGAACGCCTCGATCTCGGGGAGTTTCTGCAGCGTAAGGCCTATATCGTCGAGTCCCGAGAGCAGTCGCCAGGCGGTGTAATCGTCAATCGTGAACGGCACCACCACCGTTCCGGCGGTGATATTCCGATCTTGAAGATCCACAGTGATTTCCAAGCCCGGATTCTGCTCGATCAGCTTCCACAACAGTTCGACATCATCCTGGGCGACTTCGGCGGCCAGCAGCCCCGCCTTGCCGGCGTTGCCGCGGAAGATATCGGCGAATCGAGACGAGATCACCACTCGGAATCCGTAGTCCATGAGCGCCCAGACGGCATGCTCCCGAGATGAACCGGTGCCGAAATCCGGGCCTGCCACCAATACCGAACCCCTGTCGAAGGGGCTCAGATTCAGAATGAACGACGGGTCGCTGCGCCAATCCGCGAACAATCCGTCCTCGAAACCCGTTCGGGTGACCCGCTTCAAAAAGACCGCTGGAATGATCTGGTCGGTGTCGACATTCGATCGGCGCAATGGGACGCCGATGCCGGTATGGGTGCGAAACGCTTCCATCGTGATCTCCTTTCGCGAAACTGGTCAGTCGAGGTCGGCCGGTGAGGACAGCCTGCCCCGCACCGCGGTGGCGGCGGCGACGGCCGGGGACACCAGATGCGTGCGACCGCCCTTGCCCTGCCGGCCTTCGAAATTCCGGTTCGACGTCGAGGCGCAGCGCTGGCCGGGCGACAACTGATCGGGGTTCATGCCCAGGCACATCGAGCACCCGGCCTGGCGCCACTCGGCTCCGGCCGCCGTGAAGATCTCACCCAACCCTTCGGATTCGGCTTGCGCCCGAACCCGCATCGATCCAGGCACGATCAGCATCCGCACACCGTCGGCGACCTTGTGGTCACGCAGCACATCGGCGACCACCCGAAGATCCTCGATGCGGCCGTTGGTGCACGAACCGACGAACACGGCATCGACCACGATGTCCCGCATCGGGGTGCCGGCCCGAAGGTCCATGTACGCCAACGCCTTCTCGGCGGCCAGGCGTTCCTCGTCGGAGCCCATCAACTCCGGGTCAGGAACCGTCGCCGACAGCGGCACCCCCTGACCCGGGTTGGTGCCCCAGGTGACGAAGGGGCTCAGCGTGGTGGCGTCGATGTACACCTCGGCGTCGAACTGTGCGCCTTCGTCGGTGCTCAGTCGGTCCCACGCGGCAACGGCGGCATCCCAGTCCGCGCCCCTGGGGGCATAGGGGCGGTCGCGGAGAAACTCGTAGGTGGTCTGGTCCGGTGCCACCATGCCGGCGCGGGCGCCGGCCTCGATGCTCATGTTGCAGATCGTCATGCGAGCCTCCATCGACAGCGATTCGATGGTGCTGCCCCGGTATTCGATGACGTATCCCTGGCCTCCGCCGGTGCCGATCTTGGCGATGATGGCCAAGATGATGTCCTTGGCGCTCACGCCGCGCGGCAGTGGGCCGTCGACGTTGACCGCCATCGTCTTGAACGGGCGCAGCGACAGCGTTTGGGTGGCCAGCACATGCTCGACCTCCGAGGTGCCGATACCCATTGCCAGCGCACCGAATGCGCCGTGGGTCGAGGTGTGGCTGTCGCCGCAGACGATCGTCATCCCCGGTTGGGTCAGGCCCAACTGCGGCCCGATCACATGCACGATGCCCTGCTCGGCGTCGCCCATCGGAAAAAGCCGCACGCCGAATTCGGCGCAGTTGCGCCGCAGTGCCTCCACCTGCGCGCGCGAGGTCGGGTCGGCGATCGGCTTGTCGATATCGGTCGTCGGGACGTTGTGGTCCTCGGTGGCGATCGTCAGGTCGGGCCGATGCACCGGCCGGCCCGCCAACCGCAACCCGTCGAAGGCCTGCGGGCTGGTGACCTCGTGGACGAGATGGAGGTCGATGTAGATCAGGTCGGGTTCACGCGCGGCGCCGGTTCCGGCTCCGGCGACGATCACATGGTCGCTCCACACCTTCTCCGGAAGGGTTCTGGGCTTGTCGGACTGTGCCATCGGTTCTCGAATTCCTCCGTCGACGCCCGGTGGCCGTGAACTGGCCATCTCACATTCCGGGACGCTAATATCTCGATATGAGACAGGATAGCGGCATCGGCGTGCTCGACAAAGCGGTGGGTGTGCTGCACTCGATCGCCGAGTCGCCGTGCGGGCTGGCCGAGCTGTGCGATCGCACCGGCCTGCCGCGCGCCACCGCGCATCGGCTGGCGGCAGGGCTGGAGGCGCACCGGCTCCTCGCCCGGGACGGCGCCGGGCGCTGGCTGCTCGGGCCCGCACTGACCGAACTGGCCGCCCACGTCCACGATCCGCTGCTGGCGGCCAGCGCGACGGTACTGCCCCGGCTGCGGGAGATCACCGGCGAGAGTGTGCAGCTCTACCGGCAGGAGGGCACCACCCGAGTCTGCATCGCCGCACTGGAGCCGGCTGCGGGGCTCCGCGATACCGTGCCGGTTGGTACCCGGCTGCCGATGACGGCGGGTTCGGGCGCCAAGGTGCTGCTGGCCTTCGGCGACAACGCCACCGCGCAGGCGGTGCTGCCCGCGGCGAAGTTCACCGAACGGTCCCTGGCCGAGGTGCGTCGCCGCGGCTGGGCGCAGAGCGCCGCCGAACGGGAGCCTGGGGTGGCCAGTGTCTCCGCACCGGTGCGCGACCGCAGTGGTGCGGTGATCGCCGCGGTCTCGGTCTCCGGACCGATCGACCGGATGGGCCGGCGCCCGGGAGCCCGGTGGGCGGCCGACCTGCTCGCCGCGTCCGAGGCGCTGACGCGGCGACTGTGATCCGGGCGCCGGGCCCGCGCGTGCGCCTGACAAACTGACGCCATGGGAACCAACCAGCGCAACCAGATCGTCATGACGGAAGCGGAAATCGCCGAGTTCGTCGCGCGTAGCCGCACCGGCACGATGGCCACCATCGGCCCCGACGGCCAGCCGCACCTCGTCGCGATGTGGTACGGCGTCCTTGACGGTGAGATCTGGGTCGAGACCAAGGCCAAATCGCAGAAGGCGGTGAACCTGCGCCGCGACCCGCGGGTCAGCTTCCTCATCGAGGACGGTATGACCTATGACACCCTGCGCGGGGTCTCCTTCGAGGGAGTGGCCGAGATCGTCGAGGACCCGGACACCATCTTCAAGGTCGGCGTCAGCGTCTGGGAGCGCTACAACGGCCCCTACACCGACGATCTCAAGCCCGCAGTGGACATGATGATGAACAAGCGCGTCGCCGTTCGGATCGTCGCCAAGCGCACCAGGTCCTGGGACCACGGCAAGCTCGGCCTGCCCCCGATGCCGCTGGCCGGCTCCACCGCGCCTCAGCAGTGAGCGCAACGCCCCACTAGGTGGGCGGCCCGTAGCGGTCGCCACCCCACCGGAAGCTGTTGACGTACTTCCCGATGTCCATGGCCAGTTCGAGGTTGGCCCCCGACGGCTGACCGTTCCCGTAGTCCGGACTGAAAACGTGGTACGGGCCGACGGCGGCGGCGATCAGCGCGTAGTCGTGTTTGACGGCGGCCATGACGATCACCCGCAGCCTGGTGTAGGAAGCGGCCGAGTCCCGCGCGTACACGTCGGCCACCGCGCCGTAGCCCGGTTGGTAACCGACTGAGGCGTTGGGGATCTCGTAGCTCAGGGTGGCCTCGGGATACTTGCCGCTGATCGCCTGCCAGACGATCTGCTTGGGTGTGCGGCCACGCGCCGGCTCGCCGAAGAGTGCCAGGCTGCCGGTGTCCCCGCCGATGTATCGCACTTCGACACCGTGCAACCCGGGCGGGTCGAAAGTGGCTTTGTAGGCCGCCTCCTCGGCGGGATAGGCGACGGAGAAGGCACCGTCGTCGCTGCTGAAGCGCGGGTTGTTCTCCACCGGGGTGCCCAATGGCGGCCTGCCGCAGTCCGGCGGGCAGACAAAGGCCCTGGTGGCCGGTGTGATGAGCATGGCCACGCTCACCGCGGCGAGGGCCACGACGCCCAGTCCGGCGGCCAGCGGAGCCAAGACCCGCGGATAGCTCACCGCGGGGACCGTCGCGGGTCGGGCAGCGGTGGCGACGCCGCACTCGGTGCAGAACGCCGTGGCGGCAGCCACGTGATCGCATTCCGCGCACGGGGTCTGCCCGTCGTCGCTGGTGCCGTCGTGCACCTCGTGCAGCAGCGCGGCCGCGATCCGGTGCCGCAGCACCACCATCGCGAGCGCGGCGATCAGCAATTGCAACGTGATGTACAGCGGCAGGGACAACGGTGCGATGTCCACCAGACCCATCGCGATCATCACCCCCAGCAGCACTGCTGTCGCCGCCGCCAGGGAGGTGCGGCGCCGCCGAGATGGGTTGTCCCGGAACGTCGTCCACAGGGCGATCCCGAAGATGCCCCCGGTGGCCAGGGAGGCCAACGGCCACGCGATTCCTTCGACCGCAGCCTCCCCGAGCGAGGCGGCGACCGACTGGTCCCGGGCGGTCACACCCAGCGCCAACTGCGGCACCAGCAGCGCGATGGCGGCGGCCCGGTCGAAGACCACGGCGCCCAAGGCGCCGAGGGCGTAGCCGCTGAGCGCCTTTCGGGTGCACCGGTTCAGGACCCACACCACGATGGCCGGCACCACCATGAGCAGCGCCTGGGTGATCGGGATCGCCACCCCGGAGAACAAGACATGGGAGAGATCGGTGTGCGAACCGAGCGCCGCCCGGTAGGCGGCCGTGACGATCGGACCCGCGATCAGCGCCCACCCCACGCCGAGCCCCGCACCGACGACTGTGGCCACGACGACATCCCGCCGCGGAAGGCCGATCTGACGCAGATAGAGCGCGAACAGCAGGAGCAGCCCGCAGGTGGCCGCCGCGATCATCGCGGCCTGCCAGCGCAGCAGGGCGAATACGGCCAGCGTCAGCGCCACGACGAGGAGCCCGGCGCGAAAGCTGTTGCGCGAGCGTCTCGATAGTTGAGGAAAAAGCGAACTCGTGATCCGTGGACTCAGCACGCGTTGCCCGGGAGCCGCGGGGTAAGTATCGCGGCGCAGTCGTCCGGCACGGCCGTCGGATTGTCGCGCACCGCAGGTTCCGCAGTACCGGCCCACCGCCGCCTCGTCGTCGCAACCCGGGCGGTGCGTGGCGGGCACCCTACCCACCGCCGGGGTCGTAGTGATACGCCAACGACTGCGCGGCCTGAGCATCGAGCAGGTCGCGCGCGAGGTTGTCGACATCCGGCGTGCCAAGCCCGGTCACCAGGTCATAGCCCTCAGTGGCGGTGTCGACGGCGTTGCCGCCCAACGTAATATCGTGGAAGCCCGGCAACCGGGAGCCGGCCGCGACCCGATAGAGCAGCGGCGTGATGTCACCGACCGCGGCGCCGCCATGATCGATCAGATACTGATTCATCAACACCGTCAGGCCGGCCCAGATCGGCGCGGCCTGCGAGGTGCCGGCGCCGATCCGCAGGACCTGATCGAAAACGATCTTCACACCGGTGAACGGGTCGGCCACCGCGGAGACATCGGGAACCAGTCGATGCGTCGAATCCCTTTTCACCACCACGTCGTGCTGGTAGGCCGGACGGCCGAACAATCGCGACGTCCCCCCGCTGGAGCCCTGCGACATCGGCACGTCGATCCAGGCCTGCTCCTGCAGCCACCTACCGTCCAGATCGGTCGACAGCGTGGTGCCACCGACCGCGGTGATCTCGGGCAGCGCAGCGATGGTGTCCACCCCGATGTCGTGGGGGCCGGGTGCGCTCGACCAGTCCTTGCCGCCCTTGCATTCCAGGCCGCCGACGTCGCCGGTTGCATCGAAGACAGTGATGCCGCGGCGGTGCGCGTTCGTCAGGGCAGCGCGGACGGGGGCCAGATCGGCCTCCGCCGCGAAGGCATCGCAGCCCCAGCCGATCGACAAGCTCCACACCGACCCGGGAAACTGGCGGGCCGCGTCGTCGAACATCCGGCCGATCTTCTCGAAGGTTCCCCCGCCCTGCAGCGTCGGGCGGGCGTTGACGACCACCAGTCGGGCATCGGGGGCGATCGCGTGGGCGACCTCGAGATCCATCACGGTCTCGCCGTGCGGCGGGTCGAGCGGTGCGCCGATCACCACCGGCGCGAAGCGCGGTAGCCCGGAGATGTCGGCGAACATGTCGAGGTCACGCTGGTCGTAACCGTCGAACCCGAAGATCACTATCGTGGCGCCCTTTCCGGTGTAGCCGGCGTCGACAAGTGGGGTCGCGTTGTAGGTCGTCAACAGATGCCGAGGCGTCAGACCGGGTCGGGGCACATCACGGGGAAACGCCGGGAGCGCCGTTCGGTACGGCAGGTAGCTCAGGATCCGGCCGACGGCGGTGACCTCGCCGCGCAACGCGAACGGCAGCGGCGGTTGGTGCGTCGACGCATAGAACACCTGCCCGCGCCGACCGTGGTAGTCGTGCACCGGCACCGCGAACGCCGCCGCCAGACGCCCGGCCGGGCCGGTGACGATCGCCCAGTCGTCGCCGGCCCGCCAGCGCACCGCCAGGCCGTGCGAATCGGCCCAACCGATCAGCGTGCCCGGCGGTGTTGCTCCGGACAGCGTGACCGTGAGCTGAGCATCGGCCGCCCGCGACGGACCCAGGTCCGTCGACGCCGCCAGCAGCGAGGCGTACGGCCCGGTGATGGCGGAGTCATCCGGGCCTCGCCACACCGTCGGTCCCGACGCCGTGGCCAGCACCAGCAGGGTGGCGGCGGCCAGGACCGCGAAGCGGTACGGCCCGCTCATCGAACGCGGTCGTGCACTGCCATCGGATAATCCTTTCGATGCAGGACTACTGCGCCTCGTCCAAGGATTATGTGCTGATCGCGGTGGAAAGCCGAACCATTGCGGATGAGAGTCGATTGGTAGCCCCGATGGGATTCGAACCCACGCTACCGCCGTGAGAGGGCGGCGTCCTAGGCCGCTAGACGACGGGGCCAAGACCAATCCACGGGCGCCGCAGGGCGCACCGGTCAGCCAGCATATCTCAGAGCGACGTGCCGACGAAATTGAGCGACGTGCGATCGATTGGCTGGGGTACCAGGACTCGAACCTAGAATGGCTGAACCAGAATCAGCTGTGTTGCCAATTACACCATACCCCATTGGCTGCCTATAACCGCTGGTCAGAGAGCCGTCACCTAGTGTAGCGGGTGATTGCGGCCAATCCGACAGCTGTTGCGGGCCGACGAGCACACTATCAAAGATCTGGCCACCGTTATTCGGCCACCCCGGCGCGCTCCCGCGCCGCGCGCAATCGCCGCAGGCTGCGGTCGCGGCCGAGCAACTCCAACGACTCGAACAGCGGGGGGCTCACCGTGGAACCGGTCACAGCCACCCGGATCGGCCCGAACGCCTTGCGCGGCTTGAGTTGCAGACCGTCCAGCAGCGCGGCCTTCAGCGCCTCCTCGATCCCACCGGCCGACCACTCCGCGACGCCGTCGAGCGCGCCGATCGCGGCGTCCAGCACCGGCGCCGCGTCGTCGCCGAGTTCCTTCGCGGCGGCCCTGGGGTCCAGTTCGTAGGCATCGTCGTTGAAGAACTTCAGTAGCTCCCACGCGTCGGAGAGCACCACGATGCGGGTCTGCACCAGTTCGGCGGCGGCGGCGAACCCGCGCTCGTCGAGCCCGGTGTCGTGGCCGTGGCCGTCGAAGTAGTCGCGCAGCCGCCCGGTGAAATCAGCGGGCTCGAGGCTGCGGATGTGCTCGGCGTTGATGGCGTCGGCCTTCTTCTGGTCGAACCGGGCCGGGTTGGAGTTGACGTCGACGACGTCGAAGGCGGCCACCATCTCCTCGAGGGTGAACACGTCACGGTCATCGGCGATCCCCCAGCCGAGGAGCGCCAGATAGTTCAGCAGGCCTTCGGGCAGGAAGCCGCGGTCGCGGTGCAGAAACAGGTTGGACTGTGGGTCACGCTTGGACAGCTTCTTGGTGCCCTCCCCCAGAACCGTTGGCAGATGGGCGAATTCCGGGACCCTGTCCGCCACACCGATGCGCATGAGCGCCTGGTACAGCGCGATCTGGCGCGGTGTCGACGGGAGCAGGTCCTCGCCGCGCAGCACGTGGGTGATCTTCATCAGCGCGTCGTCGACCGGATTGACCAAGGTGTACAACGGTTCTCCGGTGGCCCGCGTCAGCGCGAAGTCCGGCACCGTGCCTGCGCCGAACGTCGTCGTGCCGCGGACAAGGTCGTGCCAGGTGAGGTCGGTGTCCGGCATCCGCAGCCGCAGCACCGGTTTGCGGCCCTCGGCCTCGAACGCGGCGCGCTGCTGCTCGGTCAGGTCGCGGTCGTAGTTGTCGTAACCCAGCTTGGGGTTGCGCCCGGCGGCGATGTGGCGGGCCTCGACCTCCTCCGGCGTCGAGTACGCCGGGTAGGCCTCGCCGGATTCGCGGAGCTTCTCAACGACCGCGCGGTAGATCTCGGTGCGTTGCGACTGGCGGTACGGCCCGTGTGGCCCACCGACTTCGGGGCCCTCGTCCCAGTTCAGGCCGAGCCAGCGCAGGGCGTCGAGGATCGCTGCGTAGCTCTCCTCGGAGTCCCGCTGGGCGTCGGTGTCCTCGATGCGGAACACGAATGTCCCGCCGGTGTGCCGGGCATATGCCCAGTTGAACAGCGCGGTCCGGACCAGGCCGACGTGCGGGGTGCCGGTCGGGGACGGACAAAACCGGACGCGTACCGGCACACTCATCAGTTGTCCTTCCTGATGACGGGGTTGGTCAACGTTCCGATGCCCTCGATCGAGATCGCGACGGTGTCACCGTGCTCGAGCGGACCGACGCCCTCGGGTGTGCCGGTGAGGATGAGATCGCCCGGCAGCAGCGTCATCACGGCCGAGATCCACTCGATGATCGCCCCGATGTCGTGGATCATCAGCGATGTCCGGCTCAGCTGCCTGACCTCGCCATTGACCTCGGTGCGGATCTCCAGGTCGGAGGGGTCGAGATCGGTGACGATCCACGGGCCGACCGGGCAGAAGGTGTCGTGGCCCTTGGCTCGCATCCACTGCCCGTCGGCCTTCTGCTGATCGCGCGCCGACACGTCGTTCGCGATGGTGTAGCCCAGGATGTTCTCGGCGGCCCGGGCGGCCGGGACGTCCTTGCACGGCCGGCCGATCACGATGGCCAGCTCCCCCTCGTGGTGCACCGGCGAGGCGTTGGCAGGCAACTGAATCGGCACATTGGGCCCGATGATCGCGGTGTTCGGCTTGAGGAAGATCACCGGGTCATCAGCCGCCTCACCGCCCATCTCCTCGATGTGCGCCAGGTAGTTCTTGCCCATGCAGACGACCTTGCTGGCCAGGATGGGGGCCAGCAGCCGCACATCGGCCAGCGGCCAGGACCGGCCGGTGAACGTCGGCGTCCCGAACGGGTGCTCGGCGATCTCCCGGGCGGTCGCCGCGGCGCCCTCCCCCTCGATGCTGACGAAGGCGACCCCGTCGGGGCTGGCGATTCGACCGAGACGCATTCGGTAGAGCCTAGTGTGGCGACGACGCGGGCCCATCAAGCCCCGACGAGGAGCCGCACAGTCGGTGACAGCGTGGCGACGACGCGGGCCCATCAAGCCCCGACGAGGAGCCGCACAGTCGGTGACAGCGTGGCGACGACGCGGGCCCATCAAGCCCCGACGAGGAGCCGGATCAGAAATCACGCACAACTCCACTCCCACTTCTTGTGCGTGAGTTCTGCCCGAATGGCCGCCGCGCGTTTTCAACGCCTGCCGCGCGGCTGCGATCATGAACGGGTGGCCGTCCACGCGATCAGCACCGTGCGGCGGTGGACGATGCTGGTCATCGCCCTGTTCGCCACGCTGTCGGCCAACGTCTTCATCAACGGTGTGGCGTTCCTGATCCCGACCCTGCACACCAGGATGGGACTGGATCTGGCCAAGGCCGGACTGGTGTCGGCGATGCCGAGCTTCGGCATGGTGCTGACCCTGATCGCCTGGGGCTATCTGGTGGACCGGGTCGGCGAGCGGCTGGTGCTGACCCTGGGCTCGGCGCTGACGACCGCGGCGGCGCTGGCCGCGGCGGCAGCGCACTCGCTGGTGGTGATGAGCGTGTTCCTGCTGCTCGGCGGGATGGCGGCGGCCAGCAGCAACTCGGCGAGCGGACGGTTGGTGGTCGGCTGGTTCCCGCCGGAGCGGCGCGGGCTGGTGATGGGCATCCGGCAGACCGCTCAGCCGCTCGGTGTCGGTCTCGGCGCGCTGGTGATTCCCCGGCTGGCACAGAGCCACGGCGTCGGGTTCGCCCTGCTGTTCCCGGCGGCCGTGTGCGGTATCGCGGCGCTGGTGTGTGCCGTCGGTGTGCTCGACCCGCCGCGCCCGCTACGCACCGAGGCGCCCGCCGACGACCTGGCCAACCCGTATCGCGGGTCCGGAGTGCTGTGGCGGATTCACGCGGTGTCGGTGCTGCTGGTGGTGCCGCAGTGTGTGGTGTGGACCTTCACCCTGGTGTGGCTGATCACCGACCGCGGCTGGTCGGCGGCGTCGGCCGGCGGGCTGGTGACGGTTGCCCAGGTGTTGGGCGCGCTGGGCCGGGTCGCGGCGGGACGCTGGTCGGACTGGATGGGGTCGCGGTTGCGCCCCATCCGGATCATCGCGGTCGGCGCGGCCGCCTCGATGCTGGCGCTGGCACTGGCCGACTGGATGGGCTCGGCGCTGAGCATTCCGGTGATGATCGCCGCCTCGGTGATCACGGTCAGCGACAACGGCTTGGCGTTCACGGCGATCGCGGAGATCGCCGGTCCGTTCTGGAGCGGGCGGGCGCTGGGTGCGCAGAACACCAGCCAGCTGCTGACCGCCGGCCTGACGCCGCCGCTGTTCGGCGCGCTGATCGGTGCGCTGGGTTTCCCGGTGGGATTCGCGATGTGCGCACTGTTCCCGGTGGCGGCGCTGCCGCTGGTTCCGCCGGACCCGCCGGCGGATCGCCCCGCCTAGAGCAGGGCGCGGATGCGCTCGCCGACCTCGCGGGTCGACATGGTCGCGTCCCCGCGGGTGGCCAGGTGCTCGGCGACGGCCTTGTCCACCCGGGCCGCCGCGGCGTCCTCCCCGACGTGGGACAGCAGCAGGGCCACCGACATCACCGCGGCGGTCGGGTCGGCGGCGCCCCGCCCCGCGATGTCCGGAGCGCTGCCGTGGACCGGTTCGAACATCGACGGATTGGTGCCGGTGGCGTCGATGTTGCCGCTGGCCGCCAGCCCGATGCCCCCGCACACCGCGGCGGCGAGGTCGGTGATGATGTCGCCGAACAGGTTGTCGGTGACGATGACGTCGAACCGCCCCGGATCGGTGACCAGGTGGATGGTGGCGGCGTCGATGTGCTGGTAGGCGACCTCGACGTCCGGGTACTCGGCGCCGACCTCGGCGACCACCCGCGACCACAGGCCGCCCGCGAAGGTCAGCACGTTGGTCTTGTGCACTAGCGTCAGGTGCCTACGCCGGGCTCGCGCCCGGGCGAACGCGTCCCGCACCACCCGCTCGACACCGAAGGCGGTGTTGACGCTGACCTCGGTGGCCACCTCCTGCGGCGTACCGACCCGCAGGGCGCCGCCGTTACCGGTGTAGGGCCCCTCGGTGCCCTCGCGGACCACCACGAAGTCGATACTCGTCACCCCGGACAGCGGGCTGGCGACACCCGGGTAGAGCCGCCCGGGCCGCAGGTTGACGTGGTGGTCCAGGGCGAAGCGCAGTTTGAGCAGCAGGCCGCGCTCCAGCACGCCGCTGGGCACCGACGGGTCGCCGATCGCGCCCAGCAGAATCGCGTCGTAGCCGCGCAGTTCCTCGATGGTCTCCGGCGTGAGCAGTTCCCCGGTGGCGTGGTAGCGGCGGGCACCGAGGTCGTATTCGGTCCGCTCCACCCCGGGCAGCACCGAGTCGAGCACCAGCAGCGCCTCGGCGATCACTTCCGGGCCGATGCCGTCGCCCGCGATCACAGCCAGCTTCATCGGCGCCACTCCTCCTTGCACGTCATGACAGGTCCACCACTTCCAGGGTCACCGCGCCCACGGCGGCGCCGATCGCCGCGCGCACGTCGGCGGGCACGTCGCGATCCAGCCGCAGCATCACCGTCGCGCCCTTGCCGCTGGTGTCCTGGCTCATCTGCGCGGCCAGGATGTTGACGTCGGCCCCGCCGAGCAGCGTGCCGATCTTGCCGAGCGCCCCGGGCTGGTCGGAGTAGTGCAGGATCAGGTTGACCCCTTCGGCGCGCAGATCGAAGCTGCGGCCGTTGATCTGCACCACCTTCTCGACCTGCTGCGGGCCGGACAGTGTGCCGGCCACGTTGACCGCCGAACCGTCGGGCGCGACCACCCGGACGTCGACCAGGCTGCGGTGGTTGGGGCTTTCGGTGAGCGTGCTGAGCTCGGCCTGCAGACCGCGTTCGGCGGCCAGCGCCGGCGCGTTGACGAACGTCACCTGCTGGTCGGTGACCGTCGAGAACAATCCGCGCAGCGCCGAAAGGCGAAGCACCTCAACATCTTCGGAGGCCAATTCGCCGCAGACCCGCACCGACAACGAGGTGGGCGGCTCGGTGGCCAGCACGCCGACCAGCAGGCCGAGTTTGCGCACCAGCTCCAGCCAGGGCGCCACCTCCTCGCTGACCACCCCGGCGCCGACGTTGACCGCGTCCGGCACGAACTCCCCGGCCAGCGCCAGCCGCACGCTGGCCGCGACATCGGTGCCTGCCCGGTCCTGGGCCTCGGTGGTCGAGGCACCCAGGTGCGGGGTGACGACGACCTGCCCCAGTTCGAACAGCGGGCTGTCGGTGCACGGCTCCGAGGAGAAGACGTCCAGGCCGGCGGCGCGCACGTGGCCGCTGCGTACCGCATCGGCCAGGGCGCTCTCGTCGATCAGCCCGCCGCGGGCGGCGTTGACGATGATGACCCCCGGCTTGGTCTTGGCCAGCGCCTCCTCACCGAGCAACCCGGCGGTCTCCGGGGTCTTCGGCAGATGTACGGAGATGAAGTCGGCCCGTGCCAGCAGGTCGTCGAGGGCCAGCAGTTCGATGCCGAGCTGGGCGGCCCGCGCCGCCGGGACGTAGGGGTCGTAGGCGACGACGTGGGTACCGAACGCGGCCAGGCGCTGGGCCACCAGCTGGCCGATACGTCCCAGCCCCACCACGCCGACGGTCTTGCCGAAGATCTCGGTGCCGTTGAACGACGAGCGCTTCCAGGTGTGTTCCTTCAGCGTCGCGTCGGCGGCGGGGATCTGCCGAGCCGCTGCCAGCATCAGGGCCAGAGCATGCTCGGCGGCGCTGTGGATGTTCGACGTCGGCGCGTTGACCACCAGCACGCCGGCCGCGGTGGCCGCGTCGACGTCGACGTTGTCCAGACCGACGCCGGCCCGGGCGACGATCTTCAGCTTCGGCGCGGCGGCGATCACCTCGGCGTCCACGGTGGTGGCCGAACGCACCAGCAGCGCGTCGGCGTCGGCCACCGCGGCCAGCAGCTTGGGACGGTCGGGGCCGTCCACCCAGCGCACCTCGACCTGGTCGCCGAGGGCGGCAACGGTCGATTCGGCGAGTTTGTCGGCGATCAACACAACGGGCAGGCTCACGCGGACAGCGTAATGGGCTTGAATTGAGGGATGGACGTCACCGTGGTCGGCAGCGGGCCCAACGGCCTCGCGGCTGCCGTCATCTGCGCACGCGCCGGGCTCGCCGTGCAGGTTCTGGAGGCCCAGCCCACCCTGGGCGGGGGTTCCCGGACCGCGGCCGACCCGGAGTTCGGCGGGGTACGCCACGACATCTGCTCGGCCATCCACCCGTTGGCGCTGGCGTCGCCGTTCTTCACCGAGTTCGACCTGGCGGCCCGCGGGGTCGGGCTGGCGGTACCGGAGATCTCCTACGCCAATCCGCTGCCGGGGCGGCCCGCGGCGATCGCCTACCGGGATCTCGAACGCACCTGCGCCGGGCTGGAACACGGCGACTCCTGGCGCAACCTGCTCGCACCGTTGGTGTACAACGCCGACGACGTGGTCGGCCTGCTCCTCGGCGACAAGCGATCGCTACCCACCGACATCCCGGCCGCCGTCCAACTCGGCCTGCGGATGCTGCGCCAGGGCACCCCGGCCTGGGGTTCGTTGCGCGGTGAGGACGCCCGCGCGCTGTTCACCGGTGTTGCGGCGCACACCATTTCGCGGATGCCGTCCTTCGTGGCGGCCGGCGCCGGCTTGATGTTGGCGACGCTCGCGCACACCGTGGGCTGGCCGGTGCCGGTGGGCGGCAGTCAGGCGATCGCCGACGCGCTGATCGACGACCTCAGGGCGCACGGCGGTGTCCTGCACACCGAGTCCGAGGTGGACGCACCACCGTCGGGCGTGGTCCTCTACGACACCGCACCCACCGCCCTGCTCGACATCTACGGCGACCGGCTGCCCAGCGCGTACGCAAAACTATTGCGGCGCTACACCTTCGGACCCGGCGTGGCGAAGGTCGACTTCGTGCTCTCCGACGAGATCCCTTGGACCGACAGGCGGCAGGCCACCGCGGCGACATATCACCTCGGCGGCACCCGCGCACAGATGGCGCACGCTGAACGCGAGATCGCCGCGGGCCGGCACGCGGAATGGCCGATGGTGCTGGCCGCGACGCCCTACACCGCCGACCCGAGCCGCATCGACGCGCAGGGCCGCCGGCCGTTCTGGACCTACGCGCACGTCCCGGCCGGCTCCACGGTCGACCAGGCGGCGACCATCACCGGCATCATGGAGCGTTTCGCCCCTGGCTTCTCCGACATCGTGCTGGCGGCGCGCAGCATCCCGGCCGCCCGCCTGAGCGGGCACGACGCCAACTACGTCGGCGGCGACATCGGGGTCGGCGGCAACTCGGTGGTGCGCGCGCTACTCGGCCCGACACCCCGGGTCAACCCGTGGTCCACGCCGATCCCCAGGGCGTACCTGTGTTCGTCGGCGACCCCACCCGGCGGCGGGGTGCACGGCATGTCGGGCTACTTCGCCGCCCGCTCGATGCTCAAGCGGGAGTTCGGCCTGCCGGTGCCGTCCCTGCGGCCGTAAGGGCCCGAGGCTGCGAGCCCTACGCGGTCTCGGTGATCGGCCGGTCCACCCAGCTCATCAGGTCGCGCAGCTTCTTGCCGGTGACCTCGATGGGATGCTCCGCGTTCTTCTTGCGCAACGCCTCGAGTTCGGAGTTGCCGCCCTCGACGTTGGCCACCAGCCGCTTGACGAAGGTGCCGTCCTGGATCTCGGCGAGGATCTGCTCCATCCGCTTCTTGGTGTCGGCGTCGATGACGCGCGGGCCGGACAGGTAGCCACCGAACTCGGCGGTGTCGGACACCGAGTAGTTCATCCGGGCGATGCCGCCCTCGTACATCAGGTCGACGATCAGCTTGAGTTCGTGCAGCACCTCGAAATACGCCAACTCCGGGGCGTAGCCGGCCTCGACCATGACCTCGAAGCCGGTCTTCACCAGTTCCTCGGTGCCACCGCACAGCACGGCCTGCTCACCGAACAGATCGGTCTCGGTCTCGTCCTTGAAGGTGGTCTTGATGACGCCGGCGCGGGTGCCGCCGATGCCCTTGGCGTAGGACAGCGCCAGGGCCAGGCCCTCGCCGGTCGGGTCCTGCTCGATCGCGACGAGGCAGGGCACACCCTTGCCGTCGACGAACTGGCGGCGCACCAGGTGGCCCGGGCCCTTGGGGGCGACCATGCCGATGGTGACGTCGGCCGGCGGCTTGATCAGACCGAAGTGGATGTTCAGGCCGTGGCCGAAGAACAACGCGTCACCGGCGTTGAGGTTGGGTTCGATGTCCTTCTTGAAGATCTCGGCCTGCGCGGTGTCCGGCGCCAGCAGCATGATCACGTCGGCCCACTTGGCCACCTCCGCGGGGGTGTCCACCTCCAGGCCCTGCTCGGCCACCTTCTCCCGCGACTTCGAGCCCTCCTTGAGGCCGACCTTCACCTGCACCCCGGAATCGCGGAGGCTCAGCGAGTGGGCGTGGCCCTGGCTGCCGTAACCGATCACACCGACCTTGCGGCCCTGGATGATCGACAGGTCGGCATCGTCGTCGTAGAACATCTCGATATTGCTTGAAGCCACGGTTGAACTTTCCTTCTGTTGTTTCTTCTAAGTGGGGGCTTACTTGCCGGCAGTCATGCCGCGCGGGCCCCGCGAGAGGGCCACCACACCGGACTGCACGATCTCACGGATGCCGTAGGGCTCGAGCACCCGCAGCAGGGCTTCGAGTTTCTCCGGCGTGCCGGTGGCCTCGATGGTCAGCGACTCCGTCGACACGTCGATGACCTTGGCGCGGAACAGGTTCACCGCCTCGATCACCTGGCTGCGGGTACCGGCGTCGGCGCGGACCTTGATCAGCGCCAGTTCCCGGGCCACCGAGTTGCTCTCGGCCTGCGCGATGATCTTGATCACGGTGATCAGCTAGTTGAGCTGGTTAGTGATCTGCTAC